>WIAG01000039.1 GCA_014055495.1 Nitrospira sp. CR1.2
GCCTCGTCACCTATGCGTCCCGCTCGGTCCTGCAGGCCATTCATGAACATAAGAATTGGAATACCGTCGCGCTCGGCACCACCACCACCTTCACCGAGCTGCGCAACTGGCCGGTGGCCGACGGGAGTTTTTTCACGCAGACCGATGAGGATACCGCCGCCAAAGTCGTCGTACTGGGGAAAACCGTCGCGGACAATTTGTTCGAGCGAGGCGAGGAGATCATCGGCGCACAGATCCGACTCAAGAATGTCCCGTTACGCGTGATCGGCATCCTGTCGCCGAAAGGCCAATCGCTGTCCGGCCAGGATCAAGACGATCTCGTCGTCCTGCCCTTTACGACGGCGGAACGGAAAGTCCTGGGCACGAAATTCCTCGGCACCGTCGGCATCATCATGGTCGCCGCCCAGCATCGCTACAGCATTCCCGCCGCCGTGGAAGAGATCAACGAACTCCTGCGCGCGCGACACCGGATTCACCCGGCGGAGGAAAACGACTTTACCATCCGCACCATGGAGGATGTCGCCAAGACCGTCGCCGGCGCCAGCCGCACCATGATGGTCATGCTGCTCAGCATCGCCTCCATCTCGCTCCTGGTGGGTGGTATCGGCATCATGAACATTTTGCTGGTGTCGGTCACGGAGCGCACCAGAGAGATCGGCATTCGCATGGCGGTGGGCGCCACACGCTCCCACATTCTGCTGCAGTTTCTCGTCGAGGCAATTATTCTGACCGCGATCGGCGGCCTGGTCGGTATCCTGTTCGGTGTCGCCGGGGCTCGCATTCTCACTCGTTTCATCAGTTGGCCGACGATTATTTCTTCACAGGCTGTGTCGGTGGCGTTTCTGTTCTCCTTGGCCGTGGGCATCTTCTTCGGTCTCTACCCGGCCAATAAAGCCTCACGGATGAATCCGATTGAAGCGTTGCATTATGAGTAGCACTCTCAGCGACGACATTTCGTCTTATCCGTGCGGGGGAGCTTATGGCCAAGTCCTCGCCAGCCAAGGTCCCGACGAAATCCGCGACGCCATGACTCTCCCATTCGCCACACAGTCGCCTGAGATGGTCAACCGGCGGGTTCTCCCACCGTCCATCTCGGCCTTCGGCTCCCCGTGAGCATCGGCACCAAGCGGCATAGGTCCACCGGAGCGGAACCTGCCCGGGCCAAGAAGCATCGGCGCGCGGCGCCCCGGGTCATCATCCTCCCCGACACGTGGTCCCCCTTCCAAACTTTGACGGCACGGTTCGGGCTTGCCCTCCTCCTATTCGTCCTGGTCTTCCTCCTGCTCTGGCTACATCGAACCGGACTGCGGGATCAGATCGACGGCCATGTGTCCTTCTCCGACGTGGTGTACGTCACCATGATCACCATCACCACCGTGGGTTATGGCGACATTGTTCCCGTGTCGACAGCCGCCCGCTTGCTGGATGCGCTCATCGTTACCCCGGCGCGGCTGATGATCTGGTTTCTTTTTCTTGGCACCTGAACCTCACCGTGCGCATCATTGTCAGCGCGAAGAAGGAGGAGAACGTCAGACTCCTCCGCCAAGGAGGAGCCGACGCCATCGTGTCGCCCGCAACCTTCGGCGGCTATATTTTGGCCGCTGCCGTCGAGCATGGACACATGGTGCACTATGTGAACGACTTACTGACCGCCGGCGGGAATATCCGCCTGGTCGAACGTCCAGCGCGCGCTGATGAAGTCGGAAAGAGACCGGAACAGCTCAAGCCTGACCTCTTGCTCCAATTGTATCGAGACAAGTCCATGATTCCGATTTTTGACTTGGACCGGATCGAGGGCCTGCGACGGGGCGATATCATGGTACTGCTGACGGCCGCGATTCCGCCTACGCACACAACGGAGGCGGACACCTGAACAGCGATCACCGGTTTAGTTGAGCGCAGGCATCAGACGGACCGCTCGACGGACTGTGGTCTGGGAGTCGTACTGGTTCAACTTCCCGCCACCTGCTGTTCCGCATGGTAGGAACTGCGGACCAGCGGGCCTGATTCGACGTGGCGGAAGCCGAGGGCGAGCCCCTCTTCTCTCAAGGCGGCGAATTCGTCCGGGTGGTAGAAACGCGCGACAGGGAGATGCGCTTTGGTCGGCTGAAGATATTGTCCGAGGGTGATGATGTCGCAATCGACCGCTCGCAAGTCGCGCATGACTTCTCGCGCCTCATCCGTCGATTCCCCCATGCCGAGAATCAACCCGGATTTGGTCGTCATGCCCATCTGCTTGGCGCGGCCCAGCAATTCAATCGACCGCTGATATTTCCCCTGCGGCCTGATCGAGGGAACCAAACGGCGCACCGTTTCGATGTTGTGATTCAGGATGTCCGGCCGTTCGGCCGCCACCGCCGCAAGGGCGGCCTCGTTGCCCTCGAAATCCGGAATGAGCACCTCGATCGTGCAGCTGGGGATCAACCGCCGGATGTGGCGGATGGTGTCGGCGAAGACCGATGCACCGCCGTCTGCCAGTTCATCGCGATTGACCGATGTGATCACCGCATGACGCAGATTGAGTGCCTGAATAGCCTCCGCCACACGCAACGGCTCTTCGCGATCAACCGCATGCGGCCGACCGGTCGCCACGGAGCAATAATGGCATCTCCTAGTGCAGATATCGCCGAGAATCAAGAACGTCGCCGTGCGCGCATTCCAACATTCCCACATGTTCGGACAACGCGCCTCCTCACAAATCGTATGGAGATTAAGCCGATCCATGGTGCTGCGAATCTCGTGATAGTCCGGGCCGGTCTGAAGTTTCACCTTGAACCAGGGCGGCAGGCGGCGGGATTGTGGAGCTGATGGCTGCTGGGCGATGGCCGATGGCCGATTCTCTCCAGATGAGGACCGAGGATCGATTTGAATGAAGCTCATGGTTTGACCACCGGAGCCACGAGTTCCTGCGGATGCTCCAGCACCCGTTTGAACTCTTTGAGAAACTGCGCGCCCGTGAGTCCATCCAATGCCCGATGATCGCACGACAAGGTGACCTTCATGCGTCGCCCGGCGACCACCGATCCTTTGGCCACTACCGGTACGTCCCGAATCGCCCCCACCGCGATGGCAGCGGCCTGCGGCGGCATGAGCAGGGCGATGAAGTGGTCCACGTCGAACATCCCCAAGTTGGAAATCGCAAATGTTGCGCCGGTATATTCATCCGGCTGCAACCGCTTTTGCCTGGCCCGCTCGATCAATAACCTACTTTCTGTGGAAATCTCCGCGAGCGTTTTCTCGCCGCAGTTTCGAATCACCGGGGTGATCAGCCCGTCCTCCGTGCCGACGGCCACGCCGATATCGATCTGCGCATACCGCCTGATCGCGTCACCCGTAAAGGACACATTCACCTCCGGGTGCCTCAGGATAGCCAGTGCCGCAGCCTTGATCAATACATCAGTAAGCGATGGGTGAGGCTGGCGGCTCTGCTTGAACTCGTCGCGCACCTGCTCCGCCTGTTCCATGTCGATCTCGACGGTCAGATAAAAATGCGGCACCGGCGCTTTGCTCTGGACGGTCGCCCGGGCGATGGCTTTTCGCATCTGGCTCAACGGCTGATCTGTCCCGACGGGCAACAGGGATGTCGCAGGGGCCAACGCCGCCACGACATCCTCCTCGAGGATGCGCCCACCAGGACCAGTACCGGTGAGGGTGGCGAGATCGATACTCCGCTCAGCAGCCAGGGCTTTCGCGCGCGGAGAGGCGAACGGCCGTCCCCCCTCGGGACGCACCGTTTGCGCCCGGGCCGGCCCTTCGCTTTTCACTGCCGCTGCGCCGGCTTTGGGGCCATTGCCGATCGACGGCGCCGCTACCACGCCGTCCGACAAAGCCGATGCAATGTCTTCATCGGCGTCAGCGATAACCGCAATCAACGTGCCGGAGGCCACCGTCTCACCCTCACGGACGAGGATCTTGCGCAGGAGGCCGGGGGCAAAGGCTTCCAGATCCATGACCGCCTTATCGGTTTCGATTTCGGCGATCACTTCGCCCGCATGCACCTGCTCACCTTCGCGCTTCTTCCACGCGAGCAACACCCCTTCTTCCATCGTATCCGTCAGTTTGGGCATGACCACACGACTAGCCATGGATTCCCCTCCAGGAAGCGGACCATCTCCGAAGCCTGCCACGGACGATGCGTCGCCCCTGTCTCATGCGGCACCACAGACTGATTTCACGGCGGCCACTACGCGGGGCGCGTCCGGAATGGCCGCGTCCTCCAACGGTCGGCTGTACGGCATGGGCACCTCTTCGCCGGTCACGCGCACGATCGGTGCGTCCAGGTAGTCGAACGCGGCTGCATAGACACTCTCTGCAATCTGCGCCCCCAGGCCGCAGAAGCGCCACCCTTCTTCGACGATCACCAGCCTGCCGGTCTTCTTGACCGAGTCGACGATCGTGTCGAGATCCAACGGCTTGAGCGTCCGGGGATCGATGACCTCGACGTCGAGACCGTCCCGACTGAGCTGCTCGGCCGCCTCCAACGCAACGACCAGCATTTTGGAATAGGCCACGACCGTCACATCCGTCCCCGCCCGTTTCACGTCGGCCTGCCCGAGCGGAATCGTATACTCACCTTCGGCGACCTCGCCCTTTGTCCCATACAGCAGTTGCGCCTCGATGAAAATCACGGGGTTCTGATCGCGGATCGCGCTCTTCAGCAACCCCTTAGCATCCTGGGGCGTGGACGGCGCTACGACTTTCAAGCCCGGCACATGGCAGAACCAGGCCTCCAAGCTTTGGGAATGCTGCGCGCCCAGTTGATGCGCCGCGCTGCCGGGTCCGCGAATGACGAGGGGCACGGACAGTTGGCCACCGGACATGTAGCGGATCTTGGCGGCGTTGTTGACGATCTGATCCAGCGCCACGATGCCGAAATTCATGGTCATCAACTCGACGATCGGCTGCAATCCCGCCATAGCTGCACCGATCGCCAAGCCGGTGAAGCCCGCTTCGGTGATCGGTGTATCCACCACCCGCTGCGGCCCGAACTCTTCAACGAAGCCTTTGGTCACCTTGAATGCGCCCTGGTAGTACCCCACCTCCTCGCCGATCAGAAAGATGCGCGAGTCTCGTCGCATCTCCTCCCTCATGGCCTGGTTGAGCGCTTCTCGATAGGACAGCAGCATGATGAACCTAGTCCTCCACCATGACATCGTGATGGAGAGTCGCCGGATCGGGAAACGGGCTCTCATCGGCGAATTTCACTGCAGCGGCCACGATCTCCCCGACCCCCTGCTCCAAAGGTTTGAAGTCGGCTTCCACGCAGAGCGCCTGATCCAGGATCTGCTGCTTCAGCAGCACCAACGGGTCCCGCCTGCGATGTTCTTCGACTTCCTCCTTGCTCCGGTAATGGCCATGGGAGGGATCGGCCATCGAGTGGCCCATGAACCGATAGGTCATCGCCTCGATGAAAAACGGTCCATGCCCGGCGCGAACCTGATCCACCACGGTGCGCATTAATGCCCGCATTGCCAACACATCCATGCCGTCGACACGCTCGGCCATGATGCCGTAGGAGCGAGCGGCCTCCGCCACATTGTCATAGAGGGCGACGGCACGTTTCACCGGCGTGCCCATGCCGTAGCGATTATTTTCACAGATGAAGATCACGGGAAGTTTCCAGAGGGCCGCCAGGTTGAAGGCTTCGTGAGCCTGCCCACTCGGAACAGCCCCTTCCCCGAAGAAACACACGGTCACGAGGTCTTGCTTCTGATATTTCGTGGCGAAAGCCAGCCCGGTCGCCAGGGGAATGTGCCCGCCGACGATGGCGTATCCGCCCATGAATCGATTCGCGAGGTCCACCAGGTGCATGGAGCCGCCCTTGCCTTGGCACAGCCCGGTCGCCTTGCCGAAGAGTTCGGCCATCACCTTGCCGGGGTCAGACCCGCGCGCAAGACAGTGCCCGTGGTCTCGGTAGGCGCTGATGACATAGTCATCCGGCCTGAGCGCAGCGATGGCTCCGACGGCGATCGCCTCTTCACCGATATAGAGATGGAGAAACCCGGCAATCTTGGCAAGGGCGTACATCTCCGCCGATTTCTCTTCGAACCGGCGGATCAGCAGCATCTGGCGGTAGAGGGAAAGCAGATCGTCCCTGTCCATACCGCTCATTATGCATGCCACGACTGGACGACTCAACCGGGATGTACGGCGATCGATTCCGAGTGGGGCGGGAAACAGATAGAAAACCGGGTGGAGAGCTCGGGGGGAACACATCGAGGACTCCGATGCGGGCCTCAGGCCCGCATCGGAGCGCCGACGTCACTTCACCTGCGAAAAATCGGCATCGAACTGCATCGTCTGCCCATCCTGCAAGGTCACAATGACCGTGGTCTTAGCATTCGGGTCGAACGAGTCATACCCAAACCGCGCCGTGAACCTCGAGCGATACGCAGGGCCTGCACCGTCGTTCTTTCTGCCGCGATCAGCCGGGCTGAGATCCACCGGGCGGATATTCTTGCCCTTTTGCTGAAACACGAGGTCGGCCTTCTCCGCAAAGTATTCATCATCGCCGCAGAGCTGCACTTCCACTTCCATGTTCGGCATATCCACGACTTTTTGAATGAACTCGTCGGGCATGCGCACATCTTTCTTTTGCTTCTTGGATTCCGCCGCTTCCTGCCGCCCAAACGCTTCAAGCCGATACCGTTTGGTGCGGAGAATGGCGCTGGCGCCACAGGGATCTTTCTCGGGGTCCGCGCCCACACGCGTCACCAGCGAGGCTTGTTGCAGAATTTTTTTCACGTCTTCCGGCGAGTCGGCTTTCTCCATCGGCGCTCGGCCGGCCTCCAACGCCTTCCTTGCGTCCTCAGGGGTCAACTTGACGTCGATCGCCCAGACCGGGCCGCTCGCCGCCAACACCAGTGCTCCGACGATGAGTCCAAACACCGCGTGAGCCTGCCCACGCAGATCTTCTGTGCCACGATTAGCGCGCATGCCTACCTCCCTGACGCGTCTCTGAACAAGGGCGCATTGTAAAAGGATTGGGAGGGCCTTTTCAATCTCACACCGCTCGACAGGCAGACAGGACGCTAGGCACCGAAACGATCCCAGTTGGGGTAGGGCTTGCTGGCGTAGAGCTGTGCAATATCGACGGGGCAGGACATACCGCGCAGATGCAGCAACTCCGCGACCAACCGCAGCGGCAACCCCACGGCTGCGGTGAAGTCCCCCTCGATCCGCTCGATCAGCGTCGCCCCGCCGCCCTGGATGGAATAGGCACCGGCCTTGCCCAGACTGTCACCCGTGACCAGATAGGCCGCCAGTGCGGCTTCGTTGAGGGGCTTCATCGTGACCAGAACCGTCGCGAGCCGAACCGCACAGACTTCCGATCCAGGCCCGACCAGCGCGACGGCGGTCACGATCCTGTGCGGCCGCCCGGCCAGCCGCCGGAGCATGGCCTCCGCGTCGGCCATATCAACGGGCTTGCCCATTACTTCCTGCTCGAGGCTAATCAAGGTGTCGCTCCCGAGAATGAGCGCGTCAGGACAGAGCGGGAGACAGGAGCAGGCCTTGCCTGCCGCAAACGTCAACGCCTGCTGCTCGGCAGGCCCATGCGACGTGACCTCCTCGAAAAACGGCGGCGCGACGGCCTCAAAGGGCAGGCCCAATAGGGCCAACAGTTCTTTCCGACGTGGAGATGTCGAGGCAAGAATCAATCGCATGGGTCAAGACGCGCAGGGGGAAGGCAGATGAACGGAAGGCGCCGGAGACTCGGACGGGGCCACATCTCCCGAACAGGGAACCACGCAAAACTCCGCGACAATGCGCTCCACATCCTGCACCGTCGACACCCCGAACATTTTCGCGCGCATGGCCGCCGCATGGGGAAACCCCTTGCAGTACCACCCGAGATGTTTGCGAAGGCTGCGAAAGCGCTCTACCCCAGCAATGGCTTCATACTGCCGCGCGTGGTCCACCATGACCTGCATGCGATGACTCAATGAGACGGAGGGCTCCCAGGACGCGGCGGGAAGCATGGCGAGATCCTGCTGCTCGTGGAATGCCCGCCGTGCCTGCTCCTTTTCACGGAAAAACCATGGGGAACCGAGTGTCCCCCGTCCCACTAAGACACCCTGCACCTGACTCTCAGCCACACGACGTACCGCATCAACCAAGCTGTTGAGATCGCCGTTTCCCAGCATCAACGTCTCGGTCCCGCGCGCCAGCTTCGCCGCTTCGGCAATGGCCGACCAGTCGGCAGCGCCACGATACATCTGCTGGAGAGTCCGGCCATGCACCGTGATCGCTGCGGGACGCGCTGCCAACAAATGGTCCACCCATCGTCCGACCACCACACAGTCAAATCCGAGCCGCGTTTTGATAGAGAGCGGGAGTAGCCGGCGCGAGACGACAGGAGAGCCGGAACGGCGACAATTCAATTCGTGAATGAATTCGATGCGGGACGGCTTAAACCCCAACGTATGAATGGATTGCCCACCGGCCCAATCCTCCAAGCCGTGCCGGGCGGCGCGCAGAATGGCATGGGCCAACTCCGGTGTCTTGATCAACGCCGCCCCGGATCCGGACGCGGCGACACTCTTGGACGGGCACCCCATATTGATATCGAGCCCGTCGAACCCCAGCTCACAGACCACCTGCGCCGCGCGGTAAAACTGCTCCGGATCCTTGCCATAGAGCTGCGCCACAATCGGCCGCTCCATCTCGCTGTAAATGAGCGACGACAGCAGATGATCCGGCCCTCGGCAGATCTCGTTGACGTTGGTGAATTCGGTGAAGGTAATGTCGGGACGCCCCTCAGTGGCGACCACACGACGGAAGGCCGCATCGGTCACCCCATCCATCGGGGCCAGACCGAGAATCGGCTGCGGCAGGGTCTTCCAGAAATTCATGCGCGCTCCCCGACCGACCCGATCGGCTCATTCGCTGTACGATAGGCGTCCCGTAACCCCTGCGCCTCTTCATTCGCGCTCTGTACCGCCGCCGGGCACGATTGCTCCACAAACTCGACAAACCGATCGATCTTCAACAGGAAGAAATCATAATCGTCTTGCTCTGGTCTTGGCCGGCTGAACCACGCGAAGACAAACTGCTCCAGCGACACCCTGGCCTCCGCCAGCAAGCCGCACGTCTTTGGAAACATGTCGCGCAACGCTCCTCCCCAGTGGAGCAACTCATGGGGCAGATAGGTCGTACGATACCGGGTCAGGTCATCACACGATCCTCCAAGAAGAGACAGGTCTCCCATTCCAGCCAGATCCGCCCCGGTCGTCACGCAGTGCACATACGCTTGATACTGTCCCTGTAATGCCGCGCGCTCATCCGCCGTCAGAAGAGGCCGCACCTCGAGGGCGGAATTGTTCGCCGAATGACTTGGCGCAAGCGATGCCGCCTCTCCGTTTCGTTGCACCTCAGTGATGGATGCCTCGAACCGCGTCACGAAGCGCCCGTACTCTTCGACAATCGTCGCAATCGGTTTGGTATCGACCTCCAGAGCCACACCCTTCAATGATCGGAGTCGCGGATGGGCCAACACCTGGGACAGCATCTCGAACAACAGGGCAGGGATGGGCGCCCCATGGGCATCGATCCAATACGGCCGATCAGGCGCGTCGGCCGCGGTGACGCTATCAGGACGCGTTGGAAACTCAGCCAACCCGGCGACGTGAATTTCGATCACCCGCTCCATAGGAAATTCGTCCAGAAACTCGGCCACGAAGGATTCGACCGTCTGCCGACGCCAGGCACCGGTATAGCGATACACGGTCCACAGATGTCCGATATCCAGCACCAGGCCACACGCCGTCTGCTCGGTCACCTGACGGAAGAACCGGGGGATCGCAAGGGCGCCACAACCGAAATAGGTCAGCGGCGGCATCTCTACCAGCACGAGCGCGGGATCGATGCCATCCTGCCGCGCGTGCGCGTCGACCCGCGCCTGCAAGAAGCTGACGTTCTCCGCAGTCATGGTTGCCGACAGCTCCGTATAGATCGGCGGCAAATAGGTTCCGAATGCGTAGCCCGCCATCTGCTTGGTGGCGCATTCATGATTGAGCCACGCGCTCCGCAGGGCGGCCAGCTGCGCACAGGCCTCCGCGACCCCGTGCCGCCCGGAATTACTCCGGGGGAAATTGGGCTGCGTGGTCCACAGTCCCTCACCGTGGTAGGTCAGCGGCATGCCCGGCAGCTGCCGCCGAACCCAGCGCATGGCCGAGGTCGTTGCCTTGAAGACCTCCAGATAGCCGGGATGCCGTTCCGCCTCACCGAGAGCCTGGACGAGCTCCAACACATCGGGGGAATACACATCGACCGACAGCCCCGCACCGAGTGTGGAGAGGGCATTCGCGCGTTGTATGAATTCGCTTTCCATCAGCTCCTATTTGTCATATTTTGAAGCGACCATAGTGACTATAGTTTATATGTAGTCTAAGCGCCTAACCTCTTGGTTGACAAGGGAAGATGGGGCAAATGATCCGGCGGATCCATCTGCTATACTTTCTTTCGACATGGTGGTCGCCGGGCCGACATGTCAGCCCCTCTCACGGCGAGAAACAGGCTTAAATCATGACCAAGACCGGCTCCATGCTCCGTGACAAACCGACTCATTTTTCTACCCCTATGGTGGCCCACATGATGACGCCCGGCGTGGTGCAGATTCCCGGGGATGTCTCTGTCAGCGAAGCCGCCCTGCTCCTGGAACGGGAGCGAATGCCCTGCCTGCTGATCAAGGACGGCGAGGCCACTTTCGGTATCATGACGTCGGGCGATATCGTCAAAAAAGTCGTAGCCCAGGGATTGGAGCCGCACGACGTGGAAGTGCGATCGATCATGTCGAAGCCCGTGCATTCCGTGGAATGCGATCAGATCTTAGATGATGCCACCAGCCTGATGGCCTCGACGGGAGCCTCGCTGCTGATCGTCACCAAACAGGGGCAACCGGTCGGCATTCTGACGGCGCGGGATCTGGCTCTGGCACCGAAACGGTGCGACACCTGTCTCCCCGCAACGATCCGCGTAACGAACGGCGAGGGAGACGGCGCGAAACACACCGCCACCATCCGCCAGCTCAGTCACGTGGGGGCCTTCATTGAAAGCCGCACCCTGCTGCTGCCCGGGACGACGATCGTCCTCTCGTTCATGCTGCCCGGGACGGATTCGAGCTTCTCCGTGCGAGGCACCATTCTCAACAGCAGTTATGAACCGGAATTCCATGCAGACCGGGGAATGCTCGGAACGTATCCGGGCGTCGACATCCAGTTCGCGCCACTCCCGTCTTCCGATGAATCCAAGATTCGCGCTTGGGTGCTACAGAATCTACCGCGGGCATCAGACCTCTCCTAACCCGCCTTCGATGAATGTTTTGCGTCAGGCTATCCGGCTTGTTATGATTTCCCACTCCGACGATGCGCGTCCGGAGATTACCGTCCTTAGGTGACTAACCCATGAAAACCCCTGCCACCCGCTCCAAACCGGTGCCGACGAAAGATGAAATTCTCTCGCAAATCACGGCCCTGCTCGATCGTCCCGACGACGATATCCAGGGAGCGTTGATGAAGGAAATTCTCGTCGGAGTCATCCGCTTGTCCGAATCGAACCTGGATGTCCTGGATCTGAAGATCGTCAACCGGGCGCTGAAAGAGCTGCGCCACGCGTTCAGAGTCTTTCAAGGCTATCGGCAACGCCTCAAAATCAGCGTCTTCGGATCGGCCCGCACTCCCGCCGACGATCCCAACTATCAACTCGCCTTTCAGTTCGCCCGCCGCATGGTGGAAGAAGGGTACATGACCATCACCGGCGGCGCCGACGGGATTATGCGTGCGTCGCAGGAAGGGGCGGGGCGCGAACACAGTTTCGGCGTGAACATCATGCTGCCCTTCGAGCAGGGCGCCAATGCGGTCATCGCCGATGATCCCAAACTCGTCACCTTCAAATATTTTTTCACCCGCAAACTCATGTTCCAGAAAGAGTCCCATGCCATCGCCCTCTTTCCTGGAGGGTTCGGAACACATGACGAGGGATTCGAGATCATGACTCTCGTGCAAACCGGCAAGAGCGACCCCAAACCCATCGTCTGCCTTCAGGCCCCGGGCTGCGACTACTGGAATCACTGGAATTCCTTCATTACCGACCAACTGCTGGAGCGACGCCTCATCAATCCCGAAGACCTCTCGCTGTTTACCATCGTCGATAATGTAGAAGACGCCGTGACGGAGATTCGCACGTTCTATCGACGGTATCACTCGCTCCGTTTCGTTGGACGACAGCTGGCCATTCGGTTGAAGACCCCGCTCACCGACGCGCAAGTCGAGAACCTCCAGCGGCAGTTCAACGACATGCTCTCGGAAGGGACCTTCGAACAACGGCCGTCCCTTCCGGAAGAGATGGATGAACCGGGATTGAAGGATCTGGCGCGGCTGACGTTCTCGTTCAACCGCCGTAACGCCGGACGCCTCCGGCAGCTGATCAACCATCTCAACCAATTACCCGTAACGGCATAACGCCACCCCCTTCGAGATTGGTGGGGGATGCCGCACATCCGCTCGAACGAGATAGCCCTTTAGTCTCTATAAAGGGACATGGTATGGTGAAGCGCGTATGAGTGCATCCACCATGCGCGGCCGGTCCGCCGCGCCTCCCACTCTGATCCTGTATCACGCGGAATGTGCGGATGGGTTCGGTGCAGCTTGGGCCATCTGGCGTCGTTATCCCCACGCGGAATATCGCCCCGTCAAGCATGGAGAAGCCCCACCGACCAACCTGGCCGGACATCGCGTTGTCATTGTAGATTTCAGTTATGCCCGGCCGATACTTGAAGCCATGGCCAAAGACGCAGCCAACCTAGTCGTCTTAGACCATCACATTACCGCCGAACAAACGCTGGCCGACCTCCCCTATGCCTACTTCGACCTGAAGAAGTCCGGCGCAGTCCTGGGATGGGAATGGGCGCATGATGAGCCGGCCCCCTGGCTCTTGCGCTACATTCAGGACAAGGATCTCTGGAACTGGGCCCTCCCGAACAGTCGTGAAATCAGCGCGGCGCTCGCATCCTATCCGTTCAACTTTGACCTGTGGAGCAGTTTCGAGCAAGCGGAACTCGAACGGGAAGGCCGGGCTATTCTTCGATACGAAAACGAACTCGTCACGAAACTGGCCTCCCATGCGAGGCTCGTCCAATTTGAGGGGATGACCATTCCGGCCGTCTACAGCGCCGTGCTGACCAGCCAAATCGGCGAGCGCCTATCTGCCGACCATCCGTTCTGTCTCATCTGGCACGACCGCAACGGACGACGGTACTACAGCATGCGCTCACGCGAAGATGGGACCGATGTAGGCACCATCGCCGCATCCTTCGGCGGCGGCGGCCATACACATGCCGCTGGATTCTCGGTTCCGTTGCATGCCGACGGGTCACTCCCGTCCAACCCCCGACTCCCTCGCCCGGCCCCATGACGGCCCGCGCTTCGAAAGATCGCGATGCTGCCGCTCAGTGACGATAACCCGACCGAACGGACACCGATCATCACCGTCGCTTTCATCGTCGCCTGCTCCCTCGTCTTTCTCTATCAAAACTCCCTGAATCCGGTGATCGGCGAAACGTTCGTCTATCGATTCGGCGCCATTCCCTCCATCGTGTTCGGCCAGGCGACGCTTCCTCCGGAGGTGTCCGCCATTTCTCCCTATGCCACCGTGTTCACAAGCATGTTTCTGCACGGGAGCTGGATGCATCTGATCGGCAATATGCTGTACCTGTGGGTGTTCGGGAATAACATCGAAGACATCATGGGACACGTCAGATTTATCGTGTTTTATGTCACCTGCGGAATCCTGGCGGCACTCAGCCATGCGCTCACCGACCCGACCTCCACGGTTCCCATGGTCGGCGCCAGCGGGGCGATTTCCGGCGTCCTGGGCGCCTACCTGTTGCTGTTTCCCCATGCTCGCGTGTTGCTGTTGGCCCCGGTCGTGGGAACGACCTACGTCCCGGCCGGCCTTGTCCTGGGATTTTGGTTCGTGATGCAGTTACTGAACGGAGGAGCCAGCCTCGGGTCGCAGGGAGGCGGGGTAGCGTTTTTCGCTCACATCGGTGGCTTTATCGCAGGGATGCTGTTGATCGGTTTCTTCAAACGGCCCGAGATACGTTTCTTCGCACCCACTCGTGCCAGAACCTGGCGTGACTAGCTGTCGCCCATCGACTCATTCCACGGCGCGCGCATCAGACGCAGGAGCGTTCCGAAGAAGCAGCGCTCACGCATCCAACAATTCACGGACCTTTTCGGCCAGATCGTGCTGACGATAGGGTTGCTGCAAAAAATACTTTTTGTTCACCCGATGACTGACGATCGTGTCATCGGAAAACCCCGAGACGAACAACGCTTTCATCTTCGGATGCTGAAGCACTAAACGCTTCGCCAACTCACGCCCGCTGATCTCCGCCATCGACAGGTGACTGACCGTGAGATGAATCGGTCCGTTGTGCTGTTGGGCCACAAGTAAGGCCTCCACCGCCGACCCCGCCTCCAGCACTTGGTATCGATGACAATGAAGCGTCGACCATGCCAGCTTCCTGGCAATCTCGTCCTCCTCCACCACCAGAACCGTCTCCGCCCCCTTGGACACGGCCCCGCGGAGCACACGCGTCTCACGCACCACTCCCCGGCGCTCCACAAGCGGAAGGTAGATCCGGACGGTCGTGCCCTGTCCCGGCTGACTCTGCACCTCAACCATCCCCCCGTGCTGCCGTACGATCCCGTAGACCTGCGTCAGCCCAAGTCCTACATGGGTTTCCTTCGTCGAATAAAACGGCTCGAACATCTGCGCTTGCACTTCCGAATTCATCCCCCCGCCGCTGTCGCTCACAGAAATTCTCGCCATGCGTTTGCGGGGATTCTTTTCCAACTGTTCGGCAGGCAGCAACTCACCGGAGACCACCTCCACCGAAAGGTCCACCCGCCCATTCTTCGGCATCGCATCCCTGGCGTTGGCCACCAAATGGAGCAACAGATATTCCAGTCGATCGTGCCCGATCTCCACCAAGAGGGGTACCGAGGGATCCGGCACACGGACATCGATCCGTTCGGGAAGCAGTCCGTGAAACGTCTCGCGCATCGATGCGAGCGCCGGCCCCAGCGACAACGTATCCCGAACGGTTGTTTCATGCCCTTGCAATGCCACCAGCTGAGCCGTCACCGCAGCCGCCCGCTCCCCGCTCCGAAAAATCTCCTCCACCGGGCCATGCAAGGGATCCCCGGGCTTCAACCGGGACACCAGGACACCCGTCTGGTTCCCGATCACCGCCAGCACGTGATTAAATTCATGCGCCAATCGAGACGCCAGTCGGCCCACCGCCTCAAACTTTTGAGCCTCGCGTAACTGCCGTTCCAACCCTGTCCGCTCCACCTTCCCTTGACGAATCTCCTGGTTCGCGCGAGACAACCCTTGCTTCAACCCCTGCACACGCGTCTCCAGCTGTGACCGTCGTTCCTCCAACACCTGCTCGGACTGTTTCAACTCCTGCACATCTTCCCGCAACACACGATTGCGACGTCGCTCGGCCGCCACCGTTTCAAGCGTCAACCCGTAAAACACCGACATGATCAACAACACGGGAATCCCGAGCACATGTCCCACGGCAAGGGTACCGGATTGCATCGTCTGTCCGTATACCAGCACTCCATACCCGGCACAGATGATCATCGAGAGGCCGAGCAATTGTTTGAGCGAGGGGGCGGATGAGGCGATCAGGAGTAGAAGAAAATAGGTCAGGTAGAGTTCCGAACTCGCCGCGCCGGAGAGATAAATCGTCCCCGTGACCAACAAGGTGTTGATGCCGATCAAGGCACCGGGAAACCAGGCCCGCTCAAGCACCGCCCTCGGCAACAGTATGATCCCGGTACTGAACAGCATCAGCGCGAGCGCCACCATCCGACTGACGGCGTTCCCAAAGACGGTGTCATCGCTGACCACGAGTTCGTAGGAGAGAATGCCGGACACCAGGCTCTGCAGAAAGATCGTGCGGGTTCGCACATGGGAGAGCAACCGGCCCAACCCTCGCGCGGTTGAGTGACGGCCGGTTCTGTCGAGTTCGGAAGAGGAACGGAAAAGACTCACCGCTATGCCAATCCTTCGTGGATGAGTGGGACCCAGGCGGTAGCTGAGCAAATCCTATACCCCGTCCAGCGCGCGGCAACTCATCGCAATTGCAGGAAAGGACACTCACGTGTTGTCCATGAACGGTCGGCGTCGACGGCCGGTCTCACAAAATCGAACAATCTGTTGGCGGGAGGCAAGGCGAACGGAGAGAAACAAGCAACAGCGCAACGACGGATCGATCTGTTCAGAAAGGTGGGCGAATTAACCAGACGTCGGAACCAGTCGTGCACGGAAGGATGCGGCTTTGGCGAGCGCCTCGTCCCGGGTTGCGGCAAGGAACGACACGTGGCCCATCTTCCGTTTGGGGCGAATCGCTCGCTTTCCGTACAGATGCACGACGGCACCCGGCTCACGCAACAGGTCTTGCACAGCGGGAGCACCAGTCGCCAGGCGAACATCGTCCCCGATGAGGTTGAGCATGACGGCGGGACTGAGCAGACGGATTTCTCCGAGCGGCAGGCCGCACACCGTTCGCACTTGTTGTTCAAACTGCGACACCGTGCAGGCATCCAACGAATAGTGACCGGAATTATGGGGGCGAGGCGCGACCTCGTTGATCAACAGCCGGTCACCGGACAGAAGAAAGAGTTCCACGCAAAAGACCCCGACCCCATCCAACGCGTCCACCGCTTGGCTCGCCATAGTCGCCGCCTGCCCGGCGACCGCCGCCGGCACATCCGCAGGCACAGTGGTCTGGCGAAGAATCCCGTCTTCATGCACATTTTCAACCAATGGATAGGTCCGCGACGCCCCGTCCGCCCCTCGCACAACCAGGATCGACAGTTCGCGCTCGAAGGGCAGCCATTCTTCGAGGATCCACCGCGAGCCCGGTCGCCTGGTCCTGGCCAATTCCTGCTGCACCGCGAAACAGTCCTCCGCCCGCGTGATTTTCCATTGCCCCTTGCCGTCATACCCGGCAGTGGCGGTCTTACATACCAGGGGATAGCCGAGACCTTCCTGCCGGTCGAGTTCCTCAGGCGAGGTCATGGCGGAAAACATCGGCACGGCCAATCCTTGCGCTCGCAAGAACGTCTTCTGCTCGATCCGGTCTTGAATCACTCGGAGTACGCGGCTGGAGGGGCGAACCGGCACGTCATACTCCAACTGTTCGCACAGATCAGCCGGGATGTTCTCCCATTCATAGGTGACGGCCCGTACCAGTCGGGTGAATGCCCGGCGGGCGTCGGTATCTTCGAACGGCATGATCAGTGAATGGTCGGCCAGGCGATGCGCCGGGGCCTCGGGGTCTGGGTCCCACACCGCAGTCGCATACCCCATCCGTCTGGCGGCGACGGCGAACATGGCACCCAGCTGCCCGCCTCCAAGTACCCCCAGGGTTGCACCGGGCTCGATGACGGTCACGTTCACCGTCGACGGCCCGTCTGGACGCGTCGTTTCATCGGGAAGGGAGGAGACAACCGGGCGTCGTCTTGGGAATCGAGCACACGTTGCGTTTGGGCCGTGCGGAATGCTTCAACGCGTTGCCTGATGCTCGGCGACTGCAATCCCAGAATTTGTGCGGCTAGAATCGCGGCATTTTCGGCCCCGCCGATCGCCACGGTGGCAACCGGAATCCCTCGCGGCATTTGGACGATGGACAGCAACGAATCCACCCCCCGGAGATGTTCAGTCGGAATAGGCACCCCGATGACAGGCAGCGGAGTTTTCGCCGCAAGCATCCCCGGGAGATGGGCCGCTCCCCCGGCACCGGCAATAATCACCTGAATCCCCCGCTCAACCGCCTGTTCGGCATACGCGAAGAGGCGATCAGGAGTGCGGTGGGCCGACACCACTAATAGTTCGCTGGGAATGCCAAGCTCAGTGAGCATGGCCACAGCCTTCTCAAGAATCGGAAAATCCGATGTGCTCCCACCCAACACCCCGACAGATGCGCGCGCGGCGCTACGGCTTTTCGACATGGATGCGATACCTCAGGCTGAAGGACACGACGATGCGGCGAACCATAGCCGTTCTGACGCCAAAGGGTCAAGTTGAGCCGTTACGTAACACGACATTGAATTGACCAACTCCGTTGTCTTCCACTATTATGGCAATCGGTGCGGCTCATCATGATCGGCCAAACCGTGGAGGGGTCACGTGCAGCGCATTCGTGAAGGGCTCAAAACGCGATTTCGCTCTCTGGTCACCCAGCGCACGGGCTTGGACGAGATGGCCGTCGATGATTTGGCGACCTCGACCAAACTGCAATCGTGGGAAGCGGTCCAAATCCCCGAACGGCTTCGATTCTCTTCCCGGCTGGCCATCCTCCTGGTCACCTTTTTCATGCTCATCGTGGCGTTCGTCCCCTGGACCCAAACCATCACCGTCACCGGACAACTCTCAGCCTACACTCCCTTTGAGCGGCCCCAGGATGTCGAAGCCCAGATCACCGGCCGCATCAAGAAATGGCACATCTTCGAAGGCGTACGGGTGAAAGCCGGCGACGTAATTCTTGAACTTGACGACTATGACCCGAACTTCATGGCTCCGGATCTGCTGAGCCTCCTGGAACAACGCAAGCAGGCACTGGAGCAAACCCGAAAAGCCGCGCTGAGCCGAGCCGATCAACTCGATAAGCGCATCAAGGAAATGCAGAACCTCGTGAAGGCCGCCGTCCCGTCGGCAGGTGCGCGCGTCCTCGAGGCGGAAAGCAAGGTGCGCGAAGCACGACAAAAAATCGAAGCTGCGAAGATTGCGGTCGCCACAGCCGAGCTGAACGTGGAACGGCACCAGCAATTGGCGCAACAAGGGCTGGTCTCCCAACGCGAACTGGAACTCACCATTCAAGCCGCCATCGCCAGCAAAGCGGATCTGCAAGCGACACAGGCCAACCTGGCTGCCGCCGAACAAGGAATGAAAGCGCTGAGCTTCGGACGAGAACAGGTGAGCGCGGAAGTCCTACAACGCCTGCTCGATGCGGAGGCGGCGCGGGATGCCTCGATCGGAGAAGCCGCGCGGGCCGCCGATCAAGTCGCGGACGTCTCGTTACGACTCTCCAATGCCAACCAACGGCGCGTGGCCAGCCGGATTCTGTCACCGATCGACGGCACCGTGGTGAAAATGGCGCAGGCCGGAGCCGGCGAAACCGTGCGGCCCGGGGACAAGCTCGTGAGAATTTCTCCGAGCAGCACGGACAAGGCGATAGAAATGGTCGCCGACGGGATCGATGCTCCGTTGCTGAACGTCGGACGGAAAGTGAAGGTTCTCTTCTACGGAATCCCTGCCATCCCGTTGCCAGCTTGGCCGGAAATGATGGCCGGCACCTATAACGGCGTCATCAAGGTCATCGACCAGGTCGATGACGGGAAGGGCAATTTCCGTTTCTGGGTCGTGCCCGACCTCGAAGAACGCCCTTGGCCGCCGCAAGAACATGTCCGACAGGGGACCAAAGCCATGGGATGGGTCATCCTCAACCGCGTCCCGCTCTGGTACGAACTGTGGCGCCGGTTTAATCTCTTCCCGCCCGACTATCAGGAACGGCCTCCGAGCCTGATCGACACCCTCCTGCCCAAAGCCGGTCGCGGGGCCAAGTAACCAGCTCCACATTCCCGGCCCACGCGGGAGCGGCGATGATTCCTCGACGCCGATTCTTTTTCCCTCGAACGCAGAAAGGAGCGCGCTTCATGAGAAACTACGCCGGGATATTGGTCATCACAGCCTGTGCGCTGTGCTGGGTGCCGGATACAAGTCCAGCCGCCGAGGAGGCTTCAAAATCGAAGGCCCTCCCGCCCATTCCGCTCTCGCTCAACGAAGTCCATGCCTGGATCGATCGGTCCCATCCGCTGCTGAAGGGAGCCGGCACCGAAAAAACATCGGCCCGAGGGAAAATGCTCAAAGCCCTGGGCGCCTTCGAACCCGTCCTCGTCAACGATACAGAAATCGAACGATTTATCGATAAGGGAACCACCAAAACGCAGAGCGTCGGCTTCAACGACACCCTGGTGGAAGCGCGCACGCCTTGGGGGTTCCGGGGCAGCGCGGGCATCCGGCAATCCATTGGCGACGCCAAGATTCCAGATCTCGCGTTCGGGAACGGTCAACAAGTGATTCTCGGCGGGTTCTTACCCCTGCTGAAAGGGTTGATGATCAATCCGGAACATGCGGAGCTCCAACGCTCCGAATTAGCCGATCCCCGGGCCGAGGTGAAGATTTCCCAAACACGCCAGGATCTCTTCCTGGCCGCCGCGACGCAGTTTTGGGATTGGGTCTCCGCGGCAAAATTCGTTGATGTGCAACGTCGAGCCCTCGGGATCGCCGAAGAGCGGTTGAGGCAGGTCGAAGGCCGTGCCAAAGCGGGGGCCGTGGCGCCGCTCGACGTGGTCGAAGCGGGACAGGAAGTGCAGCGACGCCGTGAAGTCTCCATTGCTGCGCAGCGGGCCGTGGAGCAAGAACAGTACAAAATGTCGATGTTCCTCTGGGAAAACCAAACCCCCACCACGCCGCAACTTGAGCGGGTACCCGATTTTCCGCCGCCTGCCGCACCTCCGACATCGGAAACCGTCAAGGCCGACAAACTGCAGGCGAAAACCGACCGGCCGGAGATTCGCGAAGTCGATATCGAAGCGAAGGTCAATAACATCGACTTGGAACTCGCCAAAAATAACCTCCTACCCAGCCTCGATCTGGAAGCCGCGCCGGCACGCGCCCCTGAAAAATTCGTCCTCGGATTGGGCTACCGTTTCGGGGCGGAATTGCGCATCCCGATCCTGCAACGCCGAAGCCGCGGCGAGGTGATGGAAGCCCAGGCGCAAGCCGATCGGCTGGTGCTGGTGCAGAAATACCGGGAACAGCAGGTCGTGGTGGACGTGGACAATGCGTTGTCGGCGATCGAGCGGGCGAAAGAACGGGTCGCGGCGGCCGCGGAATCGCTTCGCATGGCCAGGACCCTGGAGGAGGGTGAGCGCTTCCGCTTCAGCCTGGGGGCCACCAGCGTCCTCTTTGTGAACCTCCGTGAACGGAATTCCGTCGATTCGGAGATGCAACTCGTGCGGGCGAAAGCCGACTATCAGAAGGCCTTGGCGCTGTACCAGTGGGCCACAGGCTCATGGGCGCGAAGCCAGCCTTCCGCCGTGCCGGTCAACTATCGGGTCGGCGCAAGCTTCTCCAGGTAGTGGCAATTTAGGGCCCTCTCTGATAGGTTTTAACGATCCTCATCGGTCTGCAGGGACACTGCGCCGGATCATGAGGCGGCCGTAGAACACACAGGGCCCACTCAGGTGTAGCAAGGGTACCAGCATGGCCCAGGATCATTCCGGCAACCAAAGCAACATGTTCCAAACGGTGGTCGGCCACCTGGGCCTCCTCTTCCGTCTCGAACGGCGGATCCTGGGCCTCATCTTTTCCTATTCGATCGCCATCGGGCTCTTCGCGCTGATCGTACCGCTGACCGTTCAAGAACTCGTCAACACGTTTGCCTTCGCGCTGCAGCCCATCACCATCGTCACGTTGGCCGTGGTGATGGTCGCGGCCCTGCTCTTCGTCGGCGCGTTTCGAGCCCTGCAGTATTACGCGGTGGAAGTGTTGGAGCGCCGCATTTTCGCCCGCGTCGCCATTGCGATGGCGCAACAGCTCCCGCATCTGCGCTACCAGGGATTCGAGCCGCGGTTCGCAAATTTTTTCATGGAAACCATGTTCATGCAGCGGGCCGTCTCGGTCCTGTTAGTCGACCTCATCAACGTGATCGTCGGCGGCGCGGTGGGCATGACGATTCTGGTCTTTTATCACCCCTATTTCCTCCTGTATAACGCGATTCTGCTGCTCGGGTTCAACGCGGTGTTTTTTCTCATGAGTCACGGCGGGCCCAAGGCCGACCTCGAACTCTCGCACGCCAAGTACGACACGCTGCATTGGTTCCAGGAAATCGCCTACAACCTGCTCCACCTCAAGTCGACGGATAGTCAGGCGCTGTTGATTAAAAAAACAGACCACCTTGTCGACACCTACGTCAATGTGCGCAGAACCCGATTCGGCATTCTGATCCGGCAATATCTGGGATCGCTCGGATGGCAGGCGATTGTGCATAGCGGCCTCATCGCCACCGCCGGCTGGTTACTGGGAATCGGCCAGTTGACCTTGGGACAATTTGTCGCCGCCGAAGTCGTGGTGAGCGGCATTCTGTCGAGCTTCGACGGAGTCGTGAAACGGATGGGGCATATCTATTACTTCCTCACCGCCTTGACCGAACTCGGCTTTCTGTTTTCTCTGCCGAAAGACCAGGACACCGCGACGCTGTCGATTCCCCTGCCGGACCCGACCGTGCACGGCATTCGCGTCACCTGCAAGGATCTGACGTTCGCCCCTGCCGGAGGTCCGGCCGTATTCGAGCAATTCAACCTGGAGGTCACGCCCGGCGAAAAAGTCGGCATCTATGCAGGGTCGACGATGGCCAAAACGACCCTGGCGCGAATCCTGGGTGGCTTGGAATCACCGACCGCCGGCGTGATCCGCTACAACGGCATCGACCTGCGCCACCTCGATCTGGACGCTGTCAATCGGTTCAGAGGATTTATTCTGGACTCACGACTGTCGCTCTTCGAAGGCACGCTGGAAGAGAATATCGTGCTTGGGCGGGAGTATATCCCCTACAGCGACGTGCGATGGGCGTTGCGCTTCACCGAGCTGGAAGAAGAGGTCGACGCCCTGCCCCAGGGCCTCAAGACCCACGTCCGAACGGCCGGCAAAGCTTTCGCCCCGACGCACATTGCGCGCATCCTGGTCGCCCGGGCGATCCTGGGTCGCCCGCAACTCCTCATTTTCGAGGGAATTCTTCACAACATGCATCCCGCGATGCGCGAGACCATCCTCCGCCGGCTCTGCAGCAAGGAAGAACCCTGGTCGGTGATTTTCGTGTCGAACGATCCAAATTTGACTCCACATGTCGACCGACGAATCATGCTGAACTAATGCGCTCCACCGCCTCCGTCCACCTCCGACTCCTGCTCGCACACACGACCGGCGCGTGAGCCTTGACACAGAGTGCGCAATCACCCACACTGCGCCCATAGCTGCTCGATACGAGCCGACGCGTGAATGACAAGGTCTCCCAACCCGCCATCCATACAGCCTCAGCTTGGACCATTCTCGCACGCCTCAATCTCCTGATCGGGCTCGAACGCCGCATTCTCGCCATCGTCGCCTCTTACGCGGTCGCCATCGGACTCCTCGCGCTCATCGTACCGCTCACCGTGCAGGAACTGGTGAACACCTTTGCCTTCGCCATCCAACCGATCATGATCGTGACGCTCGTGGCCACGATGCTTGCGGCACTGCTGCTCATGGGCACATTCCGCGTGCTCCAGGGACGGGCCGTGGAAGTACTGGTGCAACGAATCTACACACGTCTGGCCCTCGCCTTTACCGAGGTCCTCCCGCGCTTCCGTGAAAGCGTCTTTTTGCCCCAGCACACCAATACGTTCATCGAGGCCGAGCTGCTCCCGCGTGCGCTGATGGCGATGTTGGTCGACTTCGTCAACGTGTCGATCTCCGGCATGATCGGCATGACGATCTTGGTCATGTATCACCCCTATTTTCTCGGCTACAACCTCCTGCTGATCGCAGGCTATGCGTGTGTATTGACTTTTTTCGGCCGCGGAGGTCTTCACATCACCCAACGGGTCTCGCAGCTGCACTACCGGACCTTTCACTGGTTGCAAGACATCGGGATCAACCGGCTCCATTTCAAATCCACCGACAGCCTCCCGCTGCTGCTCAAGAAAACCGACGGTCTCGTCGAAGCCTATGTCCTGGCACGGAAAACACGATCGGATATTCTGACCGGCGGGCAGTATCAAAGTGCGGTCGTGTTTCAGGCCTTCGCCCACAGCGGCATGATCGGCTTGGGCGGCTGGCTGCTGTCGGTGGGCGATATCACCCTGGGACAATTCGTCGCGGCAGAGGTCATCGTCGGGACCCTGCTGCTCAATCTCGACACCGTCGCCCGACGCATGTATGCCGCCATCTCTGTCGCCACCTCGCTACATGAACTCTCCACCCTGTTCGAAATGCCGAAAGAGGAAGTCTCCGGCCCTATTGCCTCCTGGCTTCCCGATCCCACCGAGCACGGTGTGCGCCTCACCTGCAAAGACGTCTCCTTTGCCGCGCCGGACGGACAGCCGCTCTTCGACCACTTCAGCCTCGAAGTTCTGCCGGGGGAAAAGATCAGCGTGCTCTCAGGCACTAGTCGAAGCAAAACATCCCTCGCGCTCCTCCTCGCCGGCGTCTATCCTCCGACCGGCGGAGTCATTCGCTACAACGACATCGATCTTCGCGATGTGTCCCTCACCTACGTCAACCGCTGTCGGGGCCTGATGCTCGATTCCCATCCCACCCTCTTCGACGGCACCCTGGAAGAAAATGTGACGCTCCGACGCCCATCGATTCAGTTCGAAGACCTCAGCTGGGCGCTTCGATTCGCCGAGCTTGAAGAAGAAATCGACGCATTGCCCCAGGGCTTGGAGACACTCGTGCATGGGAACGGCGCTAATTTGACCCGCAGCCAGGTCCTCCGCATTCTCCTGGCTCGCATGATCGTGACCCGGCCGCACCTGTTGATCTTTAACGGCAGTCTCCACAATATCGAACCGACACTCAGGCTCACCCTGCTCCGCCGTCTGTGCGCCAAAGAGGAACCCTGGTCGGTCGTTTTCGTCTCCAACGACCCCGAGGTCAGCCAGTTGGTCGAACGTCGGGTCGTGCTGGACTGAGGGTGCGATCTGCGCCAAAACGACCTCGGCTTCTTTCCTCCTGTGCGATCTGCTAGACTGACGCGAGAGTTCGCCTGTAGCCTGACGAAAGGAACACCTGTGTCATTGGCAACACGCTTCAAATTATCCTTTCCCACGACGAACCAACTCATCATCAGCATCTTGATCGCAGCTTTGGGATGGGTGAGCGGCCAGGCCCTCAGCCGCATCGACCAGGACCTCCGGATCATGTACGCCGAGTACACGCTCGGTGCGGCAGACCTCGCGCATATCTCCGCCGACGTGATCCGATATCGCAACACGATCATTCGATCGCTGGAGGCGGAAAACCAAACCGTCTTCGAACGGATCACGGAATCCCTCCCGTCTCAACGTGCGAGAATTCAACATGCGGTGGATCGGTATGCGTCGGCGAGCCTTCGCGTCTCACGGAGCGGACGCAGCGAAGAAAAAGACATTCAAGCGGTTCGTGAAAGTCTCGACCAATACTTCCATGTCGCCAGCAAAACTATCGATCTGCTGTCGCAGGAGTGGCGGGCAGGATCGGCGGCGGAAGCGACGGAACTTCGGCGCAAAGCCGAAATCCATGCAGCCGACAACGGGGGCCCGAAGGTCATGCAGGTGAGCCTCGCGCTGGACCGCCTGCTGGAGACGGTGGCGGAAGTCGCCAAGGACATGCGCGACGAAGGGACCAAAACAATTGTGACCACAGGGTACTGGATCGTGGGGGGAAGTTTTTTCATTGCCTTATTGAATTTGTTTCTCGGCCGCAGCCAGGCGGCGCCCCCGATTCCCTCCTCCAGGCCGAACGAGACCGCTCCTTCCGATGCCCCCCCTGCGCCTGTCCGGCGAGGGCTCGAATCCGGCGCTGCGCGCTGACTGAACGCGCGCTTCACTCTGCGATCACCGCGTGGGCTCGACCGACCGGCCAAGCGCCTGGAAGAGTCGCCCGCGTTCCTCTTCGCTCAGATCTTTCCACTGCCCCGCATGCAGCCCCTCCACCGTGATGTGCATGATCCGCACACGATGCAGCAAGACGACTCGATACCCGAGCGCCTGGCACATACGCCGAATCTGACGATTGCGCCCTTCCGTCAACACGATCCGGAACCGGCGCGCGCCGAGGCGCGTCGCGGTACAGGGGCGTGTGCGCGCGCCCAGAATCACCACACCTTGTGCCATCCGCGCAAGGAACGCTTCATCGAACTCTCGGTCCACTTCCACGCGATATTCCCGTTCATGCCCATGCTCGACCCGTAGAATCTCATTGACGATATCGCCGTCGTTGGTCAAGAGGATCAGGCCCGAGGAATCTTTGTCGAGCCGACCGATGGGAAAAATACGTTCGGGATGCCGGATTTCGGAAATGATGTTTCGCGGAACGTGCAACTCCGTCGTCGTCGTCACACCAACCGGCTTGTGATACTTGAGGTAGACGGGGCGATTGGCCCTTTGCAGCACTACGCCATCGCAAGCCACGACATCGTGCGGCGAAACCTGATCACCGAGTTTGGCGACCAGACCGTTGATGGTGACGCGTCCTTCCGCGATCAGTCGATCGGCTTCTCTGCGCGAGCACAGCCCCTGCTCGGTGAATAGTTTATTGATCCGCATGGCGGGGAGTGAACTCGTGTGAGCAGTCTCTCGTGCAGCGTATTTCGTATCTCGCAAAGAAGGTATGGACAGCAGCCTCGGCCGAAAATCACGGACAAAGATCTGTCATTACCTGTGTTCTACGTCATAGACGATACAGTCCGCTCTCCAACGAGCGACGCTTCACACGATGAGACTCAATGCACGCGCCGGCCGGCACGAATACGACCCAGCATGCGATAGATCAAGCGGGCGATGCTGAATTGCGGAGCGACGAACCCTTCGATCGGGGCGATCTCACTGATGTCCATCCCCACAATCCCCGGCCCCTTCGCCAACGCGGTCACCAGCGCCAGGGTATCGTACCAGCCTAGTCCGCCTGGTTCAGGCGTCCCCAACGCCGGCACGAGCGAGGCATCGAGCCCGTCGCAATCGAAGGTGAGATAGACCGGTCCGGTGCACGCCGCCAGCACCTCGGGAATCCAGCGTGCCGCCCGGCCTTCATACGGTCCCGACGGGTCCACAATCGACGCGGCAAAAAATGTCTTGATCCGTGGCGTCTTGTCGATGAGATCCACTTCTTCCGGACTGATCGACCGGATACCGACCTGCACGAGCGGCAACCCGTCCTGAACCACGCGCGCCATGACGCTGGCGTGACTATAGGGATTGTCCTGGTAGGCCTGGCGAAGATCGCCGTGCGCATCAATTTGCACGACACACATATCCGAATACGTCCGGGCATGGGCGCGAATGGCGCCCAACGCTCCCGTATGTTCCCCGGTCAGCGTCACAAGGAATTTCCCTCGGCCGACGTGCGGCTGCACAAAATCCTGAATCGCCTGCACCGCGTGTCCGTCGATACGCCCGCCGAGCTCCAACGTCGCGGCCGTCGCCACACCACCCCATTCGCGATAAGGTTCCTCGCGCAAGGTTTCATCGTACAGCTCGACTTGCTGGGACGCTTCAATGATGGCGGAGGGTCCCCGATCCGACCCCAGGACATAACTCGAGGTGTGCTCGTACGGAGCCGGGAGCACGTAGACTCCCGCCTGGTCCGGATGGCACCAGGGTTCGTCGATTCCGAGGAAATTGTCGGCTTGACCAAGCCACCCGGACGGGAGCGCCATGGGAGACGCTAGGCCTTGTTCCGAAGACTCTTGGGAATGTTTTCCGTGGGGATAAACACCGCCAAGGCGATGACGCACGTCCACCGGTTCGGCCGGCCGACTGCGGATTGCGTGATGTTGAGGGTTCTGACGATCTTTCCGCCCATCTTGAACACCTGCTCGCGTTCCTTCCACGCCACATCAGGATCGAACTCGATCCCTTGCGTCGTGGCGAGCATCTGTGCCGCCAAGTCTTCCGTATATTCACCGGATTCTTCATCCGTTTCACCGTATGCATGGTGCTCGGAAAGATAGCCGTACGTATCGCGGTCGGTCGGAATCGCCAAGCCGATGGACGCGGAAATCAGCCGATTGCGTTCATTCGTCTCAGAACGAGCCATGACACAAAACGTGATTTCACCAGGATTAAGAAACTTTTCGCCGCGCTTCCGAGGAAGAATTTTACAATGGGGCGGGAGAATCGACGATACACTGACGAGGTTGCAATAGGCCACGCCGGCGCTCCGCAAGGCCTGCTCGAACGCAGCCAGCTTTTCCTTGTGCACCCCGACGCCCCTCGTCAAAAACATGTGTGTTGGTACCATGTACTCTCCCCTTGTTCCTCGTTGCAATCACTCCGCCTGGAGCACCCGAAGAATGGTCAACGGCCCGGTCCCACACTCGAAATCACCCGGCGACATGCGCGAAAGTTGTATCAAGTTTGTTCCGCATCCGCAATATGGCGGCCGGGGTTTTTGCCCTGTTTGCGGGCGGTTCAGGGTCGACGCAGGTTGATGACCAGTAGCTTGGGTTCAGTCATGTCTTCGATCGCATAGCGGAGGCCTTCGCGGCCGATCCCGGAATCCTTGATGCCGCCGTAGGGCATGTGATCCGCCCGGAACGTGGGGATTTCATTCGCCAGCACACCGCCGACCTCCAACTCCTCGAAGGCTTGGAAAATGCGTCCGATGTTGTTGGTAAAAATGCCGGCCTGCAGTCCATACTCCGACTGATTCACCGCCCGCAATGCCGTCTCAAAGTCGCGATACGGGGTAATCGTCACCAGCGGGCCGAAGACTTCTTCACAAGACACTTTCATCGTCGCGGTCACGTTGGACAAGACCGTCGGGCGCACGACCGGACCGACCCGCGACCCGCCGGTGAGAAGACGAGCGCCCTGCGCGACAGCGTCCCCAATCCATCCCTCAATACGCTGGGCTGCGCCCGTATCGATCAGGGGACCCACGACGGTGGCTTCCTCACCCGGGTCTCCGGTCGACAATACCTGGACGCGAGCCACCAGATTCTCGGTGAAGGCGTCCGCCACCGACTCATGCACAAAGATCCGTTGAACCGAAATGCAGGTTTGCCCGGAATACGTAAATCCACCGGTCACGCAGCGCTGAACCACATACTCCAAGTCTGCATCCGGCTCGATGATAACCGCGGCGTTGCCGCCCAGTTCAAGCACCACCTTCTTCTTTCCACACTTGGCCTTCAACATCCACCCGACGGGCGCACTTCCGGTGAAGCTGAGCAACTTAAATCGCGGATCGACCACCAAGCGTTCCGCCACCCTGTTGTCGCAGGGCAGCACATTGAGGCCTCCCGGCGGCACGCCGGCCTGCACCAGCACCTCGCCCAATAACAGGGACGTCAGCGGAGTCTGAGGAGCGGGCTTGATGAGAATGGCATTGCCCGCGGCCAAGGCCGGAGCCACTTTGTGGACGACGAGATTGAGGGGAAAGTTGAACGGCGTGATGCCAAGAATCGGTCCGATGGGAAACCGCCTGGTCACTCCCCAATAGGTCTCCATGCCGGGCGACCAATCCAGGGGCACCACCTCGCCGCCGATACGTTTGGCTTCCTCCGCCGCAATTGAGAATGTCTGAATGGCGCGCCCGACCTCCCGGCGCGCATCGGTAACGGGCTTACCGGACTCGGCCGTCATCGTACGGGCGAATTCCTCCTGTCGCGCCTGAAGGAGTTGGGCAGCCTTCTGCAGCAGGGTTGATCGCGCATAGCCCGACAACGTGCGCATGGCCACCGCGCCGTCGACCGTAGACTGCACAGCCGCCTCTGCTTCAGCCGGACCAGCCTGGCAGACGTGGTCGATCGTATCGCCTGTATAAGGATTGTGTATAGGAACAACGGTGGTGGAGTGCGACCACCGACCGCCGATGAGAAAGGGACGTCCATTTTCCAACGGACTCACTCCAGAAGAGGAACGCTTGCTAGGAGACGGACTCGACCGGAGGCGCCGCGGCAGCCGCGGAATGAGCCGCCTCTTCCGCTTGCTGTGCCGTGACTGCCTTGGCAATCAACTCTTCAGTTCCCCAATCTTGCACCGCCGCCAGGGTAAACGCCTCATAGGTTGAGACGCCGTGGCAGGTCGGACAGGCCGGCATGGGAACTTTCCGGCAAAACACCTCATTCAAACAGGACATGCACACCCACAGATCCGGCTCCCCATCTTTTGCAGGCACAGACCAAAAGGCTTGTTTCGACCCCATAGTGCAGTTCCCTCTTTCCTGGCTAAACAATCATTGTCGCCACGATGCGGACTCCCCTGCGGGCCCGCGCATGGCAGGTCCTACTTCGACTGTGCTCCTTGCGAGGCGAGGAGCTTCTCGATTTCTTCCTCAAAGGCTTCGAACGGGAAGGCACCCGGAATGGCCAGCGCCGGATTCTTGGCCGTCGGCTGCTGCGTCGTCCGCATCAAAATAAAACCAGGCGTACCATGGAACCCCCAGGCATTCGCCTCGTCGCGGTCCTGAAAAATCGCTTTCATATGCGGAGCATCGCGCAGGCACTGCCGGAACTGCGCCTGGTCGAGGCCAATAGCCTTGGCATGCTGAGAGTAACTATCCACGTCGAGCCGCCCATCGGCCGCAAACAACCGGTCGTGCATGGGCCAGTAGGTGCCCTGATCCCCCGCACAACGAGCCGCGAGGGCGGCCGTCACGCCGGGCCCTTGATCGGCACGGGGATAATCCTTGTAGAAAAACCGCACTTTCCCGGTCTCGACATACCGAGCTTGAATCTTGGGCCAGGTTTCTTTGAAAAACTTGAGGCAGTACCCGCAGGTGAAATCCGAATACTCGATCAGGGTCAGGGGGGCATCCATCCTGCCGCGCATCCGACTATCCACCGTAGGCGAGCCCGCCGCCAGGACCCCGACGGCCATCACCAGGACAAGAGCGCATGCCGCGCCGCCCCTGCGTATCCATTCGGCCACGCGGCTCATGACGAGACACTCTTCGCGCGACAACGTTCAAGCAATCCCACCATAAGGAGCGGCCATACCAAGGTGGCGTCGCTGAGCACCTCGGCAAACCGGCCCCCCTCGGCGGGCGGTACAAACTTACCCCAGGAAATACCCTCCTGGTACGTACACCCGCTCAAGCCGCCCCAATAATCCGGCTCCGGGCAGATCCGCACGCCATAGTGAAACCGCGGCGGCGGCACGTTGAGCCCCAAACGCGTATTGCTGATCTCGACGTACGGTGCCACCTGCTGCGCCCAGTTCCTGGGGACCCCGCCGCCGATGGTGAAAATGCCGAGCCGGGGACACCCCACCACCTCTTCCGCGTAGTGATTGAGATCGAGGTAGGGATTAAAGGCCGGGTAGACGTCGTGCAACGCCCGCAAGACCGCGAAGTCCCCACCCGCGCCGACCTGACTACGGATAAAATCGATTTTCTTGCCCATCGCCCACGTCGCCACATCTAACCCCATTTCAGAATCGGTAAACGCAGGGATATAGACCGGCACGTTTTTCAGATAGGCGCTCTTCAGAATGCCGGGCCCCTCAAACTCCTCCGCCAACGTTTTCCCGAGTTCACGGGTCAGCAACTGCGACGACAGGGGCTGATCGGTATTGAGACGTTTCAAGGTCAGAGCCACGATATGCTCGACGTAGTTGAGATTCGACTCCATCTCAAGCGTATCATAGACACGGTTGTAGCCCTTTTGGAACAACTCCTCGTCACTGTGGGACGGCTCGTGCCGATAATGCAGCTTCCCGACCGACTCGCTCAATCCGTGCGCGACCAACGCACCGGTCGACACGATGGCCTGGACCATCCCACGATCGATCATGGTGCTGATGATGGTCCCCATCTTGGCGATGGTCATGGCGCCGGACAACGTCAACACGACTTTACAGTCGACATCGTCGATCATCGCGGCGAGGGTTTCGTACGCCTCGCCCAGACGACGGCCGCCGAACGCCGTCTTCCGCATCGCTTCGAGTAGTTCCGAAAACGAGTGGATCTTCTCGGGATCCAGAGGCTCCAACGCCTCCAGGCCATCCTTGGCACCGTCGTGAAATTCCCGTCCTGCCATGATGCACGCCTCCCGACAACCATCGACCACGAATGGGTCAGGCCTTTTTATACACAACCGACTGTCATGGGGTCAATTGAAGGACCGACCGGCAGGAGCCTGGTCGGCGTCAACTGCGGACGCCGCTGACTAGCGTCAACAGCATGGCGGTGAGATACATGATCGCCATCCCCGCGAACATGCCGGCCGCCACTTGCACCCGACGTGTCACGGTGTAGGACATCGCTGTGAGCGACAGCACGACATAGAGCAACGAGCCTGCCGCCAACGAATAAAAGCAGATGGAGAAATAGGATGACACTCCCTGCCCGCTGAGAAACGTACCGACGCAGGTCGGAAGACCGGCAATCAGTCCCAGCACCAGCACATCACGCCCAAACATCGGTTGCTTCCCGGCCGCGCCGACAATCCCGAATCCCTCGGTGCCGTTATGCAAGCCGAACCCAGCCACCAACAGGAGACTCAGCGTATATTCTCCGCCGGCGTAACTGGCGCCGATGGCCAGGCCCTCGCCGAGATTGTGCAGCCCCATCCCCACGGCAATCATCGTGGGAAGGGACAACCACCGGTTTCCCGCACGAGCCCCGAAGACCTGGCTGGACTCCAACGCGACCAAGCCGACAAACCCGATCCCGAGGCTGCCCAGGAATATTAACCACGAGACGGGATCGCGCGCGCCGGTCTGTTCGGTCGCTTCGTGCATCAGATCGAAAAAGAGGTAGGTGAGTACGCCGTTGGCCACGCCGATCAGCGCGCCCTCCCACGTGCGGGGCAGTACCTTTCCCAAAAACAGGGCCGATACAATACCGAGATAGACCGGGATTAGTCCGTCCACGGCGCCCAGGGCAATGAGACTCAGCATGCCAGACTTCTATCAGAACCACCGGCGAGGAAGAAAGATCGTATGCGAGGTTTGAGCATGCCGCTTCGGCGCAGAACGGCTACAATGGCGATCCTCGGCCCTCTTACTGAAGCGCGAAGAGAGTGGACAGGAGAGGCCCCGGTAAGCACTGGACTGGGGCGCACCCGCTACGAGTGATCAGATATCCCATCGCCGCTCGACAGGAGAAACTGTGACCTACAGACAACTCATGGATCTGGCAAACGGATACGCCGATTCGAAGGTGCTGCTTGTCGCCAACGAACTCGGTGTGTTCACCGCGATCGGGACCGGCGGACATCGGGCCGACGCTTTGGCTACATCATGCCGGACGACACGGGAAGGCATGCGGTTATTGCTGCAGGCCTTGACCGGACTCGGGCTGCTTCGCCGGAACGCCGGCCGCTATTGGAACACCCCATTGGCTCTCAGGTTTCTGGACGGTCACAGCCCGCACGCGATCACCAACCTCTTGTGGCTCCTGAACCACCATTGGTCCAACTGGACGGACATGACGCGGGCGATCCTCCGGGGCCGACCCGGATGGGCACCGGTCACAAAGACCGCGGAATTCCGGCGCCGATTCGCCCTCGCGATGCAGGAACGCAGTCATGTGCTGGCGCCACCCACCATCGCCTCGTTTCGGCTGCCACGACAGGCCATCCGCGTACTCGATCTCGGCGGCGGGGCAGGCTCCTACTCCATCGCGCTGGCTCGACGGCACCCGGCGCTGCAGGGACTGGTCGTCGATCAGTCGGTGGCGGTTGCCAGACGATTGATTCGACAACAAGGCCTGACGAATCGTCTCCGCGTCCAGAAAGGGGATCTGTTCACACTTCCGCTGGCGACCGGCTTCGACGTCGCCCTGCTGTCCAACGTGCTCCATGATTTTGACGAGAAGGACAACCTCCGGCTGCTGCGCCGGGTGCAGAAGGCCCTGCGGCCGGGCGGGAAGCTGTT
>WIAG01000040.1 GCA_014055495.1 Nitrospira sp. CR1.2
AGCCCAGATAGAACTCACCTTCGAAACGGTCGTCGGTGTAGTTCGCGATGATGTTGGGAACGACTCCCTCGAACGCGGTCGTTCGCTCGTTCACGCTGCCCCCACCATTTGGAAAGAAGCCGCCGCGGGAAGAAAGCAACTGCCCATGGACGAAGCCGATCATCGGGGTAACCGACAACCTCTTTTCGAGAAAGGTGAAATTTAAACCCATATCGGTTTCAAGCCAAGGCGCATTGTCGTGCACACCCACGCCATTGATCATGGTCCAATAGGTAATGTTAAAGGCGAGTGCGATGTTATCGGTCAATCCGTAGGTCCCGTAGATGGAAGGATTAAACCCGAAAAAACTGTCGGCCTGCATCGCCATGGTTACCGACACGGGGTGCTTGGTCGTGTCCATCAGGTCGTCCGTCGTTCCGGCCTTCGCCTCGACAAATAATCCCCCGGTACCACCCGCCAGCAATGCCACCCCCAACACCCATGCGCGTGCCTTTCGCCCAACCAACATATTCATGACGCCTCCAAAGAGAGAAGAAGTGAAAGTGCCCGCTCCAAGACCATCGTGCCCGAAGATCTGGAAGTTCCGTCTCTCTGGCGCCATTGCCAGTGTTGCTGACCGACGTCGTTGTCGGTCGGGATGCTGCCTGTCTACCGATACCCGTTGGTGATCGGCATCCGCCGATCCTTGCCGAACGCCCGATGCGTAATCTTGATGCCGAGCGGCGCCTGTCGCCGCTTGTACTCGCTGCGATCAACCATCGCCATAACCCGCGAGACCGTCTCCCGATCGAACCCCATCGCCACAATGTCTTCCAAAGCGCGGTCTTCTTCGACATAGGCTTTCAAGATCGGATCCAAGATGGAGTACGGCGGCAGACTGTCTTCGTCCTTTTGGTCGGGGCGCAACTCCGCGGTCGGCGCCCGCTCCAAGACACGTTTGGGAATGACCGGCTCCGGCCCGACCAGATTTCGCAAATGCGACAGCTCATACACCATGGTCTTCGGCACGTCCTTGATGACGGCGAATCCTCCGGCCATGTCGCCGTACAACGTGGCATACCCGACGCTCATTTCGCTCTTATTCCCGGTGGTCAGGACCAAATGGCCGAACTTGTTCGAATAGGCCATCAGTAAATTTCCCCGGATCCGGGCCTGCAAATTTTCCTCGGTCGTGTCGGGACGACCGCCGGCGAACGGCTTCGATAATGTCCGGAGGTAACTCTTGAAGGTCGTCGTGATCGGTAGAGTATCTACCTGGATGCGCAGGCGCCTGGCCAGATCGACCACATCTTCACGACTGGCTCGAGACGTGTATGGCGAGGGCATGAAGACCCCCAGCACATTGTCTGCACCCAACGCATCCACCGCAATTACCGCCGTCAACGCTGAGTCCACGCCACCACTCAGCCCGATGACGACCCGCCTGAACCCGTTCTTAAGCACATAATCCTGGACCCCCAGCACCAGCGCGCGGTAGGCCTCATCCAGACGATCCAACGGCGGTTCCAGGGGCGGCACCAGCGTAGATGGCGATTTTCGCGCCTGCACCCGCACCTCCACTCGATCGATGAGCGCCGCCACACGGGGCGGTAACGGCTTTTTCCGCCCCTCGCCCTGGCGCGCCCGGCCGACAGCCGCCACGTCAAGGTCCGCCACTAACAGGTCCTGCGCAAAGGCCTTCCCCCTTGCGACGACCTCCCCCGTCTGATCCACAATCACACTACAGCCGTCGAACACGAGTTCATCTTGCCCGCCGACAGTATTCGTATAGGTGACGATCACCCGATTCTCGCGGGCCCGCGTTGCCAACACCTGCTCTCGCACGCGGCTTTTCCCTACGTGGAACGGCGAGGCGTTGATGTTGACGATCACCTCGGCACCAGCCGCCGCTTGCGCGCGGGTGGGACCTTCCGGATACCAAATGTCTTCGCAAATATTGACACCGATCGTGGTGCCATTGAGGATCAGCAGGGGAAGGCGAGTGCCAGCATGAAAGTACCGGCTTTCATCGAACACTCCGTAGTTCGGGAGGTGCCGTTTGCAGTAATTTGCCACGATCCGGCGTTCGGCCAGCACCGCCGCGGAGTTGTATAAATCATGCCGACCGGCGGAGGGCATGGCCGCCGCCTCGGACGCGGTCGCCCCCGTCCCTTCACGGCCGACATATCCCACGACCACCACCAGTCCATGGGCATCCATGGCAAGCGCCTTCAGCGCACGCTGGGTGTCCTCGATAAAGCGGGCCTTGAACAACAGGTCCTCCGGCGGATAGCCGGTAATGGCCAACTCCGGAAAGGCCACGAGATCCACCCTGGCCCGCCGCGCTTCCTTGATCCAGGCCTTGATCAGCGCCATATTCCCGTCGATATCACCGACGGTGGGATTGATCTGGGCCATGGCGATACGCAACGACCGCATCAGCCGGTTTCCCCTGCGATCACAGCATGCTCAAATCGGCCGTTCAACGAGGCCGCAAGGAGCTCAGACGCCGAGGCGCACTGTGAGTCGTACGTCGAGGTGGATGAGAGACTGAGAACGAAGTTGAGGGCCGATTTCAGCATGAAGTGAACAAAAAAAAATCCTCAGACCCACCTCGGTGGATCGGAGGACGTCGTTGTCCTGCACGGTCTCTGTAAAGGAGAATTTTCGAAGACTCCGTTGTCCTCGAAAAAGCTCGAGAACAATACCACCGGCCACAATCGGCTGTCAACCGCTCGTCACCAGCGCATTCCCTCAGGAGCATACAGCGTGGGCGCACCTGATATGCTAGAATCCGATCCCATGCGTTCTCTGCTTCGACAAGCTTCTGAATCCTTCCGATATCTCTTGCAGGTCCGGCACCTTTGCCTGGCCCTCCTCACTTGTTTCCATGTGTCCGCCTGTAGCTCGGGCTCCCCCCTCATCCCAGTCGGGGATGGTCCACTTGGAAGGGTAGCGCTGGAGCGAGTAATCAGCCGGGGGACCACCGCAAAGTACGGGAGCCCACAGACGGCCTTTCAAGTCTCGCATCCGGCGACGGTCTCGTTTTCGGTCATCTCCCACCTGCTGGCCGGCCTATCTGTCTCGGGCCTTGAGCGGCGGGAAACCTCCACCACACACCAAGCTTACCCGCTGTTTTCTCACGAGGAAACAGAATTTTTAGCGCCACTGCTTGTTCGCGCCTTGGCAGAAGCGCAACCGGATCAGCGAATACGTTTCACCCTGCACGATGACGGCCTCCGAACGCAAGGCACGATATATGTGCAAAAAGCTCTGCTGCGAGTGAGCCTCTCACACTACCGCGCAGGCCCCTCGCAGGCTGACATCCGACCACCGGCACTGACGCTCTCCTTTTCTCCGACACAAGCCTTGGTTCGAACCGAGATCCCCCAGTCCTGGATGAACATCGAACCGGACCAGCCGCATGTCGCGGTCTCGATTGATGCGTTGACCCAACTCCCTCCGTGGACCACTACCGCTTCCAATCATCAGTCAGTGGCAGAGGTGGCTCCGCCGCCGCTTCCTACCCCAAACGAGCAGTCCCAGTTGCAACAGGAACTGCACACCACGAAGGACCTGGTGGTCAAACAGGCAGTAGAACTGCAGCAGCTCAAGGCCGAACTCGACATGCTGAGACGCCAACTCGCGGAGAAGGAGTCACCCGCCTCCAGGCCTAAGCCCAAACCAGGCCCCAGAAAATCTGCCCCGACTCCCTAACCGCTCTCTGCGCTGGATGCGTTAGTCACTGCTCGAAACAGCAAACGATCGGACCAGCACGTCCTTGGCATCATAGACATCGCCTGCCCAAACCGGTTTCTGGCCCTTATACATCGTCACCGTCATGGACGTTCGACGCGAGAATGCCAGTACATCAGCGCGCTGAGCCAAGTGAAAAAAATCATATCCTTCGCGCAACGTCAGTTCGGCACACCGGCGGAGCAAGTACGCATCCAACTGTGCCTGCGAGGTAAACGAGCCGACACGGTACTCGACGCGATACACATTGTCTTTAAGTTGCTCCAATTCCCCCCTCGCAGCCCCCGCCAGCGGCTGGTACTGTCCCGTCGTGCAGCCGATAGTCACGACCATCATCAGAGTGAGAACCGTATCTTTCACCTTCGACATGAATTCCTCATCACAGCCCAACTGCCGGAGAGGCACTGCGGTCCCGGCTCTCCAGCGGCATTTGGACAGCACCCATCATTTGTGACTGCGATCTCGCGCGCATAACTCGGATCATAGGATTCACCGCACCGGTGTTGCGTCTCGCGTACAACCCGGAGACCGATTCACGTGGCAAATAGTCATATGGATCCCTCATGCGTTCAATTGAGACAGCAGCTCACCGCCATGACCTGCTAGCCCGCACCTGAGCCGCATCCTCGATCCAGCAGAGACTAGCCCTTGCGTCAGGTTCCAACGTACCGGCGCCGGCAGCCCTTGAGCGACTCACTGGTGCGAGGCAACAAAAACTCTTGGAGGTGAGATTGGATAGGAACACGACCGAAAGTGAGGCAGCCACTGTGAAAGACGCACCGAAGCTTCCCTCACTGTGCACGCCATAGGCCTGGTCGACCGTTGAAGACAACGGCTGTCCCCGCTACCCACGGTTTTTATCGGCCCGGTCTTCGATCTCGCCCGCCAACAAGATCGCTTCGGCAATTTCCCGCATGGATTTCCGAAGGTCCATACTCTGCCGCTGAATCAACTTGAAGGCCTCTTCTTCGGATAGCCGTTTCGCCCGCATGAGGTAGCCCTTGGCTCGATCAAGCAGCTTGCGAACTTGTAACGCCTCCTGCATCTCGAACGATTTTTCCAGCAACGTTGTGTGCTCGATGGAAATCGCTGCCTGATTGGCGATAGCCTGCATGAGCTTCACTTCTTCAGCCGTGAAGGTGTGCGGCGTGGACGTATAAGTATTGATCACACCTATGGCCTTCTCCCGCACCAGCATCGGCACGCACAGCAACGAACAGAGCCCTTCCTTTGCGGCCATGTCCGGATACATATACGAGTCTTCTTTCGTCACATCCGGCACAATGATCGGCCGACGGTCCTGCACTGCCCGGCCGCTGATGCTCTGGCCTACGCGCACGTTCGGTTTGCGCCGATATTCCTCGCTCAGACTCTGCGTGGCGGTGATACGTAGTTCACCGCTCGGCTGGTCTAAGAGGATAATCGAACAGATCTTCGAGCCCATCATTTGGGCCGTCATGGTGACGATGAGCTGCAGCACGTCTTCGATCAAGCGATTGGAGGAGAGGGTCTCTGACACTTGTGACAAGGTATCCAGTTGAAGCGCCTTCCGCGTCATCTGGTCATACAACCGGGCATTCTCAATCGCGCCCCCGACTTGGGTTGCAATGGTCGACAGGAGCGCCAATTCATCCGTGCGATAGCGTCGAGATCGTTTATGCTGAACATTGATGACGCCGACCACTTCTTGCTTGGTGGTGATGGGAACGGACACGAAGGCTTGATAGCGATCCTCAGGAAGGTTATGAAAAAACTTGAAGCGCGAGTCATCGCTGGCACTGTTTGGGATCACGACCCGGGTCCGTTCTCGCGCGACCCAGCCGGTAATGCCCTCGCCCATTCCGATGGTAATACGGCCGATGAGCTTGGGATGGGGATTCTTCGAGGCCCGTAAAATCAGCTCGTCTCTTTTATCGGACAGCAGATACAGCAGACAGGCATCGGCCTTTGTTGCTTCCACGACGACATCGACGATATGGCGAAGTACGGCCTCCAAATCGAGCGTGCTGCTGATCGACTCGCTGATGCGATGGAGCACATCGACTTCCCGCGCTTTCTCCCGCAAGGCCTGTTCTAACTGAGGTACGGTTCGCTTAGGCGCCATGAGACTCCTATCGCACCCGCCGCCTGCCGGCAACGGCCCTCCGGATAGGTGGTTCTCGGCGGCGAAGAGTCGTCAGCCAACCCCGTGTCTCCTGCTTGTCGAGGGCGACGACCCGCACCGTTCCGATTGATTCGGGAACCACGCAATAGATGGTTCCGGCGGACACCTTCTTATCCTGCTGCATAGCGCTCCAGAGGTCATGGAACGACACCTCGGGCAAGCGTGCAGGTAAGCCGGACGCTTCAACCAACTTCCGTAGCCGATCCACCACGTCCTGGCTGCAATAGCCGAGGTGTCGTGCCAAATCGGCCTCGTACACCATACCGATCGCAACCGCCTCACCGTGAATGAGTCCCTTGTACCCCCCGAGTGATTCCAACGCGTGACCGATTGTGTGTCCAAAATTCAGGATACGTCGGCGATCGGCCTCGCGCTCGTCTTCCGACACTACCTCCGACTTGATCTCACAAGACCGCTTCACAATGTTCGCGACCGCCACGTCGTCCAGGGCTAAAATCGACTCAATGTGCTGCTCCACATACTCAAACAACGATCCGTCCGCGATCACTCCATACTTGATGACTTCCGCCAGCCCGGCAACCCATTCGCGCCTGGGCAACGTGTGCAGCATAGCCGGATCGATCAACACGGCCTGCGGCTGATTAAAAGCGCCGATCAAGTTTTTCCCCTTGGGATGGTCCACCCCGGTTTTTCCGCCCACGCTGGAGTCGACCTGCGCCACCAGGCTGGTCGGAACTTGCACAAAGGGAATGCCCCGCTGATAGATCGCTGCGGCAAATCCGGTCAGGTCCCCGATCACGCCGCCTCCCAAGGCCAACAATGTAGAGCTACGTTCAAAGCGGGCATCCACCAACACATCCATCACCTTTGCGACGGACCGAAGCGTTTTTGTTCGCTCGCCGGGAGGCAGAATCACCGGGATGACTGTAAACCCAGCAGCCTTCAACACCCGCATCACCGGTTTCAAGTAATGGCCGGCAAGATTCCGATCGGTGATCACCCCGACTTTTCCTGTGCGACGAAGCCGAGTCAGTTCTTCCCCAAGATCGCTCACCAGCCCACGCCGGACGAGAATGTCGTAGCTCCGCGTACCGAGCGCGACGTGGATGGTCTGCTGAGCCATATCTGACTGGTCTTCTTCCATGAATCGTCGCTCGGGATCCCGGATCGGGGCTGATCGGACTCCGTGCGATGTGGCACCGCTCAGAGGAAGCCGTCTGGGTCGATCCGGCAGCCATCCTCATAAGATCCAGCCGGATGGCCGATTACAAGCCTGCGTGTTGACTGGAAGACATGCCCTGAAAGGAGCGCCCCTCAGGACGGGGGAGGAGATCGCTTAAATGGCAATCGCCCCCATTGAGACGGCGCACCATCTCAATGGGGGCGATTATTAACGTGCCGTGCCGGAACCTGTCAAGTTGTCGACCGGACGATCGTCGGCGTCAGGAAAATCAGGAGTTCCTGTTTCGACACGTTCTCAGTCTTGTTCTTGAACAACCAACCCAGGACCGGGATCCGTGAGAGATATGGAATTCCCGCGACATTGTTTGATTGGGTATCCACGAAGACACCGCCGATCACCATAGTTTCGCCGTCACGGACCAGCACTTGGGTCGTGGCTTCACGACGATCGATGCTCGGACCGGCCGGGTTGCTCCGGGCACCGACGGCGTTCCGGGTCGCCCGCACCTTCATAAGAATCTGCTTCCCGATCTCTTTCGGATCACGCGAGGTGATTTGGGGCGTCACGTTCAACTCAAGATTGGCGTCCACGAAGGTGGTTTGTGTGCCTTGCAAAGACGTGGTCTGGAAGGGAATGGATTCACCCTGCGCGATCTTGGCGTCCCGCTTATCCAGTGTCGTGATCTTGGGTGCCGCGATCACCTTGGTCAACCCCAGCAGTTCGCCGGCTGACAGGCGCACATCCAGCATAGCCCCGTCTGTTTTCCCGATCGAAAATCCGGCACCAGGCACAGACGGCAAGCCGGGATTCGCCGGCAGGTTGATCAGGAAATCCGAGACCTGCGCACCGAAGGGCCCGGTGGTGCCGGTCTTGAATGCGGAGGTTCCGCTGGCACCGCCAAGCTGATTGACGTTCTGAATGCCCCATTGCACACCAAGCGAGCGCGTATAGGTCGTGTCTGCTTGGACTATCCGGGCCTCAATCTGCACCTGCGGAACTTCCAGATCGACGCCATCCAACAATTGGCGCAAGACTTCCAGCTTGGATTCCGTATCGCTGATGATCAACGCGTTGCTCGCAGCGCTGACTGTCATGGTGCCCCTGGGACTCAGATTCTGTCGCAAAGAGGTATGAACTTCCGTGGCGTTCAGATTGCGGATGTAGAAAACGCGCGTCACGATAGGCTCAGCCTTGGCTCTGGAGTCCTTCGCCCGCGCCTCTTCGTCCTGCTGTTTGGCAATATTCTGCAAGGTATCAATCCACACGATATTACCTTGACGAATCATACCCAGGGCGTTCATCTTCAGCAGCATGTCGAGCGCCTGATCCCACGGCACATTGGCCAACTTCATGGTGACTTTGCTCTTGACGCCTTCGCCGACCACGATATTGAAACCGCTGACTTCCGCGATCAACCGCAGCACATTACTGATGTCGGCCTGTTGAAAATCCAGCGAGATGCGCCGCCCGATAAAGCGCGACGACCCATTCACGACCTCGTTGGCCTCCGGCTTACGGTCTTCCTTCTGCACGGACTCGGAGGTCAATTGCACAGGCATGACATGGAACAGCGCTTTCGGCGCCTTGTGAATCGCTGTCAGTGACAGGGGCGCGACGATCGGTTCGGCCATCACACCGGCATCTGATCCGGCCGGCTTGCCATCGTTCGATGCTTTCGGCGCAAGCGTCAGCACGAGGCGTCCATCCGTTGAATCAATGGTGTGTTCGGCAGGCTGTGCGAGATCCAACACCAACCGTACCTTGTCTTGATGATACCCGAAGCGCACACGTGATAAGAGGGCATGGCCGATGGCCAGTTGGGACTGGTGTCGTTCTGATTGGAGGTGCGGCATATCAAGCACCATCCGACGATCGCCGACCATCTTGACCGTGTGCGCGAACACCCCGTTGCCGGTCAGGACTAGCGAGACTCGCCCGCCCTCAGACTTGGTCTCGACCTTGCTCAGTATCGTGGCCGTCTGGCCGACTGCAATCGCCCGCGCCGGGTCGAGGGCGACACTGTCCGCAGGAGCTTCCGCCTGCTGGTCGGTGGCCTGTGCGAAACCGGCCAATCCTGTCGTTTCGGCCGATGCGGCGATCGGCACATACCCGGCAAGACCCAGGATTCCGGCCATCACGGTGACTCTCAGCAGCGGATGAACACCAACCTGTGTTTGTTTCATTCTGTACCCTCTTTCGGGTGCAGGAGCTTCACGTATTCTCGCTCCTGTTTATTCCCGTACACGTCCGTGAACCGCTCTTGAACGATGATGCCTCGTTCGGTGATTGAACTAACCACACCGTTGTTCGGCCCGATTCGCGTCCCTCGGCGGATGCTGTACCCCTTGCCGTCGGGCGTCTGAACCATGGCCGTGTACCCGTAATTTCCCCACAGCACACCGATCAAACTTAATTCCGTAAGGCCGACACGCTGCAGTGGGGGCAAACTTGCATCTTGCTCCGCCTGCTGTCCGAGCTGAATCATGGGCAGGAATGGATCACGACGTCCCGAGGGGTCATAAGAAGCTCCTGAAAACTCCATCGACAGCGAATCCCCAGATTGAGAGACTGCGGCCTCGGCACGCGGGACCTGAAGCTCGACAGCCGGCGCCGGCTTTTGCGCCTCAGGCAACGGCGTGACTTTCAGAGAGTCGGCCGGCCGCATGGATGCGATCTGCCGCAAGTGCAGGAGTGTCTTCGCTTCGACCGTAAGGGACGCACCGACAAACGTCACCACGACCGCCCCGATACTCACCGGCCGTATCCACTGATTCCACCATACTCGTGTGTTCACGGTGCATCCCCCTGCGTTGGGCATGAGCTGGAATCCATTTCTTACTTCGGCTTCGCTGCAGGCGCCGGCGTAGCGGACTTCTTTTCCTGCGGCGCAGCGTACGCGACCAGATCAAAGACCGTTTGGGTTACCACGCGACCTTGGTCGACGCGTGCCGCGCCGATCCGCACATCCTGGACGGTCACAATGCGGGACAACTTGCTGATTCGATCGAAGAAGATCGCGGCCGTATGGTATCCGCCTGCTACTTCCACGTTGATAGGCATGCGGATGAACAGCTTGGATGGATCTTCGGCTTGCGTGCCCGGCTTCCAGAGCCGAACATCCAACCCCAGGCGCAAACCTAAATCGGACACTTGCTTGAGCAACATCACCGCTTCCTCTTCCGGCGGGAGACGCTCTTTCTTCGCGGCCAGCTCGATTTCCAACTGTTTACTCGCCGCGACCAATTCATCCAGGTGCTTAACTTTGAGTGTCAGATTCTGGATCTCTGTATCCAACTGCGCCACTTGCCCCTGAACGGCTTCCAGTTCGACCGTCTTGGGATCGACTACGTAAAAGTAGAATCCCACCAGAATCGCCGCCACCAACAATCCGAGCAGCGCGATTTTTTGGCCCGTCGGAATGCTACGGAGGCTGTCCAAGCTGATTGCATTCAGACTCATGTTAGCCTTTCATCGACAGGTCGAGACGGAATTGATAGGTGTTCATCTTGTTGTCCTGGCCCGCACGGCTTTCCATCAACTTGATGGCGCCAAACTGATCGGTCCGACGGAGGTTGTTCACAAATTCGACCACATCATCGTTGGTTAAGGCGCGGCCTTCCAGTTCGACGTTATTGCCTTTAAGATTCATGCGCACCAGCCAGACCTTCAATGGATTCAAGCTCTGGCTGACATGATCCAACACCTTGACCGGGCCGGTTCGACTTTTTTCCAACTGATCGATAATGCGATTCTTAGCTTCCAGTTGTTTTTTCTTCTCTTCGAAGTCCTGGACGGCTTTCACTTGCTCTTTCAGCTGCGCCACCTGCGTGGACTTGAGCTGCTTCTCGGCCTGCTTGGCTTGGATGTCCTCATCCAGCGCCGCCGCATAGAACCAGCAACCGGTAAGGGTGATCGACAAGACACCGACACCGATCAAGGCCTCGGCCCGGACATCCCATTGCGGTTTGGCTTTTCTGGACCGAGGTCCAGTTGCGAGCAAGTTGATTCTAATCATCGGTCCCCCACCGTCCGCAGTGCGAGGCCAACCCCGACTGCCGCAAGCGGCCCCATCTCCGTCAACTGATCAGGATCGACGTTGCACTGCGAGGTGTCGATCTCATTAAAGGGATTCGCGATTTCTACGTCTACATGCATTCGATCGCGAAGCTGTTGAGCCAGGCCTTTGACCTTGGCTCCCCCACCGAACAGCAAGACCCTCGCAATGTCGCTGTCGGACGACGTCGTCTTGAAGTAGTCGATCGTGCGCGCGATCTCCGACGCCACCTCGGCATTGACACTGTCCATCACGGCCGCAAGTGTATGATCGTCATCCTGCTCGCTTTTCTTGAGTTGCTCCGCTTCCTCGAACGTCACTCCCATCTCCCGCTGCACCGCCTCCGAATAGCGATTACCGCCGAGGGGAATGTCACGCGTGAAGAGGGAGATGCCGCCGCCCACGATATTCACGTTCATGACGCTGGCTCCGATGTTCACCAGAATCGTGGTGTCCTCCTGGGTCGCCGGAGAGGTGACGCCGTACATGTTTTCCACCGCGAAGGCATCGACGTCCATGACGATAGGAACCAGTCCCGCCGCCTTGACCAACTCGGTCAATTCATTAATTTTGTCTTTCTTTGCCGCCACCAGCACAATCGACATTTCCGCTTGCTCGTCCGGATTCTCCGACGGAGGCAGCACATAAAAATCAAGGTTCACTTCGTTGATATCAAAGGGGATGTACTGCTCCGCGGCCAGTTTCACTTGTGCATCCAATTCTTCGTCCGGCATAGGCGGCAGCGTGATTTTCTTCACGATTACCGCGTGACCGGAAATCGACACCGCCACCTGCTTCAATTTCACATTCTGCTCGACCAGCAATTCCTTAATGGCCGACACGACCCGCCCTTCATCCATGACCGTGCCGTCCACGATTACCTCAGGTTCCAATTCCTTCACGCCGAATTTCTGCAGGGTGTAGTGGCCGCGGTGTTCCTTGATCTGGACGAGCTTGATGCTGCTCGAACCAATGTCGAGCCCCAGCAGTTGCCGCTGCGGGGCAAACATCGACAACAATTCCATATCCGCGAAATGCTTGAATGAATCCAGCATGCTCATGTCCTCTCTACGCAACCTCTTTACGCCCGCCACTCATCACATGCTTGATTTGTTCGACGTTCTCTGCCGTATACAGGCGCCAGTTCCGCCAATCGCGTGGCGGTCCCGTGATCAGCCCCTCGCGCTCCCAGCGAAACAGGGTTGCGCGCGAAATGTCGAACATCTCGCAGACCTCATTGGTCTTGTACAATTTCTTCCTCGGACCATCGTTCACTTTCTTCACGTACTGCCTCAAACGCCTCTATTCATCGCATAATTCGAGCCCACGAAATTAAGTATAGTTGATATAGTCCACCTGTCAAGAAAGTGGACAACGAGGCGCTGTGAGGAGGAACAACGACGAAACGACGCGCCAGACTAGGGTTTTTGGAGATCCCGGTTGGTCACGCTGACGTCATATCCGAGGGCGGCAAACTGTGCCTGGAGGCGCAGGGCAATGGTCACGGATCGATGCCTCCCGCCGGTACAGCCGATACCGATACTAAGGTAGCTGCGCTGGTCCCGCTCGTAGAGCGGAATGAGAAATGTGAAGAGTTTCTCCAGATGTTCCAGGAGCTGCCCGGTCATGGGATCGCCAAATACGTATTGCTGGACTCTGGTATCCTCGCCTGTCAGCATCTTCAACTCCGGAACGAAGAAGGGATTCCGAATGAAACGCACATCGAAGAGCAGGTCAATGTCGTAGGGCACACCGAACTTATAGCCGAACGTCACCAGAGAAATGGTCATGCGACGGACGGTCGATTCCTGCCGGAACTCACGGATCAGCAGATCGCGTAATTCATGCACTGTCAGTGTGGAGGTATCGATCACACGATCGGCGTGCTTTCGCAATTCGCTCAAACGTTCGCGCTCGAATCGCACCCCTTCCACCACAGGCATATGCGGCAGGAGCGGATGAGGACGGCGGCTCTCTGAAAATCTGCGGACCAGCACTTCCTCCCTCGCTTCAAGAAACACCAACTGCAACGCATGTCCCTGCGCCTTGAGCTCGCCGAGGACTTTCGCTAAATCGCCGAAGAACACTCGTTCCCGAATGTCGATCCCAAGAGCGACATTCTTAATCTCGCCGCCCTGCTGGTTGCACAGTTCGACAAACGTGGGAAGCAGTGCCGGCGGGAGGTTATCGACGCAGAAGTATCCCGCGTCTTCAAAGGCTTTGAGGGCGTGGCTCTTTCCTGAACCGGAAAGACCGCTGATGACGACAAGATTAAGTGCGGCCATGAGAGGTGCGGGCACGATCGCTCGCAGGATCGATCAGAGACAACCTTCCATTCGGCAATCGCTGCAGCACTTGGATCGTACCAGACAAGGCATTCACGAACATCAAGAGCCCGAGCTTGGAGGCGTTGAGTGTGTCAACCGCTTCCTCCAGCGTCAAAAACTCGAGTTTCGGGCGAACGACCTCCAGTCCGTTGTTATCCGACTTCGGAGCCTTTCGCACCGCAGCACGCACGCGTGCCGAATCACCGAATTTGTGATTCACCTTACGCTCTTTCAGTTTTCTCAGCTGCGAACCCAGCTTATCGACCACCTCGTCGATCGAGACATACATTTCTTCCGTGGACGTCTTCGCCTGTAACCGCCGCCCCTGTACGACACCCACTACTTCGGCGACATGATGAAATTTTTCCAGACTGAGAAGGATCTGCAGCGTGCCCAGCTTGAGCCCATAGCGATCGAGCCGTTCCATGCGTGTTTCAACATAGTCCCGGAGGGCGGGAGTGACCGCCACATGTCGTCCCGTGATCATCAATCGCATGCCATCCTCGTTTCTCGGTTCGCCGGCATTCCCCATACCAGCACCGTCACAACATTGTCCCATCACGGAGCTGCCTCCGCGCGCTCCTTCGTCGAGCCGATCAGAAAAATTTCCGTCGTTGCGTCGCGGAGGGAATATTGTCCTCTGCGCGATACTTGGCGACGGTTCGACGGGCAATTAATACCTGCTGCGTGCGCAGTTTCGCGGCAATCTCTTCATCCTTCAGCGGCTTGCGCGCATCTTCTGCCGCCACCATCTGTCGAATCATCTCCCGCACCGTGAGCGAGGACAACATATCTGTCGGCTGATCCGCCCGCTGCAACCCAGCATTGAAAAAAAACTTCAGCTCCAACATTCCCTGCGGACAATACATATACTTATTTGCCGTGACCCGGCTGATCGTCGACTCGTGCATGCCGATGTCTTCCGCCACCTGCTTTAACACGAGTGGTTTGAGATGTTGGATCCCATATTCGAAAAACCCCTCCTGAAACTTCACAATGCTGGAGACGACCTTGACGATGGTTTTATTGCGCTGTTCAATGCTCCTGATCACCCATTGCGCCGCGCGCAGCTTGTCATCCAAATAGGCCTTGGTCTCCGCAGACCCCGACTGCCCAGAAGACATCAACTGCTTGTAGTAAGGGCTGATGCGCATACGAGGGAGGCCGTCGTCATTGAGCATCACTTCCCACACGCCTTCATTTTTGACGACAAACACGTCCGGCACAATGGCATAGTTCTGGGTGTTGGAGAACGGACGCCCCGGCTTCGGTTCAAGCCCCTCGATGATTCGAGTGGCTTCGAACACATCTTCGATGGAGATATTCAACGCCTTGGCGATGCGATTATATTGTTTCTTCTCCAAATCCTTGAGATGGTGGAGCACGATCGCTTCCAGCACCGACCCTTTCAACACGCCGGGTCTGGCACCGAGCGAGCCGATTTGGCTTCGTCCCAAAAACTTCAATTGAAGCAATAGGCACTCGGACAGATCCCTCGCCGCAACCCCGTTGGGATCGAAACCCTGAACATCCTGCAATACGGATTCCGCGTCCGTCACGGAGTAGTCGGTCCCCGCCACCAACTCGTCCATCGTCATCCGCAGATACCCGTCATCGTCAAGGTTGCCAATGATCAGACGTCCGATGGCTTTCTCCCGATCGGACAAACCCGACAAGGACAATTGCCAGACGAGATGATCTTCCAACGAAGTGGTTTTCGCGACGGTTTGTTCATAGGACGGAAACTCTTCCTTGGAGGAGGAACTGTACTCGGTCTCTCCCCTGCGCATATCCGTATCGAAGTAATCCTCCCAACTCGAAGCCGAAAACTCCTCCGCGTTCTCCCCGCTCTCGGCGGGCTTGTCATCTGCTTCCCCACGGGTTTCCCCGGACACCGTGGTTGTCGTGTCGGGTTGTTCACGCTCCGTTGTTGCCGTTTCTTCGGCCTCCTCGGTCTCTGCGACCAATTCGTCCAGCAGGGGATTCTCCATCAGATGCTGCTGCAGGCTTTGCTGAAGCTCCAACCGGGATAGTTGCAGCAGTTTGATCGCCTGCTGCAGTTGCGGCGTCATAATGAGTTTTTGACTGAGCCGAAGATCCAGTCGCAGCTTCATCGCACACGTGCTCCCTGCCTGCTACAGGCGAAATCCCTCGCCCAAGTATACGGCCCTGGCCATTTCGCTTTTTTCGATCACCCCCGGAGGGCCAGCCTCCAGAATCGTGCCTTCATTGATGATGTAGGCGCGATCAGTAATCGACAAGGTTTCCCTCACATTGTGGTCTGTAATCAACACACCGATGTGGCGTTGCTTCAACCGGATGATGATTTGCTGAATATCGGCCACAGCAATGGGATCGATGCCCGCAAACGGTTCATCCAACAGCATGAACGACGGATTGGTTGCCAGGGCTCGTGTGATTTCAAGGCGTCGACGCTCACCGCCCGACAGCGCATAGGCTTTACTTTTTCGAATATGCACCAAATCCAGTTCTTTCAGCAACGTTTCTACTCGATCCGCACGCTCGTTTCTGGAATATCCCAGCATCTCCAGAATCGCAAGAATATTGTGCTCCACCGACAGCCGACGGAACACCGAGGACTCCTGCGGAAGGTAGCCGATCCCCCGCCTGGCCCGCCGATACATGGGCAGATCGGTAATCTCGCTTCCGCTCAAGGCGATTGTTCCCTCATCCGGTTGACACAGGCCCACCATCATATCGAAGATCGTGGTCTTTCCCGCGCCGTTCGGCCCGAGCAATCCGACCACCTCACCGGCCTGCACATCAAGCGAGACACCTTTCACCACTTTTCGCCCGCGAAAACTCTTCACGAGCCCGCTGGCAGCCAGTCGCTCCGGCACTTGGGACGAAACAGTGCTCGTGCTCTGCGAGAGGTGATGCACGGCCTTCGTGTCGATCACCGTTTCCCACCGCCTTCACCCTCGATAGTCACACGGGAGTCGCCCTCGACGACGCTGCGATCTTCATCCAAAAACATGATGATCTGCTTACCAGAGACACGAGTCCCCTTCTGCCAGGCTACGGGATCACCCGTCAGCACAATCTTCTTCTGATCTTCGTAATACACTGCTTTTTGACACGTGGCGTGGCCTTCTTCTTTCACAATCTTCACCCGCCCGGTCGCTTCCACCATTCGAATACTGCGTTCCGACACAGCCGGGGCCGAGTCTCGAGCTTTTTCGTCTTGGCCAGCCGCCCCGGTGTTGGACGGCACCTTGTCGCTCGTCGCAACCGATCCATTCTTGCCTTCACCAGCGGTACGATTAGGGTGAAATGACACCACCATGTGATCGGAATGCACGACCAAGCGCCCTCGTGTCAAGACCACAGCCCCATCAAAAATAGCCGTGTTCTCTTGATTACTCACGGTCATGGTCCGAGAGGTAATCGTTGTGGGCACAGCATTGGCCGCAGGCTCCTTGGCCGACCGAGTCTCGGCCCCTTGCACCGGGGCAACGACCATTCCCACGCTAAGAAGCAGGAAGCACATCCACGCGTACATCATCCAAGACCTGGAATTCCTCCGTGTCCATTTTCCCCAATAACCCTCTGCCCGTGACTTGCAGCCCATGGCCGTGAATCGTGACATGGTCTGGCGTTTGGATTTCATGACGCGCATCCGTCCACGCAAGATGATTAGTCTGAATGGTATAGCCACTTTGCATTTCAACCACAATCGGCGTGGCTCTATTGGACAATTGGAAGTTCTTACTTTGAGTATCAAGCGTGCCCTCATCACCTGACAAGGTCAGCTCTTTCCCTTGGAGGCCGTACAGCGTGATGTGCACATTACTGAGCACCGCCCGGTTCTCCTTTTCATACAGACGTGCCTGTTTAGCCTGCACTTTCCATTGAACGAGGTCGCCTTTAGTCTGGGTGAAGGTAAAATCCTGAATTCTGGCGTCAGCAGCGTCATTACCTACTGGAGTGACTGAGCGCGACGATGAACCGGAGTTTGAGCGTGTGATGAGCAGAAACCCGAGAAACGTCGCCAGCACCACACTAAGCGTGAGGAGACCTCGTCGAACCCAACGTTCCCACATGGAAAAAAGCCCATAATTTAAAGAGCTTCCCAGCTGAGGGTCTGGTGGCATGATAGTAGCATTCCGGAAAGGCCAAGTAAACCAACTGCCTGCGACTCAGCGTGGAAATTGATTGAGCAACGGAGGGTAGAAGAACTGGAAGGATCACGTGCCACGGCGACTTCAACGGCCGCCGTGGCACGGTCAGAGTTAGCTTTCTGCAGGAGCAGCCGACTTGTCGGTTGCCTCTTTTTTCTCTGTCGCCGCGAGGTCAGTCGCAGGTACGGCTTTGGGCTTCTCAGGCCTGGTCACCAATTCAATGGCCACCATTTCCGCCGCATCGCCGATCCGACGACGCGTTCGGATGATTCGCGTATAACCTCCTGGGCGATCACGGAATCGAGAGGCAACATCGCTGAATAATTTTGACACCACAGCCTTACTGCGTAAGAAGCTGAGAGCACGCCGACGGGCAGGCAAGCTTCCCTCTTTGCCGAGAGAAATCATCCGATCGGTGAACCCTCGAATTTCTTTCGCCTTCGCTTCCGTGGTTTCGATTCGCTCCTGCTCCAACAACGAGGTCACGAGACTCCGGAAAAGAGCCCATCGGTGTTTGGTTTGGCGTCCGAGCTGTCGACCCTTCTTTTTGTGGCGCACGGTAGTCCTGTTCCTTTCTTACTCTGAACGCACGCCCGCGTCGCCTGACGGCAGGGCGTCAACTTTCATCCCAAGGCTCAGTCCCATTTCGGTCAGGATTTCCTTGATTTCATTGAGCGACTTTTTGCCAAAGTTCTTCGTCTTCAACATCTCGGCTTCCGTCTTCTGAACCAAATCGGCAATCGTTTTGATATTCGCATTCTTCAGACAGTTGGCCGCCCGAACGGACAACTCGAGTTCGTTCACACTACGGTAGAGATTCTTATTCACTTCATCGGAAAGATCTTCCCCACCTGCAGCCGGTTTCGCATCACTCCGCTCCTCCGGATTGATGAAGATATCAAGATGCTCGCGAAGAATACCCGCCGCATTGGACAACGCATCACGCGGTGAAATCGTCCCATCCGTCCAGATTTCGAGCGTCAGCTTGTCGTAATCGGTCATGCGGCCGACACGAGCGTTTTCGACATGAAAGTTGACTCGCTTAATCGGAGAGAAAATTGAATCAATCGCGATGACACCAATCGGCAACCCCTCTTCCTTGTTCCGCTCCGCCGGCACGAACCCTCGGCCGTGCTTAATGGTCATCTCCATATCAAGCGCGGCATCCTTGTCGAGCGTGGCTATGTGCAGATCGGGAGTGAGGATGGTCACATCTCCGTCGTGAGTGATATCAGATCCTTTGGCCTCCCCTGGCCCCTTCTTCTTCAGGCGAATCGTCTTCGGCTTGTCACCCTGCAAGGCCAATCGAAGACTCTTCACATTCAAAATAATCGTCGTGACGTCTTCGGTAACTCCAGGAATGGTCGAGAATTCGTGCAACACGCCTTCAATCTTGACGGTCGTGACTGCAGCTCCCGTCAGGGAAGACAACAGCACACGGCGCAGAGAATTCCCCACCGTTGTGCCAAATCCTCGCTCAAATGCCTCTGTCGTAAACCTGCCGAATGTCGGGGAAAGAGTGTCCTTGTCGACTTCCACCCGCATGGGGATCTGAAAGTCTTTCATCGCTTTAATCATGACTCCCCCTTCATTAACTCGTGTGTGCCCATATATCGTTCAGCCATAGTGACGGAGCCAGCAGGCACCTACCATGGGTTCCTAACGTGAATAGAGTTCGACAACCATCTGTTCGTTGACCGGCAGCACGATGTGCTCCTTGGTGGGCAAGGATCGGATGGTCCCCTTGCATCCTGCACGGTCCAATTCGAGCCATTCCGGGATTCCACGGCCATCAACGGCCGCCAATGCGCCCTGAATGGGGAGCAACTCACGGCTTTTCTGTCGAACTTCAATCGAATCGCCCGCTTTCACGAGGGCACCGGGAGCCTTCACCTTGCGCCCATTGAGCATCAGGTGACCATGATTCACTAACTGCCTGGCTTCTTTTCTTGAGGCACCAAAACCTAGGCGATACACGACGTTATCCAGTCGGCATTCAAGCAAACGCAACAGCGTATCGCCAGTCACGCCAGCTTGACGTTCAGCCCGCTCAAAGATACCGCGGAATTGACATTCTTGAAGTCCATAAATTCTTTTCAACTTCTGTTTTTCGCGCAACTGCAGACTGTAGTCGGATGTCCGTTGGCGCGCCTGCCCGTGCTGCCCAGGGGGATAACTCCGTCGCTCAATGGCGCACTTCTCGGTCATACAACGAGACCCCTTCAAGAAGAGCTTTTCGCCCTCCCTTCGACACAAGCGGCAGACAGGTCCACTATATTTTGCCACGCTACTACCCCTCCTCTACCTCAACGACGTACGTACGACTGAACCGGCAACGACTACTTTTTCACGGGGGAACACTGCCCTAGACACGCCGACGTTTTGGCGGTCGACATCCGTTGTGAGGGATGGGCGTAACGTCGCGGATCAAATTAATGCGCAGCCCAGCGCTCTGCAGCGAACGTATCGCAGACTCCCGTCCTGCACCTGGCCCGTTCACATACACATCAACCTGGCGCATCCCGTTCTCCATCGCTTTCCGTGCCGCGGCCTCTCCCGCTCGCTGAGCCGCGAACGGCGTGCTCTTCCGTGATCCCTTAAATCCTTGATTTCCTGAGCTGGCCCAGACTACCGTGTTGCCACTCATATCAGTAATGGTCACGATCGTATTATTGAACGATGCCTGGACATGCGCCACTCCGCTCTGGACAATCTTGCGTTCCTTCTTCTTCCCCTTCTTCACACTCATAGCATCTCCCTCAGCGCATGGCGCCTGATCGTTCTACCCTGTTACGCCCTGGAACCTGCGGGCCGTTGCGGCTTGCTTCCCACACCAGCGCGCCTCCCCTTACGGGTTCGCGCATTGGTTTTCGTCCGCTGCCCGCGAACAGGCAATCCTTTGCGATGTCGGAGCCCCCGAAACGTGCCGGTATCGACTAATCGCTTAATGTTCATGGAGACTTCTTTGCGCAGGTCGCCTTCGACCCGGTAGTCACGCTCGATGACTTCTCGAATCTTCACGATCTTGTCTTCACTGACATCTTTCACCCGAATCGAGCCATCGACCCCGGCCTTCTTGAGGATCTCTCGGGCCGCAACTCGCCCAATTCCATACACATAGGTCAACCCGATTTCGATCCGCTTGTCTTTTGGCAAATCCACGCCCGCAATACGTGCCATAATTACCCCCTAATTCCTTCGCGCACTCGCATCATAGACTGGCTCGCCCACTGCCGCATTCGTACGCATCTCGTCGAATGGCAACCGATGTTCGCAGACAGTGTAAGATGAGGCAGTCCACTTGGAGCTATCCCTGCCGTTGTTTATGGCGCGGATTTGCGCATAACACGCGGACAACCCCACGCCTACGGACTACTTTACATTTCGCACAAATCGGCTTCACTGACGACTTGACCTTCATAGCAATTCCATTTCTCCACTACTTGAAGCGATAGGTAATCCTGCCCCGCGTTAAGTCGTAGGGCGATAGTTGCACCGTCACCTTGTCGCCGGGAAGTATTCGGATAAAATGCATCCGCATTTTTCCTGAAATATGCGCCAAAATACGATGTCCATGTTCCAGCTCTACGCGGAACATCGCGTTCGGGAGCGTTTCAGCTACCGTGCCGGTGACTTCTATAACATCTTCTTTTGGCACGTATTCGAAAACCTCCCCGTCTTATTGTGACAATTGTGACAGAATTCGTGCCGGCCCACTTGCTTGAATGGCAATCGTATGCTCAAAATGAGCGGACAAACGTCCATCCTCGGTCACTGCCGTCCATCGGTCTTCCAAAATGCGAACTGCGCTCACACCCATATTCACCATCGGCTCTATAGCCAACACCATTCCAACTTGTAGACGAGGTCCCTGTCCAGGCCGACCGTAATTCGGAACTTGCGGCTCCTCATGAAGCTGTCTTCCTATACCATGACCGACAAATTCAGTCACTACCGCATATCCTGCCTGCTCCACATGGGTCTGTATGGCATGAGACACATCAGAGAGCCGATTACCGACCATAGCTTGGGCTATCCCACGGTACATCGAGTCCTCAGTGACTTGAATCAAACGCAAAGCCTCTGAATTGACCATGCCCACCGGCACGGTCACGGCTGAATCCCCATAGAATCCCGAGACGATGGCTCCGAGGTCTAGACCAATAATGTCGCCCTCTTTCAGCCTACGCTTTGATGGAATCCCGTGCACAACCTGTTCATTGACGGAGGCACACAGAGTCTTGGGGTAATTGCGATATCCTTTAAAAGCAGGTATCGCCCCTTTGGCACGAATGGCCTCCTCAGCCATACGGTCCAGATCCTCCGTCGTGACTCCAGGGACGACCTTCTCCTTTAGTAACTCCAAGACCTCCGCGACAACCCTGGAGGCCTGCGCCATTAAGGAGACCTCCTCAGAGGTTTTCAACACGATCATTGAGGGCCAAGCCCGGAGAGCAGGGACAATAGCCGACCATACACTTGATCCATCTGGCCTGTGCCGTCAAGATGACTTAACTCCCCCTTCTGCTCGTAGTACGAGATCAAGGGAGCAGTTTGCTCATCATACACTTTCAAGCGGGCTTCGATCGTTTCTGGTTTATCATCGCTTCGCTGAACGAGGCTCCCGCCGCACCGATCGCATTGGCCGTCAACCTTTGGGGGCGCAAAATCGACGTGAAACACGCTCTGGCATCTCGGGCAACTGCGTCGCCCGCTTAGGCGCTTAACGACGTCCTCCCTCGATACCCGAAAGTTCACGACACGATCGAGCTTTAGTCCTTGGCCTCGGATAATGTTACTCAGTTCTTCGGCTTGCGCGACGGTTCGTGGAAATCCATCCAGGACAAATCCGCCTTTACAAGCGCGATCGGCCAACTTTTCCCGAACCATCCCTATAACGACGGTGTCCGGAACCAGCTTTCCGGCGTCCATACTTTTCTTCGCTTCCAGACCTAGCGGGGTCTGATTCCTAACGGCCTCGCGCAACAGATCTCCGGTCGAGATCTTCGGCCAGCCAAACTGATTCATGACTCGATCAGCCTGAGTCCCTTTGCCGACACCTGGAGCACCGAGAAATACGATTCGCATTCAAATGGCCTTACGTCGTGCGCCCGCGGAGTTTCCCCTTTTGGAGAAACCCGTCGTAGTTCCGGTTCAAAAGATGGGATTCGATCTGCTGAGCAGTATCCAGCCCCACACCGATGACAATCAACAGAGAGGTACCTCCGAAGTAAAACGGCATATTTAATTTGTATATCAGGAATTCCGGGATCACACACACGATGGCTAAATAGATGGCACCCGCAAACGTAATTTTCGTGAGGACAGAGTAAATGTAGTCTGACGTTCGTTGCCCAGGCCTAATTCCTGGGACGAATCCCCCATACTTCTTCAGGTTGTCCGCCATATCAACTGGATTCATCACCACCGCAGTGTAGAAGAAACAGAAAAACACTATTAGTCCAACATACATCAAAGTGTAGAGCAGCGAGCCGGGAGCGAGTTGCGATCCGATGGCTTTGATCCAGGGTGTTTCAAAAAACCCAGCAATCGTTGCAGGAAATGCAATAATCGAAGAGGCAAAAATAGGTGGAATGACTCCGGCCGTATTGATCTTGAGCGGAATGTGGGTACTCTGTCCACCGTAGACTCTTCTTCCTATCACTCGCTTGGCATACTGGACAGGAACTTTTCGACGGCCGCTCTCCAGAAACACGATGGCCGCGACAACACCGAACATGACAACGGTCAACACCACCAATAGCGGGAAGCTCAACTGCCCAACCTTGTATAGGTCAAAGGTCTGTGCCACCGCCGCAGGTAGTCTTGCGACAATGCCCGCAAAAATGATCAAGGAGATGCCGTTACCGATGCCCCGCTCGGTAATCTGCTCACCCAGCCACATCAAAAATCCCGTGCCGGCGCAAAGGGTAATCACCGTCATAAAGCGGAATCCCCAGCCGGGGCTCATCACAAAAGCGCCTTGGTTCATCTGCTCAAGACCCACCGCGATCCCGAATCCTTGAATCAAAGCAATGACAATGGTCCCAAAACGGGTATACTGAATAATTTTTTTTCGCCCACGCTCTCCTTCTTTCGCCAGCTTTGATAAATGCGGGATGACGACGGTGAGCAGTTGCAGAATAATGGAGGCGCTGATGTAGGGCATAATGCCCAGGGCAAAAATCGTCAACCTCGAGAGCGACCCACCTGAAAAAATATCCAAAAAACCAAGGAGCGCTCCACCTTGCTTCTGGAGAAAGTCAGACAAGGCTTCGCCGTTGATCCCAGGCGTAGGAATATGAGCGCCGACACGGTAGACGATCAGCATGCCGAGCGTGAATAGTACGCGCGTGCGGAGCTCAGGAATCTTGAAAATGTTCTGGAAACTGGCCAGCAGACGCTCAAACACAGGGAATGACCTCGGCCCTCCCCCCGGCTGCCTGAATCTTGGCCTCCGCTGACTTGCTGAATTTATGAGCTTGGATCACCAGTGGCTTTGTGAGCTCACCCTGGGCCAAGATCTTAATCAGCTCTCCTTTGCGTCGAACAAGGCCTTCATTCATCAAGAGTTGGGGCGTAATGGCTTCAGTCGTTTCGAGACCAGCCAGGCATTTCAGATTAATGATCGTGTATTCTGTGCGAAATTGGTTGGTGAAGCCGTACTTGGGGACTCGACGTATCAACGGCATCTGGCCACCCTCAAAGCCGGGACGCTTGCCACCACCAGACCTAGCCTTCAGCCCCTTGTGACCCTTAGTGGCGGTTTTTCCGTGGCCAGAGCCAGGCCCGCGACCAATTCGCTTACGTTTGTGCTTCGCTCCACGAGATGGAGCAAGATCATGCAACTTCATTGGGGACTCACTTCCAGTAAATAGCCGACCTTCGCGATCATACCTTTGACTTGATCGGTGGACGGTCTGAGCACAGTGGCATTAAGCTTTCTCAACCCTAGCCCCCTAAGAACCAGGCGATGTTTGTAGGGCGTTCCGATAGGACTTCGCTTCAAGGTGATACGAAGGCTTTGCTGAGAACCTGACGATTTCTTTTCGTTAGTCATTGGACGTGTACCTGCACCTCGCTGCCAGCGGTGCGGCGGAGCCGCATGACTTCTTGCGGATCGCACAGCTGTTGCAGCCCGTTAAGAGTCGCTCTGACGGCGTTAAAGGGGTTGCCCCTTCCCAGGGTCTTTGCAATAATGTTGTGCGCCCCGGCAAGTTCGACAACGGCACGAACGGCGCCACCGGCAATAATTCCCGTCCCATCGGCAGCAGGCTTCAACAGGACATGTTCAGCGCCAAACAGTCCGTGCACCTCGTGGGGAATCGTTCCGGCCTTGATTGGGACCTTGACCAAATGTTTCTTGGCTTGCTCAACCGCCTTCGAGATAGCAACCGGAACTTCTGCGGCTTTTCCTTTGCCAACGCCGACATACCCTTGGCCATCACCAACGACGACTAAGGCGCAAAAGTTGAAGCGTTTTCCGCCCTTCACAACTTTTGCGACGCGGTTGATGAAAACCACCTTGTCTTTTAAGCTTAATTCTTCGGGATTCACACGCACAACGTCGTTCTCCTTCTAGGTCGTCTTTAGCTACCGCTGAACGGGGGGTGGCAGCTTCCCAGACATAGGGTTCCCTAAAACTGCAGTCCGCCTTCGCGAGAGGCATCGGCCAAGGCTTTTACGCGACCATGATACAGCCGCCCCCCGCGGTCAAAAACAACCGTGGAGACCTTGGCCGCTTTCGCTCGTTCTGCGATCAGCTTGCCTACGGCCTTTGCGCCTTCAATCCCGCCGGTTGATTTCACTGATTCTCGCAGGGATTCATCCAGCGTCGATGCGGCCGCTACAGTATGACCTCGCAGGTCATCAATAATTTGAGCATAAATATGAGCACGGCTGCGGAACACATTCAGACGTGGCCGCTCGGTCGTACCAACCACTGATTTTCTGACCCGCTGTTTCCGCCGGGCTAGCTTTCGATTTTTCTCTTGAGTATTCATGAAATGCCTCTATTTGCCGGTTTTGCCGGCCTTCTTCCTCAGGACTTCACCTGCATATCGAATCCCCTTCTGTTTGTATACGTCAGGGGGCTTAATTGATCGAATATTTGCGGCGACCTGTCCTACAAGCCGCTTGTCAATGCCGCGAATGGAAATGAGTGTCTGCTTGTCGACTTTGACATCAATGCCCTGGGGCACCGTATAGGTCACCGGGTTAATGTACCCAACATTAAAGCTCATTTCTCGGCCTTGAAGCTGAGCCTTGTATCCCACACCTGTTATCTCCAGCGCCTTTTCATACCCCTTTGTCACACCTTCAATAATGTTACTGAGCTCAGCGCGAACCAAACCATGCATAGCGCGAAGCTCCCTCGCATCGCCTGATCGGTTGACGATAACGTGGCCGTCACTCACAGCAACACTCAAGCCCTCGGTCAATCTCCAATCAAGCTTCCCCATTGGCCCCTTGACCGACACCACACTACCGGCGACTTTAACATCTACTCCGGTTGGCACTGAAATAGGTTTCCGCCCAATCCTCGACATACGATCCCCGTTACGTTTCAACGACCAAGTTATTACTGCCTATTACGTACCTGCTTACCACACAGAACACAACACCTCTCCGCCCAAACCTGCCCGTCTGGAATCAGTGTCAGTCATGAGGCCCTTGGAAGTAGAGATAACAGCAACCCCGATACCATTCCGGACCTTTGGGACATCGTCTCTTCCAACATACACACGACGCCCAGGCTTGCTGATTCTTCGCATACCCGTAATCATCGGGCGCGCCTCATCAACATACCGAAGCTGGACTGAGAAGATCGGCAACCCCTTCTCCTCCTGCTCATCGTATCCTAGAATAAAGCCTTCCTTGCCTAAGATATTGAGAATTTGGCGTTTGACCTTTGAAACCGGGACCTTGACGACATCTTGGCGACGACGAGCGGCATTCCCGAGACGCACCAGCAAATCAGCGATGGGATCAGTAATCATGAATTCCTCTTTTACCCTTGTGGGACTACAGCCCATTCCCCTGCAGGGATTACCAACTCGACTTACGTACCCCAGGAATCTCTCCCTTGAGACTTAAAAATCTGAAACAGATACGGCACATGCGAAACCGGCGCAAGAAGCCCCGCACCCTCCCGCAGATACCACATCGGTGGTAGTCGCGACACGAGAACTTTGAATTGACGGCTGCTTTATTCTTCAGCGCTAATCTTGACACGCAATCCCCCTTGCTCACGCCTTACAATATTCGTGCAAGGCTGTCAGGCCACCACCACTACGCACGAAACGGCATACCAAGGTGCTTTAAGAGCGCCTTCCCTTCGTCATTTGTACGAGCCGTTGTGACGATAGTGATATCCATCCCATGAATTGACGCGACACTATCGTATTCGATCTCCGGAAAGATTAACTGTTCCTTCAATCCAAGAGTATAGTTTCCTCGACCATCGAATGCCTTGGGGGAAATTCCGCGAAAATCACGAATACGAGGCAACGCCAAGGTAATTAGCCGATCCAGGAATTCCCACATTCTCCGGCTTCGAAGAGTGACTTTGGCCCCGATCGGCATCCCCTGGCGCAACTTAAAACCCGCAATCGCTTTCTTCGCTCGCGTGGTTACGGGTTTCTGACCGGTGATGATTCCGAGCTCGGTGGCGGCACTCTCCAGCAATTTGACATTCTGGATTGCCTCGCCCATTCCAACGTTCAACACAATTCTGTCGAGCCTTGGGACCTGCATTAAATTGCCGTAGCCAAATTCTTTCATCAAAGCCGGAATGACTTGGTCGCGATAGGCATCCCTCAGCCTCGGGGAGAACTGATGTTCAGTTCCCGCTTCCAGAGACACTTCATGCGTGGCGACTTCTTTCTTGCTGGACGATTTGGGCGCAGTTCCTTTGCCGCCCTTACCCTTCTCTACTTTTGCCATGAACGTCTTTCCTGTTCCGACTATTCGACAGTTTCTTTTGATTTCTTGCTCAGCCTGATCCGTCGCCCATCTTGCTGGCGCTTGATCCCCAACCGAGTCGGCTTCTTCGTTACTGGGCACAAAAACATAACATTAGAAATGGCAAGTGGGGCTTCACGCTCCAGTATGCCACCCTGCCGCAATTTTTGATTCGGCTTGGTATGGCGCTTGACCATATTGAGCTTCTCAACAAGAACCTTACCGCTCACCGTATCGACGGACAACACCTTTCCGGACTTCCCTCGCTCACGCCCTGTCGTCACGACGACGGTGTCGCCCTTGCGAATTTTTGTTTTAATTCGTGCCATCCCTACCAGAACCTTTCTTCCGTCAACTACAAGACTTCCGGCGCAAGCGAAATGATTTTCATGAACTTTTTCCAACGAAGCTCACGAGCGACTGGGCCAAAGATACGCGTTCCGACGGGCTCTCCCTGAGCATTAATCAATACACAGGCATTACGATCAAACTTGATGTACGAACCATCGTCCCGACGCACTTCCTTGGTCGTCCGAACAATCACCGCTCGACTGACATCACCCTTTTTGACGCCGGCTTGAGGAATTGCTTCCTTCACAGCCACTACCACGATGTCCCCGAGGGATCCGTACCGACGTCTGGTTCCACCAAGAACGTGAAAACACATGACTTGCTTCGCGCCGGAATTATCGGCCACATCCATGTATGTGTAATTCTGAATCATGCCCTGCCCTACTCACTGCCAGAGAGTGCGAACTCCCAGCTGATGAAATGTGATCCTCGGTTATTTTTCCGGCTGACCCTTAACCATAACCCGCACAACGCGCCAGTGCTTATCCTTACTAATAGGTCGCGTTTCACTCAACTCCACTCGATCCCCGACTTTACACACATTTCCTTCATCATGCGCCTTCAGCTTTGTGAGCCGGCGCAGAACCTTCTTATAGACGGGATGAATGACTGATCGTTCGACGGCAACAACGACGGTTTTATTCATCTTATTGCTGACGACATTTCCGTACCATTGACGTCGGCGTTCTTGACCTTCCTTCATACGACCTTTCTCTCTTACTTCTCGGGCGCTTGATTGGCCTGTGACTGCAACAATTCCAATTGCCGCTTGACCGTCTTCACCCGTGCAATGGCATGCTTAGTCGCGCGAACCTGCATAGGATTCTCAAGACGACCAATACCAAGTTGGAATCGAAAATTAAAGAGCTCCTGTCGCAGTTGCTTTTCCTTCTGCACCAACTCTTCAACCGAGAGCGCACTGAGTTCTTTCACATCCATCACATCACCACTCACACGGAACTACAGGTTACTGAAATTCACCGCGGATAACGAACTTTGTTGCTATCGGCAACTTGTATGACGCCAACCGTAAGGCCTGCTTCGCAATATCTGGAGCCACTCCGCTCATTTCATACATGATGCGACCAGGCTTCACCACGGCGACCCAATACTCGGGGTTACCCTTCCCCTTGCCCATACGGGTTTCAGCCGGCTTTTTTGTTATAGGTTTGTCCGGGAAAATCCGTGTCCAAACCTGTCCGCCACGTTTTACAAATCGGGTAATCGCAATGCGAGCCGCTTCGATTTGACGACTCGTGACCCAACCCGGCTCAAGCGCCTTTAACCCGAATTCGCCAAGCGTAATAGCCCCGCCACGGTAAGCCTTGCCCCGCATGCGGCCTTTCTGCATTTTTCTAAACTTAACTTTCTTTGGCGCTAACACAGACCCACCTTTTCCTTGTCAAAGTTCTTTAGCCTAAACGGCCAACAGCGGCATCAGGCTTCAATTGAAGAGCAGGCAGCAGTTCACCTTTATAGATCCAGGTCTTCACCCCGATCTGGCCCATGGTCGTATGAGCCTCGGCGAATCCGTAGTCGACTTCCGCACGAAGCGTATGCAGTGGGACACGACCCTCGCGATACCATTCGGTTCGGGCGATTTCAGCACCGCCCAATCGGCCAGCCACCATGATTTTGATTCCCTGCGCTCCCAATCTCAGCGCAGACTGAACACTTCGCTTCATCGCCCGACGAAAGGCGACTCGCTTTTCCAATTGTGTAGCGACATTCTCACTGACCAATTGCGCGTCCAACTCAGGCTTCTTAATCTCTTTGACTGTAATATAGGCCTGCCCTGAGTACTCTTTCTCCAATGCCGCCTTGAGCTTATCGACCTCGGCGCCTTTCCGGCCGATGATAATGCCGGGGCGGGCCGTATGAATAATTACTCGAGTCTGATCGCCAGAACGTTCGATTTCGACCTTGGCCACACCGGCATGGTATAACTTTGCCTTCACCATCTTTCTGATCTTGATGTCCTGGTGCAACAATTTGGCGTAGTCTTTATCAGCGAACCACCGGGAGCTCCAGGTATAGTTGTAGCCGATACGATAACCGATTGGATGCGTCTTCTGACCCATGAAGAATTACCCTCAGTCTAAATGTAAAAGCGTTAACTATTCTGAGCGGTGCTCGGAGCAGCGACAGCGATGGTGATGTGGCTGGTGCGCTTCTGAATCGAATTAGCCCGCCCCATTGACCTGGCCCTAAAACGCTTATAAATGGGACCGCAATTGACGACGGCTTGCGACACCCACATCTCATCGCTATCGCCCAACTCTTTCTGTTCAGCATTGGCGACTGCCGATCGCAACAACTTCTCAATGACCCGTGCGGCATGCTTAGGGGTATGCCGCAACATTGCAAGCGCCAAGGGCACTTGCTGCCCTCGAATCATGTCGATCACGACTCTAGCTTTTCTCGGGGTTACTCTAACGAAACGTAAATTTGCTTTTGCTTCTGCCATAGCTGACTCCACCCACACCCTCCAACCCTCAACGAGCCAACGATTACTTTAAGGCCACTGCCTTCTCTGTCTTTGCCTGCCCGTGCCCCTTGAAAAAACGGGTAGGCGCGAATTCTCCCAACTTATGGCCAACCATGTTCTCCGTAACAAAGACGGGAATGAACTTCTTTCCATTGTGAACCGCAAAAGTGTGACCAATCATGTCAGGTATGACGGTTGAACGCCGAGACCAGGTCTTAATCAACTTACGGTCCTTGGAATGATTCATCTGCTCGACCTTTTTCAGCAGATGGTCGTCTACAAACGGGCCCTTGGTAATTGAACGAGGCATCTTCCGCTCCTACTTTTTCCTACGCGCGATGATGAACTTATCAGTCGCCTTGTTCTTACGCGTCTTATATCCCTTGGTGGGAGTGCCCCAGGGAGAGACAGGGTGCGGGTTTCCCTGCCCAGACTTTCCCTCACCCCCGCCGTGGGGGTGGTCGACAGGATTCATGACCACACCGCGCACATGAGGCCTCTTGCCCTTCCAGCGCGAGCGACCAGCCTTCCCAACGACGACGTTCTCATGGTCAACATTGCCAACCTGGCCGACAGTGGCCATACATGTCGACAAAACCTTCCGCATCTCTCCGGATTTGAGTCGAATCTGAACGTACGCGCCATCTCGCCCCATCACCTGAGCCGAACCACCAGCACTACGGATGAGCTGACCACCCTTACCCGGCTTCAACTCGATGTTGTGGATGGTAGTACCCAACGGCATACTGACCAAGGGAAGTGCATTGCCGGGCCTCACCTCTGCTCCATCACCAGACTGGATCGTATCACCAATCGAAAGACCTACAGGGGCGAGAATGTACCGCTTTTCGCCATCGACATAGTGCAACAAGGCTATCCGTGAAGAACGATTAGGATCGTACTCAATGGACGCTACCTTTGCAGGTATGCCAGTCTTATCTCTGCGGAAATCGATCTGCCGATAAAGACGCTTGTGCCCCCCCCCACGAAAACGGATCGTTTGACGCCCGTCATTGTTACGCCCTCCAGTTCGAAGATGAAAGCCCGTTAATGATTTTTCGGGCTTCTTCTTCGTGAGTTGTTCATCTCGAAGAGCGGTCATCCCGCGACGGCCAGGTGATGTGGGCTTATAAACCTTAAGTGCCATAACTGATTCTCACTTTACCGAGGACCTAGACGCTTTCGTAAAGCTCTAGCTTCTCGCCTTCCTTCAATGTGACAAAGGCCTTTTTCCAATCCGAGCGCCGACCGACGAAGCGCCCCAGACGCTTAACCTTGCCACGAATATTCACGACATTGACCCTGGCGACCTTTACCTTTAACAGTGACTCAACGGCTTGCCTGATTTGAATTTTATTTGCGTCCGGATGAACCAAGAAGCCTACGGTATTACCCTGCTCTCGCAGCACGGTGATCTTTTCGGTTAGTAACGGCTGAATAAGCACCTGATGGAGATCGCCCTTCATGACCAGACCTCCTTCACTCGATCTAACTCTGCCCTAGGAATTATCAGTGAATGACACCGCAGGACGTCATAAACGTTAAGATCTTCCGGACGCAGGACCGTGACATGAGAAAGATTTTTCCCCGCCTGAACCACGTGAGAATTTTGATCCGCAACGACGAGCAAGGCCGTACCGGCGATTCCGAGTTGCGACAAAGCATTGACCAACAGCTTGGTCTTAGCCTGAGCAATGCTCAATTCCGATAGCACAATGATCCCACCCTCCGCTACTTTAGCCGACAAGGCACTTTGGATCGCAGCACGATATTTCTTTTTTGGCATTCCAATTGCGTAACTTCTGGGCTTCGGACCAAAGACGGTACCGCCATGCCTCCAGACGGGCGATCGGAGCGATCCTGATCTAGCGCGACCTGTGTGCTTTTGCTTCCAAGGTTTCTTGCCAGAACCACTGACTTCCCCGCGACGCAAAGTCGAGGCGGTTCCTTGACGTACGCAGGCTCGCTGCATAACCACGGCTTCATGGACAAGGGCGCTATGCGGCTTACAGCCGAAGACTTCATTCGGCAAATCCACACTCCCCACCTTGTTCTTCTGCGCATCTACTACATCAACAATCGGCATAGCTCAACTCTTCTTAGACTTCCGTACGACCAGCAGCCCATTGACACCACCGGGCACTGCTCCGCGGACAAACAACAGGTTTTCATCTGGACGAGCTTCAACTACTTTCAACCGCTGAACGGTCACTCGCTCATCCCCCATATGGCCAGGCAAGGCTTTATTCTTCCAAACACGAGAAGGATAGGAACTCGCACCGATCGATCCTGGAGCCCGATGAAACATTGAACCATGAGTCTCGGGACCGCCAGCATAATTGTGCCTCCGCACAACCCCCTGGAAGCCCTTTCCCTTTGACACCCCAACGACGTCAACCCAATCGCCCTTCTTGAAAATATCAACCTTAATAGTCGCCCCGACGGCCACATCACCCGTCCTAGAAAACTCTCTCAACCAACGACTGGCAGGGGCCTGACTCTTCTTCAAGTGCCCACTTTCAGCGCGCGACAAACGACCATCCTTCACTTCACCAAAGGATAGCTGAACTGCCTCGTAACCATCTCGCTCCTTCGTCTTGAGCGACACAACGCGGCAAGGTCCCGCCTCAATCACCGTCACTGGCGCCAAAACGCTTTCGTCATAAATCTGGGTCATCCCCAGTTTTTTTCCCAATAGTCCGTTTGTCATAGATTTCCTGTCAGGCCGCAAAAGAATCCAGCACAACGCCTATCAAAGCTTGATCTCAACATCAACACCAGCAGCCAAATTCAATTTCATCAAAGAATCCATTGTTTCTGGCGTTGGCTCCATAATGTCCAGAAGACGCTTATGCGTACGAATTTCAAACTGCTCCCGAGATTTTTTATCCACGTGAGTCGATCGCTGTACGGTGAATTTTTCAATTCGAGTCGGCAATGGAATAGGACCCACCACCCTTGCACCGCTTCGCCTAACCGTCTCCACAATTTCCACCACAGACTGATCAAGCACGCGATAATCAAAACCGCGCAACCTGATCCGAATTCTTTGATCGACTTTCACGCTCAACTCCTCACATGCCGGCCGTACTGCCGGGACATCACTACGCTAGAATTTCCGTGACCACACCGGAGCCGACAGTCTTGCCCCCTTCGCGCACCGCGAAGCGCAAGCCCTGGTCCATCGCGATCGGGCTGATCAACTCACCCGTCACCGTCACATTATCGCC
>WIAG01000117.1 GCA_014055495.1 Nitrospira sp. CR1.2
TGTCCATGCGGTACGGATCGCCGAAGTTCGACTCATAAATCTGTACCCAGTCGTTCACCGACCATTGGCTATGCACCCGGTGCCGGGTCTTGGGCGTCACGCAGTAGAACTGGTAGCCCTTCTCCCATAGCGGATTCGCCTGCTGCTTAATCTCCGACCACGGCAGCTTGATATTCCGTACCGTTTTATCGTCATGGTGTTGCGCGGTGATCGGAATCCCGTAGTCATCCGGCCTCACATAGGGATTGGTCGTCATGATGGCATTCGGCAGATACGGCGTACATTCCGGGCCTTCGCGGTGTACGATGAAGTTTTCGCCGTATTCGATCGCCTCCGGCTCGATTCGATACGACTCCAACCGTCCGGATCGTGTCCAATGGGGCTTCGACTCGTTGGTCTCCTCCCAGAGCGGATGCCGCGGATAGGTCCGGCACATGACCATCCAGCCCTTTTCCGACTTCAGCATGACGTCCGCGCTGTAGCCGTAGAACGTGCTGGACGCATCAAGAATCCGCTGCACATAGATGTCGACACGATTCTGGTAGACGAACTTGTACGTATCCGTCATCCGTTGTTCGCCCGTGATCTCCTTCAGTTTCGCGGCCACACCGGAAAAACTATCGAGGTCGTTTCTGGTGTCGTACAAGGGCCGAATCCCGCCTTTCCAGATCTGCACCCAAGGATTGGATACCGTGGCGGTCATTTCCGGATAGGTGAACTCCATCCAGGAGTTGACGGCAAAGGCCACGTCCGCATGGTTGACGTCGGACGTCATCTCGATGTCTTGGGTGACCAGCATTTCGATGTTCGGGTCGACGTTTTTCACCATGTCATAGTGGTGCTTGGCATTGTTGAGAATGTTGACGTTCACCACCCAGCGAATCTTGCTGGGACTCGGCATATGCGTTTTGCCGGTGAACACCTTCCGCCCGTACTTCGGCGTATTGACGATCAACGCGTTGTCGCCGTGATTCCAATAGCCCGGCTCCTCGCCATAATAATACTTGCGGTACTTGATCTCCTTGCCGTGCACGTCATCCTTGAGGTTCAGGTTCCACGGATCCTCCCCAAGATACACGCTCGCCCCGGCGCCGGACCAAGGAGCCGCTTGCCAAATACCGACCTTGTAGTTGCCGGACCAGGTATGGCAGCCCGTGCCGAACTTTCCGATATTGCCCGTCAGCATCATGACCAGCGCCGCCGCCCGGCCCATCGACGTCATATGGAAATAATGGCAAACCCCTTCTCCGTTGTGAATGGCAGCAGGCTTCACCGTCCCACAGTCCCGCGCCCAACGGACAATGAGATCCTTCGGCGCCCGGTTGATCTGGTGCACCGTATCCAGGTCGTAGTCCTGGAAGTGAATCGCGTACATTTGGTAGATGGGCATGGCATCGATTTCACGCCCATTCAGCAACTTCACGCGATAGGTGCCGGTCAGAGCCGGGTCGATTCCGGTCTGAGCGAGATGGACGCCGACCTGCTCACGATGGAGCGGGACAGCCTGCCCTTTGGCGAGATCCCAGACCATCATGCCGCCCAACCGTCGCACTTGATCCTGGGTCAGCCCCTGAATCCGACCGGAATACGACTTGGTGAAATCCGGCAATTGATAGTCCTTCACCACTTCGTACGGATCCAAGTATTGCAGCGTGTCCGTCCGAACCAGCAACGGCATGTCGGTAAAGCCTTTGATAAAATCGATGTCGTGGTGGTTCTCATCAAGAATAATTTTCGAGGCTCCGAGAAACAGCGCCCCATCCGTCTCGGGACGGACCGGAATCCAGTAGTCTGCACGGCTGGCCGTCGGATTGTATTCCGGAGTGATCACGACCAGACGCGCGCCCCGCTCGATACTCTCCAACTTCCAATGCGCTTCCGGCATTTTATTTTCGACAAAGTTTTTGCCCCAACTGGTATTCAGCTTGGTAAAGCGCATATCCGACAAATCGACATCACAGTTCTGCGTGCCGTTCCACCAGGGCTGCGACGGGTCCTGGTCGCCATGCCACGTATAATTGTTCCAATACCGCCCGCCTTGCGCCTGATCCGGATTCACCTTGCGGATCCAACTGTCCAACAACGGTAGGACGCAGTTGTTGAACCGGGTATTGGCATGTTTCCCCATCATGCCGAGAATCGGCATCCCGGCGCGATGTTTGAAGGTCCGCACACCCGCGCCCTTCATCATTTCGATCATTTCCGGAGCATACCCCTGCTCGCGGAGACGACGGGCGCCGGCCTCACCGCTGTACCGCGTGCCGATGACCACCAACCCTTTTGCCACATACGTAAATGCCGTATCCCATGAGACGCGGACCATATCGTCAAGGAAGCGGCTGTCGAACTTGTACTTCCGCTTGATATCCGATGTCAGCTCGGGAGAGCCCTCATCCATCCACTGTTTCCAGCCTTTCCGCATCAATGGACCCTTCAAACGATAGGGACCGTACACGCGACGGTGAAAGGTGAAGCCTTTCAAACACATGCGCGGGTTATGCGCAAACGTGCCGCGGTTGCCATAAAGATCCTCATATGTCTGATGATCATAATTTTGCTCGACCCGCATGACGACGCCGTTCCGGACGAAGGCCCGGATGCGGCAGGCATGCGTGTCGTTCGGCGAGCAGCACCAGGTGAACGATGAGTCGTACCGGTATTGATCGTGATACACACGTTCCCAGGATCGGTCGGGGTACTCGCCCAACGGATTGTCGACTTCCACAACCGGCTGTAAGGCGGTCAGCGCCAAGGCCTTGTCGGCCACGGCTGCCGCCGCGACGGTCCCCGCGGAGACCTTCAAAAACTGCCTGCGAGATACCTGCATCATGAATACCTCCTCAAATGAAGACAGGACACAGAAGCGGCGCGACGGTTCCTGCTGTCGCGCATCACCGCACCGTTGAGTGGGAAGAGACGATGTCCCCCTTTCTGGGATCGTGAGTGTTCCGACACATGTATGACCGGCACATCAGCAGCGGGGTGCGGCGCGATCCCTCTCGCAACGCAGGGCGCTCCTCGTGAATGGAAATGAGAGCAGAACAATTCACGACCTCCCTCTGTGCACCCTGCATGCCACGACGTGCGCGTTGCACAATCAAGCTATCTCGTTGAAATCAGTGCGCATCCCGATCCCCGCGCAGGCCGAGATCCGGCCACACCCAACCACCCACGAGGACACGCGGTGGAAGGCCACGGCGCCACCACGATTAATCGTGGGCCCAACGCATCACGGAACCTGTAGGAGAACACGGGGTACAGGAAAGAAGTTACCTGCGGGAAGGACGACGAATGCCGAGTTTGTGGAGCCGACTGCGGAGTGTGCTCGGGGCAAGACCAAGGTGTTCTGCGGCCCCTCCCGGACCTTCGATGCGCCAATCCAGCAGGGTGAGCGCTCGGAGAATGTGGTGGCGTTCTTCATCCTGCAGGGTTCGTCGGGCACTCGTCTCCGGGGAGGCGGGCGGACACATCATGAGCGAATCGAGCGGCAGCAGCCGCTCCTGACAGAGAATCAGCCCACGCTCCACGATGTTCTCCAGTTCCCGCACGTTCCCCGGCCACGCGTACCGGATCAGGCGCTCCATGGCGGAGTCATCGAAGTCTTCACAGGGGCGCTTCAGTCGCTGCGCATGCACCTGCAGAAAATGCCGGGCGAGAATAGGGATATCCTCGGGACGTTCCCGCAACGGGGGCATATGGATAGGAAACACATTCAGTCGATAGTACAAATCGCTGCGAAACCGGCCGTCCCGAATCGCGGCCGGCACATCAGCATTAGTCGCGGCGATCACCCGCACATCGACCGGAACGGGCTTCGTCCCGCCGACACGATCGACCAACCCGTCCTGCAGCACGCGCAACAGTTTCGCCTGCGCCTCCAGGGGCAGTTCACCGATTTCATCGAGGAACAAGGTGCCGCCATCAGCCAGCTCGAACCGCCCGATACGCCGCTGATCGGCTCCGGTGAAGGCGCCACGTTCATGACCGAATAGCTCGCTCTCGATCAAGCCCGACGGAAGCGCCGCGCAGTTCAGGCGCACGAACGCTCGATCCCGCCGCAAACTCCGTTCATGGATAGCCCGCGCCAGAACCTCCTTGCCGGTGCCGGTCTCCCCCGTCACCATCACGGTTGCCGTCGTCGGGGCCGCCTGCCGCGCAAGCCTCAGAACGTCCTCGAATGCCCGGCTTCTCCCCACGACGATGCCAAAATCCTGTGTGGCCTTGAGCTCTTCCGTCAGATACATGTTTTCGCGAGCGAGTTGCTCCCGCAACCCGTTAATCTCTTCATAGGCGTTCACATGGGCGATCGCGAAGCCGATCTGCGTCGCCACCTGTTGGAGAAAGTCGACATCATCGGGATCCGGTGGGCCCGCTTCGATACTCCCGATATTCAAGGTCCCGAGACAGGCCTCCTGCACCATCATGGGAATATTGATCATCCGACCGAGACCTTCCTGCAGATAACTTTCATCCTCGAGAAAGAGCCGCTCTTCCTGGAGATAGGGCCGCACATGCACGCGCTGATGGTCATATACCCACCCGACCGCACTCTGCGCATGGGGAATCATGGCGTCACTGCGAAGCACCACTTTCGGCAGATTCGTTTCCACGGCATAGAACCGAAAGGCGTCCGATTCCAGATCGTAGACCGTAACGCCAGCACGCTCCCACCGAACGACGTTGGCCAACTGTTCCGTGATGGCTCGGAACAGGCTCTGACGACTACGTTGGGAATTCAATACATTGGTGACGGAGAGGAGTGTGCGGTAGGTGACGGCCAGGTTCTGCACGACGTGGGGCCTCCTTCCTGATCATCCGCTGTAACCGGGCGGCGCGATGAGGGTGCGCCCTGGAGCAACAAATCGTCGGGTGAGGCGACGCACTGGACGGATCAAAGGGCAGGCCTCGGATGTCGGTGTGGCTGGTGCGCTGTCGCCATTATAGGCCCGGACGATTACGTATTCACATCGGTTCGTCAAATCTTCATCAAACTTTAATGTCGCGTCGCGAGATCGACAGTCCACGCCGCGAGGCTCGTCCCGCCGGTAGCGCGTCATTGATGCGAGCGACGCCCTGCGCCGGACGCATGGCTGCCTTCCTCCATTCCCAACCCGGACTTCAGACGCGATGCCCCACGCCCCGCTTCAGGCCCCAATGATCCCGAGCCAGGACCGATCGAGGGCGTGAGCGGAAACGTGGCGACGCCCATATCCGGGCTTCGTCGAGGGACAAACGAATTGAGGCGATCTTCCCGAGAACTCTGCCTGCGATCCCGCTCCAGTACACTCCGCTTGGCGGGCGCCACCGCGCGATCACCCGGTGTCGGGGCGATCCTGTTCATTTCCGGCTCCTCGAGAAACGCATCCTCAGCCGCTTCATCGTCGGTCACCACCAGATTGCTGGCGATGACGTCCTTGGCCATGGATTCTGCGGTCGGAAGCTCGTCTGCATACACATCGGTTTCGTACTCCGCGGTGGAGGGCGTGGCCAGCGACGTCCAGACAGATTCCCCGGACTCGGTCACATTGATGCTCGTCACCGTCGACAAGCCCGGCCTGATGGGATGCTCGCGGATTTCCTCCGCCGGCAATGCGATACGCACCGGCACCCGCTCGACGATATGAATGAAGTTTCCG
>WIAG01000118.1 GCA_014055495.1 Nitrospira sp. CR1.2
TGGGGCGGGTGGTGATCCGGATGGAGTCGATCGAGCATCTGGAAGGCACGGAGGACGATATCATCCTTGAGGCGCACGACCGGATTCTGATGCCGACGCCGTCGCAGACAGTCAGTATCATCGGCTCGGTGAAGAATCCCAGCACGGTGGTCTATCGACCGGGTTTCGATTTGGACGATTACCTGCGTCAGGCCGGGGGCGTGACCGAGGATGCCAACAAGAAAGAAATGTACGTGATGCGGGCGAACGGGACCACCGACTCCGCCTACCTTGCCGTCAAGGACCTGCGTTCCGGGGACACCATCGTGGTGCCTCAGAAGATCGAGGCCAGGACCCCGCAGCTGGCTCTGTGGCAGACGGTGGCCAGCATCATCGGCAGCGTGGCCCTCACCGCGGCAGGTATTGCAGTAGTCGGTCGATAGACAGAATGTGATGGAATCATGAGTCGAGTGCTGGAGTCACATCAGGGAGTCATGACGCCGTCGCGTGGGCATGGCTCCGGTGTGTCCGCGCAGGCCGAGATTGGCTCGTTGGACTTCTGGACGGTTTTGTCCCATCGACGCGGTTTGGTGGCAGCGATCGTCCTCGCTTCCCTCCTCGGGACCTATGCCGTCAGCATGCTGCTGATTCCGAAAAGGTATGAGTCGACGGCGACGCTGCTCCCGCAGCTGGATTCCAAAGAAGGCGGAGGACTTGCCGCCCTGCTCACGGCCACAGGAGCCGGGGGCATGGCGCAGAATCTGGGCGCAACCCTCCCGAACATGCCGACGACGCCCACCGACGTGTTTGTGGCGATTCTGAAATCCCGGGTCATGGCGGATGACGTGATCGCCAAGTTCGGTCTGATGGCCCTGTATGACGAACGGACCATGCACGACACCCGCCTGGAATTGGCGGATCGGGTACGGATTACCGTGTCGAAGGAAAAGGTCATCAAGGTGACTGTGGAGGATGCGAGCCCGCAGCGGGCCGCCGACATTGCGGCCCATTTTGTGGCCGGTCTCGACCGGTTGAATCGCACCTTGAATGTGAGCAAAGCGGGGCAGAATCGCCTGTTCCTCGAACGTCGGCTCAATGAGACGATGGACACGATGGCCAAGGCTGAGGAGGCCCTCCGGGATTTTCAAGCGAAGAACAAGGCGGTGGCCGTCGAGGCGCAGTCGAAGGCCATGATCGAGGCTGCCGCGCTCATACAGGGGCAAATCACGGCGCAGGAGGTTCAGCTGCAGGTCATGGAGGGATATCTCTCGCCCGACAATCCCGACCTCTCCCGAGTCCGCTCCAGCATCGAGGAGTTGCGGAAGCAGTTGGGATTGATGGAATCCGGCAAGGGAGGAAAGGGCGCACCGGCGGGCGGGCGGCTCCATCCCGCCATGGTGACGGTGCCGGACCTGGCCTTGCAGTATGGGCGGCTGCTCCGGGAGTTGAAGGTGCAGGAGACGTTGTACGCGCTGCTCACGTCTCAATACGAGCAGGCGAAGATCACCGAGGCGCGCGATACGTCCACGGTGCAGGTGTTGGACCCGCCTGTGCCGGCCGATAAGCAAAGCCGGCCCCGCCCGGTCTTTAATGCCTTTCTGGCCGGCTTGGTCGGCCTGTGCCTCGCGATCATCCTGGCCTATGGCCTGGCCATGCGTGACCGGAGACGCGCGGGCCTCCCGGTCTGACGTCGGCCAAATTGACGATTTTTCAATCGCGGTGGTAGAATCCCCTCCGTTCCTCTGCTAGAAGGCCGGAAGTCTCAGTCGGTGTTCACTTCACATTTATCAGAATAGGAGAACGGGATGGCTGTTCCAGTCTCCCAGATGTATACAGTGACCAAGTACGTGTTGACCCAGAAACTCCGGGGGGTCAAACGGTATCCGCTCGTGTTGATGCTCGAGCCGTTGTTTCGCTGCAATCTCGCCTGCGCGGGATGCGGCAAGATTCAATATCCGGATCATGTCCTGGACAAGCGGTTGACCCCGGCGCAATGTTGGGCTGCGGCTGACGAATGTGCGGCGCCCATCATCAGTATTCCGGGCGGTGAACCGTTGATCCATCCCGAGATGCCCGAGATCGTGCGCGGCCTCGTGGAGCGTCAGAAATACGTCTATCTGTGCACGAATGCGATTTTGATGGAACGGAAGCTCGATGAGTATCCCCCGTCGAAATTTCTGACGTTCAGCGTGCACATGGACGGCCTGCGGGATGAGCACGACCTGGCGGTCTGCCGGGACGGGGTCTACGATGTGGCGGTGAAGGCGATCAAGGCGGCGCTCAAGCGGGGGCATCGTGTCACGACCAATACGACGTTGTTCGACGACGCGAATCCCGAACGAGTCCGGAAGTTTTTCGATGAAATGATGGGGCTGGGCGTTGAAGGGATGATGATCTCGCCCGGATATAGCTATCAGAAGGCGCCGGATCAACAGCATTTTCTCAAGCGCAGTCGCACCACGGAATTGTTCTCCAAGATTCTGGGCAACCGGAAGCGCGGGTGGCAGTTCAACCAGTCGCCGCTGTTCCTGGAGTTCCTCATGGGCAAGCGGGAGTATCAATGCACGCCCTGGGGGAACCCCACGTACAACGTCTTCGGCTGGCAGCGCCCCTGTTATTTGCTGCAGGAGGGCTACGCGTCGAGCTTCCGGGAGTTGATGGAACAGACGAACTGGGATTCCTATGGCACCGGGCGCAACGAAAAGTGCGCGGACTGCATGGTCCATTGCGGGTACGAGGCTTCGGCCGTGGAGGATACTTTCGGGTCACTGTCCGGCTTCACGAAGACCGTCAAGATCACCCTGTTACCCAACGCGCGGTAACGAGCAGGTTGGTCCCGGTTACTGTCAGGGTGACGTGGTTCGGCCGCTCAGCCGGCCGAACGCGTTACCCACCATCACATCACATTGCACGGGGCGAGTGGAAGACATCATGACTGACGCGAAATACCATGCGCCGGAAGTCGGGAGTTTGGAAGGGCGGACTTTTCGGCCTGTGACCACGGACGAGTTGGGTGAGGCGATCGAGCTGGCGTTCGACTACCGAGGGGATATCACCGTTGAGTTGAAGTCGGGTGATCGGGTCACGGGCTATCTCTTCAATCGAACCGCGACGGGCGCGCAACCGACGATTGAGCTGTTCCCCGCAACCAGCAACGGGACGATGACCATTCCCTACGCCGAGATTGCCGCGCTCGCCTTTACCGGGGAAGACACGGCGACTGGAAAGTCGTGGGAAGCGTGGATGGCCAAGAAGGATTCAGAGCGACGTCAGGCAGTGGAGCGTGCTGCCGCCGAGGCCGAGGCGCGAGGTCATTTGTAGTCGTCGAATCGGGGTGTGCAGGCGTCAGTCTTGTCGCGCGTACCGCGGAAATTTCTGTTCCGAGGGCTGCTCGTTTCGTTTGTCCCGCGCGATCAGTTTTGCCTGCTTCCTCCATCGTTTCTCCCTCCGTTTGACTCCATCCATTTGTTGACAAAGAGGGGGGGCTATGCTAGAAGAGTCGGCCTCAAAATTGGCGCGAGTCCGTGTCGAAGAGGCCTCTCGGAGCGTGGTGTTTCTCGAGATGGACGTGAGGCCAAAAACGAGTCCGGCACGGGTTCTTCAGATGCAAGAACGGAAGAGAATCGGTAGTCATTCCGTTCGGTATGCCTGTTGGGGATTGATCGGCGCGCTGCTCGTTCCGTCTGTGTTGATGGCGAGCCATGCAGCCGACCATCGGTTTACGGTCGAGGGATTTGTCTGCGGAAAGGACGGCCGCCCCAGCACCAAGGTCGAGGTGCTGGTGAAGGACACCCGGATCACGGTTGGTCAGACCGTGGAGACCGATGGTGACGGGTACTATAAAGTCACCCTGCACCTTCATAATGATAATGTCGGCGACCCGCTGCTCGTTGAGGCCGGCGGGGAGCAGAAAAATCTGAAGATCGAGTTCGATCCGAACGATTTGGAGACCGAACGGAAGCTTCGGGTCGATTTCGGCAGTGGGTGTGAGCGCGATCTCGGTCCTCCGCAGTGGTTGTTGTACGGGCTGGGGATTGCGGCTGTTGCTATTGTGGGATGGATTGGGCTAAAGATCTCCCGCAAGCGGATGCGTGAAGAGCAACGGCGAAGGAAGGGGCAGGGCAAGCGGCAGAAATAGGGCACGGTCCGTGGGGCATTGTTCCTCGCCGGATCGAATTATCAGGAAGCAGGCGGGGAAGTCCAAACGTGACCTCGTTGTATTGTGAGTCTTGACGCTTTTGCTGAGGCCGCTGTGTGCGCCTCGGGGAAGCGTCTTCTTTTTGTGTCGATGGTAATGGGTGTCCGCGCTTGAAGGGGTACGGACATGAAGAAAGGAGCGAGAGTTCTTTTATGAAACAAGCAGGCATGAAGAGATTGGCGCTGATGGTCGGCATTCTCGGGTTTGGGCTTGGAGTGGTCGGATGCGGCGGTGGTGGCGAGGGTGGTGGTGAGGGCCCGGTCGTTCCGCCGCCTCCCGCTCCTGCAGAGTATGCCGATAAGCACATGCCTGCCGGTTGGTGGACGGATCCCAAGATCGTGGAGGAAGGGAGGGAGCTGTACATCGGCGGAAAGAATCCAGATGTCAACTGTGCCAGCTGTCATGGCAAAGATGGGAAGCCGGTGAAGGCGGGCGCCCGAGATTTCCGCAACGGCGATCGCATGAAGTTGTATTCGGACTCGGTCTGGTTCTGGCGCATTTCCGAAGGCGTGCCCAATACGAAAATGAAGCCGTGGAAGAGCAAATTGTCCGAAGAAGATCGATGGAAGATCATGGCGTTCGAGCGCTCCTTCGGTTTGGCCGGCAAGGGTTGGGATGCCAATAAGAAGGATTGGGTGCCTGCGGATCAGGTGAAGTAAGTCGCACCTGGCGTGCGGTTCGAGTCACGGGTCAATCGGTTGGAATGAGGAGGAGCGGCGAGACATCATGAAAATCTGGCAGCGCTGTTTGGTGGTTATGTTCGCGCTAGTGGCAGTATTGGGAGGGGTGGCATACGCCCAGGCTCCCAGTGCGCCCCCTGTGGAATTCCCGTATACCGGGAATCGCACGGCGGTATGGATCGTCGCTCAACTCCACATTCTTTTCGCGGGCTTCATTCTGGGGGCTCCGATTTTCGTGGTCATCTCAGAATGGCTGGGGTACCGCAAGCAGGATCCTCGCTACGACCGGTTGGCGAAGGAGGTCACGAAGGTGACGGTCATCTTGTACAGTATGACCGCGTTGACCGGAGGCCTCTTCATCTTCGTGTTGCTCGCGACCTATCCGCAATTTACGACCTGGCTCATTAATCACTTCTTCTTGATCTTCGCGGTGGTGTACCCGCTGTTGTTCATCGGCGAAACGATCGTCCTGTACATGTATTTTTATACCTGGGATGCGTGGAAAGGTGAAAAGAAGGCGCGCCACATCGCTCTGGGCGTGCTGCTCAACCTCATTGGTTCGATCACGCTGTTTGTCATCGATGCGCCCACCTCCTTTATGAATACCCCGGTGCGGGCCGAGGGTATCTCCCCGGCCG
>WIAG01000119.1 GCA_014055495.1 Nitrospira sp. CR1.2
ACGCTCGGTCCCGTCGCCGTTGACGGCCAGTGCCAGGGCGGGGTCGCGCTCCGCCCCATCCACATCCGTATGCGCGCCGGCGTGAATCACCACCTCCGGCGCCGCCTCGACAATGGCCCTGCCGCAATCGGCATGCATCAGGTCGAATCCGGGCAAGTCGAGCCCCGTCACCTGATGATGCGACAACACCTGTCGAAGATCCGTCCCCAGTTGCCCCTGAGCGCCCGTCACGACGATGCGCACGATGTCCCCTTCTCCAGACGTGCACCATACTGTCGGCGATAGAATTCTTTGAACTCGCCGGACTTGATCTTCCGCCACCAGTCCTCATGCGTGCGATACCACTCGACCGTCTGCGTCAATCCTTCTTCGAACGGCACCTGCGGGGCCCATCCCAGGGCGCGCAGGCGGCTGCAATCGATCGAATACCGGCGATCGTGACCAGGCCGATCCTGCACAAAGCGGATGAGCGAGCGCGACTTGCCCAGCGCCGCCACGATCTGCTCCGCGACCAGAATATTTTCCCGTTCATTACCCCCACCGACGTTGTAGACGGTTCCGGGCACCCCCTGCTCGAACGCGTGCTGAATCCCCGCGGCATGATCGTAGACCGACAACCAATCCCGACATTGTTTCCCGTCGCCATAGAGCGGAAGCGGCTCCCCGTCGATCGCATTGGTGGCAAACAGGGGAATGAATTTTTCCGGATATTGATTCGGTCCATACGTATTGCTGCCGCGCGTCACCACTACCGGAAACCGGTAGGTCGTCCAGTAACTGAGGACCAGCAAATCCCCGCCGGCCTTGCTGGCCGAATAGGGGCTGCGCGGCTCCAACCGATCGTCCTCCGCCGAACTCCCCTGCTCAACGCTGCCGTAGACCTCATCGGTGCTGACCTGCAGAAACCGTCGCACACCCGCCTGCCGGGCCTCCTCCAGCAACATCCCCGTGCCGACCACATCGGTGCGGGCAAAGGCTCCGGGATCGAGAATCGATCGATCCACATGCGTTTCCGCCGCGCAGTTGATGATGCCCTCGATGCGATGTTCCTGTAACACCGTATGCACGGCCTTCTGATCGCAGATATCGGCTTGCACAAAACGATAGTCGGGGTGTCCGGCCAGATCCGCGAGATTCTCCGGATTCCCGGAATATTTCAACGCATCGAGATTGACGACGGAATGGCGGCCGCTCCGGATCAACCGGCGCACCAGATGCGACCCGATAAACCCGGCCCCGCCCGTGACGAGAAGACGCATTTAGAACTCCATCCTGTTCGCTCCGGTCTGGGCCACAAGCTGGTTGGCGGCGAGCAACGACTCTATGGTCCCGGCATCCGTCCACCAGCCGTCCAGCACATCCCAGGTCAACGCTCCGGAAGCAATGTACGCATTATTTACATCGGTAATTTCCAATTCGCCTCGTCCGGACGGCTTCAGCGCGCGCGTGATCTCGAACACCCGCGCATCGTAAAAGTAGATGCCGGTCACCGCATAGGACGATTTGGGATGCGCCGGCTTTTCTTCGATGCTCACCACGCGGCTCCCTTCCAGATGCGGCACACCGAACCGCTGAGGGTCTTTGACCTCCTTCAGCAAAATCTTGGCGCCGGTTTTTTGCGCGCGGAACGCCTCAGCCGCCTTGGCGATATTCCCCTGGATCAGGTTGTCTCCCAAGACTACGCAGATGGGGCCATCATCGGCAAAATGCTCGGCCAACCGTAGCGCGTCGGCGATGCCCCCTTCGCCCTGCTGATAGGTATAACTCAGGTGTTTGAGGCCGAATTCACGTCCGTTCCCCAACAACTTCAGGAAATCGCCGGCGCTGTTACCGCCGGTGACCAGCATGATTTCCGTTACGCCTGCGTTCACGAGCGTCTGAATCGGGTAATAGATCATCGGCTTGTTGTAGACGGGCAGCAGATGTTTGTTGGTCACTTTGGTGAGCGGCAGCAAGCGTGACCCGAGACCTCCGGCGAGCACGACACCCTTCATCCTTCCCCCCTCGGCAATAGCATCATCGGATCAGCATCGTCGACAACTGGAATCATACCGTCCCGCCCTCGCTTCAGACCAGAAAATTCGCACATACAACCCGGGACACGCCGCCCCGGGATTATGCAGGATTGCCCTCGCAAGGCATTCGTGACGGACGGCCGACGCAGATGCACGTGCCGACCTTCGAGGAGGTTGAATGAGGAAGGCCTCGCCGGATGCGAGGATCGGACGCCGGAACAGGCATTCATGACCGGGCCTGGCTAGGCGAGCCTCATCGTGTCGACGACGTGTTCGGCAAACGGCAGTGACGAAGTAAAGGCGGGCGAGACGGCATTCAACACATGCGTGGAGCGCGGCCCCGACTCGATCACAAAATCACTGACCAGTTCCGCTGTTCTTGTATCGACCAACTGCGCCCGAATGCCGGGCGCCTGCCCCGGCAACAAATCGGCTTTCTCGAACCCGCATCCGAGATCTTCCGCCTCACGAAAAAAACCCCTGCGAGTCAGCTTGAGCATCTCGGTGACGGCGATCGAGCGAAAGTGGTCCCGGTTGCGACCGAAGAGTCGCACCAAATAGGCCAGCATCGTGACAGTCCCGTCCAGCGTGGCCCCGGCCAGGCCCCGATACTGCTCTCGCCCCAACAGCGGCAGAGCCGAAGGCCCGACTGTGACATCGCCTTCCGGCCGTCGCGTAAAGTGCACGCCCAGAAAAGGGTTCCGCAGATCCGGGACCGGGTAGATGTTACCGCGTACCTGCATGGCGGACCCGGGACGCAGCTGATAGAACTGTCCGCGAAACGGTAAGATCGCGAAGTTCAGACCGGCTTCGTAGGCATGGGCGATTCGGTCGGCAAAGAGTCCGCCGCAATTCACGAAATGTCCATACCTCACACGGCCTCGATCGGTGCGCGCCACCGCATCGCCCTCACGCCCCTGCCAGGCACAGCCGAAGCGAAACTCCACCCCTTCGCGCTCGGCATCCGCTACCATGGCGGCCATGACCCGTTGCGGGTTGACCACGGCGGTATCCTGTACGTAGAGCGCCTGCTGGACGGTCTTCGCGCACGGTTCCACCTCTTTCAGCGCCTGTTGATCGAGCAGGCAAGCACGGACTCCATTGGCCTGGGATCGTGCATACAATTCACGCAAGGCCGGCAACTCCCCCTCCTTCCTCGCCACAATCACCTTGCCATGCTCGTTGAGCGGAATCGCCTGCTGCCGACAATAGGCCCGCAACCGCCGGTTCCCCTCCACGCACAGCCGGGCCTTGAGTGTCCCCGCCTTGTAATACACACCCGCGTGCAGCACGCCGCTGTTGCGCCCGCTCGCGTGCCGGCCGGCGGCGGATTCCTTCTCCAGCACGACCACCCTGACGCCATACCGGCGCCTGAGCTCCCGCGCGATGGCCACGCCGATCACTCCGGCCCCGGCGATTAACACATCGCACGTCTCTTCTGCCATCTGGTGCATCCCCTCGACATCGGACAAGAACCGACCTGCGCTCCATGACAACACAACAGCGGCAACCTGTCGAGCACGATCCCTGTTGCTGCCGATCAGACTGGCCCATGGAGGGCGACCGGCTCAACCTGCCAGGCGTCGATAGACGGCCACCGTCTCAGCCGCAGTGCGGTCCCAGGAAAATTGACCCGCCCGAGCCGAGCCGCGGGCCTGTAATTCGTCCCGCAGGGAGGATGAGGCCAGCACGCGGGTGAGCTCCATAGCCAACTGATCGCTGTCACGTGGATCCACCAACACCGCCGCATCGCCGGCCACTTCGGGCATCGACGAGACATTCGAACAGATGACCGGGCAGCCACACCCCATCGCCTCCAACACAGGAAGACCGAACCCCTCATACAGAGACGGGAACACAAAGACCGTCGCCTGCTGATAGTATCGTGCGAGTTCGTCATCGGATACCTGCCCGACCAGCTTGGTCTGAGCCCCGATCTGCAATCGCTCGATGGCCGCACGAATATCCTCGCGTCTACAGACATCCCCCGCCAGCACCAACTCATAGTCTCGGCGCAATGCCTCAGGCAGTTTCGCAAAGGCCTCGACCAGACTACCGACGTTCTTGGTGGGATCGGACCCGGCCACGCAGAACACATAGGGCCGGCCCTCCGGCCGTTCCGAAGAGGGGTGAAAGCGATCGGCGTCGAGCCCCAGGGGAGTCACACTCACCTGGTCTGGTCGCAGCGGCGTATGATCCAGCAGATCGCGACGCGAATGTTCGGAAATCGTGATGACGTGGTCGAGCTGCTTCCAGCGATCTCCGACCAGCCACTGTTCGATGCGACTATTGAGATTGGTACGGGCACGGAGCACCGGAAACAGCAACGGCTTGACGTCATGAATGGTGGCCACGAATGTTCCGCGTTTCCAGGCCACGCAGGAATCGTACGGGAAGTGGAGCACATCGTAGGGGCCGACGAGAAGCGGTGCCACCTGCTCCCAGAAACGGCGACGGAACAGCGGGAACCGGATCACGCGATATCGCATATTCCGACGCGCGGCGAACGGATGCTCCGCATGAGGGATCAGAATCTCGTAGTGATTCGTCTGATCGACGCGGCCCAAGGCCTCGATCAATTCCCGGGCATAACGCCCGATCCCGACGTTGAGGTTCTTGAGATGCCATGCGGCAATGACGATCTTCACAATAGTGCGCGGAATGGACCTATGATGAGGGAAAGGACCCGGTCGCGATCACGCACAGGGGCCATCGCATACACCATGCAGGGCAACGGCAGCAGGCATGATCCCCCGCGGACGATCGGCGCGCATGGAATCACAGCCTATCCGGCAAGTCAAGGCGTCTGATTCGATGAGAGTGTGTGGATCGCCGGCCGCGCCGGTTGACTGCCTTCACGGCCTGTGTTACCGATTGACGCCTCCCAGGAACTCAGGTCCGTGGCACAGATCAGCGTCGTCATTCCCGCATACAACGGCACTTCCAGATATTTGACGGAAGCCATCCATTCCGTACGCGCGCAAACCCTGGCCGCCTCCGAGATCATCGTCGTGGACGATGCCTCGACGGACGGCACGGGCGCGTTGGTGCAAGCCATCCCGCAGGTGCGCTACGTGCGCCATCCACAGAACAGCGGACAAGCCGCGGCCAGAAATACCGGAGCGCGCCTCGCCCAGACTCCCTATCTGGCATTTCTCGATCAGGACGACCTGTGGGAACCGACATTTCTGGAAGAGACGCTGGCCCTGCTCGAACCCGCGACAGAAGCGGCACTGGTGCATTGCGACGGCTATCAGGTCAATGAACGGAACGACATTCTCGAATACGATGCCGCGATGAAACAGCAGCGCAGCATCACCCAATTGCTGCGGGGCGGACACGACGCCGCCACGTCGGGCTCGCTGTTTCGCAAAACCTGCTTCGATGCCGTGGGCGGCTACGATGCGGCCCTGTCGATTTGGGAGGACATCGATCTGATCATCCGGCTCTAC
>WIAG01000120.1 GCA_014055495.1 Nitrospira sp. CR1.2
TACGCCTTGCCTGCTCAAAGCCTTTCAACTCGCCGGCATTCCGGCTCACACAGGACAGCCTTCGCCGTTGCTTCAGGAGCGCAACGGCGCACGCCACGGCAAGTCAGGTACCCGATCATGCAGTCAAAAGACGGACAATGCCGTGACAGGCACTACCCAGGAAAGGCAGCAGATGAGCAGATGCCGCTCAGCACTGTCGACGGTTTCTGAACGATGATTTCTTCTGAAGAAAGGCGTATTCTGCTTTGAGACAATGGAGGATGTTGTGCCTTAGACAAACTAATGGACCAAGACCTTCCTAAGGCTTTATAAATATCGCGAGCAATCAATCTTTCACATTCAACAATTTCTGCGCGTTCAACCATGGCCAAAAGCGACCTCATTCTTTCACTTGTTCGAGCAGGTGCCACTGGCGACAAGTCTATGTTCCGATCCACGGTCGAGGCACTGATGGCAGACGAACGTGCGAAGAGCCACCACAGTTTGGCCGACCGCCTTCAACGAGTACTTCAAACCGTCTCCGTTACATCGCAAGCATTTACCAATGCTCCACAGGTTCAGAGCAACGGTCGCGACACAATTCTTGAACTGACGCCTCGTGTTCGATTCAAAGATTTGGTATTGACTCTTCCCGCCCGCGCAGAAGGTGAGCAGCTTGTTGAAGAGCACATGCGTGCCGACGTGCTGCGAGCACATGGCTACGAACCACGCCATAAGGTCTTACTATCCGGCCCTCCAGGTAACGGGAAGACATCTTATGCCGAGGCTGTAGCAGAAGCGCTCGCGTTACCGTTTTTCATCGTTCGTTATGATGCACTCGTAGGCAGTTACCTCGGTGAAACTAATACCCGCCTCCGCAAGCTATTTGACTATGTTCGAACGCAGCCATGTGTATTGTTCTTCGACGAGTTCGACTCAATTGGGAAAGAAAGGGGTGACACGCACGAAACTGGCGAAATCAAGCGGGTCGTCTCATTCTTGTTGATGCAGATCGACCAATTGCCAAGTTATGTACTGACAATTGCGGCGACAAACCATGCGGAACTCTTGGATCGCGCCGTGTGGCGGCGGTTTCAGCTGAGATTGGCCTTCCCAGCACCTCAAACAAGTGAGATTTCTGCCTTCCTTCAAAAAATTATGGAATCCTGGTCGGAGAAGCCAAAGGTTTCAGCGATGACCTTAGCAGAGCAACTAGGGGCACTGTCCTATGCGGAAGCACGCGATTTCTGCCAAAACGTGCGCCGACGCCACATTCTCGGGCTTGGTGAAATCGATATTCATTCCGCGATTAATACAGAACTTGATTTGTGGGTTACTCGTGTGAAACCAGAGGTAGCCAATGCCGATCGATTCCAACAAGCCACTCCTTCGGCTAAGCGTAAGCGGACCACAGCAACGGCGGCCCGATCGTCCAAGAAACCCACCAAGGCCTGAACGGTTTACCCTCGATCATCAGCGGTCAGTATTCGGCCCAAAGTTCGAGCGGCTGGCCTCTGTTCTAGCCCGAGACCAGAACGGCATCGAGCTCCGAGGCGACCCGAGTGCGCTAGCCCCCGAACGATTGCTCGTGTTCGAGGTTAGGGGAACAATTCAGCCATTCATCAACGCCATTAGACGCATTCCAGGATTAGAACTCATCGACGAAGAAGAACTGAAGAGTGACGAACAAGATAAGAAACCAACCGTCTATCTGTTAGTTCCCGATGCACGTGCACTCAGTAGTATCGCATCGCTATGGCATAGCTGGACTCAGGGACAAACGTTAGGTCCCGGCTTTACACCGTGGCGAGATGTATTTTTGACACTGAGAGACATTCGACCATGGGGCCCACAGGATCGGGTCATGGCCGAGGAGCGAGATATTCTCGCTGAAGAGATTGCCGACAAAGCGGACAATGAGCGAGTTCGGATTGAGATCGAGCTTGTATATAGGGCAAACGAGCCGCGGGCGAGGGAAACAGAGGCAGATCTGAATAACGCGATTGGTGCAGCTGAAGGGCAGGTTATTAGTCGTTGTCGGATCACCGATATCGGGTATCACGCGATTCTGGCTGAGCTACCGGTTGCTGCTGTAAGAAGCATCATTGATATGTCACCAACAGGCATCGCAGGTCTTGACCCCGTAATGCACATAAGGCCGCAAAGTTTCGCATCCTCAATAGACGTCTCCCAAGCGGAAAACACAGAACCGGAAGCGCCGTTGATCATCGATCGCTCCCCGATACTGGCCTTGCTTGACGGTGTTCCAGTTTCTCAACACCCTCTTTTGGCAGGAGGTTTGGTGGTCGATGACCAGTTCGGGTTGGAGCCATTTGCCTTAGTTGCCGACCGCCATCACGGCACGGCAATGGCATCACTGATATTGCGAGGAGATCGGAATAAAGCAGAGCAGCGGCTTGGAAGGCGCATCCATATGGTGCCTGTTCTGGGAGCAAACGACAGGTTTCCAGCCGGTCGGTTAATCGTTGATATGATCTATCAAGCCGTACTCGGAATGCGAGAGAGAGATGACCCATCCGCACCAGACATTTTGATTATCAACCTCTCCCTTGGGAACACCCGAAAGCCATTTCATGGGCAGATATCGGCCTGGGCGAGACTGATCGATCGTCTCTCGTACCGCTTAGGAATTCTCTTCATTATTAGTGCGGGAAACCATCGCACCCCGTTCGACGTTCCTGCCTTTGCAACCTTTAGCCAATTTGAAGCGGCGGAGGCCGCCCAACGAGCACATGGGGTGCTGTCTGCATTAGGGCGGATGTCCCCAGAGCGACGCATCCTATCGCCGGCTGAATCTGTGAATGGCGTAACGATCGGCGCAGCTAATATAGATGCTGTTCTCCCCACTGATCGACGTTTCGCGACCGGAAAGGTTGATCCGTTTCCGAACCTCACGACTTCAAACCCTTCGAGCGCGCTTGGCCCCGGCTTTGCCAACAGCGTAAAGCCGGACGTCCTTATGCCTGGCGCTAGGGAGCACCTGACCTTTGTCGCGAGTGGGTCCACGCTGTCAGTAAAACCAAGCGAACCAGCCCGTGCGCATGGACTGAAAGTAGCAGCTCCGCCTCGCGATGGTGCCGAAAGCGTTGAGCACTTCACTAACGGTACAAGTGCTGCAGCTGCACTGGCCTCCCGTACTTGTCACCAAATTCATGACGCGCTTGAAACTGCGTACGGTGATGAATTTACATCGCTCACCAAGCCCCAGCGTGCCACACTTCTGAAGGCTTTACTGGTTCATACCGCTTCTTGGCCGCAAGGCGCTTCACAGTTGATCAAACAGGTTTTGGGGCCTACAGACAACCGGCAACATGTCCTTCAGAAAGATAACATCAGAAGGTTTCTTGGTTACGGGCTTGTCGATGCCGATGCCGCCGTCTCATGTACCGAAGATCGAGCCACTTTTTGGGCCACGGGCACTCTCCCCAGAGAACAAGCAGTCACGGTTCAAGTTCCAATCCCAATTTGTATGAATGGTCAAGCAAGGCCACACGCACTTCTCGGAACGTTGGCCTGGTTCACACCGATTTTACCAGGGCGCCAGTTTTACCGATGCGTACGCCTCATACTAAGAGAGTCGGGCGAACTGTCTGCATTGCGAGTTGAATCAGCCAAGGCACAACCAGATCAAAATCAAAGTCGCCGCGGCACGGTATTCTCACGGCGTTGGGAGGGTGCCGAGGCACCCATAATTGGCGCAGACCAAGTCGCAACATTGACCATTCAACGAGAACCAGACCAAGGATCCACAATCGATGAAGATATTCCGTTTGCAATCGCAGTAACACTGACTATGCCTGGAATCGCACAGATCTACAATGAAGTGCGGGCAAGACTCGCTGTTGCTCCAAGAGTAGGGATCAGGTAACAGCTAAGAACAGTGCGAAAACCTAGAGACGGGTCGGAGCCTGACAATCCAACATCTCTCGACGCGTGACAGACAAGTGGTTCTCGCAATCTGTACTACGCCGTCACCGCTTGTTCGAGCGAATTAACGTGGAGGCGTAATACGACCACGACTTTACTATCATGGCTGCTGCACACAACATTCCCATGGAAAATCGGCTTCAGTTTACGCGTTAATGCCAACCTAGGAGGGAGAGATGCGCACAACTATCATCCTGCTGGTTGCCGGCTTGCTACTCATGTCCGGCATACTTCAACTATCAGCAGAGGAATCTGCAAATATACCAATACAGGAGTGGCAGGATTTTGCTGAGCAACGCTCACGCGTATACGAATATACCTATGCCATTGCGATGCACGGCTACGCTCCCAGCATGTCTTTTGACAGAATATTTCGCACTCCCAAAGATGCGTATGTCGACGCTAGACTAGTATGCAATGCCGCCATTAAAACAGCGCTCATAGCCATCCAAAATCGAAACAATCCCAAAGCCTATGCCGGGACGTTGCGAAGCGCAGCCAGTAAGCTGAAGGTTGATGCGACCGAACTCCATAAAATGATTTCCAGCAACATAAAGACAAATTACCTGACAGACATGCTGAAAGAAAGGAAAGAGGTAGTGATAAGCGTCATCCCGATGCTCGTCGAATTAATCATGAAGTACCTGGACAAGAGGGATGAAGAGGGACAGCAAGAGCTGCAATTCATAAAGGAGGAACTAACCAAGTTGCTCTTGCCAGCCTATGAAGAGATAGAGGCGGATGCAAAGGAGAGGCGGCGCCATATGCCAAGCTAAACACTTAAATAGAACGAGAATCGGAGCAGTATGAACGGAGCAAAGTCAGGCATGAGGGCTGTTTTTTTGAACCGCGAGGAACAATGGAAACCTTTTCACTGCGCGTAGCGGCGGAGTCCTCGCGATTCACCTGTAGGGCGAAACAAAGGGGTCTGACCCCTTACATCTGCCTGTTCGCTAGTCGAGGATCAGGAACGCACTCTCTGGATCGGATGAGAAGGCGCCCACATCTCCCGCACGGCGGCGGAGCAAGACTTCGATCATCGCGGTTGGGGCGTTGCCGACTCGAACCCAAATTACTTTAGGCGGGTGGCCGAAGAGAAAACTGCGTTGATGGAAATCGGCGTCCTTCGTAACGATGGAATAGCCCTGCTGAGCAAGGCCTTGGGGTCGGATCTGGAATTGTGTCTGGGGCTGAAATTTGTACAACTGGTGTCAGGTCTTGCAATCACACATACGAAGGTGATCTTGCTAGGTGGCAGCACAAAACAGCGCCAGCAAGAGGCAATCGAGACGGCAAGAGAACGCTGGGCAGACTACCGCCGTCGTAAGGACACCAAGAAGACGTAACAGGCAACGGGGGAATCTA
>WIAG01000041.1 GCA_014055495.1 Nitrospira sp. CR1.2
ATTACCAGATGGGCGGCGTGAAGGCCAACGCCTGGGGAGAAACCGACCTTCCCGGACTCTTCGCCGCCGGTGAATGTGCCTGCGTGAGTGTGCACGGAGCTAACCGACTGGGCGGCAATTCACTCCTTGAAACGATCGTCTTCGGACGTCGAACCGGCACCAGAGCGGCGGAATCCATCCGCGATTGTCACCTTCCGCCCATCCCCGACACACACCTGCAGGGAGAAACACAACGCGTGAAGGCCCTGTTCGCCAATCCCGGTCCGGAGCGGGCCTGGCAAATTCGGGACGATCTCGGGAAAACCATGAGTCTCAATCTGGGTATCTTTCGCACCAAACAGTCCATGCAGGAGGCTCGGGCCACGATCCGGGGGTTACACCTGCGTGCCCGTCACATGTGCGTGCAGGATAAAGGACAGGTATTCAACACCGACCTGATTCAGGCGCTGGAGCTGCAGTGCCTCTTGAACATTGCGGAGACCATTGTCGTCGGCGCCTTAGGGCGGGAAGAGAGCCGGGGAGCCCACTATCGAGCCGATTTCCCGACGCGAAACGACACAACCTGGCTTCGCCACTCCATCAGCCACCGGCACACCGACGGCCCGCAGCTGACCTATACCCCTGTCACCATTACCCGCTTTCCCCCTGCCTAGGAGTCTGTCCGAGTCATGCCGTTCTGCTGCGACGAAGGATGACTCGGACAGGGTCCTAGCCCACATTATTCAAGAGCGCTGCTGCTGCACCCGCCCATCGTTCTTCCGACCAGCCTGCGGCCGGCGGGCTAGAACCTCGATTTTCCCTCGATTTCCACGGCGCCCGATACAATCGACTGACAGGGACACCCCGCGCCGTGAGCCCGGTTGCGCTCCTCGCGTTTTGCGCTATCCTTTTGAGTGATCACCGATCATCCCACTGACCGGACCGTCCAGCGTACGCCCGGGTGAAGGGTCGTAAGGCACCATGGCTCCCGTTCTCCCAGGCACGGCACCCCCGACATCCTCCCTGTCCGCCCCGCTTGCCCAGTCACGGACCGTCACCTGCCCGTTCTGCCAGGCCGTCACGTCATGTGCGTCGTCCCCCGGGCGCCTCCTCCATCAGTTTGCCTGCCCATCCTGCCGGGAAAATCTCCTGGTCCTCAACCAGAGGACACAAGAAACCGATGGAGGACTGATCGACCGACAGGGACCGACCGCGCCTCCTTCGGTTGATCTGTCAGGCCGAATCACGGGCCTTGCGGTGGCGGCCCTGGCTTGTCTGTTGAATTACGTCCTGCTCTCGACCCTGGGCTTCTGGATGTTCGGTCAAATCACCACCATTCACGATCCCTACGATGTCGATGCACTGCTCCTGTCGCCCTTGATTCTGAAGGCTAATGGCTGGACACCGCTGCATCTCGCGGCGGCACGCGGAGATCTCCCTCTCGCCACATCCCTGCTCGATCATGGAGCCCACGTCGACCAACTCAACGGCAATCGTCGCACCCCGCTGTATGAGGCAGCGAAACGCGGACAGACGGTAGTCGTCACTCTGCTCCTGACTCGCGGTGCCAATCCCAATGCGCGGGGGAAACTTGGCTACACGCCACTACTGACGGCGGCGGAAGAAGGCCATGCCGACACCGTCGCCGCGTTGCTCAACCGCGGCGCAGACCACCGCGTGATCTCCACCCTCGGTGATTCGGCCCTGCACCGGGCCGTCAGAGGCGGCCATCTGGCCGCCACACAAATCCTCCTTGAGCACGGGGTCTCCGTCAATCGGAAGACCCACGGCGAAACAGCGCTCGAGATCGCGCAACACGAAGAGGACCAGGAGTTGATCCGCCTCTTGCGCGCGCACGGCGGAAGAGAATTTTCCCAAGCCAAGGCCCACCGCGCCCGAGGCATCGCACAGCAGAAACAAGGGCAAACCGACCGAGCACTCTTTGCCTATGCCGAAGCCTTGAATCTCGATCCCGACGACTACGAGGCCTACTACGGTCGCGGAACCGCCCTGCTCCAGAAGCACGAACCAGACGAAGCCCTGATCGCCTTTCACGCCGCCATCCGTCTCAACCCCACCTACTTTGAGGCGTACAGTGCAGCGACCTCTGTCTATACGGCACGCCAACAATGGAGGCTGGCGCTCGCACTGTGGGATCAATTCCTCGCGCAACAACCACAACATGGGCGAGCACAGTTTGAACGAGCGATCGTCAAACGGGCCCAGGGCGACAGCGCCGGCTTTCTGGATGGCCTGCAACGAGCCTGCACATTAGGACATGTGGCAGCCTGTTGACGCATGACCACCACACCCTTATCCCACGAAACGAGCCATTGCACCCTTGGCATCACCTGCCAGCGCTGCCTGGCCGAGTATCGAATACGCGATACTCACCGGTTGACGAATGCCTCTCGCAGCACCTGCCGGACTTGCGGGGCACGTTTCGCCGTCGTGACAGCCGCGTTGCCCATCGATCCCGGACGGTCGGCACTTCACCCCCTCAACGATGCCCCAACTCCGCCCGCACCGGAGCAGTCCGACCGGGACCAGCCGCAACTGTCGACCATACACAGCGCCTTCCGTGGTTCAGGCGGCACCCTGCTCGGCATGCAGATCGTGAACGTCTGCCTAACGCTCATCACTCTTGGGGTCTATCATTTTTGGGGAAAGGCGAAGATCCGCCGCTACCTGTTCAGTCATACGGCGTTTGGAAGCGACCGCTTCGCCTACCACGGCACCGGCAAAGAACTCTACCAAGGCTTCATCAAAGCCATGCTGGTGTTCGGCCTTCCTTATGTTTCGTTGGGAGCCGCGCACAGCTTTCTTGACCTTCCACGGTGGGTCGATCTCCTGTCGCAGACACTGGCCGGCCTCATCCTGTTTCTCTATGTTCCGATCGCCATCGTCAACGCCCGCCGCTACCGCTGTACGCGTACCTCGTGGCGAGGCATCCGATTCTCGTTTCGAGGGCGCACCAAAGATTTCCTGAAGCTCTATGTTCGGGGCTGGGGGCTGACGGTCCTCACATTGGGCACCTACTACCCCTATTTCCAGACTCAGCGCCAGGCCTTTCTCCACACGCAGACCTTTTTCGGCAATCAACGCTTTGGGTTCACCGGGCACGGCTCGGGCATCATGCTCCCGTTCGCCGTGACCCTGGTTTCGACCTACGTCGTCCTGGGCCTGTGCGGCCTCGCCCTGGCGTTCCAATTGACGAACGCGGGATTGACGCTGCTGTTGATTCCCTTCCTGCTGGGCCCGCTGTGGATCTGGCTGTTGGGGCAGAAGCAGAAGTACTTTTGGGATCACACCACGTTCGGCGAAGCCCGTTTCTCATCGAGCATCACCTGGCAAAAGCTGTTCACCCTATATCTGGGCAATATCGGCCTCCTGCTGGTCACGATGGGATGGGCTTGGCCCTGGGTCACCGTTCGCAACGCCCGCTTCTTCATCGGGACGCTGTCGCTGCAAGGCCCTGTGGATCTGGATCGGGTGCTACAAGACAGCACCGTGTCATCGGTGACCGGAGAAGGCCTCTCCAACCTCCTCGACACCGGCTTCGACATGGATACCTAAGTATGCCGACCGCTCGACCTGCCCACTATCTGGATGGCCGTACCGCGACGCGTCACCCGGTTACCCTCACCGTGACCCCGCGAACCCTGCTGATCGTGATGGCGGATGGCAGCAGCCGACAGTGGCCCTATGATCAGATTCGCCAGACCCAAGGCGCCTATCGCGGCGAACCGGTTCGGCTGGAATTCGGACCGGAGCCCTGCGAGGCACTCGTCGTCGCCTCACCCGCAGTCTTGACCGAGATCCATAGGGCTGCGCCCGGTATCGCGCGTCACCTTCACGATCCAGCTTGGCGGCAGACTCGCCTCCGCTGGACCCTGGGATCCGCACTGAGTGTGTTGGTCCTGATCGTCGGCTTGTACCGATGGGGCATTCCCGCCCTAGCCTCCGCCGCCGCGCCATATATCCCTGTCAGCTGGGAAGAATCCTTGGGGCGCCAGGTCGTCGACCGCCTGGCACCGAAGAATCAGCAATGCCGCGATCCGGAACGGCTGGACAAATTGAATCAGATTGCGCAGACCCTCGCAGCCACGCGCCCGGAATCCCCCTACCGGGTCACGCTGTCCGTCGTCGACAACTCGACCGTGAATGCGTTTGCCGCGCCGGGCGGGCAGGTCATCTTGCTCCGAGGTCTTCTGGAACGAACCAACAGCCCGGAAGAACTGGCCGGAGTCCTGGCGCATGAACTCCAACATATCTATCAACGTCACACCACCAAAACGATCCTCGAACAAACCGCGGGCTCGCTGCTGCTCACGGCTGTCTCGGGGGACATCTCCGGAGGGTTGGCCTGGGGCCTTGAGGGCGCACGCGCGATGGGAGCCCTGCACGACAATCGCGTCCATGAATGGGAAGCCGACATCGAAGGACTGCACATGCTGCACGCCGCCCATCTGGATCCGGCCGCCATGGTGGCAATCTACAGAAGCATGCAACAGAGCGAGCAGCCCCGTGACGCCCCCCCGGAATTTCTCTCCACCCACCCGGATATGAACGAGCGGCTCGCCACACTTCTCGCGCTGGCCAGCCCACCGCCATCCGATCCACAACCGCTGCTTCCGGGAGAAGATTGGCAAGATATCCGCTCCCTCTGCCGGCTGCGCGACACCGGCCGCACCACCCCCGTCTCCCTTGATCTCCCCTGATACGATCGTTCACTTGCTCACAGAGCCAGCCGCCTCTGCTATAATCGCCAGACTTTATAGGTCTGTCTTATGCGCGTCCTCGTCATTGAAGACGAAACCAAAGTCGGCTCGTTTATCAAGCGGGCTCTCGAAGAAGAAAGTTACGCCGTCGACCTCTGTGAGGACGGCGCGCAAGGGCTCGACCTGGCCCTCATCGGCAGCTACGACCTTATCATGATCGACCTCATGCTCCCGAGCCTTCCCGGCATGGAGGTGCTCACCCGCCTGCGTAAGGAAAAGATTCAAACGCCGGTGTTGATTCTGACCGCGCAATCAAAGGTGGACCAACGAGTCAAAGGCCTCGATGCGGGCGCGGATGACTACCTCACCAAACCCTTTGCCATCGACGAGTTGCTTGCCCGGGTGCGAGCGCTCTTGCGGCGCGGAACAGCGGAATCCTCGGGCACCCTCCAAATCGATGACCTCATCCTCAATCCTGCCACGCGGGAAGTGACGCGCGGCGGCCAACGCATCGACCTCACGGTCAAGGAATACGCGCTGCTGGAGTATTTCATGCGACATGCCGGCAGGGTCCTGACTCGCCCCATGATTTCCGATCACGTTTGGAATCAGGATTTCGACACCTTCACCAACGTCATCGACGTCTATGTGAACTACTTGCGGAATAAGATCGATCGCGGGCGGGCCCGAAAACTGATTCACACCATCCGAGGGAGTGGATACATGCTCAAGGTGGACTGATGCCGCTTCGCGTCCGGCTCACGCTCTGGTATGGAACGGCCCTGGCCCTGATTTTGATGACCTTCTCCGTGGTGCTGTATACCATCACGGCCCGGAGCCTCCGCGATCAGGTGGATGAGTCGTTACAGGAAACCGCATCGGCAGCTGTGCGCTCCCTGGAGAAACGCGGGTTCCTGCCGTTGATCGACGAAGACGCCCTGTTGAGTCAGTTCCCCGAATTGACCCGCATCGACAAATTCTTTCAAATCTTCAGTCCCACCGGGACGATCACCATCCGGTCACCCAACATCCGCCAACACGACGTACCCCTCAGCCGATCGGCGCTCGAGGCGGCATTTACCGGCAGCACGGTGTTTGAATCCGCCAGGTATCCCAACGAGCCGCCGCTCCGGCTGGTCTCTGTTCCGATCATTTATCGCGGCTCTCTGCTTTACATTGTGCAGGTCGGTACGACCCTGGAAGGCGTCGAGGAAACCCTCCGCCGGTTCCTCCTGGTTCTGCTGGTCATGGCCCCGATCGCCCTGGTCGTGTCGCTGGCGGGAGGCTGGTTTCTGGCCGGGCGCGCCCTGCGGCCCGTCGATTCCATTACCGTTGCGGCGCAACGGATCGCCGCGGGGGACCTGACGCAACGACTCACCTCCCAACGATCCTCCGACGAAATCGGGCGCCTGACCGACACCTTCAACAACATGATCGCGCGACTGGAAACCTCTTTCGCGCAAATCCGCCAATTCAGCAGCGATGCCTCTCACGAACTGCGTACCCCGCTCACGGTCATGAAAGGCGAAAGCGAGTTGGTGCTGCGCCGGCCTCGCCCGTTGGAAGACTACATCGCCGTGTTGGAAAGCAATCTAGAAGAAATCGACCGGATGTCGCGCATTGTGGAGGAACTGCTCTTCCTCTCACGGGCGGATATGGGGCAGGTAAAAACCGAGTGTGAGCCGGTGCGTCTGGAGGCGTTAGTGGAAGACATTCAACGTCAAGCCTGCCTCCTGGGCCAGGAACGAGCGATCGACGTCATCATCGGCACAATTCAGCTGGCTACCGTACGCGGCGACGAACTCCGGCTGCGGGAGCTCATTCTCAACCTCGTCGACAATGCCGTGAAGTATTCCCACCGGCAGGGCCAAGTAGAAATTGATCTCCGGGTGGAAGGCCGCTCCGCACGCCTCTCGGTGCGCGACCACGGCATCGGCATTCCCCCGGAGGCGCACAAACAGATCTTCGACCGGTTCTTCCGTACCGATGATGCGAGAGCCCATACGAAAAAGGGAACCGGACTCGGTCTCTCCATCTGCGCCTGGATTGCCGAAGCCCATCACGGCCACATCGAGGTACAGAGCGAGGTGGGCATAGGCTCCACGTTTACGCTCGTGCTTCCCCTCGCACCGCCCGCAGCTTAAGAACTTTTAATCCCGCCTTAATTGGTTTCTCATCCACGGTTGCTACGTTCCAAGTGAATCTCACGCCGGGGACCATCTCCCGCGCAGGCAGATCACCGAACGTCTAGGAGGAGGAGTCCATGAAACGACCCACGCAGTCTCTGAGTCTGTTCGCCGGCATCGCCGGTTTGGGCGCGGCTTTGATCTGGAGTTACACCCCGCTATCGGCATCTCATGCGTCGAATCCGTCGTCGAGCACCGACACACGTCCGGTTGCAATCGCCGGTGCGCTTCCCGCGGCCGGATTCGCGGATGTGGCCAAGACGGTCACCCCCGCAGTCGTCAACATCACGACAAGCGGCGCTGAGGAAGTGTCCGACACGGGCCGCCATCGTGGACGCCCGGAAGACTTTTTCGGATCGCCGTTCGGTCCTCGCCGGTTCGGACCACCGATGGAACCGAAGGAGCGACGCGGTGGTGGGCAGGGATCCGGAGTCATCGTGTCCCCCGATGGCTATGTGCTCACGAACAACCATGTGATCGCGGGGGCCAAAACCGTCACCGTGACCCTTCCGGATAAGCGTGAGTTCAAAGGACGAATCGTCGGCACCGATCCCAAGAGCGATGTCGCGGTGGTGAAGATCGACGGGGCGCAACTACCGACCATCTCCTGGGGTGATTCCAGCCGCCTCCAGGTCGGCGAATATGTCCTGGCGGTCGGAAACCCGTTCGGCTTGAATTCCACGGTCACCCTGGGAATCGTGAGTGCCCTGGGCCGCGGGCATATGGGAATCACACAGTATGAAGACTTCATTCAAACCGATGCCGCCATCAATCCCGGCAACAGCGGCGGCGCGCTCGTCAATACCCGAGGTGAACTTGTCGGCATCAACACAGCCATCTTCTCCCAAACCGGCGGGTATCAGGGCGTGGGATTCGCCGTGCCGACAGGCATGAGTAAGCCAATCTACGAAAGTCTCGTGAAGACCGGCAAGGTGGTGCGTGGATACCTCGGCATCGGCATCCAAGACCTGAACCAGGATCTCGCCAAGTCCTTCGGCGTGACGGGCAGCAACGGAGCCGTGGTGACTGATGTGAAGGAAGAGGGACCGGCAGACAAAGCCGGCATGAAGCAGGGTGACGTGATTCTCTCATTTCAGGGCGCGCCGATCGAAGATGCCGTCACGCTTCAACGCGCGGTAACCCGAAGCGCGGTCGGCAGCAAAGCCACGGTGAAGGTGATGCGGGATGGCCAGGAGAAGGAGTTGGCCGTCACCATCGCCAAGTTGCCCGACAATCCGCAGGTGGCGAAGGCGGAAGCCGGTCCGTCGGACCAGCCCTTGGCGGGACTGGCAGTGCAAGAGCTCGATCAGGAAACAGCTCAAGAGCTCGGACTGAAGGGGAAGGTCCACGGAGTCGTGGTCACCACAGTCGACCCGGAAAGTGACGCGGAACGGGCGGGCTTGATGCCTGGCGACGTGATCCGTGAGATCAACCGCAAACCGGTCACATCGATAAAAGAATTCGATCAGGCGGCGTCACATCTGAAAAAGGGACAAATCGTGCTCGTCCTGATCAATCGACGGGGTGCGTCCCTGTATCTCAACGCGAAGGTGTAACAGGCGAGAGGTTCTCACGCGGGCTGCCGGTCGGCACAATCCTACCGGTAGCCCGTCCCACTCTTCTTCGGCATGAGAAGGGTCGAAGTCGCGGTGAAGGTGGCCCGCGTTTCCGTCTGGTTCGTCGGGTGGGCAATGAGATCATACCCGGCCACGTCCGACACCGTCACCGACACAACGTCACCGGGCTGCGCGATTCCGCGTTCGCAATAGACCACCCCATCGATTTCGGGCGCCAACCCCTCATGCCTGGCTTCCAGCAGCTGATCTGATTCTTCAGACACTCCATCTACCAGCACCTCGATCGTACGGCCGAGATACTCACGGTTTTTGGACTCTGAAATCGATTCCTGCAGCGCCAGCAATTCGTTGCGCCGCTCTTCCATCACCGCCTGCTCGACTTTGTGATCGAGATCGACGGCCGACGTGCCTTCTTCATCGGAATAGAGGAACACCGCAACGCGATCGAACTCCATGTCCAGGACGAATTGTCGCAATTCTTCAAACATGGCGTCGGTCTCGCCGGGAAATCCGACGATGAACGCCGTGCGAAAAAACACGCCGGGAATCTTGGTGCGGATCCGTTGAACCAGGTTGGTGATGCGCTTTCGATCACCCAATCGATGCATACGCTTCAGCATACGGTCGCTGATGTGCTGTAGCGGCATGTCGAGGTACTTTGTGATGCGCGGCGCTCCGGCATAGAGGTCCAACAGCTCATCCGTGACCTGCTGCGGATACAAATAGAAGGGCCTGATCCACCGCACTTCATCCACAGTGACCAACTCGCGCAGCAAAGCCGTGAGTCCCTGTTTGAGGCCAAGATCCACACCGTAGTTGATCGTGTCCTGCGAGATCAGATTGAGTTCCTTCACCCCTTCCTGACCCAACCGCTTCGCCTCCGCGACAATCGAGTCGATCGGGCGACTTCGTTGCTTCCCTCTCATGATCGGAATGGCGCAGAACGCACAGTTGCGGTTACACCCTTCGGCAATTTTGAGATAGGCGCTGTGTGGCGTCCCGAGCCGAATACGCGGCGTCTCGGCATCGTACAGATAGGGTGGTTGCCCGAGCCATAGCCGTTGTTGACGGGCTTTCGGCGCCAATAGGCTGCGACAAATGTCGGCGATGCGGCCGAACTCGCCCGTTCCGACCACACCATCCAGTTCCGGAAGTTCCTTCAGGAGTTCGCCCTGGTACCGCTGCGCCAGACACCCGGCGGCGATCAAGACACGGCAAGAGCCGGACTTCTTGAGGCGCCCATGCTCGATGATGCTGTTGATCGATTCCTGCTTGGCCTCTTCGATAAACCCGCAGGTATTGATGATGACGACTTCGGCGGCACGCGCGTCGCCCGTCAGTTGAAATCCACCGGCCACCAGCGTGCCGAGCATGACCTCGGAATCCACCTGGTTTTTGGAACAACCCAGATTGACGAAACCGATGGTGGGTTTTGTGCGTTTCGCCCGTGATGGAGTAATCAATGATGAAGCCATAGCCAGTCAGTCTACGAAAGGCCGGAAAAGTCTGTCAAACGAGGCCTCTTGCTATTCCAGCCGGAGCTGTCCTAGATTGCCTCATGATTCGAACCTTTCAGGGCATCACGCCAACTATTCCCTCCTCCTGTTTTATCGAAGACACCGCGGTCATCATCGGCGACGTTGTCATGGGTGAAGAGTGCAGTGCCTGGTTTCACGCCGTCATCCGCGGCGATGTGAACTACATCCGCATCGGGCACCGGACGAACGTGCAGGACCTCTGCATGTTACACGTCACCCACGACACCCATCCGCTCATCATCGGTGACGACGTGACGATCGGCCACCACGTGGTGCTGCACGGCTGCACCATTCAAAACCGGGTCCTGGTGGGCATGGGTGCAATCATCATGGACGGGGCGGTAATCGGGGAAGATTCAGTCGTCGGCGCCGGAGCCCTGGTCACCGAGAACACCCTCGTCCCTCCCAAGAGTCTGATCCTGGGATCGCCCGCCAAGGTCAAACGGCCTGTGACGGAGCAGGAACTCGCGTGGATTCGGGAATCGGCGCAGAACTATATCCGCTATTCGCGCCAATACCTCTCAGGGCCCGAGAAGCTTCGCCCAGGATTTTGGGTCTAGCCAGATCCGCGAATCTCCCGGTCGCCACTCACACCCACACTTCGTCACCCGATCCATATGAAACAAATCGGGTCACCGACCGTCGGCGACGCAAATGTCTGCTGTTCGATCCGGTAGGAGATTCCGCGCCGGTGACACCACTCCGCCACCCAGACCGCCTCTTCCACGGTGGTGGTCACCAACCCCGGCACCCTGAGCCGACCGAGACAACGATTCACCAGCGTGGCCACCGTGCGCTGTTGCGGGAGAAACTTACGCGCATTGAATGTGACCGGATTCGCCTGCCCGTAGGACAAGACCGAGAGTTCCGGGAAACGTTCGGGATCATTCAATACACTGACCAGCCAGAGATGGTCCATACGGCCCCTCACCGTGCCGGCGTCCTGATGAAGAAAGCGAATCGGGCACGGCGCGCAGGCCCGATTCAACAGCTGCACTTCCTCCCGGCGCAGATTGCAGGCTGCGACGCGCCGCTCCAGCTCAATGGTTTCCATGGCGAGCACCGGAAGTTCCGCCACACCCGCTCCCACATAGAGACTGGCACCACCAGGCGTCAGTCTTGACAGGAGGGCATCGGCAACTCGTGTCCCAAGACGTTGGCAGAGCCCTCGTTTCGCCTTCCAAAATTCATCACCACCTTCGTCGCAATAAATCGGGCCCAACCGCGCATAGTCGAGGCCGGCAAATATCTCTTTGATGGCGCGTCTGGTCGACGAGCCGATGGTGGCGTGCTTCCGCGTCATGCGCTTCGCTGAGCGATCGATATTGAACCAGGCCTCACACAACCACTGGCTAGGCGAGGATCTCGGTTCCAATGCCTTTGTGGGTAAAGATTTCGAGCAAAATGGCGTGCGGCACCCGGCCGTCGATGATATGCGCTTTCCCCACGCCGCCGGCCAATGCATCCAAGCAGGCGTGTACCTTCGGCAACATTCCCTCACTGATGGTGCCACGTTTGACCATGCGCTGCACGTCCTTGCGGGAGACCGTCGACAAATGGCGGCCGTTGGCGTCCCGGATCCCTTTGACATCGGTCAGCATCACCAACTTTTCGGCCCGCAACGCCGCCGCAATCGCACCTGCGACCAGATCGGCATTGATGTTGTACGTGTTCCCCTCCCGGTCCGTCCCGATAGGGGCAATGACGGGAATATAGTGATCTTCCTGGAGCTTGAGGAGCAGGGTGGGATCGATCGACTTCACGTCTCCGACAAAACCGAAATCCGCGTCGCTGTCGTCGACATCCATGTCTTTTTCGATACTCTCCGCCCAGGCCTTTGCGGTCAAGGGCTTGGTCAACATCAATCCCCCGTCTTTGCCGCTCAGTCCGACCGCCTGTCCGCCGTGCCGATTGAGCAGATCGACAATTTCCATATTGATTCGGCCGGCCAGCACCATCTCCACAATTTCCATCGTCGCGGCATCGGTCACCCGCACACCATGCTTGAACTTGGCTTCCATGCCCAACCGATCCAACATCTGATCGATTTGCGGACCGCCGCCGTGCACGACGACGGGATTCAGTCCGACATATTTCAGCAGGACGATGTTTTGTGCAAACCTCGCTTTGAGCGAAGGGTCCGTCATCGCATGCCCTCCGTACTTGACGACGACGGTCTTCCCCTTGAAGGTACGGATGTACGGCAGGGCCTCGATGAGCACATCGGCCTTCTTAATCAGTTTGTTCATGCGTCACTCCTCGCTCCACCCGCTGCCGACCTACAGAATGTAGCGGCTCAGGTCCTGATCCTTCACAATAGTCTGCAACCGCTCGCGTACATAGGCGGCATCGACCACGACACGCTTCTCCTGCATGTCGGACCCTTCGAACGACACCTGTTCGAGGAGTCGTTCCATGATGGTAAACAGGCGGCGGGCCCCGATATTTTCGGTCCGTTCATTGACCTGCACCGCCGTCGCTGCAATCTCCGCCAGGCCGTCGTCCGCAAAGTCGACCGTGAGCCCTTCCGTGGCCATCAAGGCCTGATACTGACGCACCAGCGCCCCGCGCGGCTCGGTAAGGATGCGCACGAAATCCTCCTGCGTGAGCGGCGCCAGTTCCACACGGATCGGAAATCGCCCCTGGAGCTCAGGAATCAAATCGGAGGGTTTGGCCACGTGAAACGCCCCGGCGGCAATGAATAGGATGTGATCCGTCTGCACAGCGCCATGCTTGGTGCTCACCGTCGATCCTTCCACGATCGGCAACAGATCGCGCTGCACTCCTTCCCGCGACACGTCCGGCCCCATCGCCCGCTCACGACCGGCAATCTTGTCAATCTCATCCAAAAAGACGATGCCCGTCTGCTCGACCTTCGTAATAGCCTCCCGCACGACTTCGTCCATATCGATGAGTTTCTGGGCTTCCTCCTGAGTCAGATGTTTTAGGGCATCGGGGACCTTCATCACCCGTTTCTTTTTCTTGCCCTGGAACATCCCCCCGAGGAGATCACGGAGATTCCCTTCCAGGTCCTCCATGCCTCCCGCGTTCGAGATCACTCCCAGCGGCAACGCGCGCTCTTTCACATCCACTTCCACGGACCGTTGATCCAGCTTGCCCTCGCGCAATTGCAGGCGAAGCTTGGAGCGCGTCGCATCCGATGATTCAGTCGCTTCAGGCGTTTCGCCGCGCGCCCCGGCCGCCTCGAACCCCGCACCGGCGGAGCGAGGCGGGGCGGACGGTAGGAGGAGATCGAGGAGCCGTTCTTCTCCCAGCCGCGAGGCTTTCCCCTGCACCTCTTCTAAATGCTTGGTCTTCACCAGACTGATCGCCAACTCCGTGAGATCGCGAATGATGGATTCCACATCCCGGCCGACATAGCCGACTTCGGTAAATTTGGACGCCTCCACTTTGATGAAGGGGGCTTCCGCAAGTTTGGCGAGACGTCGGGCGATTTCGGTTTTCCCCACGCCGGTCGGGCCGATCATGATGATGTTCTTGGGCATCACCTCATCGCGCAACTCCGGAGCCAATTGCTGACGACGCCAGCGGTTCCGCAAGGCGATCGCCACCATGCGTTTGGCTTCCTGCTGGCCGATCACATAGCGGTCGAGCGCCTCGACGATCTGCCGGGGAGTAAGACTATTCACATTGAGGGGACGAAACGTTGATTCGGTCGTCATAGCAGGCCGATCCTAACGCGACAACGATTCGAGCACAATCTGCTGGTTGGTATAAATGTCGATCCCGCCGGCAATCAAGAGCGATTCCCGGACAATGTGTTCGGCGGCCAATTCAGAATGTCCCAACAATGCGCGGGCGGCGGCCAACGCATAGGGTCCACCCGAACCGATCGCGAGAATGCCGTCCTCCGGCTCGACGACATCGCCGGTGCCTGAAATAATGAAGGAATGATCGCGATCCGCCACGGCTAACAGCGCCTCCAGGCGGCGTAAGACTCGATCTGTCCGCCAGTCTTTCGCCAATTCCACGGCGGCTCTGGTGAGGTTGCCCCGATACTCATCCAGCTTGGCTTCGAACTTCTCAAACAGGGTAAAGGCGTCCGCCGTCGCGCCGGCGAATCCTGACACGACCATATCGCCGTGCATGCGCCGCATTTTTTTCGCATTGTGTTTCATCACGGTCGTACCGACCGTCACTTGCCCGTCACACCCCATGGTCACCTGATGGTCCCGCCTGACACATAACACCGTCGTCGATCGAATCCTCATAGGGTCCTCTTCTTCTTGGCCACCGCACTCGCCTCCTCCGGATTGACGGCACGAGGATGGGTGCGATCGTATAACGCGAGTAACTGGTCTGTCGCAAGGTGTGTGTACTTCTGAGTGGTACTCAGCGAGACGTGTCCCAACATTTCTTGAATGGCGCGGAGATCGGCGCCTTCATCCAGGAGATGCGTGGCAAAAGAATGTCGTAACGTGTGCGGATGAATCGCACCCCCGGCAAGCGGCTGCGAATACTTGGCCACAATGCGCGCAACCGACCTGGTGGTCAACCGCCCTCCGCGGGGGTTGCGAAACACGGCCCCCGCATCAGACGGTCGTCCGGCAGAGGTTCCGGGCACTACGCCAGCCTGCGCGTGGTAGGCGCCGATGGCGTCAAGCGCGAGCCAGCTGATGGGAATCACGCGCTCCTTCCGGCCTTTGCCGCGAACGCGCACCACGCCCTCGCTTGGCGAGAGATCCTCACAGTTCATGCCGACCAACTCACTGACACGCGCACCCGTCGAATAGAGGGTTTCGAGAATGGCACGGTCCCGCAATGTGTCTCGCTGCGGCCCTTTGGGACACTCCATCAAGGCCCCGGCCTCATCCTTCGTCAGAACCTGAGGAAGTGGCTTGGGAAGTTTCGGCGCGCGCACATCCTCGGCGGGACTGACCGGAAGCCGGCCGACCTGTACCAGGTAGCGAAAAAAACTTCGCAGACAAGCGAGTTTTCTCGCCAACGATGTCTTCTTGTCTCCCTCTCGATCACGGGCGGCGAGAAACTCACGAATCGACGCCGCATCGATCGACTCGAGGGGCACCCCACCGCGGGGGCGTGCCCGAGCGCCGAGAAACGCCTGAAACTGAGCCAAATCGGACGCATACGCACGAATGGTTTGGGAAGAGGCCCCGTCCTGCACGACCAGGACGTCTAGGAAAGCCCGGACTGCGCGATCCATGCGTCAAAATCCTCAACGGCTCGTTGCTGGATGAGACGCCGCTTCTGATCCTTGTCGCGCGTCTTGACGGGGACAGGCGGGAACAACCCGAAGTTCGTATTCATCGGCTGAAAATGTGCCGGATCACTCTTGGTGAGATGTGCGATCAGGCAGCCGTGCGCACTGGTGGGCGGGGGGGTGACGAGAGTGTGCCCGGCCAGGCCTCGGACGGCATTGATACCTGCGATCCCACCCATGGCAGCGGACTCGGTATACCCTTCGACCCCCACCAATTGACCGGCAAAAAACACGGTCCCGCGGCTCTTGAGTTGGAGCGTGTCCCTCAGCAGTTGAGGCGAGTTGATGAAGGTGTTGCGGTGCAAGCTGCCCAGGCGCAGAAACTCGGCCTGCTCCAGGCCGGGAATGAGACGAAACACCCGCCGTTGCTCCGGATAGGTGAGTTTGGTTTGAAATCCCACCATGTTGTAGCAGGTCCCGTGGACATTTTCGGTCCGCAATTGCACGACCGCATAGGGGCGCTTCCCGGTTTTCGGATCTTCTAACCCAACAGGCTTGAGCGGCCCGAACTGCATGGTCTGTCGGCCACGCTCCGCCATCACCTCGATGGGAATGCAGCTTTCAAAATACGGAACTTTCTCGAACTCCTTTGGCTGCACCTTTTCAGCCGCCATCATTGCATCGTACAAGGCGTTGTAGGCCGCTTCGTCGAGTGGGCAATTCAGATAATCTGCCCCGCCTTTCCCGTATCGTGACGCCCGGTACACGATGTCCATATTGATGGATTCGGCATCGATGATGGGCGAGATTGCGTCAAAAAAATAGAGGTGCCGCTCATGGGTCAATTCACCGATCGCCTTGGACAATTTCTCGGAGGTGAGGGGCCCCGTCGCAATGATGCAGACGGTGTCCTGTGGAATCTTGGTGACTTCCTCACGTGCGATCCGGATGTTCGGATGCCCTTCCAGCGCCTGCGTGATCACCCGGGCGAACTGCTCGCGATCCACCGCCAGCGCGGAACCGGCTGGCACACGCGCCTCTTCGGCGGCACGAATTACCAGCGAATTCAGGCGTCGCATTTCGGTCTTGAGGATGCCTGGGGCATTGAGGGGATCGACGGAACCGAGCGAATTCGAACAGACCAACTCCGCCAAATCCCCCGTTTTATGGGCCTTGGTCATCTCCTTCGGACGCATTTCGTAGAGCGTCACCCTCGCCCCGCGATGTGCCGCCTGCCAGGCCGCTTCCGAGCCGGCCAGACCGCCGCCGATGATGACGATGTCTTCACGCATGAATGGGAAACCTTTGAAAAGAGGGAAGGAGGCCCATTGTAGGAATCGCCTTTTCTGGATGTCAAGAAACGGAGGGGTGTTTCGGAATCGATCGCCGACGCAAGCGGCATCTCATCGACACAGGCCCCTGACCGCATAATGTTCTGGGTGGGCGGCTTCGAGTTTGTTGCTCCCTTTCAATGGACCGTGTTAGACTGCGGCCGGTGTGGGCGATTAGCTCAGTGGGAGAGCGCTTCCTTCACACGGAAGAGGCCACAGGTTCGATACCTGTATCGCCCACCAACCCTGTTCGATTCCCTCTTCGTCCGGCAACCACTGAATCTCCCTCATTTTCCACCACAACCGCCTCGGGCTGCCCCCAACTGGACAGAATCACGACCCTGCGCTAAACTTTTTTCACAAGGAACAGCGTGCGCTGTGTCGCCTGTTCCGACAGAAGAAAGAGAGGCACTGTATGCGCGGACCCTTAGCCACGATCATGTTGGGATTACTGCTCACCACCGGGTGCTCGACCACCAACCAGATGACGACGCAGGACCAGAACTACAATGCGCCGCTCAGCATCTACAGCGCGATGGACAGCACCTCCCTGGTCTACTCCGATCCCATGGCCGCATCACAGGCAAACGACAACCCCTATCGATGGCTGGGATTTGTGCTACATCCCGTCGGTCACGTGGTGGATTACACCGTAAACCGCCCCCTGTATGCCATCGCCAAACATGCGCCGTATATCTTCGGGTACACCCCCGAAGATTCCATGATTGACTCACAGCGACGGTAACGCTGCTCACCCTCTCGCCGGCCGGGACTGCTTCCGGCGGCGGGAGTTCCGCGCCCTTGTCCTTCTGCAGCCGGTCGCATCTTCATCACCATTCAGGTATGCTCTGCCTCACAACCCTGCAGCGCATTGAACTGAGGCATCGATCCGGCCATGCACCGTCGGCTCCCCCTGCTGCCCATTGTACTCACGACCTTCGCCCTGTGGACGGGATGCGAGACTCCTCCCCCGCAACGCGCACCGCTCCCTCCCTCGGAAAGCGACCTTGATCTCCTGAAATCCACCAAGCTCTGCGACTCCCGCCAGGTCTTCCTTGAGAAACATCCCGGGCTTGCTCCCCACACTCAGGCGTGGGGCAGCGGCCAGGAAATCCGAATTCCAGCGGAGCAGAGCCCTTCCAAAGGCGAGGAATCCTACTTTTTCGACGAAGACGGAACCTTGGTCGGAACGTTGTTCTTGTTTCGTTCAGGCCTCGATCTCGGCCCCTACAAGACGCTGCGGTATACCCTATCCAGGCTCAAGCCCAGCCTCGAGTTTTATCTGACCGTGGCAGAGTTGGCCGATCGTCAAAACATGGCGTTCAGCACCCTCTATGACACGGGGGATGAGAAGACGACCACGCGGTACCTGGTCCTGAGCGATCCCGCCACCCCGCGTCTCCTGGCCGCCTCGTTTACCATCGATCCGTACGTCAAGTTGTTCTCCCCCTATCGCAAAGAGTTTCTCGAGCGACTCCGAGAGACAACACCGCAGGGCGGGGGGCAGCATCTGGATACTCAGGGAGCCGAAGATAAGGAACCATTCGCCTCGCTTCAGCAGTTCGCGCGGGGACAAACCGCCCAGCTGGCCTATTGCGGGACAAAAAATCAGCCCCTCGCGCTTGATGCCTACCAAAAGGCCAGTGCCTCGGGGTTCACCAGCCCGCTGTGGCAAGCAGAACTCCACCATCGCCTCGGCGTCTCATGGGAAGCAGCCGGCAACCTGGAAAAGGCCAAACGCGAACTTCTCGCCTCCCTGGCGAAGCGTCCCAACTCCCCGGAAGTCGTCAACAATCTGGGGCACGTATACAGCAAATTAGGCGAGAAACAGAATGCCCTGGCGTCATTCGAAAAGGCGGTGCTGATGCGTCCCAATTATGCGATCGCCCGGTTTAACCTGGCCGAGGCGGTGGCGGACTCCAACCCCAAACGGGCAATTACGGAATACGAAACCTATCTGGCCCTCACCGAAGGAATTCCCGAAGAGGCAGATCGGAGTGCAGTCGCACAGAACCGAGTCAAGGCGCTCAAGCACCAGTAGCGAGGCACCTGCGCGGCACCGAAACGCTGCGGAGGAGGAGGAACGGGGAAACGGGATGAGGACTCAACGGGGAGACTTCTCGGCTTCTTCCTGACTCGTCTTACACTCGATACACAATGTGGTGACGGGGCGCGCCTTCAAGCGCTTGTAGGGGATATCGCCCTGACACCCCTCACAGATCCCGTAGGTCTGTGCGACAAGTCGACCTATTGCCTCGTCGATCTTTTTGAGGAGTTTTCGTTCCCGTTCGCGAATGCGGAATGAGAAATGTTGGTCGGCTTCGGCGGAGGCCTGGTCGCTGACGTCCGGAAACACTTCCAAGCCAGTGGGATTGGTCAACACGACTCCGGCTTCAGCCAGGATCGCCGCGCGTTGACCTTCTAGATCGTGCAGGATGTCGGGGTACTTGATTCCGTTGGCCTTCGCAGGCTTCTTTCGAGGCGAGGTGGATTTTTTCGCCGAAGTCTTCATCGAATACTCGGTATCGTTACGCCGGTATCGCCGCCAGACCGTACAACGAACCTGAAATATAGCAGCCGCAAATCAGAGGGGTCAATCGGTTCCTTAGGCCTTGAAGGAAGGCATGCCGCGCATCCCGTTTCGGTTGACGTTCCCGCTCAGATCGCAGATTACAAGTCCCGACGGCCCTCAATCGACTTCACCAACGTGACCTCATCGGCATACTCGATGTCCATTCCGACAGGAATGCCGTACGCGATCCGGGTCACACGAACCTGATGGGGCTTCAGCAACCGTGTGAGGTAGATTGCGGTCGCCTCACCTTCGATGGTGGGGTTTGTGGCAACGATGACCTCTTCCACCCCTCCAGCCTTGACTCGCTCCAGCAGTTCCTCGGCACGAATATCCGCCGGGCCGACACCGTCCAGTGGGGACAACACCCCGAGCAACACATGATACAACCCTCGGTATCCCCCTGCGCGCTCAACTGCGTATAAGGTGCTCGGCTCCTCCACCACGAGGATCTTGCTGCGATCCCGCTTCGGGTCACGGCAGAACTCACAGAGTTCGCCCTCGGCGATGTTGCGACATTGACGGCAAAACGACAACCCGTCCTTCACGGCCTGAATCGCCTCGGCAAGTCGCATCGCATCTTCCCGCTCTGCCTTCAGCAGATGGAAGGCCAGTCGTTGCGCACTCTTCTGCCCGATCCCAGGCAAACGCACGAGCTCACGCACCAATTTCGCCAACAACCCTTGTTGATCAACGCTCATGACACATCGTCACATCCAGAACAGACTTGAAGAAGGCCGGACACGCGCTCCCGCCTCGCCCATACTGCCGGCACAATCAGAATAGGCCGGGGATTTTCATCCCGCCGGTGACGGATTTCATCTCTTCCGCCATCATGTCGCGGGACTTCTTCAAGGCGTCATTGCTGGCGGCCACCACGAGATCTTGCAGCATGTCCACATCGCCGGCCTTCACCGCTTCCGGATCGATCTTCACACTGAGCACATCCATGGCCCCGTTCACCGTGACGGTCACAATCCCACCGCCGGCGGTCCCGGAGACCGTCTTACTCGCCGCCTGTTCCTGTACCCGGGCCATCTGTTCCTGCATGGCCTGGGCCTGCTTCAAAATATTGGACATGTTCCCGAATGGACTCTTCATTCCTGTACCTCCTGCGCCGGAAGGGTCGTGCGGACCTCCGCCAACTCTCCGCCGAACATCTCTAACGCTTGCCTCACCAGAGGATGTGCCTTGGCCTGTTGGGTCAAGATCAACCGTTGTTCCTGTTCCTTCGCCACTCGCAGTTGCTTCATGGTGGGAGCCGCCCCTGCTTCCTGCTCCGCCTCGATCACGCGCACTCGCAACGCATTCCCGTAGAGACGTTCCCCCAAGGCCGCCAGGGCCTTGAGATTGTCCTCCTTCTCCAACATCGCCCGCGCCACCGTCGCCTGTTTCCCGAACCCCAGCGTCACGAGCCCGCCCTCAATCTTCACCACCCGCCCCATTTCAAGGAAAGGCGCGATATTCGGATGATGAGCCGAGACCGCTTCCTGAAATTGCTCCCAATTCACCTCCATCGCGGCGGAGGCAGCGGTCGAAGCAGACGGCATCGCACATTCCTGCGGAGCGGGCTCAGGAGCCTCGGGGGCACTCATCGAAACGGTCGGAGCAGCAACAGGACCCGGACCAGGGGAGGGCTTGGTCTCGCGAGCACGGACCGCAGGTACGGGCTTCGGAGAAGCGCTCGACGAAATCTTCGGCGGAGGCTCCACGCTTGCCTTCGGTCTAACCGGCTGAACGGAGGCAGGGGATAGCGATCGCTCGCTCGGGGCCGATGGACGAGGCTGTACTCCACGATCGGGCACCGACTTTTCCTGTGGGGGACTCGTTCCGACCGATCGCGACGCCCCCTCAGCGGTCTGTACCAGCCGCGTGGCACGAACGGCGGTCGTCTCCAGCACAAACCGTGGATGGGCGCTGACGCGCAAACTATCTTCGGCTGAGGTCCAGATCCGAAACAACTCTTGCAGCTGTTCGACGGTAAATCGCTCTGCATCACGAGCCAGCTGCGCCAAATCGTCGTCGGTGGCCTCGACCAACCCCCGCAACTCCGGTCCCGGCGGTACCACTGCCGCAACCAACATATTCCGCACGTACTCCACCAAGTCGGCACAATAGGCGCGTAGATCGTGTCCCTGATCCAGCAACCCCGCAATGACTTGCAAGGCGTTGGCACTCTGCTGGTCGATCACGGCTTCAATCAGAGCCCGCACACGCTCCTGTGGCACCGCGCCGAGCAAGGTTTCGAGATCGTGATGACGAATCGTCTTGCCGCCGAATGCGATCACCTGATCCAACAAACTCAGCCCGTCGCGCATACTGCCCTCGCTGGCCCGTGCCAGGGCCAGCAAACTCCGATCTTCGATGGCCAATCCATCTTGATCGGCAACATGTCGCAGCCGCTGCACGATCTCGGCCTTGGAGATGCGCCGAAAGTTGTAGTGCTGGCATCGCGACAGGATCGTCGCAGGGATCTTGTGAATTTCCGTGGTGGCGAAGATGAACACCACGTGAGCCGGGGGCTCTTCCAGCGTTTTCAACAGGGCATTAAACGCCGAGTTGGAGAGCATATGCACTTCGTCGATGATGTAGACACGGTACTGGCCCCGAAACGGTGTGAATTTGACGTTCTCGCGAATCTCCCGCACATCGTCCACGCTGGTATTCGACGCGCCATCGATTTCGACGACATCCACCGAGGTACCCTGCGTGATTTCCTGACAATTCGCGCAGGTGTTACAGGGGGACCCCGTCGGCCCCTGTTCGCAGTTGAGCGCCTTCGCCAGAATGCGAGCGACTGTCGTCTTCCCCACGCCCCGCGTGCCGGAAAACAGAAACGCATGGGCAATCCGCTTGCTCGCAATGGCGTTCATCAGCGTCTGAACGACGTGCGATTGTCCGATGACATCATCGAACGTCCCGGGCCGGTATTTTCGTGCGGAAACTTGGTAATCCATGGGGCTGGATCGCTCCTCGTGAATCGGAATCCCGTCCCTCATGCGGACGCTTCACGAATGACGCATCACGAGAGACGCCGTCAATGGAAGTGGGGCCAGGTGATCCTGCGGCACACAGAACGGACCGCTTACCGTTGCTTCCTTCCGGACCTGGCGGGGTTCACAGGGTTCTGTTGCACAGGGCCCGGCCCCGAGGAGTTCGTGAACCGACAGGGGTATCTCGGGAACCTATGAGGTGCAAGGCCGCACCGTCATCAGACTCGTTCCTCGTCACGCCTGCCGCATCACGCCTTCAAATGGCGGAGAGGGTGGGATTCGAACCCACGGTCCCGTTGCCGAGACGCATGCTTTCCAAGCATGTCGATTCGTCCACTCTCGCACCTCTCCACGATCGGACGACTTCAAGGGGAGTTATCTTATCACGCAGGTGTGTGGGCGGCAAGGCAAGGCCGCAGGCGGGCGATCCATCGAAGTCGCAACTGATACACGGCGCCGCACCGGGTAAACCCACAGGAACTACTGGAAACGGGCCGCGCCGTCTAGATGGACGACCATTGACCCATTTCGCGCGCATTTCTATACTGCGGAACCATTTCACCGGAGGTGTCTGATGAAAGTGCTGGTCGGGATCGGCGTCGTGATCCTGCTGCTCATGATCCTGGTCATCGCGCTCCCGTTCCTGATCGATTTGAACAGGTATCAGGACCGATATCGCCCTCTCATTGAGGAGGCGTTGAACCGTAAGGTCCAACTCCAGGATATTCGCCTGACAATTTGGCCGCGCATCGGCGCCCGAGTCGGCGGGTTTGTGGTTCAGGATGATCCTGCGTTCCGCACCGGGTCCTTTGCTTCCCTCTCCTCACTGGATGTGGGCGTAAAGCTGCTGCCGCTTCTCCGCGGCCAGGTTGAGGTGGAAGAGATCACCTTGCGCGATCCGGTGATCATGGTGTTGAAAAACGCGCAAGGCCAACTCAATGTCTCCACGATCGGCGCCAAACCAGCGGTTCCGCCTACGCCCTCAAAGCCCGAAACCCCGACGCAACCGGCCGGCAGCCCGCTTCAAGCCTTAGCCCTGTTCGCGGTGGATCGCGTCTCCATCGACGGCGGGAAACTGACCTATCGCGACGAATCCTTACCGAAACCGGTCGAATACACGGTCAACCAACTCGAATTTTTGCTGACGTCGGTCCATCTCGGCGACAGTCCTTCCGTGCATGTCGGCGCGACCGTTCAACCCTATAACTTGCCGGTACAACTCGACGGCACGTTTGGGCCACTCGTTGAAACCCTGGATGTGAAATCGTTCACCTTCAACCTCGAGCTCGGCAAGATCACCATCGGACTCAAGGGACGAGCGGTCGGCGGAAATCTGGATGCCACGGTCAACGCCCTGCAGATCGACACGGCCGATCTACCCGTCGCGTTGCCGCTCACGAAGCCGGTCCAAATCAAAGATCTCCACCTCACTATTCACACGCCATACCCCGTACCGCCTGACATCAGCCCCCTCAGTCAACTCGATTTGACGGATCTGGGCCTGACGGTGACCATGGGTGGATCAGCCATCAACGTCAAAGGAACCGCAACCAAGGGCCTGGCGAATCTGACGGCTGCCTCGGCCAGCATCAACACCTCGGACCTCCCCATCGCACTCCCGTTGGCCAAACCGGTTGAACTCAAAGACCTGCATATCAATCTCAAGGCCAAGTATCCACCCAAGGAAGGGGCTGCGCCACTCGAGCTCGCCGAGATTCCGAACCTCGGCCTGACGGTCGCGCTGGGAAGTTCGCGCATGGACGTCAAGGGGTCGGTCCTGGGAGGGCGGGCAAAAGTCACGGCCGACTCCAAGCTGGTGAATACCGCCGACCTGCCGTTCACGCTACCCCTGAAAAAGCCGGTAGAGATCAAAGACCTCCAAGTTGCAGCCGAAATGAAAGGACAGGACGTGCGGTTGAGCACACTCGCGCTGCAGCTCTTCGGAGGCCTCCTGCGTGCGCAGGGCACATTGAGCCTGGGCACGACCGCCCCGCCGTTCAGCGGCACGGCTTCCCTTCAAGGCCTCCAGCTGGGACCGGCGTTGCAGGCGGTCGGCACAGACCAGGTGTCCATGAGCGGTACGGCCAACGTCGAGCTGTCGCTCAGCGGGCGTGGGTTCGCCCATCCTGACCTGGTCAAAGCCCTCGCCGGCGCCGGCCATGTCGCCGTGCGGGACGGCAGAGTCGAAGGGATCAATCTCCTGCAGCAAGCGGCCATACTACTCAAAGTGGTCGGCGTGCAATTAGACAACGTCAAAGCCACGGCATTCTCCGCCATCGAAAGCGACATGGCCATTAAGCAAGGACTCGTGGCGGTACAACGCCTGCTCATCGACAGTCATGATTTTCAGGCCACCGGAGGCGGCACGATCGGTTTCGATCACTCACTCGACATGAAACTGAACTTGAATCTCTCCCAGGCCTTGAGTCAAAAGATTGCGGCCGGATCCCCTATCGCCCGTGTGGCGTTGACCGGTGGGCGACTCTCGCTACCCCTGCTCATTACCGGAAGCGCCCAAGCCCCATCCTATGGCCTCGACACAAAAATGTTTGCGGGCAAGGTGAAAGAGCAGGTGAAGGAAAAGGTCAAAGGCGCAGTCGGAGACCTGCTGAAAGGGACGGCCAAGCCGGAGGATCTGAAACAGCAGGGGAAAGATCTCCTGAAGGGGCTCTTCGGGCGCTAAGATTCACGCGGAGGGAGCATGTCGCTGGCAAACTTGGTCACGCAGTACATCGTCCAATATGGCTTTCGAATTATGGGCGCGATCCTCGTCATCGTCGCGGCCCTCTTCGTGGCCAAGTCCGTCGGCCGGCTCTTCGAGCGCTGGTTGAACGAGCAGGACTTGGAGCCGCCGCTTCGCCTCTTACTGCTGCGCCTCGTGAAGGCGCTTGTCGTGATTCTTGGCCTGCTCATTGCGCTGGATCAGCTGGGCCTGCAAATCGCACCCCTGGTTGCCGGTCTCGGTGTCGCCGGCCTCGGCGTCGGTCTTGCCCTGCAAGGTGTGCTCAGTAACATCGTGGCCGGACTTTCGATCATCTTCTCGAAACGGTATCGGGTCGGCGAACATGTCTCGCTCTTGGGCGTGCATGGCGATGTCGCCAAAATCGATATCTTCACCACTACGCTCCTGCACCCGGATCAGTCTCGCATCGTCATTCCGAACCGGAAAGTCGTCGGAGAGATCCTGCACAACTTCGGAACCATCCGACAATTAGACCTGTCCATCGGAGTCTCGTACCGGACCGACATCGATACCACGCTACGAAGACTCCGCGACCTCGTCGCCCACCACCCGAAGGTGCTCCAGACACCTGCGCCCATCATCGGCATTGCGGCCTTCGCCGACTCCTCGATTACCCTGTCCATTCGGCCCTGGGTCGAGGTGGCGATGGTCGGCTCCGCGCACATCGAGCTGAATCAGGCCATCCTCCAACGATTACAGGCTGATGGCGTTGAGATCCCGTTTCCGCAGCGTGAAGTGCGTCTCCTCACCCCCTCCTGAGTATGCAGAAATCCGCCTCCATTTTTACGTATTCCCTCGCTGCTCAGGCATGGGTGTTACTTGTTGGACCTGATGGCAATGTGCTACGCTGTCACACTTTTCATGCGGGACGATAGCGACCACGGAGACGACCCATGAGCAGGCAAACGGATCTCGACCGCACACGACGTTCAGAACGCACACCCGACACGCTTGCCCCGGCAGAAGCGGATTCCGCGCTGACCGAGGAGCATGCTGCCGGCAACAACCTCGACAAGATCCGCGACATTCTCTTCGGCGCGCAGGTACGGGATCACGAACGCCGGTTTACCAAACTTGAGGCCCAGCTGCTGGCGGAGGCGGCCCAATTGCGCACTGATCTGAAAGAACGATTTGCCGCGCTGGAGCAATACATACGACACGAAGTCGAGTCCGTGACGGCTCGGCTGAAGGCCGAGGAACAACAACGCACGAATGCCGTGATCCACCTGACGACCGAGCTGCATGCACTGGCCGGCGCGCTCCAACAGACGGCTTCCCAGCTGCGGACGCAGAGTGAGCAGGCCCACCGTGAGCTGCAGGATCAACTGCGCCATCAGGCGACCACACTCGCCGGTGACTTTACGCAGCGACACACCGCACTCTCCGCCACGCTGGATGAGGCGGTCCGGCAATTGTCCCACCAAAAAACCGACCGGGCCTCCCTGGCCACGTTGTTCCAAGAACTTTCACAGAGGCTCTCGCATGACCAGCCTCCCCCACAGACATAATCCCACGTCCATGGCCCGGCATCCGCAGCTCGCGGTCACCAGAGCGCGCAGCGTCTTCCCCCGACAGGCATGCCTCAATCGAGTAGTCCTTCTTCACATTGAACACAGGAGACCCGATGGCACAGGCACGTAAAGCCATGCCGGCGACCGGCGACGGCGACTATGCCGAGTTGCGCAGCCTCCTCCTGGCTCCCGAGCAATCGCGCCTCGAAGAACTCCAGGAGCAGGTCGAGCACATCGATCTCAACGCCCAGAATGTGAGTCGTCTTCTTCCCGATGCGATCGCCCTGCGCGGCGAGCACGACCAGCGCTTGACGCGGGCATTGACCCCGCACGTCTCGGACGCCCTGGGCACGTCCGTACGCACACAGCCGCAGATGATCGTCGACGCCATTGCACCGATCATGATGCCGGCCATCCGCCAGTCCATCGCCAATGCCCTGCGGAGCATGGTGCAGTCGCTCAACCAAACCATCGAGCACAGTCTGTCGCTCCGCAGCATGCAGTGGAGACTGGAAGCGCTACGCACCGGCAAACCGTTCGCAGAAATCGTGCTCCTGCACACCTTGTGTTATCGAGTCGAACAGGTCTTTCTCATTCACTCACAGACCGGATTGCTCCTGGCGCACGCAGCTGGCGATTCGGTCGCCGTCCAGGACGAGACCCTGGTCTCGGGCATGTTGTCGGCCATCAGAGCGTTTGTGCAGGATTCGTTCGGAGCCGCACCGGACCAGGTCTTGAATACACTGCGAGTCGGCGAGCTCACCGTGTGGATCGAACAAGGACCGGTGGCGATTCTCGCCGCAGTCATTCGCGGCACGCCACCCGAACACTTCCATGTTCACCTTCAGGATACACTCACCCGCATCCATGCCGCACAGGCCGACGCATTAGCCCGCTTCGAGGGAGACGCCTCGAACTTGGCCGGCGTGACACCACTCCTGGAAGACTGCCTGCAGGCGCAATTTGAGCCGCGCGGGCGCGCCGTTTCCCCGATGACCTGGGCGTTGGTGGCCGCGCTCCTTCTGGGCGCGGTCTGGTGGGGAGCGTCGGTATACCAGGAGCGCCAACGCTGGCAGACCCTTGTGGCACGCCTCGGCGCGGAGCCGGGACTCGCGCTCACAGCGGTAGAAACGGAAGGGCGACAGTATCGACTCACCGGGCTTCGCGACCCGTTGGCTGCGGACCCCGCAACCCTGCTGCAAGAGAGCGGACTGGATCCAGAGCACATCTCGGCACACTGGCGCCCCTACTACTCGCTGGATGCGGCATTCCTCCTCAAACGCGCCGGGCTCGTCCTCTCACCGCCGACGACCGTTCAATTCGCCCTGGAGGGGACGCGCTTGACCGCATCAGGGACTGCGCCGGCAGAATGGATCCGGGAACGCCGAACCCTCGCACGGCTCCTCCCCGGTCTCGATCACTACGACGACCGGCGGCTCACGCGACAGTCGCTCGATGCCGTGACCCAGGAGTTGGCACAGGCCTCCATTCTCTTTGAACAGGGACGTGCCGACATTCGTTCATCAGAGCAACGTCACAGTCTCTCCCGCATTGCGGACCTCCTTGGTCAGATTGAAGAGTTGGCTCACCTGTCCGGCACCACGTTGACGATACGGATCAACGGCCAAACCGACATCATTGGCGACCAGGCGCAGAACCGCCGCCTGAGTGAGATCCGCGCCCAGTCGGCCCTCGACGCCATCCACCCCACGACATTCTCCTCCATCACGTTCGAAACCCACGGCGTCACCCCGTCACCCGAATCCCATGCGGGCAAAGCCGCAGCCCCACTGCCCGAAGATCGACGCGTGTCATTTCAGGTGACTGTGCACCAGGCTCCGTGAGACCCCCTGCTATGATCGAAAAAAAAATCTGCATGTTGGGTGCGTTTGCCGTCGGAAAAACAAGTCTGGTCCGGCGGTTTGTCACCAGTGGATTTTCCGAACAATATCAGACCACCATCGGGGTGACGGTCGACAAGAAATCATTGTCGGTGGACGACAGGGACCTGACGTTGGTGCTCTGGGACCTGTACGGAGAAGACGAATTCCAAAAGCTGCGCCGCTCCTACCTGCGCGGCACAGCGGGGTACCTCCTCGTCCTGGATGGGCTGCGTCGGGCCACCTTGGACATTGCCTTGCGCATCCAAGAAAGTGTCACCGACGAACTCGGCCCGGTGCCCTTCGTGGCACTGGTCAACAAACATGACCGGCGGGTCGAGTGGGAGCTCACTGATCAGGACCTAGCAGAGTTGACCCAACGCGGCTGGCCGGTCTTGATGAGCAGCGCCAAGACAGGGCAGGGCGTCGAAGACGCGTTCGCGACGCTCTCCCGCGCCCTCATCCAGACCCCACCACCATCATCACGAGGCGACAAGCACGATGGCGCCTAACTCACCCCCGTCCGTACCGGACGCGCTGTACCGCACACTGCTGACCCGATTCCACGTCGCAGTGCTCGAACACGTTGCCGAAACGCGCTTCCGTCTCCTCGGCGAGCCACCACCCTGGTTGGTACAGCTATATCCGGAGGCCGAGCATCAAGCGAACTTTTCGATCGATACTCGCACCCCGGTGCTGCACAATTTTCTGCATGACGCAGCCGTAGCATGGGAGGCCCAGGACAATCCTCTTGCTCGATCAGGGTTCTGGACCGATCACGTCCTGTTCAATGAACCCCGGCACTTCGACGCCCTGGCGCTTCGAGAGGGCAGCCATCGCCTGCTCCTGGTTCAACACCACATGGAGAGCTATGATGAGCAAGCCGCCCTGCTGCAAGAGGCGCGTGAGCGCGCGCTTCGGCAACATGAGCAGGACCGCGGGCACCGGCGAACTCACCAGGTCCTTACCACGCAGCTGGCGGATAGCGAACGGTCGCGGGATGATCTCGCGGCAATTCTGCAGCGACTCGGCCTGGCGACCCTGCTGATCGACGGGGAGGGACACGTCCGGTTTCTCAGCGACTCAGCCATCCGCTTGCTGGAGGTGCCTCCGTCCTCCGCATCCAGGGCGATGCACTGGGAGGCGCTCTTGCCGTCCTCAAAGCCGGATCGCCTGGCACTACAGACGTTATTCCGCCAGCCCGTCTCGCAACGGGAACGGGCACAATGTCACATCGAAACGCCAACCGGACGACGTCTAAGGCTGGAAATCGAACTCCACGACGACCCGCGGGATTCGCTCCAGAGGATTGTGTTTCTGCACGACATGACGGATGTCTATCACCTCCGGCGCCTGCTGGAGTTAAAGGCGCATTTCCACGATCTGATCGGCAAGAGCCGCGGCATGAGGCAGGTCTACGAACAGATTCAAGACCTCGCGCGCGTCGATTCAACCGTCTTAATCGAAGGGGAAACGGGGACGGGGAAGGAATTGGTGGCGCGCGCCTTACACCAGGCGAGCGCCAGGCGTACCGGCCCGTTTATCGCCGCCAACTGCGCAGGCCTGACCGATTCCCTGCTCGGCAGTCAGCTCTTCGGCCATAAAAGAGGGGCCTTCACCGGCGCCATCGACGATCAACCGGGACTCTTCGAAGCCGCGCAAGACGGCGTACTCTTTTTGGATGAAATCGGCGATATCCCCCACACCGTCCAAACCCATCTGCTGCGCGTGCTGCAAGAAAAGGAGGTCACTCGACTCGGTGAGACCAAGCCACGCAAAATCAATGTCCGGGTGGTGACGGCGACGCATCACAATTTGAGCCAGGACGTCGCCAAAGGAATGTTTCGCGCCGACCTGTTCTATCGAATTCGCGTCGCCCGCCTCCAGCTTCCTCCACTACGGGAGCGTAAGGAAGATATCCCGCTCTTGGTCACCTCCTTCCTTACAGAAGGACGTGCCAGTACGGGCAAGACGATTCATCGACCCAGTCCGGCGGCCATGGCGGCGCTGATGGAGTATCACTGGCCCGGCAACGTACGGGAACTGAAGAGCACCATTGAGTGCGCCATGATTCACTGCAAAGGGGAGACACTGGATGCCTCAGACCTGCCGTCCGACATTCACCAGTCGAATCCCATCCTCCCC
>WIAG01000121.1 GCA_014055495.1 Nitrospira sp. CR1.2
CGAATTGGCATTTCGCGATGAGGGAGTTAACGTGACCCTGGCTTTGAGCAGAAAGAGCGTGGAGTTCTTCAAGGCCGAAGCCTCCCGGCACCATACGCAATACCAGCGCATGATTCGCCGCTTGCTCGATGCCTATGTCGAGAGGCAGCCTCAGAACCTTCCCTCAGATTCACGGCGGACCGCTCGCCCGCGAGCGATTCGTAAACGCAGCGTTGCGTAGCTCTCGTGTATCAGAGCAAAGAGCCAAGCCGGGCCGCATTGTGTGAATTCAAAGTTGATAGAGCTAACCGCAGCGGCGAATCCGCGAGTGGAGCAGAAGTGCTCATGAATAATGCGGGCCAGGAGCCAGTCCGAGTCATCCTTCGTCGCAGCAGAACGGCATTACTCGGACAGACTCCTAGTCTCGGTGTTACTCCCCGCCACCCTGATTCTCGCATCCACGATGCTGTAGCCTTCCCCCGGTGCAAGGGCGAAAATGGGATTCAGGTCGAGTTCCACGATCTCCGGCACGTCCTCGACCAGCCGCGAAAGGCGGAGCAGCAGGTCCTGAATCGCATCGACGTCGGCTGGGGGATGACCGCGATAGCCTTGTAAGAGACGGTAGCCCCTGATGCTTCGAATCAGGTCGGCGGCATCCAACTCGGTCAACGGCGTGATCCGGAACCGCACATCTCCCAGAATTTCGACATGGATCCCGCCGAGCCCGAAGCCGATCAAGGGTCCGAAAGAAGGGTCCTGAACCATGCCGGCCATCACCTCCACGCCGTCCTTCACCATCGGCTGGACGAGCACCCCCTCCATCGCGTCTGCATGCTGATCCTGAGTCAGTCGCGCGGCAATCTCATCGTACGCCCGACGGACTTCGGCTTTGCCGGCGAGATTCAAATGCACGCCGCCGATCTCGGTCTTGTGCACGAGGGTATGCGAGGCCAGCTTGACGGCCACCGGAAAACCGATCTGCGCGGCGAGTGCGGCGGCCTCCTCGGCGCTGGTCGCCACTCCGCCTGGAGGCAGCTTGATCGCCATGGCCGACAGGACCGAACGTGTTTCTGCCGCCGTCAACCAGCCGCCTCCCCTCGTGGCCAGGACGTTCCGGCAGATGGTCTGAACGGCCGGCAGGTCCAGATCGTCGAAATCCGGCACCATGCCGAGCGGGCGATCGCGCCACTGGACGTAGCCGGCGATGGTGCCTAAGACGCGCGCGGGCAGTTCCGGGAGGGCGAACGTCGGGATGGTTTCTCCCGGCAGGGACAAGCGACGCTCGCGATCGGACTCCACCATCCACCCCACGTAGACCGGTTTCTTGTTCGGTTGCGCCGCCCGCGCCGCGGCGATTCCTCGTGTGATGCCTTCCGCAATCGGATCGACGTCCGTGACGGTGACCGCGATGTAGAGAATGATCAAGGCGTCGATGTCATCGGAGGTCAGGAGCGTGTCGATGGCCTGACAGTACTGCTCCGGGCTGGCCGAGGCGATCAAATCGACCGGGTTGCGCAACGACGCGGAAGCGGGCAGGAAGGGCGAGAGCCGCGTGATGGTGGCCTGAGACAACTCCGGCACCTCCAGGCCGGCTGCTTCACAGGCATCCGCGCAGAGAATGGCGGGCCCGCCTGCGTTGGTCAGGATGCCGACCCGTTTGCCCTTCGGCAAGGGCTGTTCCGACAGCGCCGCCGCGAGGGCGAACATATCTTCCAGCGTGTCGGCGCGCAGGATACCCGTTTGGTGAAACAACGCCTCGACGGCGACGTCGTTGGCGGCCAGTGCGGCTGTGTGGGAACCGGCGGCACGTTTGCCGGACGATGTCCGGCCCGCTTTGAGTGCGACGATCGGTTTGTTGCGGCTCACTCGCCGCGCGATGTGCGCGAACCGTCGGGGGTTCCCGAACGATTCCACATACAAGAGGATGACGGTTGTGGCGTAGTCGCTTTCCCAGTACTGCAACAGGTCGTTCACGGAGACATCGGCCTTGTTGCCGACGCTGACGAACGTCGACAGGCCGAGTTGCAATCGTCGTGACGCCGCGAGCAGGGCCAGCCCCAAGGCGCCGCTTTGGGAAGACATCGCGATCGAGCCGGCGAGCGGGAAGGTGGAGGTGAAGGTGGCGTTCAGCCGCACCGCCGGGTCCGTGTTCAAGATGCCGAAGCAGTTGGGCCCGACCATGCGCATGCCATGCTGCCGCACCTTGTCCAACAGTTGCGTTTGCAACCGGCGCCCTTCGTCGCCGACTTCGGCGAACCCCGCGGTAATCACGACCACGGCGCGGACTCCGGTTGCCGCACAGTCGTCCACCACCGAGAGGACCGCATCCTTGGGCACCGCGATGACGGCGAGATCGGCCGGTTCCGGAAGGGCGTGGAGCGAAGGAAAGGTGTCGACCCCCGCGATCGTGGACGCATGCGGGTTGACGGCATAACAGCGGCCGCGGAATCCATTGCCCTGCAGCGCGTCGAGGAGGCGATAGCCGATGCTCTGCGGGGAGCGGGACGCGCCGATCACGGCGACCGTGTGGGGATGGAACAGGGGGCGTAGCGAGGCGGTCGTCGCGATCCGTTCGCGCCATTCCGACTGCCGCACGCTCTCGTCGGTCGGGGTCAGCGACAGTTCGACCTCCATGTCGCCCCCTTCAAGGTGTTCCTCCATGGTCAAACCGGAGGTGGCGAATACCTCGCGCATCGCCAGGTTGTCGGCATGGGTGATGGCCCAGAGTTTGGTGAATCCGTGCCGGATGGCGAGCAGGGCCAGACGTTCGAGCAGGATCGTGCCGAGCCCGTGCCCATGGAGCCGGTCGTCGACGGCCATCGCCACTTCCGCCTCCTGTGGGTTCCGTGCATGGTACGAACCGGAGGCGATAATGCTCAGCGTATCGTCCTGGCGTCGGAGAGCGATCACCGTCAGTCGTCGTTGCGGGTGCGAGGCATCGCAGAGCGCGCGGATCACCTCGGCGGGCGGAGCGGTTTCCGAGAAGAAGCGATGGCGTGTGGCTGCCGGAGAGAGGCGGGCGACGAAGCGTTGCAGCTCGTCGGCGTCGCCGGGTTGTGCGATCCGCAACAGGGCCGTGGTCCCATCGCTCAAGACGATGTGGCCCGAGTCGGGTCCATCGTCCCGGAGGGGGGGGATGTGGCGCGGGCGCATACGTTGCATCGACTCACCTCGTCAGCAGGCTCGGTTTCACAATCAGGAGCAATCCCAGTGCGATCATGACCGCGCCGCTGAGGAGTTTCAACCACCGGCCTTCGCGTTCCTTCAACTTGCGGCGCCCCAAGGTGACGACCGCCAGCGTGACCATCAGCGCATCGTCGGCGATGTAGGCGAAATTGTAGAGTCCGAGATAGGCGTAGTACTGCCAGGCGGGCAGGTGGTAGGTACTCAACACCTGGGTGTAGAGGGCGGGGAATCCGGCCGTGCAGAGTAGCTCGACCATGTTGACGAGGCCTGCCAGCACGATCACGCCGACCAGGGCGCCGGCGCGATGTTCAGCCTGGACGATGCGGCGGATCCTCGCATAGATCCCAGGCTTGGCCGAGTCCGGAATGCTCAAGGAGAATCCCTGCCGGAACGCAAAAAAGTCTTTCACGTTCACCAGGCCGATCCCTACCGCCAAGGCTCCCAGGACGAACTGGACCGTATGGGAGAGGCCGATCAATAGAAACAGGTTCAACCAGGCCGCCATAAAGGCGAAATAGATGAGTCCGCTCACCAGCACGAACGTGCCGGAGATGAGGGCCATGGCGAAGCGGTCGCGCAGGGTGACCAGCAACGACAGGAGAAACAGGAGGACCCACATGGCACAAGGGTTGAAGCCGTCGAGCAGTCCGATGGCCAACGTGAAGAGCGGCAGTCCCAGCTCGCCGGCGGTGACAGGGCCTATCCACGGCAGCGCGATGCCTTCTGTCTCAGCCGTACGCGGGGTGATGGATGGGCAATCCGGTTGTGCCGGGCGGCAGGCGGCATACGGTTCGGCGGCGGACGTGGCGGGGGGACGACCAAGCATGGCGAGGAGACGGGAGCCGGTCGAATGATCATCCTGGTACCCGACGATCAATTCTCCCTTCAGATAGAACGCCGGCACTCCGACCACCCGGAGGGCCTGGGCCTGCGCGAGCCTGTCCAATCGCGCCAGCGCATCCCGGTCGCGGGCGATGTCATGAATCAGGATGCGAAGCTCCGGCTGTGTACGCCGGAGCTGTTCGAGAAAGCTCTTCGCCGCCTCGCAATGGGGGCAGCCGGTGCGCACGAACACTTCCAGATCGGGGGCCGATTCCGATGTGACGACGATTCCGGGGGCGACGAACAGACACAATAGCATCAGGAGCAGGCCGAGGCCCACGCGTTCACGCCGAACCATGCCGCCTCCGGCCCGTCTGCTAACTGATGAATTCCGGTGCTGCGACGGAACGGATGTAGGACAACACGTCCAGCATTTGTTGGTCCGTCAATTTCCCGCGATAGCCGTGCATGGGGCTGAACAAGGCCCCGTTTGCAATCGTGATCAACAATTCCCAATCGGTTTTCACCCGTGAGTTAACTGACTGAAAATTGGCCGGCTTCACGATCAAATACTGGCCATCCGGCCCGTTGCCGTCCAGTTTGTCGCCATGGCATCGCAGGCAGTTTTTTTCATAGATGGCCTGGCCCTCGCGAGGATTGCCGCGATTGGTTTGTCCGGAGGCCCAGGTGCTTCCCAGGATTACGAGGCAAAGGGCACAGAGAATGCTGAAGGTTCTCATGCGGTGGCTCCTTTATGATTCGACTATGATTCGATGCGTTCCGAAAGATTGCCGATCTTCTCATCGTACCAATAATACGGGGCAGGGGACCTGGTGGAGCAGCGCGTGCGAAATACTTCCCAGAAGAAACCGCTCCAGCCCCTTCCGTCCGTGTGAGCCGATGATCAACAGGTCTGCCGACTTGGCGCGTTCCGTCAGAATGTCCGTGGGGTCGCCCACACTCACCTGTGTCCCGACCGTATACCGGTTGTTCATCACCGAGGCGGCGAGATGTTTGACTAAATCTTCAGCCGAACGTACGGCGATGCCGGTCCAGTCTTGAAGCGGAAACAGACTGAAGGGGTCGGTGGCGGGGATCGGCCGCACGACGCTGATCACGGTGAGGTCCACCGGGTTTTTAAACGGGTGGGCGAGCAGCCAGGCTTTGATGCGCTCGGCGTCCTCATGTCCTTCGACGGCCACCGTGACTCGCTTGACCGGTCCCTCCCGTTCCTTCACGATCAACGT
>WIAG01000122.1 GCA_014055495.1 Nitrospira sp. CR1.2
ACTGGCCCCGAAAGGCGACCTTGGTCCCAAACCAATCGCGTGAGGACTACACCGCACGCGTCCGACGATGCCAAGACTACATCGCCGCCGGCGACATCTATCAGGCCAATCTGTCCCATCGATTTACCCTCAACCACGGCGCCGAGGTACCGCCGCCTGAGACCAATGCCTACGCGACGGCTCTCTACGGTCGTCTGCGTAGGGTCAACCCCTCTCCATTTGCAGGGCTCCTTCACCTCCCCGAACTCAGCCTCGTCAGCAACTCCCCCGAGCGGCTGGTCCGCCTGTCCGGGGCTGAAGCCAGCACAAGGCCCATCGCCGGAACCAGGCGCCGGGGGATCGGACCAGAAGAAGACCGGAGTTTACACGCCGAATTGCTCGGCAGCCCAAAGGAACGCGCCGAACATGTCATGCTGGTCGATCTGGAGCGCAATGACCTGGGCAAAGTCTGCCGATACGGCACGGTTCGCGTGGATGAATTCATGGCCGTCGAACACTATTCCCACGTCCGCCATCTGGTCTCAGACGTTTCCGGAACCCTTCAACCGGGAACCTCACCGCTCGACCTGGTTCAGGCCGTGTTTCCCGGCGGCACCATCACCGGCGTGCCGAAGCTCCGCTGCATGGAGATCATCGAGGAATTAGAGCCGGTGCGGCGCGGGGTCTATACGGGAGCCCTCGGGTACTTCTGTTGGAGCGGCGACCTTGATCTGAATATCCTGATCCGCACCCTACTCCTGACGAAAACGCACGGATATTTGCAGGTCGGCGCCGGCATCGTGGCCGACTCGGAGCCTGATCGTGAGTATGAGGAAACGCTCGCCAAAGCGGGCGCATTTTTTAACATCTTGGAGGCCGGCCGCTGATGTGGGTGTTCTTGAACGATCGATTCGTACGGAAAGAAGAGGCCGTCGTCTCCGTGTTCGACCATGGGTTTCTCTATGGAGACGGCGTCTATGAAACCCTGCGATCCTATGGCTCCCGCATTTTCATGCGCGACCAGCACCTTAGCCGGCTGCGGCGCTCGGCCGAGGCCATCGGCCTGACCCTTCCCATTCCCGACGTACAGTGGCCGGAGCTGCTCCACGAGGCCATGCGACGAAATGACGTGGGCACCGACCGCACCGACGCCTATCTTCGCATTACCGTCTCACGAGGCGAAGGAGAGATCGGCCTGGACCCCGCACTCTGTCCCCGTCCCACCGTGGTGATCCTGACGAAGGCGCTTCACGCCCCTTCCCCAGACCTGTTGCGCAACGGCGTCTCGCTCACCGTCGCCCAGACCAGACGGAATCTGCCCGCAGCGTTATCTCCGCAGATCAAATCCACCAACTTTCTCAACAATATCTTAGCGAAACGCGAATCCATCGCAGCCGGAACCTTCGATAGCCTCCTCTTGAATTGGAAAGATGAACTCACCGAGTGCACGATCAGCAATCTCTTTTTCATTGCCGACGGCACCGTACATACCCCGGCACTCGACTGCGGCATTCTAGACGGCATCACACGAAGCATCGTCATGACCCTTGCCGAGGAGGAGGGCCTGCCGGTTCAGGATGGCGCCTACCATCTCACCCATCTTCGCCAGGCAGAGGAATGTTTTCTGACGAATACCAGCATGGAAGTCATGCCAGTGTCACGTGTCGATACGTTCCAGATCGGGGACGGTCGCCCCGGCCCGGTCACCCGGCGGCTCCAGGCGCGCTTCGCCGCAAACCGAACCAGGTTCTCCGAAGAAACCCCCTAAGCAAGACGTCACAAGTATTTTCAATATCAATGACTTATAGTTGTTTTGCGCGCAAAAAATAGAGGCGGAGCGTTTTTGACAGGTCGGGGGGCGGCTGCTACGGTTGAAGCATCGATAGTAGACACGAAACAAGCGCCTCAACCCCGATGGCCCGATCCAACCGCACCACGCCTTTCCTGCTGCTGTCCGTAATACTCTTGCTGACGGCTGCCCCGGTCCAGGCCGAGGTCTACCAGTACGTGGATGCCAACGGCACCATCTCCCTGACCAACGTCCCGAACGACCCGCGCTACAAACGCGTGACGACTGAACTCCCTCGCTCCCGCAGCGTCATCTCCGATCGCGAACTCGCCCCGGTGATCGCTCGACATTCCCGCGCGCATCGCCTCCATCCGGCGCTGATCCGCGCGGTGATCAAAACCGAATCCGACTTCGATCCGCTCGCGGTCTCACACGCCGGTGCCGTCGGCCTGATGCAGCTGATGCCGCAGACCGCCATGCGTCTCGACGTGCGGGATTCGTATAATCCGGACGACAATATCGGCGGGGGAACCAAATACCTGCGGCAACTGCTCGACCGGTTTAACGGCAATCTTCCATTGGCCTTGGCGGCCTACAATGCGGGAGAACATGCGGTGGAACGGTACCAGGGACTTCCCCCCATCCCGGAAACACGGCAATACGTCCTCAAGGTGCTGCGCTACTACCGCACCTTCCTCACGAACGACCGGCTTTCTTCTTCCCGGCCTTACCGCGCACCGGCTCCTGGGTCCCAAGGACGAGGTCCTGCTCGTTCGTTGACATCCCGCTGACCCGGGCTTGCGCCAAGACCAACTGACTGTGCTGTCGCCATCCTGGTCGATTGGCCTCTGGAAAATCCGACCGGTAGTGGGCCCCGACGCTGTTTTCCCGCCAGAGGGCCGCATCGGCAATACAGCGTGCCACCTGCACCATGTTCTTCACCTCAAGGGCCGCCCGCGACGAAAACGGTTTCGTCAGCAGGCGCATCCACCGCACCAGCTGCGCCGAGGCGCTGATCAACGAATCTCCCGAACGCACCAGGCCGACCTTCCCCCACATCACACGACGCAACGAACTTCGTAACTTCTCCGGATCGTCGACGTCCGTCGGCCGCCCCTGTTCCAGCTCCTCGAGCGACGGCAGACTCGCCGGACCGGGAACATGCCCGGCATGGGCCACCGCAGACTGCGCGGCGCGCATACCGAACACCAGCCCTTCCAGCAGTGAGTTGCTGGCCAATCGATTCGCCCCGTGCACGCCGCTGCACGCCACCTCGCCGGCCGCAAACAACCCCGGCAAGGTCGTCGCGCCATGCACATCCGTCCACACCCCGCCCATCATATAATGTGCGCTGGGCGAGACGGGAATCCATTCTTCCGTCATGTCGATGTCATACCGCAGGCAGGTCGCATAGATCGTGGGGAACCGACGTTTCACGAAAGCGGCTCCCAGATGCGTCACATCCAAATAGACGTGCCGCGCCCGCGTCGCCGCCATTTCGGACCAGATCGCCCGAGAGACCACATCGCGCGGGGCCAGCGCACCGTCGGGATGATACCGCTGCATGAATAACTCGCCTTTGATGTTCCGGAGCTGTCCCCCTTCTCCGCGAATGGCCTCTGACAAGAGGAAAGGCGGACTCGACGGCAGGTACAACGAGGTCGGATGAAACTGCACGAACTCCATGTCCATCAACAAGGCCCCTGCTCGTAGCGCCATCGCCATGCCGTCGCCGGTCGCATTGCCGGGATTGGTGGTGCGCGCGTACACCTGCCCTGCGCCGCCTGTCGACAACACCACCGCGCTGGCCGGAAGGACTGCGCGTTCACCCGACATTTCGTTGAGCACAATCGCGCCGCAGCAACGGCCGTCGACGACCACCAGATCCACCGTGAATCGCCGATCCAACCGTTGAATACGCCGCTGCCTGGCGGCATACGTCATGAGCGCGCGGACCATCTCGTTACCGGTGGCATCCCCGCGCGCTCGGAGAATCCGGCTCCGGCTGTGTGCGGCTTCACGAGTGTACGCAAATCGTTTGCCGATCTTGTCGAACTTCGCGCCCCACGCAATCAGTTCCTGAATCCGGTCCGGCCCCTCCTCCACCAACACCCGCACGGCTTCAGGACGGCACAGGCCATGACCGGCCTTCAGCGTATCCGCGAGATGGCTGCCGACATCATCCTCTTCGCTGAGCGCCACCGCGACCCCCCCCTGGGCATACATGGAGTTGCTTTCCAGCGGATGGCCTTTGGTCAACATCAGCACGCGTCCCGCACGGCTGAGCTCAATCGCCGCACGAAGGCCCGCCACGCCGCTGCCGACCACAAGAAAGTCTGTTTCAATTTTAGGGGATGCGCTGCGGGCTGACATGGTTAGGGTTTGGGCGCTCTGCGCGCGGGGTCTTCGCTTGGATTCGCCCGCGAGCCCATGCCGAACGGCAAGTCGCCCTGAGCTTCCCGGAGCAAAATCGATTGCGTCCCCACCCAGGCCAGGCGCCCATGACCACGCTGGCGCGTGCCCGCCTCGCCGGGATTCCGCTTCCACTGGCCTTGCCAATGGACAAAAACATCGATGTTGTCGCCCTCGATCAGAATACGCTCGATCGAGAACTCCAACTGGATATCCTGAAAGGTCTCGAAGTCACCTTGGATCTCCCGCTGGAGTTGATCAAGATTGCCTGAAGGCAACAGCAAGGCGGACAACGCATTGCGGTCTCGTTCGACGTAGGATTTCCGGAGCGACTCCACCGCTTGATCGATCCGGAGGATACGGTCATGGTCGTCTTTATACTGAAGGGTTTTTCCTGAACATCCCAGCGAGAGCAGGAGCAGAAACCCCAGTAGGAGGCGACCAAGGGAGCGGGGGCGAACTGTGCCGGAGTGGGTCATGGCGCAGTATAGGAACCTTGGGAGAACGAGGTCAAGCAACGGACTGGCCCGTACTTTGTCGCGTGACAGGCGGCCTCTCACGTGACGGAGCTGCGCACGGAGGGCAGAATCTTGGCTTGCATTTTGGACTGAAACCCACTAGACTCCCGCGCCTAGCAGTTGGAGATTGAACGTATGGCGAGTGTCCTCAAGAAACGCCGGAAGAAGATGCGCAAGCACAAGTACAAGAAATTGCGCCGGCGTCAAAAATTCTTGCGTCGCAAGAGCTGAGCTCATCACGACATAAATGGACGGAGGGATCCGTGCCCGAAGGGAAAAAAGTTCGCATCCGCGTTCGAACGGTGAACTGTGTCTATGTCGGGGATTTCCTCATCCCGCCCATGCGTAATCGTGTGTCCGATGCGATCAACGAGGAACAGCGGCTGTTTATCAGCTTGACTGACGTCTTGATCAATGACAAGGATCGGTCGGACTTCGTGGCGATCAATAAGAACCTGATCGAGTCCATCGCTC
>WIAG01000123.1 GCA_014055495.1 Nitrospira sp. CR1.2
AATACCGGTGAAATCGAGTGGAGCGGCAAGGCCCAATCCCCGGAACGATTCAGCAACATCGAGGAAGGCATCAGCCAGCTTACTTGCCACGCCCTGGCCACTGCGTGGGGCATGCGCAACCCCGGAGTAACTGCCCCGGGAAACGTGTGTCCGCAGGGATCCGGTGCCATGGTAACCGAAACCCATAAACCCGCAACCAATCCAACTTCTTCCGGCCGAGAGAATCTTACTCCCTCAATGAACAACTAGCAGGATTCTCGCGCCTCTCCGTCTCCCTTCGCGCGAAAACGCGCTCTTTCTGTCGATTTCCATCCCCAGGGGTTATACTGGTCACGTGACACGCGTCACGTTCCCGACTGCAGACACGTATGGCCAATCGCCTGCTCATTCTGCTTCTGCCCCTGTATCTCGTCGGCCCCGCACTCGCCGAGGCCGCCGAACAACGCCCGTTTTGGACGGAACAAGCCCTGTTTCATTTCGGGGACGATGTGTTCTTTACCGGCCGATCCTCTTGCGCACCCTCGATCGAAGCTGGACGTCAGCGTGCCTACCTCGCCGCAGTACAGGAGGTCAGAAACTTCACCCGCGCCAAGGAAATCGAAGGGTTTCCGTTGGATACGCAGATGATTTTTGAAGACGCCCGCCCCGCGGACTGCGCGCAGGGATTCGTAACCGTCTGGCGCTTGCTGAGGGCCCCTCGCGCAGCATTAGAGTCGCTCGCAAAACGCCCAGCCCCGGGAAAATCGTCGGACATCTCCCCGATCCTTGCGCAGGTCATGGCAATCCGTAATCTCACGCCCCGCGTGGGCATGCTGCGGGACGAGGTCTGGAGCCGCTACGGCTTGCCACGATCCATCTGGGCGCGACCGGAGCAGGGCGAACTGATTTGGGACTATGCACAATTCGGCCTGACCATCGTGTTCAACCAGGATGATGTGTTGACCCGCTGGCGCCTGAATGGGCCGCATCCACGATCCAGTGAGGAGCCCGTATCGCCTGCCACGCAGGAGCCGCGCGCGGGAACGGATCTCCCGACCATCGATCTCACGGCTCGACTTCAGAAGCTGGAAGAACAGCAAGACCAAGAACGCCGTCGGGCAGCCCGGCGTTACTGCTCGCTACGTTTCGCGGAGGTACCCGATGCGCTGCGCCCTAAACCCGGCGTGTGCGAGCAGCGGGAATACGACCGGCCGAGAGAGCAGCATCCGAGATTCTGACGAGATGGGTCTCTATCACCGTCGAGAAGGAGACCGGTATGGCTACGACACCAGCCCCGCACTCGACTATCCTGGTCGTCGACGACGATCCCACCACAATCCTGATGGCTACCAACCCACTGCAGCACGCAGGCTACACCGTCCTTCAGGCACCGGGAAGCGCCGAAGCCCTCCGGCTTTTCGCCGAGCATCCACAACCGATTCACCTCATCCTCACAGACATTTTCCTCCCTCCCCCAAGCTTCCAACTTTCCGTTGCGAAGAATCCCTATCCCAGGGTCAATGGTCTCGAGATGGTCGACCGGCTGCTTGAGAAAGAACGAGACCTCCGCATCATCCTCATGTCCGGCACTCCCGGACCCGACCTGTGCAGTCGGGGCCTCATCCGAGAGGGATTGCCCTTTCTGAAAAAGCCCTTTAGCAACGAGGAGTTGCTGACGCTCATCCACGAGACACTGGCCGGCCCTCCTACCATGCAGGGCCCTACGAAATCGCCCGCATCCGGCAGGGCTGAGGTCGAGTGGGTCGACTAACCGCCGGCGCGCCCCCACCTTTCGCCATCGGCAACGAGTAAAAGCAGGGATTGCTTGTCAGGCAACACCCCCTCAGATAGACTTTTCTCACGAGAGGGATAGGTCGCATGGCACGAGCAAAAGCCACCGAATCATTACGCAGCAAGACCAAACCAAGTGCCGTCGAAGAACTCACGCGCGGCATCGCCGCGCTCCGGGAGTTAAGCGTCCAGATCGAGGATCTGAGTCGTGATGGATTCCCCTACCGTGAGGCCGTCCGCGCGAGAACCGAACTGTCCCTTCGTGAAACGATCCGCCGATTGTTCGGCGACAAGTCCCCCGAGTATCAGGCGCATAAGAATCACAAACTCAGAGTCGGCAGTCGCGCAGAATCCGCACAGAGCACCGCGCTCCTGAAGGAATTCATCGCGGCGCTGGAGATTCAAAAAGCTGACTTTCTCGGTCTTAAGCCGGATGAAGTCATCGCCGTTGTCCATGCAGAACCTGATCGTCCGTCGCTGACCGTGGTTCCCCCCTCCGCCTTGCCAGACACTCCCACAGCGCCGCCCGCAGTGGAGCCGGCCCCGTGTGCTCCCGTTTCTGTTCTTAACTCCCCTGCGCCGGCCGCCATAGCGACGGCGACCATCAGCCCACCCCCTTCGTCCCCGTCGCCGACATCCTCGGCGTCACCGGGTGCCGTCCCTTTCACATCGAAACCGGCCAAGGATGCCATGCCATCGTCTCCGCGGGATACGGCGGTACCGCACCCGATTCAGCCACCGCCCCCAACCGACTCAGCCTCGATCGAGGCCACTGTGGCGCCGCAGAGGGACATGGCAACGCCGCCACCTACGAGCAATTCCACCGCACGAGCGGCCTCAGATCCCCCCATCCCCACGACAACCATACCTCCCATCGCGCCGCCCGTGAGCGTTGTTCCGCAAGGAACCTTGCCACCTATTCCACATGCCACCTTACGTCCGCGACCCGCGCCACCCGTCGGCACCGAATCTCCGGCATCGACTCAGCCGACTACGACCGTCACACCCTCCGAGTCGCCGACGCCTGCTCCGGTTCCTGCGTCACCGCAGCCGTCGGTCCCGTCTCCGGGTACACCCACCGCTGGCTCGGGCTCGCTGCCTGTGCCGGAACCTCACACCGGGACTCCGCTCATTCAGGCGAGGTCGCCGGAATCGATGAACGAAGTCTCCCCGCTGCAACAGGAAGCACCCGTTCCCCTACCCGCGTCACGGGCCACCGCGCCGGTTCAGCCGTCGCCAGTCTCAATGACTTCACGCATGCCTCAGGAGAAGGTTCAAGAAACCAAGGCCGAGGTCAGCGAGGGGACGCTGGACACGCTGAGGAGGGTCTGCGCCCGCTTTCACCTCGTCGCGCGCCAGCTCCGGCTCCGAAAAGAATATCGCCCGACCCTCGAAATCAACGACGAGTACGATCTTCAGGATCTGTTTTATGCGCTTCTGCGTTTGCAGTTTGATGAGGTGGGCACGGAGGACTGGTCCCCCACCTATGCGAACGGCGCGCGTCGGACCAGCTATCTTCTCGACTGGGATAAGACGGTGGTGGTCGTCAAACAAACTCGCTCAGGCCTGTCGAGCAAGGACCTAGCCGAACAGGTTGCGGCAGATAAGGCCCACTATTCCGCTCGGCCCAACGGCGCCACCCTGCTGTGCTTCATCTATGACCCGGAGGGACGGGTGGGTAACCCTCGTGGCCTGGAAGCCGATTTGACCTCCACAGAAGAAGCGTACCGAGTCGAGGTGATCGTCGCGCCGAAGTAAGCCGATGCGCCGACCCTCCTTCGCGCGTGCTTGATTGACATCATCCGGACCAATCCGATAGGTTTCGACTCGCGGAACAGCCTCGACAGCCTGTCCGAACAGTTCAAGGGAGAATCCCCCCTATGCCCGACCGAGCCTACGTCTTGATCAACGTACACCCCGGACAAACCGCCGACGTCGTGAAAGCCCTGTCGGACATCAAAGAGATCAAACAAATCGATCCATGCTGGGGGAAACCGGACATCTTTACGATCGTTGAAATTCCTCATCAAGACGCCTTGACCCAGCTGGTGCTGGCCAAGATTCACGCTATCCCCGGTGTCGATCAGACCGACACGCACATGGTCTATCGACTGCAAGAAGGCAAGCCGAAATGAGTCGGACGCTGCCATCCCTCGTCGCCATCCTGCTCGCAGCCGCCATCACCGGCTGTGCAGGCGGCCCTGCCGCCCCCGAACCGGATGTGATGGAAGTCACACTCCAGGCTCCCGCCGAACAAGTGAAAGCCGCAGTGACCGATGTGCTTTCACAGGGGGGCTATACGGTCGACCAGGACGATTCCGGCAACGTGACCACGGGCATGAGGCAGGAAATCAGGAGTCCATGGAACTGGTTGCTGCGGTGGAGGTTCGGCGTGGGCAAGAGCCGGGTGGAAGCGCGCCTCGTCCCGCAGGACGAATCGACGACCAGATTGCGGCTTCAAGTGTTTCACCGTGGGAAAGACGGACTCTTCGACACATGGGAAAATGCGGAAACGCCCCTGCCGCAGAGCGCCGCGAATGAGATTCGCCGGATCAAGAACGCCCTGCGATTGTTATAGTCTCAGGCTATTTGTCGTCGCCCTCTTCGCCGAAGTCCAGGCCGAACCGCTCCGCCATCCGGTACAACGTTCGCCGATCAATACCGAGAATCTTTGCCGCTTTCACCTTGTTGCCTCGTGTCTCCTTGAGCACACGGGAGAGATGCCGCTTTTCCACCTCGTCCAGGGTCAGTAACGCTTCAGGATCTGCGTCTCCGCGGCTGTCCTTGTGCATCGTCGATGGATCAGGGTCGGCACGAATGGCTTCCGGAAGATCTTCCGGCAACAGCAGCGGCCCATGACTGAGCGAGACCGCCCGCTCGACAGCGTTTTCCAGCTCCCGCACATTGCCGGGCCACTGGTAGCGCTTGAGCAGGGCCATGGTCTCCGGCGTAAACCCCCGCACATGCGACCCCTGTTTAGCGTATTTCTGCAAAAAGTGGTGGGCCAGCATCGGAATGTCTTCCTGCCGCTCAGCCAAACACGGAAGCGCAATCCGTACCACATTAAGGCGATAATACAAATCATCGCGGAACTTTCCGTCTTTCACTTGAGCCGCCAAATCGCGATTGGTGGCGGCGATAATGCGCACGTCGACTTTCACGGACGACGTACTTCCCACACGCCGGACTTCATGTTCCTGCATCACACGCAACAGTTTCACTTGGAGAGCCTGGCCAAGATCGCCGATTTCATCAAGGAACAACGTGCCGCCGTTCGCCGCTTCAAACAATCCGGCCTTCGCGCCGACGGCTCCGGTGAACGCCCCTTTTTCGTACCCGAACATTTCAGATTCCAGGAGAT
>WIAG01000124.1 GCA_014055495.1 Nitrospira sp. CR1.2
TCGCCATGCCGCGATCCGAGCAGATCTTCGTCAACGCACTCGTCAGCGTCGTCTTGCCATGGTCCACGTGCCCGATCGTCCCGATGTTCACGTGCGGCTTGCGTCGCTCAAATTTCGCCTTCGCCATCCCCGATCCTCCCTAATCCACAACAACTACCGCACTACTCCCCACGATGCTTGGCAGTAATCGCCTCTGCAATTTGCCGAGGAACCTGGTCGTAGCGATCAAACTCCATACTATAAGTTGCCCGACCCTGCGTCCGGGAGCGCAAATCTGTGGCATAACCGAACATTTCCATCAACGGAACCGTGGCCTCAATTGCCTGCGCTCCAGCACGGACCTTCATACCCTGAACTTTTCCGCGCCGACCATTCAAATTGCCGATGACGTCTCCCATAAAGTCCTGCGGGACCAACACTTCAACCTTCATAATCGGCTCAAGAAGGACAGGGTCAGCCTTCTTGCAGGCGTCCGCAAAACCCATGGAGGCGGCAATCTTAAAGGCCATTTCATTGGAGTCCACGTCGTGATAGGAGCCATCGATCACAGTGACCTTCACATCCCGCAAGGGAAACCCGGCCACGACACCCGTCTCCATCCGCTCCTTCACACCTTTTTCGATAGCCGGAATGTATTCCTTGGGGATAGCGCCACCCACAACTTTATTCACAAACTCCAAGCCCTTACCCGACTCGGACGGTTCCACAGTCAGAACAACATGGCCATATTGCCCGCGACCACCGGTCTGCTTGATATACTTAGACTCAGCCTCGGCCTTTCGCCGGATGGTTTCACGAAAAGCCACTTCCGGCTTTCCAACATTCGCTTCGACCTTAAATTCCCTCAGCAGGCGATCTACAATAATCTCCAGATGCAACTCCCCCATGCCGGCAATGATCGTCTGAGCAGTCTCCTCATCAGTCCTAACCCTGAAGGAAGGATCCTCCTGCGCCAACTTCTGCAGCGCAAAACCCATCTTCTCCTGATCTTGCTTAGTTTTCGGCTCAATGGCCATAGCAATGACCGGTTCCGGGAACTTCATCACCTCAAGCAGGAGGGGCTGCTTCTCATCCGCGAGGGTATCACCCGTTGTCGCACTCTTGAGCCCTACGGCAGCTGCAATGTCACCGGCATAGACGATCTCTATTTCCTCTCGCTTATTCGCGTGCATCTTGAGCAGACGGCCAATACGATCCTTCGTTCCCTTCGTCACATTCAAGACAGCGGTACCGGTCTTCAAGGTCCCAGAATAAACCCGAAAGAAAGTGAGCTGCCCGGCAAAAGGGTCCGTCATAATTTTAAACGCCAAAGCAGCAAACGGCTCAGAGTCAGAAGGCTCCCGCCTCAATTCCTTACCGCTATTCGGATCCACCCCAATGGCCGCGGGAATATCAAGAGGGGAGGGAAGATACTCCACCACCGCATCCAACAGTTGCTGCACACCCTTATTCTTGAAAGCCGACCCGCAGAGAACAGGCGTCACCTTCATGGCAATTGTGGCCGCCCGAATAGCGCGACGAATCTCCTCTTCGGTCAGAGACTGCCCATTGAGATACTTCTCCATCACCTGGTCATCGTACTCAGCCACAGCTTCGAGCATCTTCTCTCGATACTCGTTCGCCTTATCCACCAGGTCGGCAGGGATTTCGTCGATTTTATACTTAGCCCCGAGCGTTTCGTCGTCGTAAAAAAACCCCTTCATACGCACCAAATCGATAGACCCACGAAACTCAGACTCACGACCGATCGGGACCTGAATAGGAACCGGGTTGGCACCGAGGCGATCAATGATAGACTGCACACTGCCATAGAAATCAGCACCGATCCTATCCATCTTATTCATGAACGCAATACGGGGCACCTGATACTTATCAGCTTGACGCCAAACAGTCTCAGACTGAGGCTCGACCCCCTGCACAGAGTCAAATGCCGCCACAGCACCATCCAGAACCCGAAGAGAACGCTCGACCTCAATCGTAAAATCAACGTGACCAGGAGTATCAATAATGTTGATACGATGATCTCGCCAGAAGCAGGTAGTCGCCGCGGCAGTGATAGTAATGCCACGCTCCCTCTCCTGCTCCATCCAGTCCATGGTCGCCGCACCCTCATGAACCTCGCCCAACTTGTGCGTCATTCCCGTATAGAACAGGATGCGCTCAGTAGTAGTGGTCTTCCCGGCATCAATATGCGCCATGATGCCGATATTTCTAGTGCGCTCCAACGGTGTCTGCCTAGCCACAACTCCCCCAAAAAAACTCGCGTGCTGCCATTTCAGCCGAAGACCACCCGCCACAGCACATCCTTCACCAAGTGCAGTAGCGGCTCAGCCAAACAGCAACACGAGCAACGACTACCAACGATAGTGGGCAAAAGCCTTATTAGCCTCGGCCATCCGATGGACATCCTCGCGCTTCTTGACGGATGCACCAGTGTTGTTGGATGCATCCAACAATTCAGCGGCAAGCCTATCCTGCATACTCTTTCCGCCACGCGAACGAGAGTACTCGGTAATCCAACGCAACGCTAGCGAGACACGACGCGACGGCCTGATCTCAACAGGAACCTGATACGACGCGCCCCCGACACGACGCGACTTGACCTCAACTACCGGCTTCACGTTGTCGACAGCCGATTTGAAAATTTTCATCGGGTCGCCACCGTTGGTTTTCTCCTGAATCAAATCAAAGGCTCCATAACAGACACGCTCGGCAGTACTCTTCTTCCCGCCCCCCATCAGGACATTCAAAAACTTCCCGACGAGCTTATCTCGATACTTAGAATCCGGCTGCGCTTCTCGATGACCAAAAAATTGTCCGCGTGGCATCGTTACCCTATAAGTGAAATCGGTTGTCGCCGCCCATCTGGGCACAACGAGAAAATGAACGCCTACTTGGGACGCTTCGCCCCATACTTCGACCGAGCCTGCTTCCGATCGGCAACCCCGACCGCATCCAGAGAACCGCGAACAATGTGATACCGCACACCAGGCAAGTCCTTCACGCGCCCGCCACGCACCAAGACGATGGAGTGCTCTTGAAGATTATGACCAACACCCGGAATATAGGTCGTAACCTCCATTCCATTCGTCAACCGAACACGAGCGACCTTTCGAAGGGCAGAGTTGGGTTTTTTCGGCGTGGTGGTATAGACACGAAGACACACCCCGCGCTTCTGAGGGCAACGCTTCAGCGCTGGACTTTTCGTCTTCGACTTTACGAGCGTCCGACCTTTTCGCACTAACTGATTAATCGTTGGCATGCACTCTACTCTTTCTTGAAAATCAGGCGTTTGCTCAAAATCCCCATGAGCGAAGCCGTCGGATTATAGAGATGTGTGGCCACTCTGTCAAGAATGTTCTTTTTCTTTCACGGATTATTTTGCACTTCGCTGCCAGTCGTCTGAGCCGACACCTCGCCGACGCCAACTGCTTGCGGAACTGTCCCCGTCAACTCACTAGGCGTTTTCGCGCTGGCGACGAATGTTTCCCGATATTCTTCAAATCCACTACCGGCGGGAATAAGGCGTCCCACTATCACGTTTTCCTTTAATCCCAGCAAATTATCTTCTCGTCCATTGATGGCAGCTTCCGTCAATACCCGAGTCGTTTCCTGGAATGAGGCTGCAGAGATGAAACTATCGGTCGTCAGCGCGGCCTTGGTAATACCCAATAACACAGGTTTGCCAAGGGCTGGCTTGCCGTCCTTCTCCAAAACCCGCTGATTCTCCACGTCAAACATTCCCTTACTGACCTGGCTACCAGGCAGAAAGGAGGTATCTCCCGGATCTTCGATCCGGACCTTTCGAAGCATTTGCCGCACGATGATTTCAATGTGCTTGTCGTTGATGGACACCCCCTGCAACCGGTAGACGTCCTGCACCTCATCGACCAAGTACTTCTGCAACTCCTTCGGGCCCAATACATCCAGGATGTCGTGCGGATTGGCCGACCCGTCCATAAGCGGCTCACCAGCGCGCACCCAATCGCCTTCATGCACGTTGACGTGCTTACCCTTAGGAATAAAGTACTCCTTCACGTCGCCCATCTTATTGTCGACTAACACCTTCCGCATACCCTTCACAAAACCGCCATAGGAGACTTCTCCGTCGATCTCACTGATGACGGCCTGCTCTTTAGGCTTGCGGGCCTCAAACAGTTCGGCCACGCGCGGTAGACCGCCAGTAATGTCCTTCGTCTTGGTCGTTTCACGCGGAATCTTGGCCAACACATCGCCGGGATGCACCATGGCGCCCTTTTCGACGAAAATGTGCGCACCAACCGGCAACAGATAGCGGGCTACGGGTGCTCCCGCACCGGAAACCTTCGCGGTCTTTCCGCTGTCGTCCTTGATCGAAACCCGAGGACGCAACGTGGCACCGCTCTGCTCGATAATGACCTTCCGGGACAGACCGGTCACTTCGTCGAACTCTTCCTTCATCGTGACGCCTTCGAGAATGTCGCCGTAGGCAACTTTTCCGCCGGTCTCCGTAAGAATGGTCAACGAATATGGATCCCATTCCACCAACTTCTGCCCGACCTCGACACGATCTCCGTCCTTCAACTTGATTTTGGCGCCGTAGACAACCGGATATTTCTCGCGCTCACGCCCACTGTCATCGACAATCGCAATTTTGGCGTTCCGGTTCATGACGACCCATTCGCCCTCCTTATTGCGCACGGCGATCCCAGCATTGTGCACGTCGGCATTTTTCTTAGCATCCAAGCTCATATACTTCAAATGACCAGCGTGCTTGGCCTCCAGAACAGTCTGCTCCACAACCTTGCTTGCGGTACCACCGATATGGAACGTACGCATCGTCAGCTGCGTACCAGGTTCACCGATGGATTGTGCCGCAATGACACCGACCGGCTCCCCCTTTTCAACCAGACGACCGCGCGACAGATCGCGCCCGTAACAAAGCCGACAGACCCCACGTGCAGACTGACAGGTCAGCACCGATCGAATTTTTACCCGATCAACACCCGCCTCCACGACAGCCTTGGCTTGCTCTTCGTCTATTTCCTCGTTGAAGGAGACAATGATTTCTCCGGTCACCGGATCGCGGATGTCTTCGCCGGCGAGACGTCCCAGGAGACGCTCTTCCAAGGTCTGAATGATTTCCC
>WIAG01000125.1 GCA_014055495.1 Nitrospira sp. CR1.2
CCTATCTCTGGGGCGTCTCAACCGTCAGCGGGGTATTGCTCATCGTTGTGGGCGTGATGATTTATGCCAATTCGCTGACCATGATCACGAGCTTTCTCGAGCGATACGGGATCGGCTGGTACCTCGGACAGTAACGCGGATCGCTGGTTTTTCTCGTCTGTCTCTCTCCGACATTCCCGTTGTATCACAGACTTTTCTTCGGCGAGGCAACGCTACCGGAGCACAGTCGACACTCAGTAGAGCCAAGATGATGGTTGGACAAGAGCCTACAACGTATGACGTCGTGATCGTCGGCATGGGGCCGGCGGGAGCGAGTGCTGCGGCGGCTCTCAGCCGGGGTGGCCTGGCGGTGCTCGGCTTGGACAAGGACACCCATCCGCGCTACAAGGTGTGTGGTGGCGGCCTGTCGGCGCGTATCGAGCAGTTGTTGGAACCTGGGTTTCGGTCTGTTGTCGAACAGACCATCAAGGGCGTGCAGTTTGTTCATCGGGGACGGGACCCGTTGGTCATCCAATCGCACGAGCCCATCGCCTACATGGTCATGCGAGATCGTTTCGATCACTATCTGGTGCAGCAGGCAGTGCGCGCAGGGGCGGTCATCCGCACGGGAGACAGTGTGGAGGGAATTACGCAGGACGCCGGTGGCGTAGAGGTTGTCACGGGACAAGGACGATTTCGCGCTCAATTGGTGATCGGTGCGGATGGAGCGAATAGCCTCGTTGCAAGACAACTGTTTCCGAGTCGCTCTCAGTATCGGGCGCCCGCGCTTGAAAGTGAGGTGCAGATCGGTGAAGGGCCACACTTCCCCGGCTCTGCGACGATCCTTGTGGACGTGGGGGCGGCCCGTCAGGGGTATGGATGGATTTTCCCAAAACGAGACTGTCTCTCGGTGGGAGTAGGAGAGTTTCGTCGGAAAGCGACGAATCTGCGAGCGACCTTCGATCGCTTCGTGAAGGAGGAGCCGGGCCTGAGCGGGTGGGATGTTCCGCGCCCGATTGGGCATCCCATCCCCGCCTATTCAGAGCCGGAGCGGAGCCAAAGATCCGAAGGGCGCTCCCCTTTTGTCAACGGGCGCGCGGCGCTGATCGGGGATGCGGGGCATTTGGTCGACCCCTTGTTCGGGGAAGGAATCTACTACGCAGTCCGGTCAGGGCATATGGTGGCTCGGGCAATTCTGGCTGAGCAGCAGGTGTGCGCGGCATCGCTGCTCGCCTACGAGGCCTCGCTGGAGCGCGAAATTCTTCCGGACTTTCGTGTCACAAGCCGTATTGCGAATGTCGTCTACGCCTTCCCACGCCTGGCCTTCAAGCTGCTGCGTCGGTATCAAGAGGTGGTGCAGGCCTATTTTAGGGTGCTGCAGGGGCACACGACGGCTGCACAGTTTTTGCTAGAGGCCAAACAGCGTCTGAAGGCGTCGGTCAACGACCTTCTGCTTGAAGCGCTACAGATGCGATGAGCGAGGAAGGTCGGAGGCGTCCGCTCTCAACACCATGCGCCGAGTCGGCATGCGACAAACGGCTGACGAAGGGTCACGCCCGAGGACGTCTTCAAGTCCGGAAGGGGCGAGGATGTTGGTGCGGTTGGGCCGGCGGTTAAGGAACTGGTCACCAGCCTGTCGGCTGGCCGGTTCTGGCTGGGCTGGGACTCACTGTTCGCTGCGACTACCGCAGGTGGCGGCGGGGTCTGCTTTTCCAACTTAGCCAGCAGTCGACGGCCGCGGTCGGCCACGTCGCTGTTCGGGTATTTTTCAGCCAACAGCTGGAGTTTTTCCGCGGCCCAGTCCTGCGCGCCGAGTTCTTGATAGGTCATGGCCAGGTAATACAGGGCTTCCGGCGCGACCTGCTTGTCTGGATAGTCTTTCATGATCATGTCGAAGCGATGCGCCGCGGCAAGGTAGGAGGAGCGGCGGTAGTAAAATTGGCCGACGAACAGGTGTGTCTGCGCAAGCCAATCATGGCAGTCGGCCAGCCGTTGGAGCGCCTGGGCCTCGTATTTGCTGCTGGGAAATTCCTTCCGTAACTTCTCGAAGGCCGCAATGGCCTTTTGGATCGGATCCGGGTCCCGGTCGATCGATTTGCCCATCCGGAGGTGGCTCTCAGCCAAACGGAACTGCGCATAGGCGGCCAACGGGTGGGCGCGATGGAGCTCCAGAAAATGCTGGTATTCGACGATCGCCTCGGCGAACTCTTCTTTTTCAAAGAAGGCCTCGCCGCGTTTCATGATGACGTTGGGGTCGTAGTTCTTCTCGATCGTGTCGCCGAGGAAGATCTGTTCGTCCGTGCCGCTGACGGCTTTCGCATCGGCCGTGGGTTTCGGTTTGCTGGAACATCCGCCGGCCATGCAGAGTAGTCCCACGATTACGGCCATATGTACAGACCATCCCCTTGAATGCCAGAGCATCCAGCGACTCCTTACGGCTATAGACCCAGAAGGTAAATCAGGCGTAACTACACAATTTTTCTAGCAGATTGTGCCATGAAAAGCAACGAATTCTCTCTGCGGAGTTGACCCTCCCCGAGCTGGGTCCTATAATCGCGCCGCGCCTCTAGGAGGGGCGACAGGTTGTGGTCGTCGAGCTCCAAGGACACTTCGGTAGGAACCCCGTGAAGCGCAGTCGTATTGTCGGAACCGGTTCATTCGTGCCCCCTCGGCTTGTCGGCAACCAGGAGGTCGGGGGGCCGCTCGGGTTGGATGCCGAACAAATTATGACTCTGACCGGAATCCGGACCAGACATTGGGCGGAGCCCGGACAGGCCTCCTCCGACTTGGCGGTCGTCGCAGGGCGACGTGCCTGTGAGGCCGCCGGTCTAGAGCCCAAGTCCCTGGATGCCATTCTCGTGTCAACCACCTCCCCGGACAGCGTCTTTCCCTCCACGGCCTGTCATGTGCAACGTGCCTTGGGGACCGGCCCGCTGATGGCGGTTGACCTGTCGGCTTCGTGCTCGGGTTTTCTCTATGGGCTGTCGATGGCCGATGTGCTGATTCGAAGCGGCCAGATCCGCTCTTGCCTGGTGGTGGCCGCCGAGGTGAAGTCGAGTTCGCTCGATGCGACGGACCGAGAAACGGCCATGTTATTTGGGGACGGGGCCGGCGCCGTGGTGGTTGTGGGAGAAGAATCGAGCACACTCAGCGCGCCTGGAATCCTGGGCCTACGGCTCTATGCCGAAGGGGGTGGGCATGGACTCATCACTATTCCAGCGGGGGGCTCGCGGCAGCCGGGAGGGGTTGAATCCGTCCGTGCGAAGGAACACTGTCTGCGGATGCGGGGTAGTGCCGTCTTTCGCGCGGCGGTGCGTCACCTGGAGCGAGCGGTGGTGGAGCTATTCAAGGAATTTGGCCTCACGGCGAGGGACGTGAATCGCGTCATTGCCCATCAGGCAAATGCCCGCATTCTGGAGCAACTTCGCCGCCGTCTCGGGTTGTCGCAGGACGTGATGTATTCGGTGATCGAGCAGTACGGCAACACTTCCTCGGCTTCCCTCCCGATTGCATTGGATCAGGCGGTGCGGACAGAGCAAGTCGCGGCGGGGGACCTCCTGTTGTTCGGCGCGTTCGGCGGGGGCTTAACCTGGGCCACGGGACTGGTCCGGTGGTGACACCCGGTGCCGCACGCTGATGGGATAAACGGGAGCATCTGCGGCAAGTCGACCGTCGGGTCGCGCGAAACCGAACCGTGGTGTGCAGGGCCGGACTGAAACGAGAAGGCCATGTAGTGCGCCCACAGTCGGCATATGATGCGGGCCGCATCGAGATGGCGAGAGTCTTGTCGGTGCCGAGGGGACAAGGTCGCACGCCTTGTTGAACGGCCCGCTGGAAAGGATCTTATGTTTGGGCTCATACCCCGGGAAGAAGCGTTTTTCGATCTGTTCAAGAATGCCGCCCACAATATGATCGAGGGCAGTCGCTTGCTGAAGGATATGACGGAGGATTTCCGGAATCCGGTTGAGAAGGCGAAGCGTATCAAGGACGTTGAACATGTCGGGGACGGCATCACGCACGAAATAGCCAGGAAGCTCAACCAAACGTTCATTACGCCGATCGACCGCGAAGACATTCATGATTTGGCCAGCGCGTTGGACGATATCCTGGATGTGGTCGAGGCGATCGCCGATCGATTCGTGTTGTACAAGGTGGCTGTGCCCACGGAGGCGGCAATCCGGTTGGCGAACGTCCTGTATCAGGCGGCGGTCGAAGTCGGTGCCACGGTCGATTTGCTCGGCAAGTCGCATCAAGCGGTCACGGAATGTAGTGTCCGAGTCAATAGCCTGGAGAACGAAGCCGACCGGATCTCGCGCGACGCCATCTCGGCGTTATTCGAGAAAGAGACGGATCCCATCGCCGTCATCAAATGGAAAGAGATCTACGAAAATTTTGAAGCGGGGACCGATCGCTGCGAAGATGTCGCCAACATCCTGGAGCGCATCGCATTGAAGCATACGTGAGCTCCTCCCGAGCCTTCTTCGGCACTCACCCACATCACGATGCACGGGTAGAAAGCGGCAGTCATGGTTGAACTGAGCGGACTCTTGTTGGTGGTCGTCGTCCTGGCGTTGCTCTTCGACTTTTCCAATGGATGGCACGACAGCGCGAACGCCATCGCGACGGTGGTTTCAACCCGCGTGGTGAGCCCCTCGACCGCCGTCCTCGTCGCCGGCGGGCTGAACGTGGCCGGCGCGTTTATGTCGACGGCGGTGGCCAAGATGGTCGGGACGGGTATCGTCGATCCCCAGTCGGTAACGCAGGCCGTGGTGGCCTCGGCGCTGGCCGGTGCCATCATCTGGAACTTTGTCACGTTGTTATTGGGTTTGCCGACCAGTTCGTCGCATGCGCTCATCGGCGGCTTGGTCGGCGCGGCGTTGACGCATGGCGGCATGGCCGCCGTCAAATTCTCAGGTTTACGGTCGGTCCTGGAAGCGATGATCCTGTCGCCGTTTTTCGGGTTCGCGATCGGGTTGATCCTGATGGTCATCTTGAGTTGGGTGTTTTTCCGGGTACAGCGAGCTGTCGCGCTG
>WIAG01000001.1 GCA_014055495.1 Nitrospira sp. CR1.2
CTTCCCCTCATGGACGAAGCGGAGCGGGCGCAGGTGGTGGGGGCGTGGAACCAGACGGCGCGGGCCTATGCGCGGACGGCCGTGCCGGCGCAGATTGCTGCGGAAGCGGCGCGGACGCCGGCGGCCATCGCCGTGCGGGCGGGCGCGACCACCGTGACCTATGCGGCGTTGCTCCGGCAGGCGTACCAACTCGCCCAGGCCCTCCGCCGCCACGGGGTCGGGCCGGAACGGTTGGTCGCCGTCGCCCTGGACCGGTCGGTCGACCTCGTGGTCGCCCTGCTCGGGACCTGGTACGCGGGGGCCGCCTTCGTGCCGCTCGATCCGTCGTATCCCGTCGACCGCCTCCGCTACATGCTCGACGACAGCCAGGCCGCGCTGCTCGTGACCGACCGCGCGCAGGCCGCACGCTTGGCGCATCCCGGCCCGACCCTCTGCCTGGAGCAGGACCGGGCCCCCCTCGACGGGTATCCCCCGACCCCGCCGGCGGTCGCGACCGTCGAGGCGCAGCTCGCCTACGTCCTCTACACCTCCGGCTCCACCGGGCAGCCGAAAGGCGCCGGCAACAGCCACGCGGGCCTGCGCAACCGGCTCCAGTGGATGCAAGCGGCCTATGGGCTGACGGACACCGACCGGGTGCTGCAGAAGACCCCGATCAGCTTCGACGTCTCCGTCTGGGAATTCTTCTGGCCGCTGATGGTCGGGGCCGAACTGGTCATGGCCGAGCCGGGGGCCCATAAAGACCCGGCCCGGCTGATCGAGCACATCACCCGTGCGGGCATTACCACCCTGCATTTTGTGCCGCCCATGCTGCAGGCCTTCCTGGACCAACCCGGCGTCGAGCGCTGCCGGAGCCTCCGGCAGATCCTCTGCAGCGGCGAAGCCCTGCCGGCGACCCTCCCGCCGCGCGTGCAGCAGCTCCTGCCGGGGGTGGCCCTGCACAACCTCTATGGCCCCACCGAAGCCGCCATCGACGTGACGGCCTGGACCTGTCCCACGCCCCCGGCGGCGACCGTCCCCCTCGGGCGGCCCATTGCCAACCTCCAGATCTACATCCTCGACCCGCAGGGCGAGCCGGTCCCGATCGGCGTGCCGGGCGAGTGCTACATCGGCGGGATCGGCGTGGGCCGGGGCTACCATCGGCGGCCGGACCTGACGGCCGCGCGCTTCGTACCGGATCCCTTCAGTGCGCAACCCGGACAGCGGCTCTATCGGACGGGCGATCTCGTGCGGTACCGGCCGGACGGGACCATCGAGTATCTGGGCCGGTTGGACCATCAAGTGAAGATCCGGGGCGTGCGGATCGAGTTGGGCGAAGTCGAAGCGGCCGTGCGGCAGCAGCCGGGGGTGCGGGAGGCCGTGGTGCTGGCGCGGCGGGACGGCCCGGGCGGGGCACGGCTCGTGGGCTACGTCACGATGGACCCGGACCGCCCTATCGACCCGGCGGCGCTCAAGGCGGCGCTCGCCGAGCGGCTGCCGGAGTATCTGGTGCCGGCGGTGATCGTCCGGCTGGCGCAGCTGCCGCTGAGCCCGAACGGGAAGGTGGACCGCGGGGCCTTGCCCGCACCGGAAGTCGCGGCACCGCGCACGACGGCCTATGAGGCGCCGAAGACGCAGCCCGAACAGCAGTTGGCCGCCATCTGGGCCCAGGTGCTCGGCCTCGCCCAGGTCGGCCGCCACGACAACTTCTTCGAACTCGGCGGGGATTCGATCACGAGCTTGCAAGTCCTGGCCAAGGCCCATCGGGAAGGCCTCACGCTGACCCCGAAGCAGCTCTTCGAGCACCCGACCGTCGCGTCGGCGGCTGCGGTCGCGGTGACCGGGAGCGTTGACGCAAGCCCGCCGTCGGCAGACGATCCCGATCCGGGACGGGTCGTGGATGTGGAATTGAGCGACGAGGAGATGGAGAACCTCTTGAAGGAGATTGGATAGGCATGCAGGCGAACAGGACTGAGCAGCGGACGACCGAGCGCGCGGCCGGCGGCGCTCTCAAGAACATCGAGGCGGTGTATCCGCTCTCTCCCATGCAGGAGGGCATGCTGTTCCATACGCTGATGAATCCCGGCACCGGCATCTACCTGATGCAGAACCGCTACTACGTAGAAGGAGAGATGGATGCGGTGCTGTTTCGTCGAGCCTGGGAGCAGGTCATCGCGCGCCATTCTATCCTGCGCACCTCGTTCGTCTGGAAGAATCAGAAACGCCCCCTGCAGGCCGTTCACAAGGAGATCGAGGTCCCGCTCGATGTCATGGACTGGCGGGGGAAAGAGCGGGCGGCGCAGATCGCCGAGCTCGATGCGTTGTTGCAGCAGGAACTTGCCCAGGGGGTCGATTTTGCCAAGGCGCCGCTCATGCGTCTGCGGCTCATCCGTCTGACCGACCGCACCTATCAGTTCGTCCATAGCTTTCACCATATCCTGCTCGACGAATGGTGCATCTCTCCGTTGCTGATGGATTTCCTGGCTCATTACGAAGCCTGTGCCCAGGGTCTCGTGTGCCAAGCGGAGAAGCCTCGCTCCTATCGGGACTATATCGCCTGGCTGCAGAAGCAGGATCTGGACGCAGCGAATCGGTTTTGGCGCGAGTATCTGCAGGGATTTTCCACGCCCACCCCGCTTGCTTATGACCGGCCCCCGGAGGGGTTGGCCGACCAAAACGATGACGCAGCGGATCATTGCGTCTACCTGAGCGCGGATCTCACGGCACGGCTCACGGCTCTGGCCCAACAACATCGCGTGACGGCGAACACCTTTGTGCAGGGAGCCTGGGCCCTGCTCCTCGCGCAGTACAGCGGCGAGAAGGACGTGTTGTTCGGCGTGACGGTGGCGGGTCGACCGACCCAACTCGTCGGAGTCGAATCGGTGCTGGGCCTCTTCATCAATACGCTACCGTTGCGCGTGTCGGTGGCGCCGGATCGTCCGGTCATGGCCTGGTTGAAAGACCTGTTGGCGGAAAACGTCCGCCTTCGCGAGTATGAATATACCCCCCTCATTCACATTCAACGCTCGAGCGAGATCCCGCGGGGAGAAGCCCTGTTTCACAGCCTGTTCGTCTTCGAAAATGCGCCCGTGGATCCGGCGCTCTGTGAGGGGCGGATCATGTTCCGAGCCGAGGAAGAGCAGTATCGCGTCCATACGAACTATCCCATGACCGTGATGGGTTGGCCGGGGAAAGAGTTGGGTCTCAAACTGTCCTATGGCCGCCGCCTCTTCGATTCGGAAACGGTCCTGCGGATGATCGGCCATTTACAAGGCCTGTTGGAAGCCCTCATCACGCGGCCGGATGTCCGCATCGGCGACCTGCCCATGCTGGATCGGGAAGAACGCACGCGGCTCCTGTCGTATGGAATCGGGGAGTCGGACAAGCCTCAGGACGATCGTAGCGTTGCCCTGCGATTCGAAGCGCAGGTGCGGCGATCCCCGCAGGCCATCGCGGTCCGCTGCGGCGATCAATCGTTGACCTATGACGTTTTGAACCGTCGGGCCAATCGTCTGGCCCATCGGCTGAGGGCGGAAGGAATCGGTCCGGATGCGGTCGTCGCGGTCCTGGATGAGCGCAGCCCAGACCTGCTGACGATGATCCTCGGTTGTTTCAAGGCCGGCGCTGCCTATCTTCCGCTCGACCCGCACCATCCGGTCGCCCGTGTCGCGCGGCTGCTGGAGCTGAGCCGCGTTCGCGTCGTCGTCGTCTCGCGGCGGCTGAGTGGCCATCTGGAGCAGGCTTTGTCGATGTTGCCTCAGGCGACACGTCCGCTTGTGGTAGTCCTGGACGATCTCTTGTCGCAGCAGGGGGAGGACCACGATCGTCTCGTACCTTCGCGACAGGATCAGTTGGCCTATGTCATTTATACCTCCGGCTCGACGGGCATCCCGAAGGGAGCCATGGTCACGATGGGCGGCATGCTCAACAACATCGAGAGCAAGGTCAGGTCGTTAGCGATCGGACCCAAGGACGTCATCGCACAAACTGCCTCCCAATGTTTCGATATTTCGGTCTGGCAATTCCTGACCGCGCTGCTGTGTGGAGCCACCACCCATATCCTGTCCGATGAGCTGGTACGAGAGCCGTCGCGACTGCTCACACATCTGGACACATCCGGCATCACCATCTACGAAGCGGTGCCTGCCGTGTTGCAGGCCCTCCTGGACGTGGGCGACTCTGAGGACGCGCCACCGGTCCTTGCTCCTCTGCGCTGGGTCTTACCGACGGGCGAGGCGCTGCCGCCGGCCCTCTGTCGCCGCTGGTTTGAGCGCCACCCGAAGATCCCCCTCATGAACGCCTATGGACCGGCCGAATGTGCCGACGACGTCGCCGTCCATCCCATCCTGGCGGCGCCGGCTGAAGATTCCGTCCGGGTTCCGATTGGGCGGCCGATTCAACGCCTGCGCCTCTACATCGTCAACCGGTTGTATGAACCGGTGCCGGTCGGCGTCTCCGGCGAACTGTGGATCGGAGGAATCGGCGTCGGCCGCGGATACCTGGAAGATTGCGCCAGAACGGCAGAGGCGTTCGTGCCGGATCCGTTCCGAAATGAGCCCGGGGCACGGCTGTATCGCACCGGCGATCTGGCTCGTTACCGGCCGGACGGCACGATCGAATATGTGGGGCGTCTGGACCATCAGGTCAAGGTGCGGGGGTTCCGGATCGAACTCGGTGAGATCGAATCCTGCCTGACCGATCAGATCGAGGTCCGTGAAGCGGCGGTCATCGTCCGTGAAGATCGCCCCGGAGACCGGCGATTGGCGGCCTACGTCGTGCCGCAGGCCGGCCGATCGATCGATAGCGACAGGTTGCGGACCGCGCTTCAGGCACAACTCCCCGAGTACATGGTTCCCTCGATTGTGCTCACGCTGGACACCTTGCCGCGCACGCCGAACGGCAAGGTGGACCGGCGAGCCTTACCTGCTCCCGATCTGTCCGGTCTCGACGAAGCCACCTACGTCGCGCCGCGTACCGTCACGGAAGAGTTGCTCGCCGCTATCTGGGCGGACATTCTCGGTCTCGAACGGGTGGGGGTGCGGGACCAATTTTTCGAGCTGGGCGGACATTCCCTCCTAGCCACCCAGGTGGTCTCTCGCATCCGGAGTGCCTTTCACATCGAGCTTCCGTTACGCGCGGCCTTCGAATGCCCGACCGTTGCCGATTTGGCCCGGACCGTCGATCGGGTTCGTGCGGAAGGACAAGGCAGGCAGGTTCCTCCCTTGACGGCATCTCGCCGGGAGGGGCCGGCTCCCTTGTCTTTTGCACAGCAGCGACTCTGGTTCCTGTCGCAACTCGAACCGGAGAGCTGGCTCTACAACCTCTCCTTCGGGCTCCGGCTCCGTGGCCCGCTCGATGTGGATGCGTTGCGTGCGAGTTTCGAAGTCGTGGCGACGCAGCACGATCAACTGCGTACCTGGTTCCTTCGCGTCGAGGGTCGCCCGGTGCAAGTCAATCTGGATTCACCGGCCGTGCCGTTTGATCGGCAGGTTGCCGCTCCGGCACCAGGCTTGTCTTTAGAGCAATACGTCGCAGAGCTGGCCGGTGAGGAGGCCCGAAGGCCGTTCGTTTTGGAAGGCGGCCTCCTGTGGCGCATCAAGCTGGTGCAATTACGCGACCAGGATCATCTGTTGCTCGTCACCCTACATCATGCCATCGCAGATGGGTGGTCGTTGAATGTGTTGTTGGCGGACATGCTGGCGGCCTACGGCGCGTTGCGTGAGGGGCAGCCCGTGCCTCTGACCCCTCCGGCGGTGCGATACGCCGATTATGCACGGTGGCAGCGTGAGTGGCTGAAGGGTGACGTGCTTGAGCGTGAATTGGACTATTGGAAGCAGACCCTTGCGGGAGCCTCTGCGATGATCGGCCTGCACGCCGACCATCCTCGTCCTACCGTCCAGACGTTCCGTGGCGCCCGCCGTAATTTCACCGTTTCTCCGGATGTCGCCGCAGCCCTGCAGGGGCTGAGCCGGAGACAGGGCGTGACTCTGTTTATGACGCTGCTCGCGGCGTTTCAGGTGTTGTTGCATCGGTACAGTAGAGATAGGGACTTGTCGATCGGGACGCCGATCGCGAATCGTACGACCGTCGAGACGGAAGGAGTGATTGGCTTCTTCGTGAACACCCTCGTACTGCGGACCGACGTGAGCGGTCATCCGCGTTTCGTCGATCTCCTTGAGCGCGTGAGGGAAACGGTGTTGGGCGCACAGAGTCATCAGGATGTGCCGTTCGAGCAAGTCGTCGATGCGCTTAAGCCGGATCGTGATCTGAGCCATGCTCCGCTCTTTCAAGTGATGTTCGCGCTGCAGACCCTTGGCCGGGACATGGTAGAGATTCCGAACCTTACGGTCGAACCGGTGGAGGTCGATCCCGGCAGTGCGAAATTTGATCTGTCGTTGGAAATGACGTGGGCACCGGAGGGCCTGACCGGTTTCTTCGAATTCAATCTGGATCTGTTCGAACCGGCCACGATCGATCGCATGACTGGCCATTTCCTCACCCTGCTCGCAGGGATCGTGGCGGAGCCCCAACGGAAGCTCGCGGCGCTTCCCCTCATGGACGAAGCGGAGCGGGCGCAGGTGGTGGGGGCGTGGAACCAGACGGCGCGGGCCTATGCGCGGACGGCCGTGCCGGCGCAGATTGCTGCGGAAGCGGCGCGGACGCCGGCGGCCATCGCCGTGCGGGCGGGCGCGACCACCGTGACCTATGCGGCGTTGCTCCGGCAGGCGTACCAACTCGCCCAGGCCCTCCGCCGCCACGGGGTCGGGCCGGAACGGTTGGTCGCCGTCGCCCTGGACCGGTCGGTCGACCTCGTGGTCGCCCTGCTCGGGACCTGGTACGCGGGGGCCGCCTTCGTGCCGCTCGATCCGTCGTATCCCGTCGACCGCCTCCGCTACATGCTCGACGACAGCCAGGCCGCGCTGCTCGTGACCGACCGCGCGCAGGCCGCACGCTTGGCGCATCCCGGCCCGACCCTCTGCCTGGAGCAGGACCGGGCCCCCCTCGACGGGTATCCCCCGACCCCGCCGGCGGTCGCGACCGTCGAGGCGCAGCTCGCCTACGTCCTCTACACCTCCGGCTCCACCGGGCAGCCGAAAGGCGCCGGCAACAGCCACGCGGGCCTGCGCAACCGGCTCCAGTGGATGCAAGCGGCCTATGGGCTGACGGACACCGACCGGGTGCTGCAGAAGACCCCGATCAGCTTCGACGTCTCCGTCTGGGAATTCTTCTGGCCGCTGATGGTCGGGGCCGAACTGGTCATGGCCGAGCCGGGGGCCCATAAAGACCCGGCCCGGCTGATCGAGCACATCACCCGTGCGGGCATTACCACCCTGCATTTTGTGCCGCCCATGCTGCAGGCCTTCCTGGACCAACCCGGCGTCGAGCGCTGCCGGAGCCTCCGGCAGATCCTCTGCAGCGGCGAAGCCCTGCCGGCGACCCTCCCGCCGCGCGTGCAGCAGCTCCTGCCGGGGGTGGCCCTGCACAACCTCTATGGCCCCACCGAAGCCGCCATCGACGTGACGGCCTGGACCTGTCCCACGCCCCCGGCGGCGACCGTCCCCCTCGGGCGGCCCATTGCCAACCTCCAGATCTACATCCTCGACCCGCAGGGCGAGCCGGTCCCGATCGGCGTGCCGGGCGAGTGCTACATCGGCGGGATCGGCGTGGGCCGGGGCTACCATCGGCGGCCGGACCTGACGGCCGCGCGCTTCGTACCGGATCCCTTCAGTGCGCAACCCGGACAGCGGCTCTATCGGACGGGCGATCTCGTGCGGTACCGGCCGGACGGGACCATCGAGTATCTGGGCCGGTTGGACCATCAAGTGAAGATCCGGGGCGTGCGGATCGAGTTGGGCGAAGTCGAAGCGGCCGTGCGGCAGCAGCCGGGGGTGCGGGAGGCCGTGGTGCTGGCGCGGCGGGACGGCCCGGGCGGGGCACGGCTCGTGGGCTACGTCACGATGGACCCGGACCGCCCTATCGACCCGGCGGCGCTCAAGGCGGCGCTCGCCGAGCGGCTGCCGGAGTATCTGGTGCCGGCGGTGATCGTCCGGCTGGCGCAGCTGCCGCTGAGCCCGAACGGGAAGGTGGACCGCGGGGCCTTGCCCGCACCGGAAGTCGCGGCACCGCGCACGACGGCCTATGAGGCGCCGAAGACGCAGCCCGAACAGCAGTTGGCCGCCATCTGGGCCCAGGTGCTCGGCCTCGCCCAGGTCGGCCGCCACGACAACTTCTTCGAACTCGGCGGGGATTCCATTCTCGGGCTCCAGGTGATTGCCCAGGCCAAGGAAGTCGGCCTCTCCTTGACGCCTCGGCAGCTGTTTCAGCAACAAACGATCGAAGCGCTGGCGACGGTCGTGAATCGGGAGTCGGCCGCGGCGCCGACGATCCAGGCGGAGCAGGGATTCGTGTCGGGAACCCTGCCGATGACGCCGGCTCAACAGTGGTGGTTCGAGCAGCGATTGTCCGAGCCCCATCATTGGAATCAATCGCTCATGCTGACGATCTCCGAATCGCCGGATCGGGCCAGGTTGGCGAGCGCGCTCGGCCTCCTGCTGGAACGACACGATGCGCTGCGTATGCGCCTCGATGTCTCGAACGGCCCGACGGCGCGGATCGAGGCCCTGGTCCCATCCGAAGAACTCCTGACGTGCGTCGACCTGCGCGAACTGTCGGAGGACGCCATCACCAACGTCATCGCCGGTGAGGCCGAACGGTGCCAGCAGAGCCTGCATCTGGAGCAGGGGCCGCTGTTTCGAGCGCTCCTGTTCGACCTCGGGCCGAGGCGGCCGAGCAGGCTCCTGTTGATCGCGCACCATCTCGTCGTCGACGGGGTGTCGTGGCGCATTCTCCTGGAGGATCTTGAGCGGGCCTATCTGGCCGGCGAGGAACAGCAGGCCGACTTTCCGCCCAAGACCACCTCGATCAAACAGTGGACCGAAGCGGCACAGACGCTGGCGAAGTCCGGGGCCCTGTCGAGCGCGGCGGCTTTCTGGAGCGCGCAGGACCAGCCCGGAGCTCTGTCGTTACCACTCGACGATCCGACGGGAGCACGAACCGAGGCTTCCGCGGAGACCTGTCACCTTTCGTTCAGCCGTGAGGAGACGGAGGCCCTGTTGCGGCAGGCGCCGGCCGCCTACAAGACCCAGGTAAACGATCTCCTGTTGGCGGCCTTGGTCCAGACGTTCCACCAGTGGACGGGTGAGGATCGTCTCCTGCTGGACCTCGAGGGCCATGGTCGCGAGTCGGTCGTTCCGGGCACCGATCTGTCGCGGACGGTCGGCTGGTTCACCAGCATGTTTCCACTTCTCTTACGACGTCCGGACGGCTCGACTGCCGACATCGTGAAGGGCATCAAGGAGCAACTGCGTGCCATCCCATCGGGCGGGGTCGGATACGGCCTCTTACGGTATCTCGCCCATACGCCGGAGAGCGAACGCCTCCGACATCAGACCGCCCCGCAGGTTTGCTTCAACTATCTGGGTCAACTCGACCGGGGCGGTCCCGAACAGACCCTGTTCGGATTGGCGTCGGAACCCACCGGGCGTGAGCACGGTGCGTCGAACAGGATGCGGTACGAACTCACCATCAACGCCGATGTCACGGACGGTCGCCTCACGGTGATGTGGAGCTACAGCGGTGCGCGGTTCAGGAGGGCGACAGTCGAGATGCTCGCGGCGTCATACCGTCGATGCCTCTGCGAATTGATCGCACATTGTTGCGCGGCGGACGCGGGCGGGTATACCCCGTCGGATTTTCCGGACGTACAGATCGATCAGGATGCCCTCGACAACATTCTAGAGACCATGGAACGGAGCCATGCGCGATAAACCACAGATCGAAGCCATGTACTATCTGTCCCCGCTGCAGCAGGGACTGCTGTTTCACTGTTTGGCCGATGCGTCGGCCGATCCGTACTTGTATCAGTATGCCTATCGCCTCTCCGGAGACTTGCGGCTCGACGCGTTCGAGCAGGCCTGGCAGTCGGCGGTGGAGCGCCATGCGGTGCTGCGTACCGCGTTCGTGTGGGAAGGCGTGGAGAAGCCGCTGCAGGTCGTCCGTCGGCAGGTGCGCCTCCCGATCGAGCGGCATGATTGGCGCGGGGTTCCGGAGGAAGAGCAACAAGCGCGGTTCGCCTCGCTGCTTCAACGCGATCGCGCCGCCGGTCTCGATTTGCTACGGCCCCCGCTCATGCGACTGCATGTGATCCGCAGGGGCGAGCGTGACTGGATCTTGATCAACAGCCACCACCACCTCCTCCTGGATGGGTGGAGCATGGCGATCTTGCTGCGTGACGTCGTGCTGGCGTATGAAACTCTGGCGCAGCGAGAGCGTCCTCCGCTTCGAACGCCCCGGCCCTACCGCGACTACATTTCCTGGGTTCATCGCCAGGATCTGACGCAGGCCGAAACCTACTGGCGTGGCATGTTGGCCGGATTCGATCGGCCCACGCCGATACCGATCGAGGCCCCGTCGCACGGGTCATCCCCTGAGTCCCTGCCGTTCGCGGAACAAAATCTCCGGTTCTCAACAGAGCAGACTGAGGCGCTGCAGGCCTTCGCCAAGCGGAGTAGGGTCACCGTCAATACGGTTCTGCAAGGAGCCTGGGCTCTCTTGCTGCATCGCTACAGCGGCGCGCGAGACCTGTTGTTCGGGGCGACCGTGTCGGGACGCACGCCCGAACTGGCCGGCGTGGACGAAATGGTCGGACTCTTTATCAACAGTCTGCCGGTGCGTGTCGCGATTCGGCCGGACCAGAAGCTGGCGGATTGGTTGCGCAGCCTGCAGGATCAGAATGCCGCGTTGCGCCAGTATGAATGGACTCCGCTCAGTCACATCCAACGGTGGAGCGACGTTCCCAACGGGACGCCCCTGTTCGACAGCCTCATGGTCTTCGAAAGCTATCCCGAGCCTGAGGACGATGGGATTCCGCCGTCGCTCGTCATCGCGCCGTTGGCGGCGCGATCGAGCGGTGGTTATACCCTGACGCAGGGACGGAACAATTATCCGATTTCGTTAATGGTGGAGCCGGGCCGTGAGTTGTGCCTGATTGTCTGTTATGCCCATCGACGCTTTGCGCATGCGGCGATCACACACATGCTGGGCCATCTGGAACGACTCTTGGTTGCGATGGTCGAGGCCCGAGATGCGTTACTCGGCAACATGGCCCTGACGACGGAAGGGGAGCAACGGCAGCTCGTGGAGTGGAATGAAATCCCCGAGTCTGGCCGTCTGGAGGAGGCTTGCATCCATGACCTGATTGCCGCTCAGGTGAAAGCGGTGCCTGAAACGGCGGCGGTCGTGACCAAGACCGAGCGGGTGACCTATCGGGAATTCGACCGTCGGGCAACCAGGTTGGCGCGCTATCTCCTTGCGCAGGGTGTGAAGCAGGAAGAGCGGGTCTGTCTCTGCCTGGACCGGTCCTTGGATCTGGTCGTCGCCCTCCTCGCGGTGCTGAAAGCCGGCTGTGCCTATGTGCCGCTGGATCCGACTTATCCTCGCGAGCGGCTGACGACGATGGTCGCCGACAGCCAGGCGCGCCTGATCATCACCCGAAGCGACCAGTCGATCGGCGTCGACGATGGCGCCGCACGTCTGATTCTATTGGACCTTCACGCGGAGGACATCGCCGCATGCGGTGACGAGCCGCTTTCGGTGGGTGTCTTTCCGAGCAACCTCGCCTACGTGATCTATACCTCGGGTTCCACCGGAAGCCCCAAGGGCGTGGCGGTGGAACACCGGCAAGTCGCAGCATACGTACAGGCGATACTCGGACTCGCGCCTGTGGCCGCCGGGACCGGCATGGCCGCCGTCTCGACCGTGGCCGCCGACCTTGGCAACACGGCCCTCTTCGGCGCGCTCTGTTCCGGGCGCACGCTTCATCTGTTCCCGACGGAGGACGGTTTCGACCCGGACGCGATGGCCGCTGCCATGCATGAGCGCCAGGTCGAGGTCCTCAAAATCGTGCCGAGCCATCTGCGTGGACTTCTCCATGCGGCCCATCCCGAGCACGTGTTGCCCACCCGTTGCCTCATTCTTGGGGGCGAGGCGCTGCGCCGCGACCTCGTCCGCCAGGTCCGTCAATTGGCACCAGACTGCACCATCGTCAACCACTATGGTCCGACCGAAACGACGATCGGGGTATTGGCTCACGTGCTCGAGGACTCAGCCGACGACATCGAGCGGGATGTGCCGATCGGCCGTCCCTTCTCCTCCGTCCAGGCCCATGTCCTCGACGGCGATGGGCAACTGGTCCCGGTCGGTGTGCCGGGGGAACTCTATATCGGCGGGCCGCAAGTCACGCGGGGGTATCTCAACCGACCGGAGGCGACGGCAGAGCGATTCATTCCTGATCCCTTCAGTGGTCGCGAGGGAGCCAGACTCTATCGAACGGGCGATCGCGCGAAACGGCAAGCCGACGGAACGGTGGAGTTTCTCGGGCGGGTGGACCATCAGGTGAAGATTCGCGGGTTCCGCATCGAGCTGGGCGACATCGAAACCCAACTGCGGCGGGAGGCCGATGTCTCCGATGCGGTCGCGATCCTGCGCGAACAAGCCGACGGCACCCAACAGCTCGTCGCCTATGTGACCGGTGCCTCGACACTGGATACGGCCGGTCTGCGAACCAGGCTCGCGCGGTGTCTTCCGGATTACATGGTGCCGCAGCACGTTGTGCGACTGGAGGCCTTTCCCTGGACCCCAAACGGCAAGCTCGACCGGGCAGCTCTGCCGGACCCTGGCCGGGAGGACTCACACGCCATGCCCGCCTACGTGGCGCCGCGCAATAGGACTGAGGAGATCCTGGCGGGAATCTGGCAAACCGTGTTGCAGGTTGACCGGGTCGGCGTGCATGACAATTTCTTCGCGTTGGGTGGCGACTCGATCCGCACGCTACAGGTCATTGCGCGCGCGAACCGTGAAGGGGTGAAACTCACGCCCAAGCAATTGTTCGAACATCAAACCGTGGCGGCGGCGGCAGCCGTGGCGCTGGTGAAACAGACGGCGCCGGCCGAAACCGATCGGACCCAGCCGGGACCCACCGGTTGGGCCCAGACGAGCGCAACCCCGGTGTCCACGGCGCCGGCCCTGCCGGTCTTCCCGCTGACGGGGTTGGCATCGGAGGCCTTGGCAGGACTGCGAGGGGATTGGGCGGAGATCGAAGATTGTTATCCCTTGTCGCCGATGCAGGAAGGGATGCTGTTTCACACGTTGTTGAATCCCGGGTCCGGCATCTATCTCATGCAACAGTGTTACGCCTGGGACGGGCGGTTGGATCGGGACGCCTTCGGACGAGCCTGGCAATGCGTCATCGATCGACATCCGATGCTCCGTACCTCCTTCATGTGGAAAGACCTACCGGCGCCATTGCAGCTGGTCCATCGGCTGGTCAAGGCCGAGGACGTGATTCAGGATTTGGATTGGTCGGAAATGGGCGACGACCAACAGCAAACCCGTATGCGGGAGATGCTGGAGGAGGAATTGCACGAGGGGCTGGATTTCGACCGGGCTCCGCTGATGCGCATCCGTCTCGTGCGGCGCGGACCTGATCGCTACGCCATCGTGCGGAGCTTTCACCATATCCTGACCGACGACTGGTGTTTCTCGTTGCTGATGATGGACTTCCTCACCCACTACGATGCCTGCCTGCAGGGACGGGTGCCGGACCTGCCTAAGCCCGCCCCGTACCGGGACTACATCGCCTGGCTGCAACGGCAAGACCAGGATGCGGCGGAACGGTTCTGGGGGCAGGAGTTGACCGGCTTCACCACGCCGACCCCGCTGGGGATCGACCGGCTGGACCCGGAGAGTGCCACCACAGGGGCCGTCAGCGCCGTGTTCATGGAACTGTCGCCGTCCGTGTCGGAGCAGCTGCGGACCTTGGCTCAGCAGCATCATGTGACGCCGAACACCTTCCTGCAAGGAGCCTGGGCCATTCTCTTGTCGCGATATAGCGGAGAACGCGAGGTGTTGTTCGGTGTGACCGTCGCAGGACGACCGACCGACCTGCCGGGCGTCGAGGACATTGTGGGCCTCTTCATCAACACGCTGCCGTTGCGTCTGGCCATCTCGCCCGATCTCCCGGTGATGTCCTGGCTTCGGCACCTGCTGGCGGAAAACTACCGCATCAGGCAGTACGAATACGCGCCGCTGGTGCGCGTCCAACAGTGGAGCGAGGTGCCGTCGGGGCAAGCGCTGTTCCGCAGCCTGCTGGTCTTCGAGAACGCGCCCAAAGATGCGCGGCTCGGCGAAGAGCGTGAGGATCGCTCCCTCTCGTACGATCAGGACCGGGTGCATACGAACTATCCCATGACCGTCGTCGGATATCCCGGCGAGTCGATGGGCGTGCGCCTCTCGTACGACCGGCGCCTCTTCGAGCATGCCGATGTCGCGCGCATGCTCGACCATCTCAAGCGATTGCTCGAATCGATGGCGGCGACCCCCGATGCGGCTATTTGTGACTTGCCGATGCTCGATGAGGAGGAGCGCCGACGCCTGCTCGTGGACTGGAACCGCTGCGATCGCGCTGAGTGGGTCTCAGGGGACTTTGCCGCGCTCTTCGAAGCGCAAGTCGAGCGAACACCGTCGGCCGTGGCAGTGCAGTTGGGTGACGAGCGCCTGACCTACGAGGAACTGAATCGCGCTGCCAACCGGATCGCCCACGGGCTGCGCAAACGGGGCGTGGGAGCGGACTCCATCGTCGCGCTCTTGGATGACCGCGGGCCGGCGTTGTTATCGATGATCGTGGGGGTGTTGAAGGCCGGTGGCGCCTATCTCCCGTTGGATCCCCATCACCCAGCCGAGCGGCTGGTCCAGGTCCTCTCCACCGCGCCTGTGAAGTCCCTGATCCCCGGGAGCCGCCATGCGGCCTTGGCTGTAATGGTCGCAACCATGGTGCCGGGGGGATCTACTCCGGACCTTGTGTTGATGGAGGATGTCTCAGGAGAGGCGTTCGAAGACGGCAACCCTCCGCCGCTCCCGGCACAGCAGCGTCTGGCCTATGTCATGTTCACGTCCGGGTCGACCGGTACTCCTAAGGGCGCGATGGTGGAAACTCGGGGCATGATGAACCACCTGACCAGCAAGATCCCGACGCTGGATCTCGGTCCCTCGGACGTGGTTGCGCAGACTGCGTCGCAATGTTTCGATATTTCGGTGTGGCAGTTCCTGACTCCGCTCCTGTGCGGGGCTCGGGTGCAGATCGTTCCCGATGAGGTGGTCCGAGATCCGCAACGGCTATTGGCCGAGGTCTCGGCGTGCCGGGTCTCGGTGCTGGAGGTGGTCCCCTCGTTGTTGGCTGGACTCCTTGACGGGGTCCCGCCGGCGTTGCCGCACATGCGCTGGTTGCTGCCCACGGGAGAAGCCCTGTCGCCGGCCCTGTCCCGCCGGTGGTTTGCCCGCTATCCGACGATTCCGCTTCTCAACGCATACGGCCCCGCCGAATGTTCGGACGATGTGGCCCTGGCCTGTATCCGTGAAGCGCCCGCAGAACGCGAGACCAGCATGCCGATCGGCAGGCCGATCACGGGTGTACGGTTATATGTCGTGGATCGCCATACCGAGGTGATGCCGTCCGGGGTCGCCGGCGAACTCTGTGTCGGCGGTGTGGCCGTGGGCCGCGGGTATCTTGGTGATCCCGCAAGAACGGCCGAAGTGTTTGTGCCGGATCCATTTGGGTCCGAGCCGGGCAGCCGGCTCTACCGGACCGGTGATCTTGTGCGTTACCGGCCAGACGGGGTCTTGGAGTTTGTGGGGCGACGGGACCACCAAGTCAAAATCCGGGGATTCCGCATCGAGTTGGGCGAGATCGAGGCGCGGCTGGCCCAGCATCCCGGAGTGGAGCACTGTGTGGTCGTGGTCGCCGATCTGCAACCGGGACACAAGCAGTTGGCGGCCTATGTGGCGACAACGGCCTCGTTGAGCGCCGATCGGCTGCGGTCGTTTCTGCGCCGAACGCTGCCGGAGTATATGGTGCCGGCGACGTTTGTGTTGCTTCCGGCATTGCCGCTCACGCCGAACGGAAAAATCGACCGCAAGGCGCTGCCCAAACCGGATGCCGACCGTGTGGCAGACGATTTCGAGCCGGCGGCTACACCCACGCAGGACCTTGTCGGGGGGATCTGGGCCGAGATTCTCGGTCTGGATCGCATCGGCAGGCGCGATCACTTTTTCGAACTGGGAGGCCATTCACTCCTGGCCACTCAAGTCATGTCCCGCGTGCGTACCACGTTCCAAATCGAACTGCCGTTACGGACATTATTCGACCATCCCACGGTAGAGGCTTTTGCCGCGGCCATCGATCAAGCGGTGACGCAAGGCGACGAGACGCACGTGCCTCCGCTCTTGCCGATGCCGAAGACCGAGGCAATGCCGCTCTCCTTCGCGCAGCAGCGCCTCTGGTTCCTGGCGCAAATGGACCCGGACAGCGGGGCCTACAACTTGCCGTTCGCCCTGCGCCTGGGCGGCACCGTGAATCATCACCTGCTCGAGTGTAGTTTTCTCGCCCTGATTCGCCGGCATGAAACGTTGCGCACGACCTTTCCCGCAGTGGACGGAGAACCGCGGCAGGTGATCGTCGAGGCGGATCACTTCCCGATCCACATCGAGGACCTGGCAGCCTTGTCGGAGTCCGAGCGGACGGCGACCATCAGCCGGTATGTGGAATCAGAGGCGCATGAGCCGTTTCGCCTCGATCGAGACCTGCCGATCCGTGCGCTGCTCCTCCGGGTGGGCGACGACGCGCACATCCTGCTCGTCACGGTGCACCATATCGCGGCCGACGCCTGGTCGTTGGCGGTGGTGACTCATGACGTCGCGACCCTCTACAACGGGCTGGCACAGGAGGCGGATGGCGAGCAGGTCCCGTCGAACGATCACTCGGGAGCGCTCCTGCCTCCGTTACCGATCCAGTACCGCGACTTTGCCCTGTGGCAACGGCAATGGCTCCAAGGTCCCGTGCTTGAACGGGAGATCAGGTACTGGAAGCAACGATTGGGGTCGGCGCCGCCTCAACTGACGCTTTCGACCGATCACCCACGGCCTGATCGGCAAACGTATCGCGGCGGTCGAGTTGCGTTCCACGTACCGGGAGAGCTGCTCGAACCGCTACGACGAGTCAGTCGGCGGGAAGGCGTCACCTTGTTCATGACGCTGCTGGCCGCCTTCAACGTGCTGTTGTCTCAATTGGCCAAGCAGAGCGACATCCTGGTCGGCACCGATGTCGCCAATCGCAACCGTGCCGAGACCGAACCGCTCGTGGGGTTTTTCGTCAATCTCCTGCCCCTGCGCACCGATCTGAGCGGGAATCCCTCTTTTCTTCAGCTTTTGGGGCGGGTGCGCGAGACGGCCTTGGGCGCCTATGCGCATCAAGATGTGCCGTTCGAAAAGATCGTGGAGTCGCTCAAGTTGCAGCGGGATCTCGGAAGGAATCCGCTGGTGCAGGTGTTGTTCGTACTTCAGAACGTGCCGCCTCCGTCCCTGCAGTTGTCCGGAGTGGATGTCGAGTCGCTGGAATTCGAACATGAGGTGTCGCGATTCGACGTGGGGTTGTTCATGGAAGAAACGGAGGATGGTTGCGCGGGTCTGTGGAAGTTCAGCCGCGACTTGTTCGAGCTCGAGACGATCGCCGGATGGACGGATCGTCTTCTGGGATTGTTGCGGCAGATCGGACTCTCGCCCGAGCGGGGGATCGACACGCTGGGATGGGAGGATGAATGGACACAGGAGGCGCAGACCATGGATCAGCAGCAACGAACCGAGCAACGGCTTCAGCGATTCAAGGCGATCAAGCCGAAACCGATCGCCTTGGCCCAACGCATATTGGTGGCAGGTCGCCCGCTCCTGGAGGGCCATGCGATGCCCTGGATCTATACTCCGTCGGTGGAAGATGTCGATCTGGCGGGATGGGTCAGGGAACATCGCAGCGGATTGCAAGGTGAACTGCTGCAGTCCGGCGCACTATTGTTTCGCGGGTTCGCGCTCAAGACGGTGCAGGATTTTGAATCCGTCGCGCAAGCCTTCTGCCAGAGTCTTTTCGGCGAATATGGCGATCTTCCCCGGGAGAAGAGCGGCCGCCACGTCTATGGATCGACACCCTATCCGCCGGACAAGCCCATTCTCTTCCACAACGAGAGTTCCCACATGCATCGGTGGCCGCAGAAGCAGTTCTTCTTCTGTCTCCAGGCGGCGCAGGAGGGCGGTCAGACCCCGATCGTGGACGGCCGCCTGATGCTCAAGGGGCTTCGAGCCGATCTGCGCCAGCGGCTGCGCGCCAAACAACTGATGTACGTCCGCAACTTCCTGCCCGGCGTGGATGTCAGCTGGCAGGACTTCTTTCACACCACCGACAAAGCGGCGGTGGAAACCATCTGCGCCGCGAACGGCATGGTCTGGCAGTGGTTGGAGAAGGAGGGCTTGCGCACCAAGCAGATCTGTCCCGCTATCATCGAGCATCCCGATACGGGCGAGGCGGTGTTCTTCAATCAAATCCAGCTGCATCACGTCTCCTGTTTGGAGCCGGCGGTGCGCGAGTCCCTCTTGTCGATGCTCGGTATCGATTCTCTGCCGCGAAACGTCTACTACGGTGACGGTTCAGCGATCGAAGACGAGGTGGTCGATGAGATCGGCGCCTTGTACGAGCGGACCGCGGTACGGTTTCCGTGGCAGGAGGGGGACCTCATCATGCTGGACAATATGCTCGTGGCGCATGCCCGAGATCCCTTCGTCGGACCCAGGAAAATCGTGGTCGCCATGGGCGACATGATCGCTCAGTCCGCCGTTCACTCCATGACGTCGTAAGGGGGAGGCATGCAACAGGAGATCGAGATTGAAGGATTACGACTCTCGCCGCAACAGAAACGGCTCTGGCTGTGGCAGCAGCAGGGACATCTCGTCCACGCAAGAGGCGTCGTCATGCTGGATGGCGCATTCGACGAGGAAGCAGTGTTGGTGGCCCTCCGCCGGGTGATCGCTCGCCACGACAGCCTGCGGATGACGTTTTACCGTCAGCCGGGCATGAAGGTGCCGTTTCAGGTCGTCCATGAGGCGGGGGGCCTGGACTGGCACGTGCTCGATCTCCGTCATCTCCCCCGGGATGGCGAGCGTGAAGAGGCTCTGGAGCTGGTTGCCCAACGCAAGGACGCGCCCGATTGGGAACGAGGACCACTCGTGCGCGCCATCTTCTGTCGATGGACGGAGACTCATACGCGAATCCTCCTCGACGTACCGGGTCTCTGTGCCGATGCCAAGTCACTGTCGAACGTGGTCGCCGAACTGAGCCGTGCGTTGGACGGAGATCTCGGCGACGAGGGAGACGACCCGGTTCAATATGGACAGTTTTCCGAATGGCAGCATGAGCTGATCGAAGCGGAAGAGGCGGCCCAGGGACGAGCCTGGTGGTCCCGTTGCAACAGTGCCGGTCTGGACAGTCTGGTCTTGCCGTTTGAACGAGAACCTTCTCTCACTGGGTCCGATGCCGGGAGGCGTCCGATCCATCGCGCGCTCTCCGCGGCCGAGATCCGGCGGTTGCGGGACCGTGCCGCCGACGCACAGGTCTCTCTGCCTGTGCTGTTATATGGTTGTTGGTCGGCGCTGCTCTCTCGCATGACCGGGGCGCGCGAGTTGGCCTGCTGGTGGCGATCCGACGGCCGTCCGTATGAAGAATTGTCCGAGGGGATCGGACTATTCGAACGGTGGCTGCCGCTTCCCTTCCGGATAGAAGGCAATATGGCACTTCGAGATCTGTTGTCGATGCTGTCCCGTCAACAGGCGCAAGCAGAAGACTGGCAACAATATTATGCCGGTCGGTCGGAAGACGAAGAACTGCAGGCGGTGAGGGATGCGATCGGCTTTGAGTATAGCCGTCGCCCCATGCCTCACCGGACGACAGCCGGTGTCATCGCGTTTGCGGAGGGTTCGTTGTGTGCCGAGCCCTTCAAATTGCGCTTGGCTTGTTTGGAAAATGCGACGGGCCTCACCATGAACTGGCACGTCGACCGGGAACGGATACCAAACGAGATGATGGAGACACTGGCGGATCGCTACGTCGAATTGCTCCGCGGCCTCCCGGAGCGGCTCGACATCACAATCGATGAGTTGGAGATCGTCGGGACAGGGGAACGGATCAGACTGACGCGGGAACTCAACCGTACCGGTCACTCTTGCCAGTCCACCTCTTTGATGCACAGCCTGATCGAGGCCCAGGCGAAACAGCATTCCGGGCACACGGCCCTGGTTGCCGGCGGTCAGCGCCTGTCCTATGACGCGCTCAACCGCCAGGCCAACCGGATTGCGCAGGGACTCAAGCGCCGCGGCGTGACCATCGGGGACCGCGTCGGTCTCTGCATCGATCGTTCGGCGGACATGATCGTGGCGATGCTGGGCGTACTGAAAGCCGGTGCCGCCTACGTACCGATCGATCCGGCCCATGCCGCGGTGCGGCTGGCTCCGCAGATGGCCCAGAGTGGCGCGGCGATTCTCCTGACCCGATCGGCCACGGACCAACCGCTTCCTCGATTCGATGGTGTGATACTGAATCTTCCCGAGGATGTGGCAAACGAACCAGACGACGATCTCGACCTGCTGTTCCCGCCGGACGAACTCGCGTACGTGATCTACACGTCAGGATCGACCGGCCAGCCGAAAGGGGTTGCCGTCTCTCATCGTAGTCTTGCCAACTATACGTCCGCCATCACGAGACGATTGGGGCTGGCCGGCCGGTTGCAGTTTGCCACCGTTTCCACGCTGAGCGCGGACCTGGGCCACACTGTCATCTTCCCCGCGCTCACCTCCGGCGGCTGCCTCCATGTGATCGACTATGAAACCGCAACTGACGGACGGTCGTTCGCGTCGTATCTCGCCACACATCCCATCGATGTGTTGAAAATCGTGCCGTCCCATTTCAAGGCTCTGTTGGCGACCAGCGAAGGAGAGGTGGTCTGGCCGCGGGCCTATCTGATCTTCGGCGGAGAAACGCTGTCGTGGGAGTTGGCCGATCAGGTCCGGCGGCAGGCGAGTTGTGCGGTACTCAACCACTACGGTCCGACGGAGACGACCGTCGGCGCTACCGTATCCCTCGTGACCGACGATCCCGCACCCCGCATGGCCCGCAGCGTGCCCATCGGGCGTCCGATCGACAATTTGGAGAGCTACATTTTGGACGAGCTCCGGGAGCCGGTGCCAATCGGCGTGGCAGGCGAACTCTATCTGGGCGGTCAAGGCCTCGCGTGTGGCTATTGGAATCAACCGGACCGCACGGCTGAGCGATTTGTGCCGAATCCCCATGCGTCCGAGCCCGGCGCGCGCCTCTATCGGACGGGCGATCGTGCCAGGCGTCTCCCGGACGGATCGATCGAGTTTCTCGGTCGACTGGATCACCAGGTCAAGATTAGAGGGTTTCGGATCGAACTTGGAGAAATCGAAACCGTGTTGCGAGAACATCCTGCCGTGCAGGATGTCGTGGTCATGGTTCGGGAAGACAGCCAGGGCGAATCGTACCTCGCAGCCTATTATGTGGCACGAGGGGTGGAGCCGGATGGCCGGGCCATCCAGGACTTTCTCCGCTCCCGTTTGCCGGACTATATGGTGCCGACTGCTGTGATCGCGTTGTCGGCTCTCCCTCTATCGGCCAACGGCAAGGTCGATCGTCGAGCGCTCCCTAAGCCGGAATGTGACGGACAAGACGTTCGGCGATACGTGGCCCCCGCTACGCCCACGGAAACCATTCTGGCGGGTCTCTGGACCGACGTGTTGAAGCGAGAGGGGGTCGGTGTGCAGGACAATTTTTTCGACCTGGGTGGACATTCGCTGCTCGCCACGCAAGTCATGTCTCGGTTACGAAACGCGTTTGGGGTGGAGTTGCCGTTGCGAACGCTCTTCGAATCCCCCACGATCGCGCAGCTGGCTTGGGTGGTCGAGACGGCGCGGGGCTTGGAGCGGGAAGAGCAGCCGCCACCGATAACCGCGATCGCGCGAACCGGACCTATCCCACTGTCGTTTGCACAACAACGGCTTTGGGTGCTCGCGCAGTTGGAACCGGACAGCACCGCGTACAACATTCCGATTGCCCTGCGCGTCAAGGGGGCGCTCGACGTCGCGGCCTTGGAATGCAGCTTCCACGAGGTTGTCGGTCGTCACGAAGCCTTGCGCACCAGGTTCCACAGTTTGAACGGGGTCCCGATGCAGGTGATCGGGCCGTCCCGGCCGTTCACGATTCCGCTCATCGATCTGCAACATCTTCCGGAGGAGCGCCTCGAGCAGGCAGCCACACGCTTGGCGGCGGTGGAAGCCGAGCGTCCGTTCGATCTTCGGTACGGGCCGCTCTTCCGGGTCAGCCTGATTCGACTCCGTCCCCATGAGCACCTCCTGTTGCTGACGTTGCACCACATCGTCTCGGATGCCTGGTCCGCGCATGTGCTCGTCCAGGAGTTGACCGCTCTCTATGCCGCTGCGGTCGAGCGGCGCCCGGCTTCATTGCCCGACTTGCCGTTGCAATACGCCGATGTCTCGCAATGGCAGCGAGCGTGGCTGAGCGGCCCGGTCCTCGAACGGGAATTAGGATTCTGGAAAACCATACTGGGCGGCGACTTGCCGGTCCTCACCCTCCCGACGGATCACCCCCGGCCCGCCGTTCAAACGTCACATGGCGCGATGGTCACCGCGACCATCCAGCCGGCTCTTGCCGGGGACCTCAGGGCAGTGAGCCGCCGCATGGGTGCGACTCTCTACATGACGCTGCTGAGCGCATTTTTCATCCTGCTGGCTCGCATCGCCGACCAGTCGGACCTGATCGTCGGGACGCCCATCGCCAACCGGACCAGAAAGGAAACGGAGGGGCTCATTGGCTTCTTCGTCAACACGCTGGCGATTCGCACGCGGCTGTCGCAGGTCGCCACGATCGCCGACGTGATCGCGGCTGTGCGCGAAGCCTGCTTGGAGGCCTATGCGCATCAGGAAACCCCGTTCGAGAAAGTCGTGGACGCAGTGCAACCGTCGCGCGATGTGAGTCGTTCGCCGATCTTTCAAGTCATGTTCGATCTGCAGAACGCGCCCGTGGTCGACTTGCAGGTGAGTGGGCTGGAGTTTGAGGCCATCGAGATCGAGACGACGACCGCGAAGTTCGACCTCTCTATGACGGTGCAGGAAGCGAACGACGGGTTGATTGTGGGGCTCGAGTACAACACCGATCTCTTCGAGGCCGCCACGGCGACCAGGCTGTTGCATCAGTATGAGCTGATTGTGGCCTCGTTGGTTCGAGACGTCCGCATGCCGGTCGGGTCGATCGCCTTCTTGACCTCCGGGGAACGGCAGGCCCTATTGTCGGTGAATCGGGCCGGCCTGTCGTTAGTGCCTGCGCTGCCGCTGGCGAGGCTCTTCGAGCAGCAGGTGGAGCGGACGCCGGAGGGGACTGCAGTGGGGCTGGAGGGCCATACCTTGTCGTACGCGGCGCTCAACGCGAAGGCCAATCGGCTGGCGCGCTGGTTGCGGAGTCGGGGCGTGGGGCCGGAAAGGCGAGTGGGCGTCCGGCTCGAGCGTTCCGTGGAGCTGGTCGTCGCGCTGTTGGCGATTCTGAAGTCCGGCGGGGTGTATGTCCCGATCGACCCGGCGTACCCGGCCGAGCGACAACGACAGATGGCACTCGATGCAGCGCTGGACCTCTTGTTGATCAGCGGAGCCATGCTGCCGGGCGATCACGAGTTCTCCATGCCGGTCCAGGCTCTGGACGTGCTGGATGGCGACCTGCAGGCCATGGATGACGACAATCTGTCTGGTTCGTATTCTCCGGAACAAGCCGCCTATGTGATTTACACGTCCGGCTCGACCGGCAGACCCAAGGGGGTCGTGGTCTCCCAGGGCGCATTGTCCCGGCACCTGCAAACCATCGCGCCTGCCTACCACCTCGGTCCGACCGATCGAGTGTTGCAGTTTGCCTCGATCGGCTTCGACGTGGCGGGCGAGGAACTGTGGTCCGCTCTCTTGGCCGGCGCGGCGGTGATGCTGCAACCCTGCCGCCTGTTCGATTCGCTTCCGGAGTTTTCCCGGTTTCTCGAAGAGCAACGCGTGACGGTCGCAGGGGTTCCCGCTTCGTATTGGCATGAATGGATCGGCGCCATCGAGAGGGGTGGGTGTGCCGCGCCACAGTCCTTGCGGCTGGTGATCGTGGGCAACGAGCCGGTCGTCTCCTCCGATCTGGGTCGATGGCGGCGGCTGGTGGGTCGGACGGTCCGGTGGCTCAACGCCTATGGTCCGACGGAAACCACGGTGACCGCCAGCCTGTACGAGCCGGCGCCCACAACGACGGGGAGCGAGTCCCGGACGGTCCCGATCGGGCGCCCCTTGGCGGGTCGTACGCTCTACGTACTGGACCGAGACCTCGAGCCGATGCCTTTTGGGTCGCCGGGAGAGCTGTACATCGGAGGCGAAAGTCTGGCCCGAGGGTATCTGGGGGATCCCACGCGCTCGGCTGGGGTGTTCGTGCCGGATCCGTTCAGCGAGAGGCCGGGAGCGCGCTTATATAAAACGGGAGACCGGGTTCTGGTTCGGCGCGATGGTACGATCGAGTTTCTCGGTCGAGTCGACGACCAGATCAAGTTGCGTGGATTTCGCATCGAACCGGGTGAGATCGAAGCGTGTTTGCGCAGACATGCCGATGTGCGGGCGGCCTTTGTGCGCCCACAAACGGACGCGGAAGGACGGACCAGACTCATCGCCTATGTGGCGCCCCGAGAGGCCGGGGCCTTGGAAGGCCAGATGCTCCGCCGTTGGCTCGGCACAACCCTTCCGGAATACATGGTGCCCTCTGTCATCGTATCGGTCACCGACCTGCCGAAGACGCCAGGGGGGAAGGTCGATCTGAAGGCATTGCCCGAACCGGATTGGGTCGGTTCCGACCGGCAGCCATCCGCAATGCCGATCACGCCGCTCCAACGGCGGTTGGCGACGATGTGGAGCGAAGTCCTCGGTGTCGGCCGGATCGGGCTCCAAGACAACTTTTTCGATATGGGAGGCCATTCTCTTCTGGCCGTGCAGGTGATCACACGGATTCAAACCGAGGTGGATCGTCCCCTGACATTGATGGACCTCTTTCGGTATCCGACGGTGGAGCAGCTGGCTCAACGGCTTGAAGGAGCGCATAGCTCTGCAACCGAGCTCGTGTCTCTGCGCGATGGCCGCGACCGGCTCCCGCTGTTCTGCTTCGATCCCGATGGCACGCACGTGCAGGCCTATCGGCCCTTGGCACTGTCGCTGGAAGAGGGGCGTCCGGTGTATGGCTTGTCGCTGAGTCACCTCTTTGGGATGCGTTGGCAGGATGTGTCGATTCCCAAGCTGGCTGAGCGGCAAGCGGCAGTAATTCGCGAGCGACAGCCCCGTGGTCCTTATCATCTGGTGGGATGGTCGAACGGGGGTGTTCTGGCGTTGGCAGCAGCGCAGGTGCTGGAGCGAGACGGGGAGAAGGTCGCGTTCCTTGGGCTCTTGGATAGTCAGCCGGAGCACGCCTTGTACGAGACGCAGGGGCCCACGCCGGTGGACGAACTCATGGCCTACATCCGGCGTGATCGACGAGACACGTTCAATGCGATTCCAGAATCCGAACGCGAGGCCTTGAGACAGAAGCTGGACCGGCTCGACGAGGAGCATCGCTTGGAGTCAGCCATTCAGTGGGCGCGCGAGCGGGAGTTCCTCTCTCCCGAGGAGGCGGAATCCTCGATCGGTTCGCTCAAACTGGGATACGCCTTGGCCAGAGAAGCCGCACGATTTGTGTCCAGGACCAGGAGCCACCCCATTCAGGCCCCGATTCATGTCTGGTGGACGAGTGCCACCCTCTCGCGCTGGGGAAAAGGTCCGGTCGAATGGTCGGAGCATACGACAGGAGCCGTCTCGGTGGAGACCGTGTCCGGAGACCATATGGACGCGGTCCATAGCATCCACGCCCATCAGCACATCGGCGACGCACTCGCAGCCATCAAGCCGGCGAGAAGCTGAGCGCAAGCGATCCTTCTTCAATAGTGAGTGCCTGCTCGGGTCAGAGAGGCCCGAGCAGCCCGTCTTTGCCGCCATCCCGCACGATCTCTCCTCATGCGTTCGTATCCTGGAACAGGAGGTGTCGCTCTAGTCTCTGAAATGCGTGGGGCTCGGCAGGACTGTGCCCAGACCAGGACCGGTCGTCACGACATGTCGCGCCGCCCAGGTCTTAGCCAACATCGTATAGATCACTGGTACCAAAAACAGAGTGAGGAGTGTCGAGAGCACGAGACCGTTGATGACGACGAGGCCAATGTGCCACCGGCCTGCGGCGCCTGCGCCGGAGGCCAGGGCCAAGGGGAGGGCGGCCAGGATGGTCGACATTGTCGTCATGATGATAGGCCGGAGGCGCAAGGCTGCGGCGTCGATGATAGCCACCTGGGTCGAACGGCCGTCCTGACGCAGCTGATTGGCAAACTCCACGATCAGGATGGCGTTTTTCGTGACCAGCCCGATCAGAATCATCAAGCCGATTTCGCTGTAGATGTTCAACGTTCCCCGGAACAGCAACAGGGCCAGCAAGGCGCCGGCCAGGGCCGGCGGCACCGACACGAGGACGGTGATCGGGTGGCGGAAGCTCTCGAACTGCGCCGCCAGGATGAGATAGACGACCAGCAGGGCCAGCACAAAGGTGAAGTGGAGGTTGCCGGACGACTCCTTGAACTCTTTGGTTTCGCCTGCGTAACTGATGCTGGCACCGGGAGGGAGGTGTTTGCGGATGATCTGTTCCAACGACTCCACTGATCGGCTGAGGGTGGAGCCGGGACCGACCCCGGCGCTGATCGTGGCGGCGCGCAGTTTTTCATAGTGGTTGAGCTGTTTCGGGGCGACGGTCTCGCTCAACGAGACGAGGTTGCTGAGCGGGATCAAATCCCCCTGCGTCCCGCGGACGTGCAGGCGGTCGATGTCCGATTTGGTGCCGCGATGCTGGGGCCGCATCTGGATGATGACGGGATATTCCTTCCCTTCGCGCATGAACATGGAGGCTTTCCGCCCACCGAGGAACACTTCCAATGTCCGGCCGATCGTCTCGACCGGAATGCCGAGGTCGGCCGCTTTGTCCCGGCTGATGTCGACTCGCAGCTCGGGCTTGTTGAGGTCGAGGTCGCTCTCGACGTTCACCAACGCCGGATAGTTCACCGTGTCACGGCGGACCTGCGTCATGATCTTGTCCAGCACGTCATAGGTCGGACCGCGTACCACCAGTTGCACCGGCGTCTTGCTGTCTTCCTGATTGAACGGCGGCGGGTTGAGCGCGAAGACGCTGGCGCCGGGGATGGCCGACAGGGTCGGTTCCACTTCGTCGACGATCTCTCGCTGCACCCGGTCGCGATCCGACCAGTCCTTCAACGTGACCCAGGTGACGGCGCGGGTCACCAGCGTCGGGCGCCAGCCCCGCGCGACGACGGTGTAGTAGGAATCCATCTCGGGAATGCGTTCAGCTGTCGTCTCGGTGTCCTTGGCATAACGGTCCGTGTAGTCGAGTGTGGACCCCTCCGGGGTGTTGACGTGGATGGCGAACCAGCCGGTGTCTTCCAGCGGCGCGAGTTCGCTCGGGAGGGCCCAGAGGAGCAGGCCGCTCACGGCCAAGGAGACAAGGGCTGCGACCACCACCAGGGACGGCCGCCGGAGGGCCGTCTCCAGGGCGGCACGATAACGTCGGGTGAGCCATCGGAGCCAGGCGGCACTATCCAATGCCGACCCGGTTGCCGACGAGCCGGCGACGACGGTTCGACTCAACAGGCGGGCGCACATGGCCGGCGTGAGGGTGAGGGCGATGAAGCCCGACAGCAACACGGACCCTGCAACAGCGATTCCCAGCTCCGAGAACAATCGACCGACAATGCCGGGGAGAAAGATGATCGGAAAGAAGACTGCCGCGAGCGTCAACGTCGTCGAGATCACGGCGAACCCGATCTCCCGGCTCCCTTCGAGGGCGGCCTCTCTGGGAGTGAACCCCTGCTCGATGCGCCGGTACACATTTTCGACCACGACGATCGCGTCGTCCACGACGAGCCCGATAGCCAACACGAAGCCCAGCAACGTGATCGTGTTGATCGAGCTGCCGGTGGCTTGCATCAGGACGAAGGTGCCCAGGATGGAGCCGGGAATGGCCACGGTGGGAATCAGCGTGGCCCGCGCGCTCCGCAGAAATAGAAACACAACCAGGACCACGAGGACTACGGATAGGGCGACGGCTTGGTAAACTTCGCGCAGGGATCGTTCGATGTAAATCGAGCTGTCGAACGCGGTGACAAGCTGCATGCCTTCCGGGAGCAAGGTTTCCAGCGAGGGCAGGGTGCGTTTGACGGCGCGAGCGGTCTCCAGCGTATTGGCCTTCGACTGTTTGATGATGCCCAGCCCGATGGCCGGCTTGCCGTTGACGCGCACCAGTTTTCGTTCGTCCTCGGCGGCGATCTCGGCGAGCCCCACATCCTGCAGGCGGACCGGGTAGCCGTCGCGATAGGCCAAAATCAACTGATTGAACTGCTCCGGGCGCTCCAACCCGCCGCCCATCCGCACGCTGAATTCCCGTTGGGTGCTTTCGATGCGGCCGGTCGGCATGTTGACATTTTGGGTACGCAGGGCGGTCTCGACGTCCTCCACCGTCAGGAGCCGGGAGGCGAGCCGATCCGGATCCAGCCAGATCCGCATCGCATAACGGCGTTCCCCGTCGAGGGCCACGCTGGAGACGCCCGGCAGCGGCGCGAGCCGGTCTTTCAGCTGGCGTTGGGCGAAGTCGGTGATGTCCAGTTCGCTGTGGCGGTCGCTGATCACCGCGAGCCACATGATGCCGTCCGCTTCGCTATCCTCCTTCATGACCAGCGGGGGTTCGATGCCCTGAGGCAAGAGGTATCGCACTCGGGCCACACGGTCGCGCACATCGTTGGCCGCGGCATCCAGGTTTCGCGTGAGGGCAAATTCGAGGCTGATGGTCGAGAGACCCTCTCGACTGGTCGAACGTAAGGTCCGCAGCCCCTCGACGCCGCTCAACGCATCCTCCAGCACCGACGTGATGTCCGTTTCGACCAGTTGGGCGTCGGCGCTCTGATACACGGTGAGCACGGAGACCACGGGGAAGGTGATGTCGGGGTACTCGCGGATCGGCAGTCGTGAGTACGACAGCAGGCCGAAGAGCATCAGCAAGAGCGTCGCGACGGTGGCGAGGACCGGACGCTCGATGGAGAGGGCGGACAATTTCATGCTGGTGTGGCCTGGGGCGTCAGCGGGCGGGCTCCGTCAAGGCGACGATGGGATCGCCCTCCTGCAGCTTGTGGTGTCCGACACGGATGACCGCATCCTGTTCCGTGAGTCCGGTGAGAACCTGAACGAAGCCTCTGGTGCGTGTGCCCAGTGTGATTTCCCGCTGCTGAGCGGCGCCCTCCTTCGCCAGATAGACGTAGGTCTTCTCCTGTTTCGGCATGACGGCCTCTTCCGGGATCAGCAAGGCACGTTCCTCCTGACCGTACGTGAGGAGGACTTGGGCAAACATGCCGGGCCGGAGACGTTGTTGCGGATTGGGGATGCGGGCGCGGACCTGTACGGAGCGGGTGGTCATCTCGACCTGGGGATCGATCACGTAGACGGCCCCGTGGAAGGTTTCGCCCGGGTAGGCGTCCGTCGTCAACTCGATGGGCTGGCCCGGGGCCAGATGGCGCAACAGGGTTTCCGGGACCTTGAAGTCGATCTTGAGTTGGGCAAGGTCTTCCAGGTTCACGATGTCGAGACCCGAGCCGACAAAGTCGCCGGGGGAGACCCGGCGGATTCCGGTGATACCAGAAAAGGGGGCGCGAATTTTCGTTTTGGCCAACCGGGTGGCATAGAGGGCGTGGTTGGCTTGGGAGACTTGAAGCGCACCGGCTACTTCATCGAGTTGCTGTTTCGTAACGTATCGCTTGCCGTCCAAGTCGAGTTGTTTGAGCCGCTCATAGGTCAGGCGGCTGACTTTGAGTTGCGCCGCGGCTTGCGCGAGTTCCGCCTGGAGTTCCGAATCATCCAGATCGATCAGCAGCTGGTCTTTTTCCACGGACTGGCCTTCTTCGAACCAGACCTGGCGGATGCGTCCCGCGATCTCCGGGCGAATCAGGATACTTTCGTTGGCTCGTAAGGTCCCGACCGCTCTGATGGTGTGTCGAATGCGATCGATCGTGACCGGCGCCAACACGACGGCCGTGCCCGTGGTAGGAGTGCCGGAGACATCCGAGGCAGGGACCGGCGTCAAGCCGGTCCATTTCACGGCATAGGTGACGGAGATCGCCGTCAATGCGAGGAGCAACAAGTAGGTGGTGCGACGAGGAGTCATGAGTGGTGCGACGGCGCTCCTGATCCTCCGGACCGGTGGCGACAGACGTGTGTCGGGCGTGACAGGACCCGCCTATTTGAATTCGAGCTTCTTCAAGCCCTGTACAGGGAGGTCGACTTGGCCGAAGTCCGAATCGCCCTTGAAGCTCCCGTCGATGGCCAGAGGAAAATCGCCCGTCTTGCCGCTGGTCAAGGTGATGTGCAGCGACGGCGGTGCCTTGTCCGCCCCCGGCGTGACTTCGATGTGCTTGACCCCGTCGAACTTAATGTTCACCGTGGCGGTGCCGCGCTTCACCGGGAGATGTTTCAGTTCATGCGGAATGAACGAGGTTTCACTGACTTTTTCTTCCCAGTAGAACACCACGTTTTTCAGGTCGGTCTGCATATCCTTGGCGTCCGTGACGAGCGCATGAAACGGTTTGTCGCCGTTCTGTGCAAAGGTGGGCGCGACTGCCCAGGAGCTCAGCGTGACGATCGAGGCGGCTGTGAGCAGGATCAGGGAACATACGGCATGACGTAACGACATAAGATTCTCCGTTACTGGGGCTAGAGGGTGATTATTCCATATGATACGAGAAAGGTAAATCGAGTTGAAGCCTGGATTGCGCCAATTGATGCTTGACCTTCAGGGGGAAGGCGTTGCGAACCATATCGAGTGTATGGCGATCCAGCACCGTATGGCCGGAACTTTCTTCCAGAGACAAGTCCAAGAGATGGACAGCAGTGCCCTGCTGCTCGATCGTGAGGCGAAGGATGACTCGGCCCTCCCAATGGTTGCGCTTGGCTTCGGCGGGGTAACGCTTGCGTTGATCGACCGAGGACCAGAGCGCCTGAGAGAGCCAGCCGTAATCGGGCCGTTCCCCCGGGCGCGTGTGAATCGCTCGATGCTTCACGACCCGCCGCTGCACGGTTTCGACCGGTCGTTGCACGATCTCCTGTTGGATTTGCGGCGGAGCCTCGACCGGAGCAGGGGCCGATTCCACCGCCGGCGCGTCGCTTACGACCGCTGCGACCTGCGTGGTGGCTTCGGCTTGTCTTGTCACCGGTTCGGATGAGGCCACCGCTTGAGGTGCTGAGTACTGCTGTACGGCGGGAGTCGCCTCCTCAACGACTGCGGTGCTCTCCACGACCGTCTGCACCACTTCGGATGTAGGACTGACCGTTTCCTGGACTGTCTGCGTGACGGGTTCGACCTGTTGAGTCGTGACGTGTTGCACGGTCTGGGCGGTTTGCACCGGCACGCTTTCCTCAATGGGCTGGACCTGCTGAATCGGTTGCGGTTGTTGCACTTCCTGCACCTGGCGGACGACGGGCTGGGCCTTGGCGACCGGAACCTGCTTGGGCTTGGGCGGCGTCACCGGCTGAGGAGTAGGCGGCGGTTGCGACTCGACCGGGGGCGGGGGCGCCGGTTCCGCTGCAGGCGGCGGCGTTCGCACGACGGCGACATCCCACTTGAAGACGGGTGGGGGCGGCGGCGGCATTTCCGTGAGCAGGAAGACCGCCGTGCCGACGAACAGGCCGTGGATCGACATGGAGAAGGCCCAGCAGAGCGAGGCCCGCTGACGTTGTGAGGAGTCCATCGGCAGCGCCAGGCTCATGAGCGAACCACCTCGAGATTGACCTGTTGAAAGCCTAAGCTGCGGATCTCATCGACGACGGACACGAACCGGTCGAGGACGGTCACGCGATCGGCCCGCACCAGCACGGACGATTCCCGCGACTGAGCATTGAGCACGATCCGCAGGCCGTCCGGCGGCACCGGCTGGTCGTTCATGAAGAGCGACCCCTCCGCCGTCAGGGTAATCACCAGCGGGACGTCTTTGCGGTCTCCGGATTCCTTGGCCTTCGCCAGTTGGACGGGCACCTGGCCGGTGGTGATGAACGTGGCCGTGGTCAGCACAATCACCAGCAACACCAGCATCACGTCGACCAGAGGAATCACGTTGATCTGGTCGATATCACGTCCCATGTTGAACCTTGAACTGGGTCAGTAACTCCGTGACCCGCCGCCGAAGCACGTTGTTGAGGACGACGCAGGGGATCGCCACCAACAAGCCGACCGCCGTGGCTTTGAGCGCAAGGCTCAGACCGACCATGATGGTCTGAACCGCCATGGTGCCGGACGACCCCATTGTGTGGAACGTCAACATGATGCCCAACACGGTTCCCAGGAGGCCGATATAGGGGGCGTTCGCCGCCACGGTACCGATCACGACCAACCGTTTGGTGAGGGCTACTTCGAATTCTTGCTCCGATCGGTATCGCCGGGGGTCGATGCGGCGATAGAACACCCAGCGCTCCACGGCCACGGCAATGGCCCAGACGCTGAGGGCTAAAAGCAGACCGATAATGCCGTAATCAACGAAGCCTTTAAGACTCTCCACCGGACGATCCCTTTCTGTGCCGGAACAACAACACAATCCTTATGCGTCGGAATACTCCGAGCAGACCCTATTATTAAGACGTATGAGGCGGAGGATTCCGCACCAGAAAAAAACAAAAAAGATTAAGTGATTGACAAAATACCGTTTCTGTCGATTTTCGTCCTCGCGCTGCCTATCGTCTTCCCCGATCTCAGGAGGGCCTCCCATGCCGAGTTGTCCGTTTTCCGTAGTCGGCACCGATCGACACCACTGTCGGCCGTCGACCCTGGTCCGGTCATTCCGGCTCATGAGGGTCGTCGCGCTTTCGGCCATGGCGATCCTGACGGGCGCGCTCATCGGAGGCTGCCTGACGCCTGAGCGGCAGAGTTCAGAACCACTACCGGTAGACGTGCTGGAGGACATTCCCGGTCGTATCCCCCTGAAAGCCTTTGCCTCCCTCCCGCTGGTGCGCCGGATGACGCTGTCTCCGTCGGGGGAGCATATCGCCTCCATTCAAAATACTGCCGCGGGCAAGACCTATCTGGTGGTTACGACCTACGACGGCAAGGAGGCTCGAAGACTCTTGGAGAGCGACAACAAGCGGTACTCGATTCGCTGGTTTGACTGGGTCAATGACGAACGGCTGGTGGTAGGCGTGGGGGCAGACGATGGGTGGAGCAATCTCCGGTGGACGGAGACGCGCCTCTTTGCCATCGATCGCGATGGGTCGAACCTCAAGACGGATCTGATCGCTCCGAGTCGCGACCATAACTCGTTTGCCAGGGGATATCTCCCGCAGCTTCAGGATAGGGTCATCGGCCAGATTCCCGGGGACAACCGATCCGTCCTGATCGCACTCGATCTCGACCACCACACCTATCCCGATGTCTACAAATTGGATGTGTACACCGGCCGCTGGGAGTTAATCGAGAGGAGTACCTATGGGATCCGGTATTGGATGGCGGACCGACAGGGGGTCGTGCGGTTGGGAACGGCTGTTGACGGAACCATCATCCACATCCTGGTTAAACCGGTGGGCCAGGATCGCTGGCAGACATTGCGGAAGTATGACGCACTAAGTGAACCGGATATCACGCCTCTGGGATTCGACGAGGATCCCAACATTCTGTTTGTGGCACAACGTCTCGATGGAAGAACCGCAGTCTACAGCATCGACATATCCGAACCGCATGTGCCGCCTACGCTCCGGGCATCCCATGCCAGGTACGACATCGAGGGCGGTCTCATCTATTCGTCCTAGCTCAAACAAGTGGTCGGTATTCGCAGTCGCCTGGACGAATCTTCCAGCATGTACTGGAATCCTAAGGCGAAAGCACTGCAGACCAGGGTCGATCTGGCCCTCCCTGGACGAATCAACGACATCCAGGACAGCAGCCGGAATGGCCGCAGACATATCGTCGTTTCCAGCCATACGACCCAACCGCCTCAATGGTATCTGTACGACGAGGATCTCAACCGGCTCATTTTGATGGTGGATGCGTATCCGAAGCTCGTGCCGAATGAATTGGTCAAACCCATGCCGGTCACTCTCACGGCCAGAGACGGCACGGTCTTGCATGGGTACGTGACTCGTCCGGCGCAGGCTCGGCAGCCTGGGCCGTTGATTGTGTTGCCTCACGGCGGGCCGGCCAGCAGAGATGTGCTGGACTTCGATTACTGGACCCAGTTTCTCGCCAGTCGTGGCTGGGCTGTGTTGAGAGTCAACTTCAGGGGGTCCAGCGGTTACGGCTGGGAGTTTTTGCAGGCGGGATTCAAGCGCTGGGGACTCGAAATGCAAGACGATCTGACGGATGCCTCGCAATACGCGATCGAGCAGGGCATCGCGGACCCTGAACGCATCTGTATCGTGGGGGGGGAGCTATGGCGGGTATGCGGCATTGATGGGCATCGTCAAGACACCGGAGCTCTTTCGTTGCGCGGTGAGCTTTGCGGGAGTATCGGACCTCCGCGCGCTGCTGACGGACAGACGGCAGTTTCTGGGGTATGAGCTGGGGGCGGAGCGGCAGTTAGGCGCTTGGTGGTCCGATCGCGATCGGCTGAAAGCCACGTCTCCGGTCAATCACGCCGACAAGATACGCACCCCGCTCTTGATCGTGCACGGAGCGGAAGATCGGACTGTGCCGGTCGAGCAATCCCGCGCCATGGTCGAGGCCTTGCGAGACGCAGGTTTCACCCGCTTGCGATATGTTGAACTGCCAGACGGCGATCATTCCCTCAGCCGCCAGGAGGACCGCCTCACGTTCTTTCGTGAGATGGAGCGGTTTCTGCAGACTCATCTGGAAGGGACTCGAGGGCTCGATAGACCTTGATCCTGCATGATGACGGGGAGGCGTCCTCTTCCAGCCTCGTGTTGGAATCATGCCGTCGCACGCCCTTTCCCGCAACCGCCTTCGTTGGTCCCTGGTTCAGGCATTCAATAGAACTCAAACTTGAGCGAGCCGATCACCGTCAGCGGCGCGCCGGGATAGAGGGACAATCCGGAAAACTGAGAGCCGATAAAATATCGCTGATCGAGTAGGTTGGTGAAATTAATCGCGGCCAGGAGGTTGGTCCTTTCGAAGATGTCCGGCTTTCGATAGTACAACGCGGCGTCCAACCGCACGAAACCTGCCATCTGAAAGAGCTCACCGCAATCGGCAGGGTTCCGGCAGGCGATGATTCCTTCTCGACGCCCCTGGGCATACAGGCCGACCCCTGCTCCAAATCCTTTGCCGGGTCCCTCCTGCAGAAAGTACGTCGTCCATAAGCTGCCCTGATGGCGCGGGACATTGGCGAGCCTGCTGCCGACGGCAAAGGTATTGTCCTCCGTGACCTGCGCGTCCGTATAGGCGTAGGTCGCGATCACGTTCCACCCAGGCCAAATCTCGCCGTTCAGGTCGAATTCGAACCCCCGGCTGCGCTGCTCGCCGGCGGTGACCGAGAAGACGGGGCCATTGACGGGATCGGTCGTCAAGACATTTTTCTTCGTGATGTTGAAGGCGGCGAGAGTTGAACGAAGCCGCCCATTCGCCGTCTGAAATTTTAGACCGCCTTCGATGGCTTTTCCGCGCTCAGGTCGAAAAATGCTTCCGGTGAAGCTGCGCGCTCCCGCGAACTGAGGGGCGAAGGATTCCGTGTAATTGGCGAAGATCGAGACCCACGGCCAAGGCTGATAGGCGGCTCCGATCGAGGGACTGAAGGCGGTTTCCGTGGTATTCGTCCCTCGTGTGGTCGGATCGAAATCATCCGGTCGACTCCTCTCTTTCTGCTCGATCACATCGTAACGTCCACCCAGATGTACGTGCAGGTTGGGTAGAAGATCGATCTGATCCCCGGCATAGCCGCCAAGAATACTGTTTGTGCTGAGAAAATTACCGGCCAAATCAAGCGGGCCATCGGCGAAGAGGCGCTGCGCAGGATTGAATATATTGATAGAACTTCCCAGCGCTCCAAAATCTCCTCGGAATTGCTGTGACTGCACCTCTCGTCCAAGCTCGATGCCAAGGATTGTCTTGTGTTTGATCGACCAGGTCGTGAATGTTCCTAACAGTTCATTTTGCCAGTAGTGGCTCTGGTTGATCGAGGGCAATTCGTTGCGCTCCAATGCAAGAATGCCTGTCGTCTCATCAAGGCTCGAGGCTTCGAGGCTTGAGTACCGTTCTTGAGTCACTGCAGTACGAAAGGCACTGCGCAACCGCAACTGAGCATTCAAATCATGCAGCAGGATCAGCGTGGCCTTGCCCGCATTGGTTTCCCGTCGTCTGGTCGGATCGCCGAGAAATCGTCCGATGGGAATAGACGCCGGGGCATTCCCGAGCGTAACGATCCCTCGATCGATCGGCGACTTGTCATAGACGTATTCGCCTTCGAATCGAAATGTGGTCCGCGGCCCGATCTCCCAGCCGATGGTCGGCGCGAGAAAGACACGATCGGTCTTTACCCCCTCTCGGAAGCTCTCCGACGATTCGTACAAGCCATTGAACCGATAGGTCAACGTTTTGCTTTCGTTCAGCGGCCCGCCGACATCGATCGTGGGGCGGTACAGATTGTAGTTACCCACGATCAACTCCGTGGCGGCGTATCGATGTTTCAGCGGGGCCTTCGTGACCTGATTGATAATGCCTCCCGGATCCGATCGCCCATACAAGTAGGACGGTGGCCCCTTCACAACCTCAATACTCTCGAGATTGATGACGTCGTAGGGGACCTTGGTGCCGAATGTGCCATCATCGCGAAAGCCGTTCTTGAACACGTTTAAGTTGGTCGCAAACCCTCGAATCGTAAATTCGCCGCCTCGCCCGCCTGCCGACTGCGACTGATACACGCCGCTCACATTCCGCAACGCGTCATTCATGCGAATCACTTTCTGATCTTCCATGACCTGGCGAGTCACCACGCCGATCGAGCGCGGAATGTCTTCGATCGGCACAGCGATTCTTGTAGCGCTGGAGGACTCATCGGCGGCATAATTGTGCTCATCCCGCTCCTTGATGTCCTTCACCACAATTTCCGGCACTTTGACCGGCTTCTTGCGTGTCCGATCCCTGGAATCCTGCGCCTTCTCGGGTACCGCCTCGGGAGGAAGGGGTGCAACGGTCGGAGGTGGCGCCATTGGGGAGGCGGTGGGTTGGAGGGTCACGGTCGTCTCATTGACAAATCGATGATTGAGAGGCGTTCCGATCAGCAACTGCCGGATCGCCGCGTCCACGGTATAGTCACCCGACACACCGCCGGTGCGATGAGATTCGGCCAATTGGGTGTCGTACACCAACTGTAACCCGGTCTCATCGGCCAGCCGATTGAGCGCTGCCGCCAGCCCGCCGGCCGGAATCTCGAAATGCCGGGCCCGCGGCTCCTGAGCGCGCGCCCAGTCCTTTCCCGACCATGCCTCTCCGAACATCAGCAACAATGCCAGGCAGCAGAGACCCATTCGCGCGTATTTCGATCGTGGTGCTTGTTTAGTTGGACGAGTTTCGAGCGGAACATCGGTCATAACGACTCCTTCACGTTGTCTCACGGCTCTGTTCTCCACTAACCATGACGCCGAGAGCAGAACGAAAAGGATGTCGCGCGCGCGATTTTTTTCGACAACAATGAGCCGGAAGGCCGGCGCTACCGATGCAGTAAGATCAGATACCGGGAGAAGCGGGTGGAACGGATGTGCAGAGACTGTTCTAAGGCGTCGACCACTTGAACAGGATTGTCTATCTGGAACACGCCGTTGACTCGCAGGGCGCGAAGGTGGGAATCCACGAGAAAGATCTGGCCGCGGTGGTATCGATTCAACTCGTCGATCACCTCCCCGAGCGGTTGCCCTTCGAAGATGATCTTGCCGCGTTGCCAAGCGGCGGCTGCGCGTAGATCGGCGTGGCGCACGGCGCTCATTCCTTGACGGGGGGCATACGCCACTTGTTGACCCGGCTCTAGCAGCAGGTCGCGTTGCGTCGTCGTCACCCTGACGCGGTGGTCCAGCACCGTGACGGTGACCTGGTCTTCCCGGCGCCGCACGATAAACTCCGTTCCAAGTGCTGTGCTGACAAGGTCGCCGGCCACGACGTGGAACGGTCTGGCCGAATCCGGTGACACGGCAAACATCGCTTCCCCTTTCAGAAGTCGTACTTCGCGGCGGGCCGGGGTCATCGCTACGGCGATCGCGCTATTCGTGTTCAGATGAACGAACGAACCGTCGGACAAGGTGACCCGTCGCTGTTCGGCTGTCGGCGTGCTGTAGTCTGCGTCCAGGAGAGGGAGCCCGCCGGTCATCCAAAGCACACTGCAGGCGCAGAGCGCCGCGGCCACGCCGACAGCCCACCTTGTGGGAACGTAGGTAGTGGCCTGGCGAGTCCAGCGACCCGGTGCCGGCACGGTCTGTGGCCCGGAATGTTCAGGGAGGCGGTCGCACGTGCTCCACAAGGCGGCGACTTCTTGAAACACCCGCTCATGTGACGGGCTGGATGCTTTCCAGGACTCGAATTCACGCTGTTCCTCGGCGGGCAGCGGGCCTGCGTCCATTCGTACGACCCAGCGGGCCGCTTCGTCGGCGGACGCCGTCTGTTCCTCAAGCTCGTTCGCCATTGTCATGATCCGCCGAGCTCTTTCACCCGTTGACGGCAATAGACCAAGCCCTTGCGGAGATGTTTCTCCACCATACTTCGTGAGATGCCCAGCCGCTCGGCGATCAGCGCCTGCTCCAGCGCATGGTACTTTCTCAACACGAAGACCTCCCTGCAGCGCGGCGGTAGTTCGTCGACCGCTTGTTGCAGCAATCGCAACTCTCGATGTCCGTCGATCTCCGATTCGATACTGGGTCGTGCATCCGGCAGGTCCTCCATATTGGAGTCCTGGTTCAGATGCTGCGCGCGGCGCCCGGCCTGTCGCCGCTCGTCACGGGCCAAGTTGATCACGATTCGATACAAATAGGCGAGCGGATTTTCAAGGGATGGATGCTGTTTCAGGCTCCGCACTCGAATGTAGGTGTCGTGGATGAGCTCCCGGGCGAGGGTCGGACAGCCGAGCCGTTGAGTCAGGAACTTGGTCAACTCGCTGTAATGTTGTTCGAGGACGGCCGGGAGGGGAACTGAATCGTTGCGCTCATCCATACTCGCCGGGAACCCCCTGGTGTGAGAAACGGGGGGAGTCTATACGCGGGGAGGGGCTGGCGGCCATGTTCGGATTCCTGAAGCATGGATTGCACGCTACCCTGTTCGGCACAGCAGAGCAACGGTGTGAGGAGCGAACATGCCATGTCGACGGCCGGCAGGTGCACATGTAGGGCGCGCACAAGGATTGGCCCGCATGAGTCCCGACGAGCCGCCGGGAATCATACGGGCTTGGAGATCGTTGGGGAGTCTTCCCGTACTCGTCACGTCCGATGGAAGTGTCTCACCATCGATAGGTGACGCTGCCCACCATGGTGCGCCGCTCGCCGAAGCTGCAAAAGAAGGTGGCGCCCCGGTCGAAACAGCCGAACTGATCCTGGTTGAGAATGTTGTTGACGTTCAGCGCGAACCGATAGTGCTTCCAGGTGTAGTCGATCACGGCATCCCCGACGACATAACTGGGGACGCGGAAGGTGTTGGCTTCGTCGCCGTAGGTATACCCGGTATACCGCGCTCCGCCGCCGATCCCCAAGCCCTTCAAGTTCCCGTCCGGTAGCGTATATTTGACCCATAACGATCCGAACTGCCCCGGTGTCTGCGGCAGCCGTTTACCCTTTTCGAGCGGGTTGGCGGTCTCCCTGACTTCGTTGTCCAAGATGGTAAATGAGGCGATCACGTCCACCCCGGAGTCGAAACTCGCCACACCTTCCAACTCCAGACCGCGGGAACGCGCTTTTCCCCGCTGTACCTGCAGAAAGGTGCTTGGATCGGTCTGGAGGAAGTTTTCGCGCGTCAAGTCGAACAGGGCGGCGGTCAAGAAGGTGCGTGTCCTGGGAATTTGATACTTGATACCCAGTTCGTACTGGCGGCCCGTTTCCGGCGTGAAGGCCTGTCCATTCGAGTTCACGCCGATCGCCGGAAGAAAAAAGGTCGAATAGCTGATGTAGGGAGCCAGGCCGTTGTCGAACAGATAGGTCAGAGCGGCGCGGCCGGTCGCTTTGCGGTCCGCCTGACTTCTGCCCGGCGCGCCCGTTGTCCGGTCCTGTGTTTCGTCGCTTGCCCAATCGTGCCGGCCGCCGAGCGTCAACAGCCAATGGTCATAGAGCTTGACCTGATCTTGCAAATAGACGCCGGTCTGAAGTTGAGTGACTCGCTGATTCAGAAATACGGGAGGCAACGAGAAAGGGGTGCCATAGTCGAATCGATTGAAAATATCGATGTCGGAGGCTGCCCCGAAGGTTTGCCGCAAGTCCACCGTGATCCGCTGAAAGTCCAGTCCACCCAGCACTTGATGCTGAAACGGACCGGTGGAGAACTTTCCATGCACCTGATTGTCGATGGTCAACGCATTCAGTTTGCCCAGCGAGCCGAACGCGCCTCTGCCGACGGTGCGCCTGTCCAGTCCGAAGCTGCTGCTGAATGTGTTCATGAGATCGAGTTCCGTCATGCTGTAGCGGAGTTTGTGCACCACTTTCCAGTCCGGAGACAACCGGTGCAGGAGTTCGTAACCGACGGACGATTCGGTCCGGTTTTCCTTGTCGATATCGGGGTTGCCGGTAAACCGGGACACCGGAATTCTGCCGTTCGGATTGAAGCGCAGTGAGCCTTCGGCCGGCAAGGCCTGAGACGATTTGAGTTCATCTTTCTGGAAGTGCGCAAAGAAAGTGACTTGGGTATGCGTCGCCGCCTGCCAGGTCACGGAGGGCGCGATGAAGATGCGATCGTTCGGCACCTGATCGAGCTGCGTGCCGCTTTCGCGGAACAGCCCGGTCAACCGGAAGGACAACACGTCGCTGTCGTTCAGCTTCCCGCCGAAATCGAACCGGCCTTCGTACCGGCCGAAGTTCCCGGTCAGGAATTGCACTTCGCGCAACGATTCCCGGGTCGGTCGCTTGGTGATGTAGTTCAACAATCCGCCGGGGCTGCCCTGCCCATAGAGAAATGAGGCCGGGCCGCGCAGCACGTCGATCTCTTCCGCGCCGTAGGGCTCAAGATTGTAACTGACCGCGAAGCCGGGGTTGCGTAGCTGCAGCCCGTCCCGGAATAGTCCGTTCTGCGTGGCGTCGAATCCGCGAAATCTCAGGAAGGTAAAGCGGGGCTCGAAGCCGAACGGTTCGGCTTGTACGCCGGGTGTGTAGCGCAGCGCCTCCGCGACCGAGTTGACTTCTTGCGCCTGCATGCGGGCGCGAGTGATCACGCTGATGGACTGCGGCGTTTCGATCAACGGGATATCGCTCTTGGTGGAGGTGCTCGTCGCTTCGGCGACGTAAGACGCCTCGCCTTCGCGTCCCTGCACATCCTTCACCAGGATCTCGGGCACCTTGACCGGTTTCTCCGTGCGAGGACGATCAAGTGCCTGCGGCGCGGTGTCGTCGTTCGGGGCCGCCGTCGTGGGCGCGACGGTGATGGTGTTCGGGCCGCCCGACTGAAACGACAGTCCCGTGCCTTGCAGCAGTTGGTGGAGCGCCTGTTCGGGCGACAATTGCCCCGAGACCGGCGCGGACTGCAGATCCCGCACGCTGTCGGCCTTATACAACATCTGCACATGCGCCTGTTCCGCAAAGGCATCCAACGCTGCGGGTAACGACTGCGCGGGAATATCGAACGGCCACACCGTATCTTGAGCGGCGCCCTGGGCAGCGGCCAGGCCCGTGATCGCCAGAACGGCCGGCAAGATGCGAACGAGTGTGCGAAGCCACCGGCTTACCGTGGCTCGCGTGTCTGATACGGCATCGCATGTTCTCGCGATCATCGTCGTGCTCCCTCGCGTAGTGCTGTGGTGGTGAACGTGTCGTTGGATCTGTACAGAAGACGAGCGAAGGAGCGGTACCCCAACCTCTGCACAGGAAAATTCTGAGGGTTACTGTGGACGCACGGACGATCTCGAGGCGCTGAGGACAATGTCCCCGTCACGATGGGTCACGTGAACCGGGATGATGGTCGGCAGCGCCGTGAAAAACTCGTCGAGCTTCCGGTGGTTGAACACCCCGCTAACGGAGATGGCTCCCAGGGCGGGATCGGCCAGGAGAATCCGTCCGCTCCAGTAGCGCTCGACTTCCCGGATGGCGTCGCTCAATGGGATCCGGTCGAACCGGAGGGTACCCTGCCGCCAGGCGGCGACGCGTCGCGGGTCGACCCGATCGAGCCGTGTCCACTCGCCGGAGGTGGTGTAGGTGGCGCGTTCTCCGGGGTTCAGCACATGAGGTTGTGAAGATTCGTTGCCGATGGGGGGAAGGGATACGTCGACGGCTCCGCTCTCGACGGCTACCAGCACGCGCTCGGCCTGCCGGTAGACCGAAAACTGCGTGCCGATGTCGCGGATGTGCCCATCGAGTGCGACGACTTCGAACGGCCGGGCCGGATCGTTCGCGACCGTGAAATAGGCCTCGCCCCTGTGAAGAATCACCTGACGATCGTTTCCCGACATGCGTACCGTGACGCGGCTCTCGGTGTTCAGATCCAGAATCGTGCCATCGGAGAGGGTGACGGTTTGTTGCCCGCCCTTTGCGGTCTGATAGGTGTTCTCTGTGACTGCGAGGGAGGACCACCACCAAGCCGTACCGCTCACCAATAGGATCGTGGCCGCCACCGCCATGACCAGTCTGAGGACTTCCCGGCGACGTGTGGCCTGTGGAGTTGCCTGGATATTCAGCGCGTGGCGAAGGCAGTGCTGCAATGTCCGACTCGGTTGCGCCGCGACGGCATCCAACTGCTCCCACGTCGCCTGGACGGCGAGAAACTCGGTTTGGTGGGCAGGGTCGGCGGCGAGCCATCGTTCGAAGGCCCGTCCGTCTTCGCCGGACGCGCCCGGTTCGCGCAAGCGGAGAAACCAACGAAGCGCAGCGTCTGCGGCAGTCTCGAATCGGTTTACGGACTCGCTCATGGCTGTTCGGTGCCTCGGTTCGCTACGAGGGCGGTCATCGGTGCGAGTGTAATCGTTGTTTGCATTGCGCCATCGCCTTCATGAGATGCCGTTCCACCATCGTGGTGGAAATTCCCAGCTTTTCGGCAATCTCCGCCTGCTTCATGCCGGCGAAGCGGTAGAGCATAAATACGTCGCGCCGGCGGGCAGGCATGTCCGCGATGGTCTGATCCAGTGCGCGCCTGAGCTGACTTCCTTCGAGCAGGTGGTCCGGAGGCGGCGCGGCGGAGGGCGCGTCCTCCAGTTCGCCGAGATCGATGAGGTAGCGATTGCGCACTGACGATTTGCGATTCGCGTCGAGCGCAAGGTTGCGGGCGATGCGATAGAGAAACGCACGCGGGTGGCGAATCACGTCCGGGTTCTCGAGGGCGAAGAGTCGCGCGAAGACTTCCTGAACCACATCCGCCGCCTCGTGCGGACAACGGAGCTTGGCCGTCAGGAAGCTCAACAGTTCACGATAATATCCGGTGCACTCGCCGAGCGTGCGCTGGCTCGGAGGGGATTCCATGGTTGAGGTAGGTCCTTGCTCGGTGGGCTGAGCCTTGAGCGGATGATAATCGGCCTGGGCCGCAAGGGCCATGTCTACTCTCCAGAAAAGTATGCGTCTTTCCTGAACAGGGATGACGGACGAGAGATGAAAACCCCAACCCGGGAAGACGGGACCCGGTTGTGGAGAGGTGGGGAAATCGCCCTCCCGTGCAACCCAGGAGAGGGAGCAGATGTCTCGACAGGAGGGAGCGACTATACTTGCAGACACTCCTGGACATCGAGACGGTCATGTTCTAACAGTGTGCAAACGGAGGTGCGCGATGATCAAAACGCTTCAGAAGCACGGGAACAGCATGGCGCTGGTCATCGAAAAGCCGATGATGGAAGCGCTCGGCATCACAGCGGAGACCCCGCTTCAACTCACGCTCAGCGGCAATGCGCTCGTCATCACGCCGGCCAACGTTGGAATAGGTCGAGAGCAGGTTGAAGAGTCGCTGAAGAAGATGCGTCGCCGGTACGGGCCGATGCTCAAACGGTTGGCGGACTGATCCGGTGAAAGAGATGGTCTTTCTCAGCGTGGCAGACGTGGTGATCATACACGCCGGCGCTATTGACCACGAGGGCGGCATGGAAGGCATAAGAGATCACGGCCTTCTCGATGCACCCGTCGCCATGCCTCGCCAACAATTCGGTGGAGCCTATTTGCACGAGGATTCAGCCGCCATGGCCGCGGCCTATCTGTTCCACACCGCTCAAAACCATCCATTTATCGATGGGAATACACGGGCGGCCGTAATGGCGGTGTTTGTCTTTCTCGATCACAACGGCGTCGAGCTGACGGTCTCTCCCAAAGACCTCGAAACCGTGACGCGACGGGTCGCGGCAGGGAACATGGCAAAGGTGGACCTGGTCCGTTGGATGCGAAAGCAGATCGGTGTCCGTAGCGGATAGTTTCTTTCGGCAAATGACCATCACCCGTTAGGGCAGAAAGCAGCCCGAACGCAGTGATCACGCTCGCCAGGAATTCCCCGGTTCTGGCCGACGGGAAGGGCGCAACTCATCGGATCAGCTGCCTACCTCCGATATCATCACGAGTGTGTCCTTGGGCTCCTCCTCGGCCAAGAACTGCTCCTCCGATAGCGACCGCTTTTTCCACCAAAGATAGAGTTTGATCAGCTGGACAGCACTACTCCGGAGACGGCCGAGAGGTCGGCGGGCCGGCCGGCTCTTCGACATAGCGATACCCTTTCACCTGCATGCATCCGCTCAGGTTGATGCCTCCTGCCATGGTGTCTTTCTGATGTTCCTGCCCTGAAAGCACCTCCGCCTTGCATTCCTCCCAATCTCCCTGCGTATGCGCCTCGGTCTTACCCGCCTGCACCCACCGGCCTTCGGCGCAGCCGGCCAGGAGCGCCAGCAGCAGTCCCAGCCCCATCCAGATCGGCGACATGGCTTAGAACCTCAATCCAACGGTGGCCAACACGGTTCGCGGCTCGCCGTAGAAAAATGTGCTCGAACCATTGTAGGAGGTGGCGACGTACCGCTGATCCAGGAGGTTTCTCAGATTGAGGGAAAGATGCGCGCTCTTTGCCCCCACCCAGTTGCCCTTCTGCAGGTCATGATTGTAGTAGAGGGCCGCATCGGCGCGGATGTAGCCAGGCATCTCGGTTTGGTCGCCGAAGATCGAGGCATTGCGGCTCGTGTAGGCGAAGAGCCCTCCACCGACGCCGAAACCTTTTAGCGGTCCATCCTGGACGTGGTAGGTCGACCACAGGGTGAACTTGTTATAGGGCACGTTGGCCAGCCGTTTGGCCACCAGCGTGGTATCGTTATCTTTGGTGACCTCGGCGTCGGTGTAGGCATACCCGGTGATGACGTTCCAGCCGGGCATCAGCTGCGCGGTGATATCTAATTCGATGCCTTGGCTGCGTTGCTCTCCCGTCTGGACCGAGAAGCCCTGCAGCGCGAGGGCCGGGTCGGGATTGGGCGTCACGAGGTTTTCACGGGTCAGGTGAAACCAGGCCAAGGTGGCCGACACGCGGTTGTCGAGCAAGAAGGTCTTCACGCCGACTTCGTACTGCGTCGATCGTTCCGGCTTGAACAGCTCGCCGTTCGGGTTGAAGGACGCGGCGGAACTGGGCTGGAAGCCTTTGGTCCAGGATGTATAAAGGGAGACCGGTTCGATCGGTTGGTAGACGAGCCCGAGTCTCGGGCTGACTGCGTGATTGTCCGAGGTCTGCTGCGGCTCACCCACGGATTGTTGAAATTGGTGCACATAATCGACGCGCAGACCGCCCATAAATTTCAGGTTCGGGAGAATCGTCACCTGATCCTGCACGTACATGGCGGCGGTCTTGTTGTCCGCCCGGAAGCTCACGCGATCTCCCGTGAAGGGGAGCGGAGGCAGCGAGTAGTCGGGAGCGAAGAGATCCAAGGGAGGAGCGTCGGCCACGGTGTAGATCGACTGGTCGGTTTTCTCCTGGCGCAACTCCACACCGGTCAAGAGCGTGTGCTCCATGTCGAACAATCGGACATGCCCGACCAGGTTCGTGATCATCGAATTGGCATGCCGCCTGGCGACTCCTGGCTGCAGAACCTGAAAGCGCTGGATGGTCCGGAAATCCGGTTCGAGGACACCGCCGAATCCAGCGTAGAGATTATTTCGGTCGTCTTCCGCGATCGTATGCCGAAACGCGTTACGCAGAGACCACTTGTCGTTGAACTGATGCGTCAGGTCGTAACCGAAGCGATAGGAGGTGCGGTTGAACGTGCTGAAGTCGCCCAGGGTGGTCGCGCGATTGCGCGGGATCGTGCCGTTGGGATTCGGCAGGAACGTGCCCTGTGCCGGGAGGCCGTACGGGTCGTTGCTCCAGCGCCGCAGGTAATCGGCTTCTACGGTCAGCGTGGTCCGCGAACTCATGAGCCACGTGATGCTCGGCGCAATGGCCGCCATATCGCGATTGGCGTAGTCCATAAAACTGCCGGCCTTCTGCCCTGCCACGTTCAACCGATAGAGGACTGTCCGGCCGGCGTTGAGCGGGCCGGTGGCGTCAAGTTCCGAGCGGTAGAAGTGGAAATTACCCAATGTCACATTGGCCGAATAAGCTGCGTTCGGAAACGGCTTGTTGGTCACGATGTTGATCACGCCGCCTGGATCTCCCTGTCCGTACAGGACGGCGGCCGGCCCCTTCAGCACTTCCAGCCGGCGAACATTGTAGGTGTCTGAGGCCGTAAATTGGGCGAATGGATCGAGTAGGCCGTTGCGGAAGTAACTGCGCGAGGTGGCGTCGAATCCGCGAATGATCAATGAATCGTAGAGCGAGGCGGCAGACTCCGTCGCATTGATGCCCGACACGTTTTGCAACGAGTCTTGCAGCCGGAACGTGCGTTGTTCTTCGATCACCTTGCGCGTGATCACCTGAATGGATTGCGGCACGTCGCGAATCGGCGTGTCGGTCCTGGTGGCCGTTGTGGATTCCTCGGCGACATAGGTCTGGGCATCGTCGGCTCGCTCATGGATGTCCTTCACGACGATTTCGGGAACTTTCACCGATTGCTGTGCGGCCGGTCGAGGGGAGGGCTCAGGTGCCGCCGCGAGGCTCGGCGAACCGCTTGAAGACAGGGAGTGGGGGGCGGACATCCGTTCGAGCGTGATGCTGCCCGATGTCGTGGTGCGCGGGGACAGCCCCGTATCCCGGAGGAGAATCCGGAGGGCCTCTTCAGGCGCGTAGTCGCCCGAGACACCCTGCGTCGCGATCTCGCGCGTCATGGCCGCATCGTAGAGCAACTCGATCTGCGTCATGCTGGAAAACTGCAGCAAGGCGGAGGAGAGCGGCTGCGGCGTGATGGCGAACGTCCTTGAGGATGAGGCAGGCGCGGGGTTGTCCTGCGCCCAGAGGTTCGGCGCTGCGGAGATCATCAGCAAGCCCCAGAAGCACAATGTGACGAACATATCGGGTCCTTTCCGTCGTGATGCTAGAGATGAGTGAGTCGACGCGCGGCTCACTCACTACGACGGACGGACGAAGAACAAGGTCTAGTGTGGACGGAAAAATTTACGATTGTGTGATGCGGCTGCGGTAGAGCAGGATGACGCGGTCGGCGAAGGTCACGATACGGATCGGGAGGCTTTCTTCGAGGGCGGGGAGGAAGCGGTCCAGTCGCTCGGTATCGAAGGACCCGGTGACCAACAGTTTGTTGAGTGACTGATCGCGCAGAAAGACAAACCGACCTGAACGATACCGGGCGACTTCCTCCAGCACTTCCGGCAACGGCCGGTTCTCGAACATGAGGCGATGTTGCTGCCATGCCAGGGTGCGGGTGAGGTCGGTTCGTTCCACCGATCCAAGCCATCCGCTCGGTTGGTAACGAAGCTGTTCGCCGGCCTCGACGTCGATGGACGGTTCGTGCGCCAGACGAACGCGTACGCTGTGCTCGGACACCGCGACCGTTGTGCGGTCACCGTCCGTTCTGACGTTGAACGCTGTGCCCAAGGCGCGGATGGTGCCCTCGCCGGCCGTTACCTCGAAAGGGCGGGCCCGATCCGGGGCGACGGTGAAGAAGGCTTCCCCGCGATGGAGGGTGAGGCGGCGTGTGTCATCGGTCATGGAGACCGACAGCGCCGTGTCGGTATTGAGTTGCACCGTCGAGCCGTCGGCGAGCGCAACGGTGCGCTGCTCTCCCACTGCGGTGCGATAGTCACCGCGCGGCCAGTCGACGAGCGCGAACCAGAGTCCGGCACCCGCGAACAGCAGAACGCAGGCGGCCATGGCCGTGAATCGCTGCCAGGAATGCGTCGGCCTGGCCCTCCCGGAGTTCGACGCGTGAGGCAGGTATCGATCCAGTTTGCGGATATCCTCCTGGCTCAGGCCATCCAAGGAGCGCCAGAAGTCTTCCGCTTCACGATAGGCGGCGCGATGAGCCGGGTCTACCGCCAGCCATTCGGCAAAACGCCGACGCTCGTCGGCCGTGACGGTGCCGGTTTCAATCCGGACCAGCCACGCAGATGCGGTTGACGCGACGCGGTTGGGTTCTGGTGTGCCCATCGGGTGGGTCATGGTAGCGCCACGGCTGCGGCCTTGTCACGTTGGCGTCTCAACCGGATCCCCATACAGTAAAGACGCCTCACGGTGGCTGAACATCCATGCGGACATGAGATCTGCCTTACGGCCTGTCGACCCTGGTGCGGCAAAAGTCGACCGCCTTGATCATGTGCTTGACGACCGTACTCTGGGAGATGCCGAGTGTGGCCGCCACCTCCGCATGGGTGTGGTGGTGAAATGTGATAAGGAGGAACACCTGGCGACACTTCGGGGGAAGCTCCTCAATGGCCTGTTGGAGGCGTGCTACCTGCTGCTTCGACCATACGACTCGTTCAATGGAAGGACGGTGGTCCGCCTGGTCGATCGGTCGCTCAGGGTCATCGAGTGTCAGGGTGTCCCGATGTTGCTGACGGCGGTGGTGATCGATAAGCAAATTCGTCGCCACCCGGAACAGGAATGCGCGCGGGTTACCAAGGACTTCGCTGGGCCGGTTCTGCAGCACCCGTACAAACGTGTCCTGCACGAGATCCTTGGCCGTGTCGACGCAACCCAAGCGCCGGGCGAGGAACTGCTGCAGATCCGGCCCGTGATCGCGGACCAACGCCGACAGGTCGTGCTGTGTCAATTCCGACATGCGGTGGATAGTAGGGGCCTCGGAGTCCGAATGGGAATGCTCATTTTCCCGACCCATTCGGCCCTAGCCATTTGTCTGGGTATGGAGATGGTCGGCTCGTGCGTCTTATCAACAGGAGGCGATGCGGGCAGGCTGTCTGCCGACCTCGACAACCCAGGAGAAGCGCCGAATGAAAGTCGTGACCAGGTTGTCTCGAAGCAACCGGCAGGAGCGGCGGTTAGACGAGGGGATTCAGCGCATTCGGACCAGTTTCGGCCGGACGCGGCTGAATTGGAGCCTGCAACGTGAACGCATCGTCCAGGCCTTTCTGCAGGAGGAGCACATCACGATCCGTGAGTTGTATCGCCGGCTCAATCGGCAGGGCCATCGTGCCCCGTTGAATACGATCTATCGGACGATGCGAGTGTTGTGCGACAAAGGCTTTGCGCAGGCTCGACGTTTCGGCGAAGAAACCCAGTACGATAATCTGTTCGCCAAAGGGGCGCACGATCATCTCATCTGCACGGGATGCGGGCACATCGTCGAATTCGAGGATCCGACCATCGAACAGCTCCGGCAGCAGATCGCCATCGCGAATGGATTTCACCTGACCGCGCAGAAGCTGGAGCTCTACGGGTTGTGTGCCGACTGCCGCTCAACCGGGGCGAAAGCCTTGGTCCGTTAACCTTCCCGGCGACGCCGATGGGCGTCTCGTTTCAACCACCACATCCGCAACGCCGTTGCGTACAGCAATAGCGGCATGAGCCCGGCGGCGAGGATGAGCCAGCGGCCGATCAATCCCAACGCTTCGCCGTTATGCAGCGGGAACAGCCAGGCGAGAAACGTTTCCCCGCCGGTGAACTCCCGCCAGTCCTGCGCCCGCAGCACCGCGCCGCTGTATTGATCGATCCAGACTTCGGTTTGCCCACCTGCCTCACGGACCTCTTCCGGTTGTCTGAGCCCGACGGAATAACTGTCCCGCTCATGCTGCGGCAGGCCCATCCACATCGGACGAGCATCGGGGAAGGCGGCGTGGGCGATCGCGACGGCCTGTTCCGGTAGAATTTTCGACACCCCAGCGGTGAACTCGGACCGCGGTTGATTCTCTGGTCCGGTCTCTCGAACAGGCGAGAACCATTGCACGACCGTGGTGACGGCGTCGGGAAACTCCAAATAGAATCCCGTCAGGGCCAACAGCGCGAGGAGCGTCGCTCCGACCAGGCCGGTGAGCTTATGCAGGTCATAGTGTTTCCGGATGAGGCTCCCGTCGGCCTGAAACGTCAAGGCACGACGGAGCTTTCCCGGACTCGGCCACCAGAGATAAAGGCCGCTTCCGATCGAGAGGAGAAGCAAGAGGGCCAGGATGCCGACGAAGACCTCGCCCGGTTTTCCCAGGAGCAGTTCTTGATGTAGTTCGTAGATGAACGAGACGAAGAAGTTGCCCCATTGCCGGTCGCTGAGGGGGCGGGCAGTCGAAGGATCGACGGCGACGACATGCCAGCGCTCTTCGGGAGCGGCGGCAGCAGGATCCTTGAACCAGGCATGGAACGTATCCCGTTCGTGGAGCGGAAAGATCAGGGTATCTGGAGGAGACCAATCCGGATGTGCCGTCCTGGCCCCCGCGACGATGTCGCTCAGCGGTTGATCGGTTCCGACCGTTCGGATCACCTGCTCCGGATTCAGCCATTCATCGAGGGTCTTGTAGAACACCAGCAGGCTGCCGGTCAGGCTGGTCAGGACGAACAGCGCCCCTCCAAACAAACCCACGTACAAGTGGAGGCGGAGCCAGAGTTTTTTCCATGCACGGCGGGACGAGGAAGGCGCGTCGGCGACAGGGGCCGGATGCCCAGCGGTCGGCCGTTGCGCCCCCGAACGAGGCCGGACCGGTTTGAGTTCTTGTACGATCATATCGTCCCTTCGTCGCGGTGTTTGTGCTCATTGATGCCGGAGCGGCACACGAAGCCGGAGCACCTGCGTCGGTCCTACTATATGAGACGTACGACGGGCCGGAAACCACACCTGACCGAATGGATGCGACCTCGTCGGTTCACGCGGTCGTGGTGATTGGGTAAGAGGGGAGACCCCCCGTCCGACCAAGCGGCGGACGAGGGGTCACGTGGGGGGAGTCTAGAACGTCCACTTGGCGCCGGCTTGCCAGAGCGCCGGGAGGCCGGGGTAGATGCCGCGGGTCCGATCCATGATGGTGGCTTGATCCAGCATGTTCTTGGCGACGAAGAAGAAGGTCGTGTTGATCTTCTTCACATACTGGTTGACCGAGGCGTTCATCATGCACCATCCCCGGACCATACCCCGTTGTCCGTTTGCCGTCGGGGCGACGAGGTTCCGGTCATCCCCGAATTGATCGCTGATGCACTGCGCTTCCAACCTGGCATTGAACGTGCCGAGGCCGAATGCCCGGTTGGTATACCCGATTCCCGCCGTCAGCAGATGTTTGGGCGAGTAGGGGAGCCGGTTGCCGCTCACGCTCACGACCGCCGCCTCCGTGGGGAGGAGCGCCGCACCGGTGATCGAGCTGTTGCGCGTACCGATGAACTCGGCCTGTGCCACCCAGGTGTAGTTCAGATCGAGGGTCACATCCTGCTCCTTGTCTCGCCCCTTGAATGCATCCCATAGGTCCAAGCTGCTGGCGAACTCGATGCCCCGATGCCTGGTTTCCCCCGCGCTGGTCAGGGTGGCGCCGGTGCCGCCTGCTGCCGACTGCGAGATGATCTGGTTGTCGAAGTCCATCTGGAAAAGGGTGAATTCATACCCGGCCCAGTGCGCCAGGTTGCCTCTGGTCCCCAATTCGTAGGTCCAGCTCAATTCCGGTCCCAGGTCGACGACGGCTCCGGTGCCGGTGATGGCATCGGAAATCTGCGGCGGCGACATGCCGCGATGTGCGCCGAAGAAGAACGTGTGGTTTTTGAACGGTGCGTAGGTGACGCCGACTCCCGGCAGGACTTCGGTAAAATTCGCCTTCCCGAAGGACCCGTTGCCGTTGTTCGAGAGCCGATTGTATTGGTCGTAATTGATGTGCTCGACGCGCACGCCGGGCGTGATCGTGAATTTGCCGAAAATCAGACGTTCCTGGAAGAACAGCGCATAGGCGTTGGTCGTCCGCAGGTTGTTTTCGTTCAAACAGGTGGAGCCGGCTACGGCCAGAAAACAGCTTGAGGTGACGCCGATACCGGATCCCGTATTGCGGAGTTGCTTCCGATCCGATTCCTCAAACATGTAGCGCGCGCCGAAATCGGCCGTTGCATTGACTCCGAGAATCGAGTGATCGTACTTGAAACGCGATTCGACCCCGTAGACCCAGTATTCCCGTTCATTGGTGAACCGCGCATCACCGGGGACAGCACCGAAGGCGGTGGCGGGAATGGCGTTCCCGAACTGCAAGGCGCCGTTGAGGCTCCCGTCGGCGTTGACTCCTTGCGTCGTCTGTCTCGTCCAGTCGCGGGACATGTAATGACCGAAGAAGTTGGTGGTCGACGTCAAGTTGGCGGTGAACATGTGGTTGACCGCCACGTGCGCGCCCATGCGACGGAAATCGAAGTGATCGTTCTTGAAGAGGGTCTGCCTATCCTGGCCCCGTGGCGAGCCCCATTCGGATTCGGTCAGCCCCTGGTAGCCGATGCCGGAATCCTCGCGGTAGTAATTGAACTTCGCCATGATCTGAGTCCGGTCGCTCAGCTCCTGGACGGTTTTGAAGGTGATGTCGTCCACTTTGGCCCGGACATTGGTGAACCGCGGGGTGTCGCTCTGATAGTGGGTATAGTCCACCATGTAGCCGCTTTTGCCCCAGGTGCCTCCATAGTCGAAGTGGGTGTTGAAGTAGTTGTTGTTGCCGCCCCAAAATTGAAAATTGCCTTCCGGCTTGGCGGACGGCATACGGGTGATGAAGTTCATGACGCCGCCGATGGTTTGCGGCCCGTAGAGCAACTGCCCGCTTCCCTTTAAGACCTCGATCCGATCGAAACGAAAGATCGGGGGAAAGTAATACGACGAGGGATCGGCGTAGGGCATCATCATGATCGGCACGCCGTCTTCCATGATGTGCACTTTGCGGCTCCTGGTGGGGTCCAACCCTCGGATACCGATGTTGGGACGGATGCCCAATCCGTCTTCATCCCGGACATGCACGCCCGGCACTTCGCGCAGGGCTTCATTGATGGTCAGACGATGGTTTTGTTCGATAGTCTCCTTGGTAATCACACGACCCGAGCCGGGAATGTAATCGAGGGCGTTCTCGGACGTGCCGATGATTTCGACCAGCGGCACCTTGACCGCTTCTTCCGCGCCTGAGGCCGCCGCCGGTTCCTCGGGGCCGAGGGTGCCCGCGGCGACCGCCGGTGCCGCCGCGGCAGACGAGGCGCCGGAAGTCGCAGCCCGCTCCAACACGACCGTTCCGTCGTCGGCTGTGTAGTAGGCCAGTCCGGTTCCCTTGAGCATGAGCGACAGGGCGTCCCTGGATGCGTATCGGCCTATGACACCCTCTGATTGCTCGGACTGGATCAATTCCGCCCGGTGAATGAATCGAATCCCGCTCTGATCACGAAAAACACGCAACGCCTGGCTGAGCGGTTGCGGGGGGATGTTGAATTCAACCGGCTCTTCCCGCAAGGCGGGCTCCTCGGCGGCAACCGTGCCGTAAAAGCCGGCACCGACACCCAGCGCGCACAGGAGGACCAGGATCATCCTCGGTATGACGTACATAACCTCTCCTTTCTACGAATACAGCATGCGAGTGAATCACGACACACAAAGGACGATCCGAAAGGGTCCGATTCCCTACTGCTTGAGAATATTTTGTGCGATCATTCTCAAAACGGTTGAGGAGCGGGTGGAGCGGAGCGTCGCAGATGGCTCGTTGCGGAAACAGGGGTCAGCGCGTAAGGATCGTGAGGTAGGGCATCAACTGGATCGTGCGAAACGGGGCGGCTCGTTGCAGCAGGGCGAGGGATTGGACGGGATCGTCCAAGGAAACGCTCCCCGACAACTGCTGGGCACGAAGGCGAGCGTCGACAATGAACAGGGTATCGCCGCGATACCGGTTCAATTCCGTGACGATTTCTTGGAGCGGCATCTGGTCGAAGACCAGCTCATGCCGGCGCCAGGCGGTGACGCCGGGGAGGCTGACGGGTTCGGGGTGCGTGACCCGTCCTCCGTCCTCGATGATGATGCGGGAGCCGGCGTGCACGTCGACCGAGTGATCGCGGCGTAGGACGCGGACCGTGCCATCCAAGACGCTGATGACGGTGTCACGCCCATGGCGGTCGATATTAAATACCGTGCCGATCGCTCGAACCACGCCGCTGCCGACGGCCACTTCGAAGGGGCGGACGGGGTCATGTGCGACCTCGAACAGAGCTTCCCCTTGCTTCAGCGACAGGCTGCGACGGTCGGGTGTGAGCGACACGGACAACGCCGATTGTGTGTTGAGGTGCACGACGGAGCCATCGGCTAGCGACAGCGATGTCTGTTCTCCCGGACGGGTATGGTAATCGGCCAGCCAGTAGTCGACGCTGGGCCACAGGCTGAATCCGAGGGTCGCTAGGAGCAGGCTGGCGGCAACGGCCATTCCCCACCCGCGCCACCGAGAGGGGAGCGGTGGTGAACTCGGTACCGAGAGAGATTCATTGGGGGAGCGATGCGCTGTGACGGGCGAATCGCGCTGGACCTGGCCGGCCAGGCGATTCAGTGTCTGCCAGAAGTGTTCGGCCTGTCTGAACTGCGCCTCATGCGCAGGGTCACTGGTTCGCCAGGCGGAAAACTCCCGTCGCTCCTCTTCCGTCATCATTCCGGAATGAATGCGGAGCAGCCATGCATTCGCGTCCTCCCAAGCACGCTCTGCCGTGAGACGTTGGGATGACTCGATGTCGTCAGGGTGGGGCATGATCCGTCCGGCTGTCCTGTCACGCGGCGGCGGTCTCTGAGAATAGTCCGATTACGAGGACGACTCAAGGGCGGTTCATTCACTGGTGGTGGATTAGGTGCAGCGCCTCAAACCGGGCCCGGCAGTACCTCATAGCTTTTGTGAGGTGGTGCTCGACGGTTTTGACGGAAATGTTGAGCTCTCGGGCAATGTCCAGATAGCTCTTCTGCTCGAATTTGAACATGATAAATACGGCCCTCCGTTTGGGCGGCATGCTGTCGATGGCGTGAAGTAGCGAAGCCAATCGGTGTTTGGCATCAACGGTCGTCTCAGCATCCGGTGCATCCGTCGGGAGGGTCACGGCCTGGTCCAGCGGAGTGGACCGCAAGGTGGCGCGTTCCTGTCCTCGCAAATAATCGATGGCCAGGTGTTTGGCGGTGGTGTAGAGAAAGCTGCGCGGGTTTCTCACGCTCTCGGGGTTCGTCAGGGTGACGATACGCAGATAGAGTTCCTGCACCAAATCCGCTGCTGCCGACGGACACCTGACCTTCCAGGTAAAAAAGCGCAACAACTCATTCTGCTCGATTCGAACAAAATCGATCAACGTGTCAAGCGAGACGGTCGACGTCTGAGCCTTCTCGTCCACGGTTGGGCAGGCCAGGCTGAGGGGGCCAAGGTCTGGACGTTCCGACCAGTCAGACATGTGAATCCTTACGACGCATGTAGGTTCGCTCAGAATATGTGTCGCCAAATATCCGAATCACAGCCGGCTGACCCTACCAGACGCAGAGAGACAGGGTGAATGTTCGAATTCCGGAAATGCTGCCGGTCTGCCCTATGAAGGTATGGTTCCGGCGATCTCATACGTCGTACTTGTAGGAGATGATTGCCCTGCGCCGTTGGACCATCACGTTATGAACCCTACCTCACGAGTCCCATCTTCCGGTCAGGACGTACGGTGCGTCTGCGGCCGACTCACGGCTCGCCTCGAAAAACGGGGTCTGGTCGTGAAGTGTCACCGTTGCGGGGAATTGGTGGTGATTTCCCACGCCGATCTCAAGGCTCAACTTAAGCAAGCGGCCCGGTAGCCCATTCAACAGAAAGATTCCGGCGTGTGTAAGGCGTTCCCTGTCTCCGCGTACATATGCGAGGCGCGCACCCTTTTCAGGCGCGCGCCTCGAGGAGAAGGCCCACGGTATTGTCCCGATCAGTGAAACTCGAATTTGAGTGATCCGATGGCCGTAAAGGGCGCGCCGGTGTAGACAATTTCCCGGAAGTTCTGCGCACCGCTGAAATAACGGTGGTCGAGTACGTTGGTAAAGTTGATGGCCGCGAGCAGGTTGGTCTTGTTGAAGAACTCCTGCTTGCGATAGTAGAGCGCGGCGTCCATCCGGACATACCCGGCCATCTCGAATGGTGCCTGGCAATTGGCGGGGTCCTGACATTGGAAAATCCCGTTCCGTTTGCCTTGCGCGTACATCCCAATACCGGCGCCGAATCCCTGCGCGATGCCTTCCTGGAAGAAGTAGGTGGTCCACAAGCTTCCCTGATGCAGGGCGCTGTTCGGCGCGCGGCTGCCTTCGGCGAAGAGCAGATCCTTCGTCACACGCGTGTCGATGTAGGCATAGTTCGCGATGATGTCCCACCCGGGCAGGATCTGTCCCGCGATGTCGAACTCCACACCCTTGCTGCGTTGTTCTCCTGTCGCAACGGAGAAGAAAAAGCCGTTGAGCGGATCGGCCGTCAGCACGTTCCTTTTCTTGATGTCGAACAGGGCGACCGTGGACCGTAACTTTCCTCCGAAGGCTTGGTACTTGATTCCGCCTTCATAGGATTTGCCGCGTTCCGGATTGAAGAGGGTACCGTTGATGCTTCGCGATCCGGCGCTCTGCGGAGCGAACGATTCCGTGTAGTTGGCAAACAACGTGATGGGCTTCACCGGTTGATAGGCAATGCCGACCGACGGGCTGAACGCCGTATCGGTTTGGCTGTTCTGGCTTCTGGTGGCGGTGAAATCGTCCGGATGATTGGTGATGGTTTGATCGAAGAGGTCGAACCGGCCGCCGAAGTGCACGTGCAGGTTCTCCAGCACATCGACTTGGTCGCCGAAGTACGCGCCGAGGATGTTGTTTTGCGTGCTGGCATCGCTGAATTTCGTCAGGGCCGGATTCAGAAACAGCCGATCGTTTGTATTGAAGATGTTGATATAGCTGAAGGCTCCGGGCGTGCTCGTGTCGCCGCCGAAATCTCCCGAGGCCGTGGCGGCTGAGTTTTCCCGGCCGAGTTCGATACCGATAATCGTCTTATGTTTGATCGAGCCAGTGGTGAAATTGCCGTGGAGTTCGTTCTGCAAGTAGTGACTCTGGACCGTCGTCGGAATCTCATACCTGGCCAGATTCAAGATGCCGTCGCCTTCGGCTCCGACCAGGAAGTTGGATTCCAGGCTTGAGTAGCGGCCGCTGGTGACGGCGGTTCGGAAGGCGGTTCGCCACCGGAACAGGCTGCTGATGTCGTGCCAGAGGGTGATCGTTGCCTTCCCGTGATGGGTTTCCAGTTTGCGGGATGGATCGCCCAGGAAGCTGGAGACGGGAATCGGGGCGACTCCGTTGCCGAAGGCGACGAGGCCTCGATCGATCGGGGCCCTGTCGTACATATATTCGGCCTCGAAACGGAGGTTCGTGCGTGCACTCATCTCCCACCCGAAGGTCGGCGCGAGGAAAATACGTTCGGTGTTGACGCCGTCCCGGTAACTCCCCGCCGACTCGTACATGCCGTTGAAACGATAGGTGAGCGTCTTGCTCTCGTTCAGCGCTCCGCCCATATCGACCTGCGGGCGATAGAGACCGTAACTTCCGATGATCATCTCCGCTGAATAATAGGCATTCTTTAGCGGCGCTTTGGTGACTTGGTTGATGACACCGCCTGGATCCGAACGGCCATAGAGGTACGACGGCGGACCTTTGACGACCTCGACGCTCTCGATGTTGATGATGTCGCGTTGCGCACGGGAGCTGAATGTACTGTCGTCGCGGAACCCGTTTTTGAACACGTTGAGTTCCGAGGCGAACCCGCGAATCATGAAGGTGCCGCCTTGACCGCCCTGTGTGCTGGACTGTGAGACGCCGCTGACGTTCCGGAGGGCTTCGCTGAAACGGATCACTTTCTGATCGTCCAGGGCTTGCCGGGTGACCACTTCGACCGAGCGCGGTGTGTCGTGGATCGGCGCCGGAATACGTGTGGCCGTCGAGGACTCGTCCACCGCGTACCCACGATCTTCGACTTCCTTCACCACGATTTCCGGCACTTTCACGGGCTTCGACGCAGGCTGAACCTGGGTGTTGGGATTGGCGGGCTCGGGTGATGCCGCTTGGGCCACGGGTGACGGAGGGAGCGGCGTCACAGCGACCGGTTCCAAGGTCATGGTGCGGGAGTCGGTCGATCGATGGCTGAGACCGGTTCCTGCCAAGAGGATCGTCAAGGCTTCCTCGGGTGTGTGGCGACCGGAGACTCCATTGGTCGTCTTGCCTTCCGCGATCTCCGAAGGAACCAACAGACGATAGTTTGCCTGATCGGCGAACGAGGTGATGGCGGAACCCAGCGGCTGTGGCGGGATGTTGAATTCCGTCGCTTCCGTGGGCTCGCCGCTCGGCGATGCTTGTGCGAGCAGAAAGACCCGTGGTTCGTAGGCGGTCAGCCGTTCGTTGCCGGCCTCAGCCAGGTGGGCGGCCGACTGAAGCAGGACGGCCGACACCGCTGCGATGATGATGTGCCATGAAAGCTGCATGATTCCCCCCTTCCTGTCTCCATGAAGCCGAAAGATATAGAAGAAGATCCGTCGATCGCGGACCGGCGCTCCATAGGGAAAGACGGACAGGGCCGAAAACCTTGCAGTGAAAAAATGCGGTCCGCGCGAAAAAATCCTACGGGACAATGCAGCGAAGGGGCGCAGAGTGTCGGGAGCGGCTGAGCTAGTGGAGGATAACCAGATAGTGACTGAGGCTGGTCTCGTGAATGCGTAGTGTGTGTTGGATCATCCGTAGCGCCCCATCGGGATCGGTGAGATCAAACACTCCGGTGACGTTCAGTGTGCGCAGGGCCGGATTCAGAATCAGGATTCGGCCGGGACGGTATCGATTGAGTTCCTCGATCACGCGTCCAAGTGACTCGTCTTCGACGATCAGCTTGCCTCGTTGCCAAGCCGAGAGCTGGTTCGCATCGACCGCATACGGCGGACTCCACCCATGTTCTTCGGAGTACGACGCTTGCTGCCCCTCGTTCAGGACCAGCGGCCTTCGATGGCCGCTGGGCGACGTGGAGACTTGGACGGCGTGTTCCGAGACGGTCACGGTGACGGAATCAGGATGCCGGCGGACCACAAACTGGGTGCCCAAGGCTCGCGTGGTGACGTCGCCGCTGTGAACGATGAAGGGGCGTTCCCTGTCGGCTGTTACGGTAAAGGCCGCTTCTCCTGCGAGGAGGCGAATCTCCCGCCGTTCAGGGGAGTAGACCACGTTGAGTGCGGTGTCGGTATTCAATATGGCGCGGGTGCCGTCTTGAAGTACGATCTGTTCTTGCTGTCCGATCCCCGTTCGGTAATGGGCGGTCTGGAGGCGGTATTGATCGAGCAGGGGGGCCCAGAGGAACCATCCTGCCGTGAGAAGGAAGCAGGCGACAAGGCTCCATTGTCGGAGTCGCGGCCACCATCGATGATGGTGACGGCGGGCAGGCCGGGTGGCGTGGGTCGGTGCACACTGTCCCGCGCCTACATGACCGATCTCTTTCCATAAGGCCTCGGCCTTGTGGAACGCGAGTCGATGAGCAGGGCTCAGGCATTGCCAGGCCTCACAGGCCCGGCGATCGCGCTCGGACGGAGGGCCGGTGTGAAGGCGGACGACCCATTCCAGGGCCTCGTCTTCAAGCGATGAAGCGGATTGTGGGGAACTCGCGTCGGACATCTATCCATCCGTCGCGCGCTTGCCGGGCCGCTGTGTACCCACGATGGGGGCGCGCGTCTACTGTATAAGACGGATGGTCGCGAGCTTTCAACAGTCACGGACGCGTGTACACCTCGTCCGCATCCAGACGCGAGCGACAATGCTTCAGCGCCTGGATGACATATTTCGCAACCATACTTTCCGATACCCCCAGTTCCTCCGCGATCTCCCGGTGGGTTTTTCCATCCAAACGATTCATCAACAGGGCACTCCGGCACTTTGGAGGAAGCTCTCCGATGGCGCTTTCCAATCGAACGAGTCGCTGTTTGGCGTCCAAGGCATCCTCTGCCGAAGGCGCAAGGCTGGCGGTATTTTCGGGCGGCGGATCGGCGCTGAGCGCTTCCCGGCGAATACGGATTTTGCGGAGATTGTCGACGGCGAGATTCGCGGCTACTCGGAAGAGGAAGGCCCGCGGGTTCTGCACGTCGATGGTCGGGCGCATGCGGACGAGATGCATATAGGTTTCTTGCGTGCAATCGGCGGCCAGTTCCCGACATCCGAGCTTGTGAGTAAAGAACCTCAGCAAGTCATGATGGTGCTGTTCGAAGGCCGACAGGCACGGGATGGTCTGTTCGTGGTGCATGGGTAATATCCTATTCCAGGCGATAGCCGATGGGGATGTGGACGACGACATACGGTTGACCGAGCGGATATTTCAACGAGACCGGAGAGGTGCGTTCCAACAGGGCGATGGCATCGAGATCCAAAATCTCGTGGCCGGACGGTTCGACGACGGCAATGTCGCTCAGTCGGCCGTCGTCATGCACCCGCGCCTGCAACAGCACGCTGCCTTGCCAGTGCTGCCGTTTGGCAAGCGCCGGATAGCGTTTGGCCTGCTCGACTTCTGCAAATAACATCTGGGCCAGCCATCCGTAATCAGGCAGGAAGGCGCGCGACACGATGGCCGCGCGGGCCTGGGGCGCAGGGCGATTGACCAGGCGCAGGGTTTCGGGTACGGCGGGTTCCATCGCCAGGTTCGAGGGTACGGCGGCTTCGATGGGGGGAGGCGGCAGGTCGGCGATCGCTGCCGTTGGGACCGGCCAATCCGAAGGCAAGGAATTCGCCAGCATCTCAGTGCCTGGGTTCGGCACGGGCTGTTCGTGGTTTGTAGGGATCGTGTCGGGCGTGGCCGCGTGGATCGGAGTCGGTTGTGAGGCGGGTGGTTCGTCGAGACGGCTTGCAATCGTGCCTTGGTCGGAGGTGACGGCCTTCCTTGCGATGGGGGCCACCACCGTGCGTGCGCGCTGTGTGGCGGCCATGACGGGTTGAGCAGATGTGTCAGGGGGCGCGGAGGCGGAAGGCGTCGCAGAGGCCGTCGACTGACTGGGGACGTCGGAGGTGAGAGGTTGGTCTGCCGGTGCGCTGACGAGCGAGACCTCCCATCGAAACGGGTGTTCCCGTGGGATGACGGAAAACTCCGCAGCGAGCACCAGTGCGGCGCCGAGGCTGATCCCGTGCAGCGCCAGGGAAAAGGTCCAGGCACCCGCCGATGCGAGGGGACTAGGACTCCTCATGCGGCATCCGCCTGGCGCAGGTGCTGCCTGCGAAACTCAGTCGGCGAACAGCCGATCGCGCGTTTGAAAAAATGGCTGAACGCGAAGGCATCGCTGAAGCCGACGGATTCGGCAATGCCGGCAATCGTATGGCCGTCCTCCAGAAGCATGGAGGTCGCCTTGTCCAGTCGTAGTTGTTTGAGGTGATGTGAAAACGGGCGACCCATATAGCGCTGGAACACGTCCGACGCATACTTTTCAGAATACCCCAAGAAGCGAGAGAGCTCCTTCAGGGTGATACGTTCGCGGAGACGACCGGAAAGAAAGGTATGGAGCCGATCCGCCACGGTCAGGGTATCGTCAACGAGTCGTGTCTGCGATTGCTGAAACATATGGTTCTCCCTAAAAAATAAAAAAGCCCGCGATCGGATGACCGTGGGCTCTGGGAATCGAATTCCTCGGGCCTCTGCTGATATGGTGCAGAGACGTCTTAATTGAGTATGGTTCTCAATATCACCATTGTGTGCGCGTTGTCAAGGGCCCCTGCCCGAGGATCTCTTTATTCTCAGAAATAATTCTGAGTCATGGGTTGGTGCTTGCGGTGAGCGGGCAGGGTCGGGAAACAGTTTTTGGTGCGCCGTCGTCCGCGCGGCGTGTCACCTGTCGACAGGTATCAACACAACCTGCCGGATGCGCAACAGGTCGTCCTGCAAGGTCGCAAGGAGGCCCGGGGCGAGAAGAAGGCAGTGTCTTGCGAGAACGCCCTCGGCGGACCTCTTCTGCACCTGATGAGGAAGCGCGGAAGGACGTGACAGGAGTCAGGAGCGATGACCGGTGACAAGCGTCAGCAACATGGCTGTGGTGAACATCAGCATGATGCCGACCCAAGCGCCCCAGGCGAGAGGAACCTTGCGAGAGCCACTGCCGGCCAGCGCCACGAGGGTGAAGACCACGTAGAGCAGTGAGCCCGCGGCTAAGGCGTACCATACGAGGGAAAAAGAGGGGGAGAGGGTGAGGCTGCTGAGCAGGGTCCCAAGACAGGTCGGTACGCCACCGACCACTCCAAGCAGGAGTGCATCCCGAAAGGAGAGGGTGGCCTTACCGGCGGCCCCGATGATGCCGAACCCCTCAGTGCCGTTATGGAGCGCAAAGCCGATGATGAGCAACCAGCTGAGTACCCAGGCTCCGCTGGAATAACTTGCACCAATGGCCAGGCCCTCCCCGAGATTGTGCAGTCCCATGCCGGCGGCGACGACATACGGAAGCGCGGTGGCGCGGTCGCCACGCCCATGTTTCAGTTGCTGTTCCTCCAGCAAGGCCAAACCAACAAAGCTCAGAAGCAGGCTGCCTAGGAACAACACCCATGACCAGGGATCCCGGGCACCGGTTAATTCGATCGATTCGTGCATCAGGTCGAAAAATAAATAGACGAGGACTCCGGTGGCCAAACCGATGAGCCTCGTTTCCCAGGCGCGCGGCAATGACCGTCGAAGCCACATGGCGACCCCGATGCCGAGATAGACGGGGACCACACCCGCGAGAATGCCTAGACCGATGAGTTCCAGCATGGGCGCATTCTACACTCCCTGTTCGAAGCAGTGGAATGCTCAATGTCCGGAACATCGTTCAAAAAACGGCTGGTTGCCGGGCCCTGAAGTTTCAGGTTCGAGCCGTGACGAACATCCGATCGAGCGTTCCTTATAATGGTGCGCAGCACCAGAGCGCTCCTCTTGCACGCTTTGACTCGAAAAAAAATCGCATGGTATAGTCCGTCGCGAAACACAACGTGTTGCCGTGATGCCGGTGCTGTGCCGATGTCTCTACTCGATGGTGACACACCGGATTGCCACTTAACTGTCTCACCACCCTGGGGTCACAATGGTTGAAGTTCCAGTTAAACTTTACCTTGATAAAGTATTAAAGACGGCGCGCGAGGCCGTCCGTCCGACGTCGTTGTTGACAGGGCCGGTCCGGGAGAAAGCCTTGCGTGCCATGGCGGCGGCGATTGCGGAGAAGGAAGAAGCGATCCTTGCCGCGAACGAGACGGATGTGGACGCCGTGGGTAAGTCCATGACGGGATACGAGAACCGTGAACGGGTGCGGGACGCCGTGGCGAGAATTCGCATGACGGCAGACGACGTGAAGGCGTTGGTGGATCGATTGCATCGCATCGCCGACTTGCCGGACCCGCTCGGCGAGGTCTTGGGGCGCCACGACGAACCGAATGGATTGCAGGTCGGTCGGGTGCGCGTGCCGATCGGGCTCATCGGCATCGTTTCCGAATTGTCACCGTTGGAAACCATCGAGGCAGTGGCACTCTGTTTGAAGTCGGGGAATGTTTGTGTGTTCCGCGGGTCGCCGGATTGGACGCACACGCAAGAGATCATCGCCGCCGCGCTGACCGCAGCCATGACGGAGGCGGGCATTCCCCGTGGGGCCTGCACCATCATCGATCGACCGGAGAAGGAAGCGGCGCTCGAGTTGATCAAGTCCGGCAAGGCGCTGGATGCAATTATCCCGCGCGGCGGGGCCGGGTTGCGCAAGGTCGTGCAGGAGCAGGCGAGGGTACCGATTCTCTGTCACGACGGCGGGATCACCCATGTCTACATCGACGACGATGTCGAAATCCCTCTGGCGCAAAATATCGTCGTCAATTCCAAGGTGCAGAATCCTTCGGCGCCCAATTCGCTGGACACGCTGCTGGTCCATCAGGGGATCGCCCGTCCGCTGTTGTCGGCCCTGATTCTTCGGTTGTTGGATGAGTTCAAGATCGATATCTACGGCTGCCCGAAAACGGTGTCTCTCATGGGGCAGATGTTAATGACCGGGCATAAGGCGGTCAAGCCGGCACAGGAGCCCGACTGGCGCAAACAGTTCCAGGGACCGACCATGGCCATCAAGATGGTGCCCGGGTTCGACGATGCTCTCGCGCATATCGCACAACATGGTCCCAGTCATACCTGTGTCATCGTCACCAAATCGTACGAGTCCGCGATGCGCTTCACCCGGGAGGTCGATGCGGGTTCCGTCCTGGTCAATGCGTCCTCGCGGCTGAATGCCGGCGACAGCTTGGGGTTCGGCGCGGATATCGGACTCAGTGCCGCCCGTCATCATGCGCGCGGACCGATCGGTCTCAACCAACTCACCTGCGAGAAATATGTGGTATTCGGCAGCGGGCAACTCCGGCATCCGCATCCGGTGCCCCTGGCGTACGAAGATGCCATCATGCTGAAACGGCCCTAACCCGCGAATCGTGACGCGTCTATCGGGAAGAGGACTCAGTGCCTGGCGACACGAATGACGCGGTCCGGGCGTCGCTTCACGAGCACATGGCCTGGTGGGGACTTCGGCACATCGAATCCGATGCCGCCTATTTCGCCTGGCAACGCGAAGTCTTCACGCCGCAAGAACTCGACACGCTGCACCGGTCCATCGAAGCGAAACGCGCAGCCCCCCACGGATCTGCCGCGGATATCGCATTTTACGACCTGACGGCCAGGCCCCAGTCCGTCCCGGCCCTCTACAGTCAACGGTATGAATATTACCTGGAGGTCGGTTCGCGGATTGCGGGCCGGCTTGAGGGTGCCGATACGATCCTCGACATCGGGTGTGGCATCGGCCTTCTCACGACCTTCTATGCGACACACTGTCCCGGTGCAACGGTGGTCGGTCTCGACCGATCCCCGGCGTCCATCGCGCTCGCGCGGCACCGGGCCCAGGATCTGGGCTTGACCAATGTTCGCTTCGATTGCGTTGATCTGGATCGGCACCATCCTGTCGGACGGTTTGACGTGATCGTCGCAACACATGTGCTCCTCCAAGCTGAGCAGGATCCCGGGCTTCCCAGTTCCGACTGGCAATCGTTTGCGCGAGCCGCGGATGCGCAGGCACAACAGGCGTTTGAACAGCGGACCGGAGTAGGGCCACGATTGGATCGGCTGTGTGGCGCGCTGGGCTCACAGGGTCGATTGCTGGTGTTTGAAAAAGCCAGACAACTCGCCCGGCGGATCCCGTTGCAACGGGCGCTGGCGGCTCGTGGCCTCGGGTTGCTTGCGCCGCCTGAACCGATCCGGTATCGCTCGATCGAAGAAACGACGGAAGACGGCCCTCTGTTTGTCACCGGATGTGCTTTCCCATCTCAGGTCCTGCCCTGGGATGAGTCTCCTGAGCCCGATGGCCTCCCGCCATTGCGTGTGGGGCAGTTGCGCTCCGTGCCAGTGGATCCCGACCAGCCGCTGTATGAGAATCATGGTCCGTCCGCGCAGCAGGCCTGGCTGGATCTTCCCGCGAAACAGGTGGTGAACCAGGTCACAAAGAAAGAAGCGGATGGACGGCAGCTCCACGTGGAGTGGGGGTGGGCAGGAGCATTCGTGTATCTGTATTGCGCGAATACGTTCGATCAACGCCAACTCGTGGTCATCGAACCGGCCCGGGCGGCATTGGTGGAAACCTATTATCAGGAGATTGCCGGCCATCAGCCGGGCGGCGGGAGGGATGTGGTGCAATGAGGTCTTCGACGGTGGCCCCCGAGTCATCTGTGCAAGGATTTCCGGAAGTCGTCGGGCTGATTCCGGCAGCCGGACAAGCCACACGGCTGCAACCGTTTCCCTGTAGTAAGGAGGTCTACCCGGTTGGATTTGCACCGGATGAAAAGAGCGGGCTCCCGCGTCCGAAAGTGGCGGCACAATACTTACTGGAGAAATTCCGGGTTGCCGGCATCACGAAAGCCTTCCTCGTGATCAGAGACGGGAAGTGGGACATCCCCCGCTATTTTCGAGAGGGCGACCTGGTCGGCCTCTCGCTGGCCTATCTCGTGATCGCCGGATCCCTGGGGCCGCCTGACACAATCGACCGTGCCTATCCGTTCTTGGCGCAGAACCGCGTAGCGTTCGGCTTTCCGGATATTCTGTTCGGGCCTGAGGATGCCTATGCCAGAATGATTCGCCGACAGGAAGAGACGGGAGCAGATGTCGTACTCGGATTGCACCGGATCGAGGATTCACGGGTCTGGGACATGGTGGACTGTGACGAGGGGGGCCGCGTCCGTGACATCGTGATGAAACCGGCCTCCACGACCCTCACCGATGGCTGGTGCTGCGCCGTCTGGACTCCGCGTTTCTCGGCCTTCCTACACGAATTTCTCCGTGCCGATGAGACAAAGCGGAATATGAGCCGGTTGGCCAACCGCGCCAACGATCCGAGCGGGGACCTGGCTGTGGGGGTTGTGCTACAAGCCGCGCTCAAGACGGGGCTCATGCTGCAGAGCGTCACGTTTCCCGGGGAGCGCTACCTGGACATCGGCACGCCGGAGAATCTGCTCAAGGCCGTGCGGGAGTTTGGCGCTCAGTAGCGTTGACACAACCTACCGATGATAGCATGCTCCTCTTCACAAGAGCCTTCATATTTACGCGGAGGTCGAACTATTCAACCGGTTTCAACATCATAGTGTTCGGCTCCACATAATTCAACGGCCACACTCGTGTGATTTGATCGGGATGATTGCCGCCAGAGAGTCGAACCCGGATCACACTCCCGCCTAAGGACAAGACCGTTGCCGGTTCGATTTTTACGAAGAAGGTCTCCTTCTCGCGAATATGCAGGTTGATATTCTCCGTGGAGATAAACAGTTCAGGCGACCATTTCACGTGCAGGATGTATGAGCCCGGTGGAACGGTGAACCAGGTAAATTCGTTCGAGGCGAGGTCGCTCACCTGTTGGTCATTGATGAACACGGAGGCCTTACGAAGCGCCGGCGGAGAATCCGGCCGATAGATGTAGAGCACCGTTTGATCTGCGGTCGGTACCGGTCCGTCTTGAAAGGAGACATGGGAGAAGCATCCCGGCATTTCCAGTAAACACAACGTCAATCCAAGGCTCAAAAGCCCGTGTGACATACAACCTCTCCTCCTGCATGGGGCGAACCGTGGGAACCTCTGAGGCTTGACTGGAAATCTGGCATTACGACGTGGGACGGCCCGGTGCACTCTTGGCACGAATGGACTCAGCCTTCTCAGTAAACACATCGGCCTCCGTCGTACGATTGTGATCCCGAAGAAACCCTGCATAGACGGCCAGGGCTCTGGCAAAGATGAGATGCTCGGCTCCATACGTGGTTTCCGTAAGTGTAAGCCCACGCTTGAAGAGCGCTTCGGCATCGGCTGCACGCCCCTGTTTCCCCACGGCAACCGCCAAAGACATCAGCGTGTCCGCAAGATTCGCGGAACTGGGACCGCTTAGTCTTTCATACATCTCGAGCGCCCTATGCAGCTGTTGTTCTGCTTGCCCATAGCGTTCTAATGCCGATAGGGTGTCACCGTGATTCTGAAGCGAGGCCGCCAAATGTAAATTGAAGGTGCCGGCACTTCGTTCCATCATATGGACTACTTGACTGTAAAGCGGCTCTGCTACTTCCGGATGGCCGCGGGCGATATGAAGCATGGCCCAACTAGAAAGACTGGCAGCCGTTTGAGGATGATTGTCTCCAAGAGTCTCGTGCACCATTTCATAAGACCGTTTCAAGAGCGGCTCAGCTTCGTCCAAGCGTTGTTGTCTGAGCAGGAGGTGGCCAAGCTGACGCAGCGCCCACGATAAATCGCTCTGATCACGGCTCGCAGACTGTTCCCAGAGTGTGATGACCTGCCGCACCAGACGCTCTGCCTCGACGGCGCGATTAAACCTAAAATAGAGGCTGCTCAGGTCCATCATCGGGTGGCCTAACCGAGAGTCTCCCCGTCCGTAAGCAGCGGCAATGATCCTCAGTGATTGCATATAATGCTGTTCAGCTTCTTGGATTCTGCCCTGATCCGCAGCAATGCTCCCTAGCACATGTTCAGTCACTCCGACTTCACCACTTTCCACGCCGAAGAGACGTCGGTACATGCCTAGGGCTTGCGCCCCATATTCCCAGGCGGGGCCATACTTCCCACGCCTGGAGAGTACGGAAGATAAGCTCCGTAACGACCTCGCCAAGCGAGGGTCGTCGGCTCCAAACTCCTGGGCGCGTGTGACGGCCTGTGAATAGTAGTATTCGGCTTCAGGGTATCGCACATACTCCTGTTCGATGTCGCCTTTGCGAATGAGCGTTTCCCACGAAGGCGGAAAGGAGGGAGGAGGGGTGACTTGCGGGTGCGGACAAGCCGTCAGGAGAAACGCAATGCCGGCAACCATGACTGTGGTGATCGTCATCGTCACGGACACAGCCTATCTCTAAACGTCCCTGCTGTCGTTGAAAAATTAAGAAAGGAAATGGTGCCGGGGATTGTTTGGAAACGAGGCTGGCGCCAGGCTGGATCGCAGTCCTGACACTATCGTCGTCGTAACCCGCGAAGGAATTGCAGCACCGCCTCCCTTCTCGCTCAGCCTCCATAAAAGAGCTTCCGGCACTCCAAGAGCAGGTAGACCGGCCGCGTATGCTTCTCCTTCTTATCCGGAACGTGACCGATCGCGGCGCCGGTCACGACCATTCCCGGTGGGCACTGCCAATCCTTACTTCCTATCAGACCACCTAATCCAAACGCGTCCGGCACTCTTGGGCTGACCTGGATGGATGACGGATCTTTTCCTTTCAAGCCGTTCTCATGGATATCGGCCGCGGTCGCATGTTCAAGGCCGACTTGGAGCAGGCTCTCTCGTAATTGCAGCTTGTTGTAGACTTCATGCAGCCCCATGGTAAGCCGATTCATCGGGACCGTGGTTTCGAAGCGTGTGCCTTCCTTTTCGTAGTTGAAGAGGAACGGGCTCTTTTCCGAACGAGTGCCCAGGGTGCCGTCGGGTTGCAATTCCCGGCAGGAGAAGCGGAAGGATTCCCACGTGCGGTTGTTCACTTCCTCGATGATGAGCCCATGGAGCACGCCATCCGTAAACATGTCGAGGCAGGACACGAATCGGCTTTCGACCACCTTATCCTTCGCATAATCCAAGTCGTTGCAGGCCGTCCATATGGAGCCGACGAGTCCTGGATACGGTAGATTCTTCGGCACGCAGCCGGCGATGACATAGACGCGGAAATCGTTCCACGTGTATTGGGGGTCCTTGTCATCCAACGGGTTCGATGCAATGGCATATCCGCTTCCCGGTCGAACAGCGGCCGTTCCAGCCCAAGCAGAACAGATGGGAAGAAGAAGCGCGGCACACAACACCACACGCTTCACGGTGCTCAGCATGGCGTATCCGGCGTTCATCAGAGATTCCTCCTTCCTCTTCGTGAAAGGTCTGGTGACGGACGACTCGAATCGAGACGTGGTGTGACTCCCGGGACCGGCATACGCTATTCGACAGACGTGTGGCGCTCCAGACATACACCCTCCATGGGGGGAAATCCTCTGCATCGTACACGCGGGAACATCTGCGTAGCACGGATCAACACTACCCAGCTCAATGATCATCGGGACAGCTACGGGTAGGCTGCGAGGATCTGTTCGGCAACGTGAAGCCGCGCCAGTGCTTCCTTGTCTGTACACTGCTTCCTGCAACGCGCACAAAACGTGAGCCGACCGGCGATCGACCGGATGTCCCGTTTCTCATTGTAGAAGAGTGGGCAATCGGCAGGCCCTACCTTGCGTGGATGCGGCGGAATTCCTGCCACCACCGCCGCGGCCAGATGCGCCATCATCCGCTCGACCGTGAATTCCCGCTCATTCAGTTGCTCCAGTAACTCGAAGGTGGAGGTCACGATCAGCGGATCTCGCCGCCAATAATACAGATAGCTGGTCCGCGCATCCTTCATCGGAAAATTGATCATGCAGATGAGCTGATCGACGGCCAGCTCCTGCGGTTTGGTCTTCAACCGGTCATAGAGCGTTTCCGCGACGACAAAGGCCTGATCCTTCTCCTGCTCCCGCCGCCAAGTCCCGATCGGTGCGGGAAACGAGACGGTTTCGAAGGCGTAGCGCGTTTGGACTTGGGTGAGGTGTTCGCAGATGTCCGGCAGGTGGGGAATCATGCGGTGCGCGTTCCAGATGCCAATCCGTATGCGGTCTCCCACAGCGCGTCGCCGGCTACGTACTGCCGCGCTTCGGGTCCGCTCATAGTCGGCCGCCGTTCTCGGGAGACAGAGATGTTGGGCGGGATTGCGCGCAAAGACTACCGGCACAGCCCAGTCGATGGCTTCACCGGAGATTGAGTAGTTCACCGACACCCGCGCCTCACGAGCGGCATCGCCGATGCTCTGCCCCATCGCCAGGGCCCAGTAGAAGTGGCGGGAGAAGGCCGTGGCGGAGACGTCCAGCACCGGATACTGGTTGGCAACCACCGCCGGCACGCCGCCGGCAATGAGGGCCTGCGCCACGCCGCGACTGAAATCCTGGTGTCCACCCCGGCCGGTTTCGCAGGCGTTCAAGCAGACCAGCCGAATGCCTCGACGGCAGACGATCTGGCGCAGGGTAGAGGAGTCTAAGCGTTGTTCGCCGCCGTCCTGATTTTCAAAGATGAGATAGCCGCAGTCGCTCTGTTCCTCGTATTCCCCGTGGCCGATGAAGTGCAGCACGTCGATTGGGGCCGTGGCGGATTCCAGCGTGCGATGCAACAGCTCCGGCGTGGCGTCGAGCAACAACTCGACCTCGGCCAGTCCTGCGTCGAGGAGCCGGCGGAATCCGCTGCGAATGACGTCGGCTTCCTCCTCCACTGAAAGGGTGCCGAGTCCAAGCGGCTGCGCGACCACGACGAGGATACGCAGGGTAGGACGAGCCGGAATGCGTTCGGCCGGAATCGCCGTCAAGACATTGCGCGTAAAGTTGACTTCCTCCAGCGCCAGAAAGGTCCTGCGATCCGGATCGTAGATGAATTCCCACGACTGGTCGGCGATCCAACCGATATCCGAGGTAAAGATCAGATTGAGCCGCTGGCTGACCTGTTCGGAGCGGGCCGCGTCATACAGCCGGCGAACTTGTCCCGGAAACAGTGCGCCGAACAATGCGCTGCCCATGCGCTGCAGTTCGGCTTCATTCGGGAGCTGAGGGTAGGCAGGGTCTCCGTCGATGTAGCCCTGAATATGCGCCTGTCCTGCCTTAATCCGGTCCCACTGCGTCGGCGCGCGATCGTTGGCGCCACGGCTTGTCGATCGCGCCGCCTTGCGTTCGTCTCCCGTGTGCAGCTGTTCCATGACGCGGGCGTTGCGAAACGTGGCGATAAGTTGCGCGACGTCCGCTCCCTGCTTCGGCGCAATGAGCGCAATGTGAAAGACCTCGTCCGGTTCCGGCGCAGGTGGAAGCGAGGCTGTCGGTGCGCTCACGCGTTGAGGGGGGAGCGATGGTCTCAGGGCAGGCACTTCCTCGCGCGTTCTTGCGGCCACGGTGACCGAGGGAGATTCCATGCGGGCGACGCCGCGACGCCTGCCTGATGGCAGGTCATGAGCGATATCGATCGGCGTGATGGGTTGTGCCTGTCCGCTTAACGCGCGAACGAGAAAATCCACTGTGCCGGGGTCGTCGAAGAAGTTCACATGATTGACTGGCTGGTGTTGGGGCAGATTGCCGCCCAAGCCGAAACAGCCGACACGGGTGCCTGGAATGGCGGCGGTTCCGATTCCCGGATCCACTCGCCAGCCGCCTTCGGTCGGCACGACGAGGTCGTTTGCGGTCGGGAAAAAGAGGTCCGCCCCCGCATCGACGATCCGTTGAAGCAAGGCGGCGTTTGGTTCGAAGTTCGCGACAAGGGCGGAATAGGCTTCGCCGGGAGGGCCTGGTGTGGCCTGCAATGCCTGAATGATCTCGCCGTTGTTGTCCATCGAGGCGAGGCCAGGGAGGCTGCCGACCAGGCGGCGGGCGACCCAGGACAAGGCTTCGCTCACGAATTCCACCCCGGTGGTAAACGGATTTTCGGGGAACAGTTCCATCACATTGGACAGCCAGTTCGTGTATTGGGTGACATGATCCGGCGAGGCGAGGGGGGTTCCGCCGTTCGGGCTCGCTACCAGCACGGCCCGGCCGACAGCGAATCGATCGGCCAGCGATCCGAAGCGGTCTCGACGTTCGACGAGATGTCGCAGGACGAGCCCGCCGCGTGAATGGGTGACCACGTCGAAGGTGGTGGGGCGATCGGGCAGAGCTTCAAGGAGCATGCGCACGTTCTCTTCCGGCGTGCGGCTGAGGGTGAAGTGATCGAAACCATAGATGCGGTGTCCATAGACATCCGTGAGTTCCTCAAACAACGTCTTGCCGTTGCTGCCCGGTGTCTTGGCCAATCCTTTGAACGCGGCGGCCGTACTGGAGAAGGTGCCGTGTAGAAATAGGAGATGACGACCGGTGGGGCTGAGGGTCTGGAAGTCGGCGGCAGGCAGGGCTTCTTTGCGACTGAGTCCCTCGGGGGTAACCGTGAGCCACCCCTCCCGGCGGCCTTTCAACTTCCAGGTCGCGGTTTCCCAGAGCAGGGCCAGTTTGGCGAGCGCATAGTCGGCAATCTTGCCGGCCACTTTGAGGACGACGGTCTTGATGGCACTGCTGATGAATCCGCGCCGCCCCCCGGCTTCCGGCACCGGCGCAGCCGGAACGGGAATCGAAAACCGGTACAGGATTCGTGACCCCCTCCTGGCTCTTCGGCGAGCCGGCTCGCTGGGCATGTGAAACCGGACGGCGCCGGAGGCATAACGCGTCATCACCACGTAGATGTCGTCGGGGCTACCTTCGACATCCAAGGTGAGGGGCGGCTGGACCCCTTCGCCGCGTCTGGCCTTGGGCGTGGCGGTGAGGGTCTGTTCGATCTGCCAGCGGTGTGTTGCGGTGAGATTCTCCAGGAATGGATCGCGTGCCTCCGCGGCCGCCCGCCGACCTTCCTGGACGGCGCCTGTTGCACGAACTTCCCAGCCCTCCGATGTCGCCCAGCTCACTGTGCCGGTTTTTTTCTGCGCCATGCTGTGCTCCCGTTCCGCTCGTGATGCCGAGCGTCATCGATTCAAATGATCCTGTGGCTCGTGTCTCGTGAAGCGTGAGGTGAGCAAAATTGAAGGGAGAGACGCTTCACGAGTGCCGAGCGACGGCGGTTCGACTCCTGGCCGTCGCAAACTGCGTGCGCTTATCCCACAACCGGAAGCTTGAGGCAAGAGGGGGGCCTCGCAGGCTGCGGAAAACGTCCGCCAGCGGCGTTCTCGATCTCCGTGAAGCGTGAACCGTGAAGCGTCTCTCGTCAGGTTCCGTATTCGGGCTGTTACGAGAGACACAGGACGCTTCCCGAACGACGGACGCTGAAAACGGTCTTTTTGCGCATCCTGCGGGCTATGAGTCTGTCCGAGTCATGCCGTTCTGCTGCGACGAATGATCTGCCTGCATCTGCCTCGTTCTCGGTCCGTAACAAACCTCAACGTATTCAGCGAATACGCTTCCGGCTTTTTCGAGCCTGCGGCCTCGCATCCGCCTGCATCTCCTTCGTCTCCCGACGAAGGATGACTCGGACAGGCTCCTAGGGCCGTTCCCGGATCAGCGTTCGCATGGAGTGTAATCGATCGTCGTCGGATAGAGACGGGGAGGCAAGCGAGCGTTCCCACGACCCGTACATGGGATTGGGAAGCAGGAACCAGGATCTGCCCCAGCGTTCGTGGTGTTCGCGAGCCAGGCGCACGCGTTGTTCCGGACTGTCTCGTGCTCCGGAGACAAAATCTCCCAGATCATCCCCGATCAGGAGCAGGATGCGAAAGCGGCCCGCGAGGTACTGCCTGCGGCTCGATTTGTCCGACGGCCAGTTGAAAGGCGGTTCACCTTCCGTCAGTACCGTATCGAGATCGTTGGAAAGGGGAAGGCCGAGTTTCTCAAGGTTCTCCCTGGTCGACGATTCCTGGCCTGCCTGCCGATTGGTGATGAAGAGAATCGCGACGCCCTTGCTGCGGGCCTGCGCGATGAAGTCCAACGCGCCCGGGACGGCCCGCGCATTGGCCTCGCGAACCCAGTCGTCCCATGCCGACGGACTAAACGTGATGCGCCGTGTCACCAGCCGTCCTTCGAAGGCGCTGTTGTCCAGCACTGTTTCGTCGAGATCCAGGATCACGGCGGGCGGCAGATTCGCGACGTCGCCAGTGTGCTCCGGTATCGCGCTCCAGTTTCGGTCCAGGAGTGCGCGGTCCAGCGCCTCGCCTGCCTGGCGGTAGGTGGTCGAGGAGAGGGCCTGATACTCGGCGGATGTCTGGACCCAGAGGAGGCTGTTCAGGAGTTCATGGGTGTCCCGGTTGCCTGCGCAGCCGCTCGCGGTCAGCAGAATCAGCGCGAGCCAGCACAGATAGCTGAACATCCCATGAGTCTTCCGGAAGTGCCACCGGTGTGCGGTCATACGTAGTCGGATGTGGGACACACGTCTGTCTCGATCCTGGCCGCGCATTCTATCTACTCGATCGGTACAGGTCTAGCCCGCATGATTCATGACGGTTCGTCGCGAAATCGCCGAGCTATGTTGCGAGGTCCGCGGCTCGACGAATAAGTCGAGCCAGGCTTGCGGACGCCGGCGAGGCGGTGAGCCGGCCGTGTCCTGGCGCGCGGAGCCGGGAGGACCCGACGCGTACTCGTGCAGTATGTTGAGGGCGCACGGCGCGATGAAGAAAGAGCGCCACGTTTGTGCGCGCCGCCGAGTCGGTGAGGCGGCCGGGCCGAAGGGGCGAGCCCGCCGCCAGAAGGCCTGTCGCAGCAATGAATCGGTGATTGCAGCAGAACTGCTCATGAATCATGCGGGCTAGCAGCAGGATGAGCGGTAGTCGAGGCACGGGCTCTATGGTATAAGTGCCGTCAGGCAAGAGTCGCATCACGCCGACTGTATCCAATTGTTTTGCAGACTGTATCGAATCATGCACAGGGATCGGCGTCCGAATCTCACATCCGCAGGTGTGACCGTCGGTCACTCCGGAGAAAGATCCGCGCCTATCCGGTGTTCGAAGGGGGATGGTCTCGCCGCATCACAGGTGATGCAGATTCGAAACGATGATGCTCAAACTAATGGTACGAATGCTGCAGTTCCCTGGAAAGCTACATCGGGTCTCGCCGAGCGTTTCTTGACTGATCAGACACAAGTCTCAGCGTGGAGAGGTGAGCGGGATGAAGGAACTCATCAGAATCCTCTTGATATCACCGGACGAGCCTGGTCCCTCCGTGGTGCCTCACGATCAGATCCTTGAGCAGTTGAAGCGCGGGTTGCCGGGAGAGCAGTTTGTCCTCGACCGTACGACACAGACCTCCTTCGCGTCTTCTCAGCCACCACATCTCGTGCTGCTCCAACAGACGTCCCCTCTTGGGTCGCTCGAATCGGGCGTCACCGATCTCAGCCGGCGTTGGCCGAATGTGCCTATCCTGGGGATACTGGGTGAACAACCTGGGCACGACGACGAAGTACTGGAAAACATTCCCCCGATCCTGCGCGACTTTGTCGTGAGTCCTTTTCGTCATCGTGAGTTGGCCCTCCGTGTGCGTCGCATTTTGACGCAAGGGTCTCAGGTCACGAGGCGGGACGTTGACCTCACGCGGCCGGTACGGGTGGATTCACTGCTCGGCGAGAGTGCGATCTTTCTTGCCCAGGTTGAGAAGGTGCCGCTCTTTGCAGGGGTGGATGCGACCGTCTTGCTGCAAGGCGAAACGGGCACGGGCAAGGAAGTGTTTGCCCGCGCGATTCATTATTCGAGCCCGCGCAAGGATCGGGCGTTCATCCCGATCAATTGCGCAGCCCTGCCGGATCAGTTGTTCGAGAACGAATTGTTCGGCCATGCCAAAGGCGCCTACACGAGTGCGGCACAGGAGCAAGGCGGCTTGGTGCTTGAAGCGGAAGGCGGCACGTTGTTCCTCGATGAGGTCGATGCGCTGAATCCCTATGCGCAAGCGAAATTGCTCCGGTTCGTGCAGCATCGTGAGTATCGGCCGTTGGGCTGTTCGCGTACCAGGGTGGCGAATGTGCGGATCATCGCGGCATCCAATCATGACCTTCGACAGGCCGTGGCCGAGCGTCGATTCCGCGAGGATCTGTTTCACCGGCTCAACGTCCTCTCGCTGCTGGTGCCGCCGTTGCGCGAGCGTGCCGAAGATATTCCGTTGCTGGCCCATCGGTTTTTGCAACGCTTTCGACGCCCCGACGGCCACGGCCCCCGCGACCTGTCGGACGAGGCTATCGAAAAACTGTTGGCGCACAGTTGGCCGGGAAATGTGCGGGAATTGGAAAGTACGCTCCAGCGAGCCGTCGTCTTGTGCGGGGCCTCAGTCATTCAGGCGCAGGATATTGAATGTTCCGTGGACAGTCTCAAAAGTCAGTCACTTGGCGGCTCACTCCGCGCCGTGAAGACCTCCGCGACTATGGATGTGGAACGAGCCTATCTGGTGAAGACGCTGGTGACCTTCCGGGGAAACGTCACGCATGCGGCCAAGGCGGCGGGGAAGGAGCGGCGGAGCTTCCAACGGTTGCTTCGGAAGTACGGCATCGATCGAGAATCCTTTCAACGTGATGAGTCGGGCCCACCTGGAGACTATCCGTCGCCTCTTCATCCACTCGATGGGCACGCCTAAGCGCCTCAGTGCTGCGGTCGTGATGCCGCACCCTCCATCGTCATGAAATTCCGCGGAGTCTCAGCCGAGTCCACGCCGATACGCTGCGGCAGAAACGCCGCGCTGGTATCTACCCCATTCGATAGTCCCTCAGTAATACCAACGAAACGGGTATCTCCCTAATGGCATTCCTCTTGCTCTACTACACAACAACGTTGTGAGGCAGAGACTCTCCCGGGGGTCGGGCCGGATGAAATCGGAGGACGCGGGGGTCAGACACAGTATTCTCGACTACCTGGTCCGCCATCCCGGGGCGAAAGACACTCGGGAGGGCGTCATCAATTGGTGGATTGCGAAACCTTGTCCGGACGAGCGCCTCGCGGATCAGGCCTTGGAGGCGTTGGTGGCACAAGGATGGATCGTGAAGCGGGATACCGCGAGTCAGGCGATCTACAGCTTGAACCATGCGCGTGTCCCTGAGATCGAGGCATTTTTAGCGAACGACCGACAGAAAAGGTGAATTACTTAAGCCGAGGAGGATGAGTATGCCAGTGCAACCAACCTATCCGGGTGTGTACATCGAGGAGTTGCCGAGCGGGGTGCGCACCATCACCGGAGTCGCCACGTCGATCACGGCGTTCGTGGGGAAGGCCGTCCGGGGTCCGGTCGACCGTCCCGTGACGATCACGAGTTTCGCGGACTTCGAGCGGATCTTCGGCGGGCTGCATCGCGATATGACGCTGAGCTACGCCGTGCGCGACTTCTTCCTCAACGGCGGCAGTCAGGCCGTCATCGTGCGGCTCTACAAGGCTACCGTGGGAAGCGCCAGCAAAGCGACCTATGAAGTCCCCAACCTGACCATGCAGGCCGCGTCTGAAGGCGTCTGGGGGACGCTGGTGAGGGCCCGCGTAGACAAGAAGGCGGTGGCGGACCCGAATTTGATCGCGGTCGCCACGCGGCTCGGCGTACTGCCGGCCGACCTCTTCGACCTGACGGTGCGCGACGGAGGCACAGGCGTCACGGAAACGTTCTTGAACCTCACCACGAAGGAGAGCGCGCGACGTGCCGATCGTGTGTTGGCTGCCGAGTCCAACCTCGTGCGTGTGACGGCGAGCCTTCCATCGAATACATCGCCCGCTGCCCATGGCGGGACACTGGCGGATGCCGATGTCTGGACGGCCGGCACTAAGTCTACGCCCGCGAAAAATACAGTGCCTGCGGATGTGGCGGTCGATAGTGCGGTGCTCGATGCCACGGCGTACAACGGCAGTCTCGCGAGCAAAACCGGGCTCTATCAACTGGAGAAGGTCGACCTCTTCAATCTCCTTTGTATCCTGCCCGATGCCCGAGGGGGCGACGTGCCCGACGCCGTCTATCAGGAAGCGCTCAGCTACTGCGTGAAACGACGTGCCATGTTGCTGGTCGATCCTAAGGTCGGGTGGTCGGTGAGCACGGCCGCAGCCGGGGTTGCGGGCATGAACTTGAATGGAGACATGGCGCGGAATGCGGCGGTATATTTTCCTCGCATCAAGCAGGCGGACCCCCAGCTGGGCGGCCAGGTGGAAACCTTCGTGCCGTGCGGCGTGATTGCCGGGATCATGGCGCGCACCGACACCCAGCGCGGCGTGTGGAAAGCCCCCGCCGGCTTGGACGCCGCCTTGAACGGTGTGGCCGGTCTGCAACTCGACATGACGGATGCAGAAAACGGGCTGCTCAACCCCTTGGGGATCAATTGCCTGCGCACGTTCCCGGTGCACGGGCGAGTCGTATGGGGCTCGCGGACCATGCGAGGTGCCGATGCGGCGGGTGACGAATACAAATACGTACCGGTGCGACGCCTGGCGCTGTTTCTCGAAGAAAGTCTCTACCGCGGTACGCAGTGGGTGGTCTTTGAGCCAAACGACGAGCCGCTGTGGGCGCAGATCCGGCTGAACCTCGGCGCCTTCATGCACAATCTGTTTCGACAGGGGGCCTTTCAGGGGACAACCCCGAAGGATGCCTACTTTGTGAAGTGCGACAAAGAAACCACGACGCAGAACGATATCAACCTCGGCATCGTCAATATCGTCGTCGGGTTTGCCCCGCTCAAACCTGCGGAGTTCGTGATCATCAAGCTCCAGCAGATGGCCGGCCAGATTGCGACCTAGCGGCTTGTGGAACAGCCGAGTCAGGATACTCAAAAAGGCCGTCCGCCGCGGCCGCAGCAAGCGCAGGGGCGAGGCGTTGCCAACCAAAAGGAGATACCATGGCGCAGTTCACAGTGAACACGCATCGATTCGATCCCTATAAGAATTTCAAATTTCGCGTCAAATGGGACGGGCGCTATGTGGCAGGCGTGAGCAAAGTCGGGTCCCTGAAGCGTTCGACCGAAGTGGTCGAGCACCGCGAGGGCGGCGATCCCAGCAGCAGCCGCAAGTCTCCCGGCCGCACCAAGTTCGAAGCCATTACGCTCGAACGGGGTGTCACGCACGACACGGCGTTCGAGCAGTGGGCGAACAAGGTCTGGAATTTCGGCTCCGGGTTGGGCGCGGAAGTGTCGCTGAAGGATTTCCGGAAGGACATCATCATCGAACTGTACAACGAGGCCGGACAGCTGGCGATTGCCTACAAGGTGTTCCGCTGTTGGGTCTCTGAATACCAGGCTCAGCCGGACCTGGATGCCAATGCCAATGCCGTGGCGATTCAGACCCTCAAACTCGAAAACGAAGGTTGGGAACGGGACTACGAGGTCACGGAACCGTCCGAGCCCACCTTTACGGAGCCGTGACGATGGCGCACAAATCTCAGCCGGGACTCTCTGCAGCGACGGTCATCGACATCTGGGAGCAGGGTATCGGTCGGCATCCCATCGACCAGGCGTTGCTGTTGTTGCGGTACGCCCACCCTGAGGAGTCGTTTGATGCGCTCTGCGAATGGACGGTTGGGCGACGCGATGCGCATCTGCTCGAACTTCGTCGGCACATCATCGGTGATCGTATAGAGGGCTACGCAGAATGTCCGACCTGTCGCAACGGGCTCGAATTTGAACTGTCCTGTAGCGCGCTCTTGGCATCCGCAGCGCCGTCGGAGGATACCTGGACGAGGGTGGAACAAGACGGCCGCTCCTTGGAGTTACGGGGGCCGAACAGCCGGGATCTGGCCCTGGCGATCACGGCGGCCGATCCAGAGCAGGCGCGGCGGATGATTCTGTCGCGCTGCGTGCGCGGGGTGGCTGGGGACGCCGAGATGCCGGTGTGGACTGAGGTGAACCAGGCTGCCCTGGCTGGAAGACTAGGTGAAGTCGATCCTCTAGCTGAAGTGCTCATCGATCTACGATGCGGGCTGTGCGGACAGCAGTGGCAGACGTTGTTCGACATCGTGACGTTCTTCTGGAATGAACTCCATGTGCGGAGCCGACGACTGTTGCAGGAAGTCGATCTCCTGGCACGGACCTACGGTTGGACGGAGGGAGAGGTCCTCGGGATGAGTGAACAACGTCGAGGGCTGTATGTGGAGATGGTTCTGTCATGAGTGATTTTCTAACCAGGCTGGTGGAGCGACAGGCCGGGACGGTGGTGATGGTTCAGCCGCGCGTCCCTTGTATGTTTGCTCCGCCGGCGAGTCGGACAGAGCCGTCCGATCTCCCGGTGAGCGATTCGTGGTTGCCACAGGCTGACGCAAGCGACACACCTCCAGCCTCCATACGCCGGGGCCATCACAGTGATGAACTGCCGGCGCAGCCTGATCATCAGGAGGAACCGCCGCCGGTTCCCGGTCCCCGGCCGATCCCGCGTGCTGAGTCGGGGCCGCGTCACGCCGCATCGTCGCCCGCGCCGTTGGTGAAGAACGTCTCGACAGTCGCTCCTCAACCGAATCATGAGACGCTCGCATCGCCGCTTGCGCGCGCGGTGACGATTCCCACACCGGCATCGAGCCATGAGATGGAGCCGACCGAACAGAACATCAACCACCGCGTAGGCTCTTCCCCACTATCCCCTGTGGCACGGATCGAGCCGCCGCCGCGATTGGTAGAGACTGAGCACGCGATGACTCGTTCATCCGCTGCGGCTCCGCCTTCGCTGGCATCGGGAGCGGTGACGGGTCGGAAGACGCCCCACATCAATGCGGCTCCGCCCGAACCTCCTGTGGAAGTGACCATTGGACGAATTGAAGTGACGGCGGTGTCTACTGCGCCGGACACGAAACGGAAACCGGGTACCCGCCGGCCGGCGATGTCCTTAGAGGACTATTTGACTCGTCGTCAGGGAGGAAGACCGTGAGCACGGCATTGGCCATTGCCGGCGTAACGGCCGTGCTTCGGGATCTGCTCAATGACGGGTTGATCAATCACAACGTCAGCGGGCTGCTTGGCAGTACTGTCACCGTGAGTGCCTTGCCTCCGGATCGTGTGGTGCCGGTCAACGGCACTGAAAGCACTCAGCTGAATCTCTTTTTCCATCAAGTGACGTTCAACACCGGCTGGCGCAACCATGCGTTGCCCTCCCGGGATGGATCGGGTATGCAGCGCCTCAGCAATCCGCCGCTGGCCCTGGATCTTCACTATTTACTGAGTGCCTATAGCGCGGAAGAGTTGGGCAGCGAAATTCTGCTCGGGTACGCCATGCAGTTGCTCCACGAGGTGCCGGTGTTGGACCGCCAGGCCATTACGACGGCATTGACCCCGTCACCGTCGGTCGATACCACCTTGCCGCCGGCACTCAGGGCCTTGGCGGAGTGCGGGTTGGCGGACCAGGTCGAACAGATCAAGCTGGTGCCGGATCCACTCAGCAGCGAGGAGATGTCGAAACTCTGGACCGCGGTACAGTCCCATTACCGGCCTTCTGCGGCCTACGTGGCGACGGTCGTGCTGATCGAGTCCACCAAACCGACACGATCGACGTTGCCGGTCTTGAGTCGAGGCCCTCTCGACCCAGTTACGAAGCGGGACAGGGGTGTGGTGGTACAGGCGGATCTGCTCCCGCCGTTTCCCACCATCCAAACTGTGGCCGTAGCCGGCGGACAGCCGGCCGCCACGGTCGGCGCGACCGTCGAACTCTCGGGCCATCATCTCGATGGTACTAATCCGACGATTCTCCTCTCGAACAGCCGCTTTGCTATCAATCAGGCCGTGCCGGCCGGAGGGGGAGGAAGCAGCATCGCCGCCTCATTTACGGTGCCGGTGGTACCGGCTGGCTTGTATCAACTGGCGATGCAAGTCATTCGGCCGAGCGAATCCGATCCACGCATCAGTAATGCTGTGGCACTCGTGATCGGGCCGGAGATCACGACCGCGATGCCGATGGCCGTTGTTCGGGACGGGACCGGAGTGGCCACCATCGTGCTTTCGGTGCAGCCGCAGATTCAGCCGGGGCAGTCGGTCTCACTCCTGCTAGGAACCCGGGAGGTCCCGGTCGCGCCGATCGCCGTGGCAACGGGGACGCTGAACGTCCAGGTGCCGGATGCTCCGACGGGAGAGTTTCTGCTTCGGATACGAGTGGATGGTATCGACAGTCCGATCATCGATCGGGCGGCCGTGCCACCGGCCTTCTACAATTACCGGGTGACGATCACATGAAGACCGCCGCAACCTCCGCCGCATGGTGTGATGCGAATCAAGCCTACCTGGTGGCCGAATTTTCGCGTCTGAAACTCCGACTGGGCGCCGAACACGATGAACGGGTGGTGGCTGCACGGGTAGAGGCAGCCCATGCATCGCTCCCTGCGCCGGCCGCCATCGATACCCTGACCGAGCTGTTCGGTCTGAGCGTCTTCGAACGCGATCTCCTGCTCCTGGTGGCCGGGGTGGAAATGGATGCCGAACTCGGGCGGGTGTGCGCGGCGGCGTTGGGTCAATCCCAAGCGCCGCGGCCGCACGCCACGTTCGGTCTGGCCCTGGCGGCGTTGGACCAGTCGCACTGGAGCGCGTTGGCAGCGATGGGGCCATTGCGCCGGTGGCGTTTGCTGGAAGTCGACGATAGCGCCGGGCTGGTGAACGGACGGCTGCGTATCGACGAACGGGTGCTGCACTATTTGGCCGGCGTCAATTATCTCGATCCGCGTTTGCAACCGCTGCTCAGCCCGGTACCCGCTCCGCAGGTCATGGCCGAAACACATCGGCATGTTTGCCAGTCGGTACTGGAGCGATTGCGGGAGCGCTCTTCGTATTACCCGGTCGTTCTGTTGTCGGGCGACGACGTCGATGGACAGGCCGATGTGGCGGCGGCGGTCGCTGCCCACCTTCAAGTGCAGTTGTATAGCGTGCAGGCCGACGATCTGCCGAGTCATGCCACGGAGGCGGATGCCTTTGCCATCCTATGGCAACGTGAGGCGGCGCTGCTCGGCGCGGTCCTCCTGATCCACTGCCATGACGGAGCGCCGTCGAAGACGGTGGGGCATCTCGCCGAGCGAGGCAGCAGTCCGTTGTTCATCGCCGGTCGCGACGTGCCTTCATGTAAACGGGCGACCATCACGTATTCGGTGAATAAGCCGGACGGCGCCGAGCAAAAACAATTGTGGGAGCAGGTGCTGGGCCCGGCCACCATGCGCATGAACGGGACCCTCGACGGGGTCTCCTCCCAGTTTTCCTTGAGCGCCAGAGCCATCCTGACGGCCGGTGCCGGATTGCGTGGCGTGGCCGAATCGGGCAGTGAAGCGGACGGCGCGTTGTGGAATGCGTGCCGCAGCGTGAGCCGTTCCCGGCTGGACGATCTGGCACAGCGCTTGGACCCGGTTGCGGGGTGGAACGATCTGGTGTTGCCGGAGGCGCAGCAGCGAACGTTGCGGCAGATTGCGGCCCACGCGAAGCACCGGCTGATGGTCTATCAACAGTGGGGCTTTGCCGGGAAAGGGGTGCGCGGCTTGGGAATCAGCTCCCTGTTCGCGGGCGAGAGCGGCACGGGTAAGACCATGGCGGCGGAAGTCCTGGCGAATGAGCTGCATCTCGATCTGTATCGTATCGACCTCTCCGGGGTCGTCAGCAAGTACGTCGGCGAGACGGAGCGCAACCTGCGGCGAGTGTTCGACGCGGCGGAGACGAGCGGCGCCATGCTGCTGTTCGACGAAGCCGACGCCCTGTTCGGGAAACGCAGCGAAGTGCGCGACAGCCATGATCGGTACGCAAATATCGAGGTGAGTTATCTGTTGCAGCGGATGGAGGCCTACCGCGGATTGGCGATTCTCACGACGAACATGAAGGCGGCGCTCGATGTCGCGTTCTCGCGCCGCCTCAGTTTTGTGGTGCAGTTTCCCTTTCCGGATCAGCAACAGCGGGAATTGATCTGGCGCCGGATCTTTCCAGCCGCCACACCGGTGGAGCCGCTCGATTATGCCAAACTTGCCAGGCTCAGCATGTCCGGCGGGAATATCCGCAGTATCGCGCTCAACGCCGCGTTTCTGGCGGCCGATGAAGGGGCGGCGGTTGGCATGAGGCACCTCCTGCAGGCGGCGCATACCGAAGCGGCGAAACGCGAACGTCCGCTCTCCGACGCCGAGACCAGGGGGTGGGTATGAGGAGGGTCGTCGTGAATATCGAGCGTCTCGTACTGAAAGGCGTTCGCTTCGAAGACCGGCATGCCATCGCGCATGGATTGCAAGAGCGGCTGTCGCTGCTGCTCGCGGAGCCGGGCATGGCGGAGCGGATCGGCGCCACCGGCAGCACGTCGCGTCTCCGCCTCGGCCAGGTCCGTGTGACAGGAGATATGCGGGGTCCACAGATCGGCCAGGTTACGGGACGAGTCATCGCCGACCACTGGTCTCAGGACAGCCGGGAGAAGAGGCCGGAAACATCTAACCCAGAAACGGGACAGGGTAGGTCATCGAGATGAGCGATCGACGGGCGACCGCTTCACAGGCCCAGGGACCATCATCCGAGAAGGGGCGTCAGCCGGTCGCCACACCACGCGGCACGTCGGCATTTTCTTCCCAGGCGTCAGGTATGCGGCCGGACGGCGAACTCGTGAGCGGTGTGTTGCGCTCAGCGGGAATGCCGTTAGATGAGACCTCTCGGACATTTTTCGAACAACGTTTCGGACATGATTTCGGGAGTGTTCGGGTGCATACGGATGCGCGCGCCGCGCAGTCCGCCAATGGGCTGTTGGCAGATGCCTACACCGCCGGCGAGCATATCGTGTTTGGGCCGGGGCGTTATGCTCCGGCCAGCCCCAAAGGCCGGAACCTCCTCGCCCACGAGCTCTCTCACGTGGCACAGCAGTCCGGGCCTCAGTCTCTTCCTGGATCGTTCCGGCTGAGCCGACCGAATTCTTCGGCTGAGCAGGTTGCCGAATCGACGGTGCAACGCCTGACGCTCGGGCTTCCAGCTGCATGTCAGCCGGCTTCTGAACCGGGTGTCATTCATCGTGCGATCAAGGAGGATCTGCGCGAAGCGATCGCCGGTTGGGGAACGGATGAGGAAGCCATCTATGCACGGTTGCGCATTGCCGGCGAAGAAGAGAAGAAAGCCGTGCTGGGCGATCCGGTGCTGATGCAGGAATTGCAGGATGATTTGTCGCGCGGGGAATGGGGAACAGTCCTGGGATTGCTCGGTGCGACTGCCGAATCGCGGGTCCATGCCGCATCTGAGGGATGGGGAACCGACGAGGAAGGGATCTTTGAAGCGCTTCGGTCGACGCCGGCGCTCGAACTCAAACGTCAGATGGAAAGCAGCACCATGCTCATGGAGTTGCGTGACGAGCTCTCGGACGACGAACTGGGGCAGGCTCAAGCCATCATCACGAAGTCGTTCTTCGGCGAGGCCGCGATCAATTTTCCGGACACATACCATGCGTTGCTGCTCTTTCCCGACACGGTGAATGAAGCGTGCGATCATTTCGAGGCGCTTGGCTACGATGTCGTTACACACATCATCGCGTATTTGCCTCGCGGCCATGAGATGCAGGACTCAGTGGTGAGCGATATCAACATCCAGATCAACAACGACAAGAAGCTGACGCGGGTGCAAGCCGCCTTTGAGGCTCGCTGGAACATCTCGAGTCAGTCGAAGGCGGGAAAGAAGGGGAAGGCGCCGGCGTGGACGGTCGAGTTGATTCGACAGCTCAACGCGGCGCTCAGGCAGGTGCCGGCGGGCCACGTCGTACGGGCCGATCAGAATGTGCCCGGCATCCAAAAGGGCGAGTTGTCAGGGTTCCGCCTGATCGAGGGCAGCACCGGCTATTGGGCGAACCCGTTCATCGAGGTCGGCATGGAACATTCGGATGTCGCCGGATTGACGAGGCATGAGGTCGGCCACGCCATGGACGACTACCTGGGATCCTCCACCGAGACATTCAAAAAGAATTCCACCAATGGCTGGGATTGGTCGAAGACGTCCGTGATGTGGGAGACGCATATGACCGATCCCTGGAAACGCAAAGGCGGGAAAGACGTGCCTCTGGCCGACCAACTTGAGATCAATACATTGCTCGACGCCTACGTGAAGGGCGACGGCAGCGAGGGGCTCCGCAAGGGCACCGTCAAGACGCATCCAATCCGAACCTATTGGGATGATGACGTGCCGATGATCGAGGCCGCCAAGGATTTGGCCGGCAGGAAAGATAAGGTGTACCAACACCTCGGGAGCGTCAGAAAATTCGGTTCGTGCTACTTCAGCTGGAGCACGTATTATCACGAGTTTTATGTCTACAACCTGATCGTGCAGGACAAACGGTTGACCGACTATTCGCTCTTCGGTCATCCGGAGTTTTTCGCCGAGATGTATGAAGCCTACTATGAGGAAGGCTCCGGCTCGAAGCGTGGGGAGAAATTGAAGGGAGTGCCCAATTGGAAGCAGTTCTTCGACACCGTGGTCCATCCAGCGAAGTAGCGCGGGGGCCGCGTCTTGCTGTCTGTGCTCGGCTGCTCAGCGGGCTGTTGCCCGATGCGGTCGAACAGGTGGCGGTCGTTGAACCCATCGTCTCGCCGGAGTTCGAGCAGTACGGAGAACTTCTTGCTGCGACCGACCACCCGTCGGTCGGCTTGTTGGTACGCGGGGAAGGTTCAGGGTTCACCGACCGGATTCAAGGCCTGCTGCGGCAGTGGGCACTTGGGGATGAGGCGATGTTCGTGCACGCTGGTTTGGCGGACGCCTTCGAACACAAGCGATGTTTTCTGAAACTTGAATGGTGCGGTCACGCGGCTGGGGTCACTCGCCAGGTGGCGATCTACTATCGTCGTCGTCCCAAGCTGCACGATGCGTTGAAGATCGTGGCCGAGTCCGCTGGCACCACCGTGCCAGTGGATGATCTTCGTGAACTGGGCGCACTGCTGGGCAAGGATACGGTTCATTTTGTGTCCGCCGTCATGCGCCTGGGCCGACCGGTTCATTACAAGTTGTATTTTTCTCAGTATGTCACGCCTGAATCGCATGGACAGGTGTTCGCCCGGCTGCAGCGGGCCATGCGACGCTTCGCGGGATCATCGGAATCTGAGGCACGATGGGCTGCCTATCACGACCGATTGTCGTCACGACAGTTCGCGCATACGCTGTTTGTGTCCCTCGCGGTGTCCGAGGACGGCACGGATCCGTCGTTGAAGATCGACTATCCGGGCGTCTCTCCGGTCGTCGCGGCGGGTCTCCTTGACGGGGCTCGCATCAGGCAGACGGAAGCCAGCCTGCGGCATCTCTGCGAGGCGGCTGGTCGTACGGACCTGTCCTATCTCGGGGTCAGGATTCACGCCGGGGGCGATCCCGTCCTGAAGGGATACGCGGATTTCATATGAGCCGTTGCGTCGTCCAGCGCCTCCGCTGTCCCAACTGCGGTGTCGAGCAGGAGGAGAAGGTGTTTGTGAGTGTGAACGGGGCACGCATCAAGACGGCGGTACAACGCATCACCGAGGGTAGCTGGGGAACTGTCGCCTGCCTGGCGTGCGGACAGCGCTACCTGGCTGATCCGCCGCTGTTGTACAGCGACCTGTCCGGCGGGATCTGGCTGGTGCGTTATCCGCTACTGCAGCGGGGTCGGTTTGCCGCGCTGGAAGCCGAGGCGGAGCAGATTTTTTCGAGAGAATTCCTCGAACGTCCACCCGCCGTGATTCGTGAGCAAGCGGCCGCAGTTCGTCGGCGTATCTGTTTCGGACGGGAGCAATTCGTGGAGAAGTTGTTGGCACTGCGCCATGGCATCGATGACCGTGCGTTGGAATGCCTCAAGCTTGGTCTCAGCCGAGATCTCCTCGGGCAACTGTTCATGCACGGACCATGGGAGTGGCTGATGTCGGCGGTGCATGAGCAGGGAATCGATCTGACCGCCGTGACGTTGGCAGATCAGCGCCCCGTTCATCGCACGGTGGTGCCGATCGAGGAGGTGCGACGCGTAGAGGAACACCTCCCACAGTATGAGGGGTTGTTCACGGAATTGTTCGGACATCTCTATGTGAACGCGTCCCGGTATGTGACGGACGAGGTGATCGTATGAGGCGGAGTAGCCGGAAGCGGGCGCCATGGGGAGGGCAGCGGAAAGAGCATAGGTCGTCTCTATGAGAACGGAAGCCGGTCACCAGTGGACAGACGCCGTACAGACCGGAGCTCTGCACATCGGCCTTCTGCAGCGTCAATGTGCCTGCGGCGGGATGTGCACTCTGACCGGCACCTGTTCGGAGTGCGAAAAAAAGAAGATGCTCGGCCACTCGCTGCAAACCAAGCTGCAGATCAACGAACCGGGCGACAAATACGAACGTGAAGCAGAGCACGTTGCCGCGCAGGTGATGCGGATGCCGGATGGGCGGAGTGGGGGGGCCCAATCGCGATGGTCAAGCCCGGTGATCCAACGGCTTGTCGGGGGCAGTGGAGGTCAGGCAGGCAACGAAGGCAGCCTTCAACGAGCGGAAGCCGCGGGTGAAGCATCGGCGCCGGTCGGTGAGCAACCGGCCTCAGAGGGCGCGGCACCCAAAGACGGTTCCAGCGACGAAGGCGGCAGTCGCTGTCCGAGTTGGCGCAACGATCCGGAGAGCATCAGCAAGCGGGCCGCCGAAACATACGTGCAGCACGACATCACGCCGACGTCACAGGCGACGGTACAAAAAATTCGCTGCGAGCCGCCGATCTCCAACGGGAACTACGGCTGCTTCGTGCATTTCAGCGACGGGCTGGTGGTGCGAGTCATCGTGCGGGCCACCGATATCGTGGTCGGCATGGGCCCTGGACAGATTGCTACTGAAACGCCGCCGGCGGCGACTCCCTTGTGTTTTTACGATTATCACTGTCCGGACGGCTTCTTGGTGCTGACGAAGCGTGAATGTAGAAGTGCCAAGGCATCGGCGCCGGGAGGATCGGCGGCCCCGCCGGCGGTCGCGCAGCGAAAGGTCGCTCCGGAGACCTCACCATCGGACGGATCGCTATCGTCGGTCCAGCATGTCTTGGCCTCGCCGGGTCGTCCGTTGGACGCATCGACACGCGAATTCTTCGCCGCCCGTTTCGGCCACGATTTTGGTGAGGTGCGGATACATGATGATGCGACAGCGGCGGCGTCGGCTCGCGGGGTGCGCGCGCTAGCCTACACTGTCGGCAAAGATGTGGTGTTCGGCGCCGGCCAGTATTCGCCGGGTACCAAATCGGGACGCCATCTCCTTGCCCATGAGCTCACGCATGTGATTCAGCAGCGCGGCGGAAGTGCGTTGAACATCCAGCGGCATAAGGATGACGTGGTTGGATATACCGGAGGGCAGAGCGGACGCGTGATCGTCCTGAATGCCGGAAACCCGACCTACGTGGCGCCTGCAGTCTCCGGTCATCCGGGTCATGGTGAAAATGAGCCGTCGGTCGGCCCCATCCCGACCGGGTTGTATGCGATGCAACCCGGTGTCACAAGACCGGCTGTGGCTGCCATTCAAAGCGGAGTTTGCGGGGCGAACGCGATCGCGAGCGGTTATCAGGAGATTACCAGCACCGATCCCAGCCCCTGTTCGGGCGCTCATTACTGCAATGTGCCTTGCCCGACCGCAGACAATCCCGCGCAACAGTGTTATACGCCGCAGGACTGCTGGGGACCGAAGAGGATCAAGATTCAGGGTTCGAAAACAATCACGACGCCGGAAGGCGTGCGTAAACGGCGGGATGGGTTTTATCTGCACGGTGGCAATCCGCAGGATGCCGTCAGTAGCGGATGTGTGAAAACGCTCGATAACGGGGTTTTCTCTGAGATCCGGAAACTGACGGGCGTGAAGGGTACCGTGCCCTTCTGCGTGGGAACGGCCTGTCCGAAGGATCTCGAGGTAAAGGGAACCATGCTCCAGATGACGGAAGCCGCGATCCGGGCAGTGGCGATGGGGAACGGAATGATGCTGCCCTAAACGGCCTGTGGGAGAGGGGCTGTGGAGAAGCCTGTGCTTGGGATAATGAGCTAGGAGGTGCGTTGACTATGACATCCTTTCCCGGTTCCCCCAAACTGCTCAAAGGCGGCATCGTGCTGATCGATCCGGCCACGGCGCAGGTGCAGCGGATCATTGCGCTGCAATACAACCCGGAGTCGCTCAGTCGCACCTTGCAAGTGCAGGGTGCCAGTGAGGGAGGGGACCGATCCGAGGCGCTTCGGCTAAAGGGGCCGGCGGTGGAGACGATCAAACTTGATGCCGAAATCGACGCGACCGACGACATGGAAGCCGGAGATGCCACGGTGAGCGAATCAGGGATCTCCCCCCAGCTGGCGGCGCTCGAAACCCTGTTGTATCCCAGTACAGGACAATTGGCCACGAACCATACCCTGTCCAGTCTGGGCACGCTAGAGGTTCTTCCAATGGAGACTGCGTTGCCGCTGTTTGTGTTCGGGCAACATCGTGTCATCCCGGTCCGGCTGACCGACTTCAGCGTGACCGAAGAGGCCTTCGATCCGAACCTCAATCCCATCCGCGCAAAGATCAGCTTAGGCATGAGGGTGCTGTCCATCGACGATGTGGGGTTCACGCATAAGGCGGGCAGTTTGTTCATGAGTTATCTGCGACAGAAAGAAGGGCTGCGTGCCAAGGCCCAGGCAGGAACCTTAGGAGCGTTGGGCCTCACAGGCATTCCGTGAATCCGTATCGACGTCGGGCAGATCTGATGGTTGGAAGAGATCGTCGTTTGTGAAGCGTCGTTCGCATAAGCTGCGAAGCATCCTTCACGAAATACGAACGACGAGCTACGAGATACGACTCGGAGCTAATCGCTGAGAGCTGATACCTGACCCCTGACCGTTACCGGGAGTTCACCATGGCCGATCCATTACAGGTGTTGTTGGACAGTGCGCTGAAGCCGAATCCTTTTCCACCCACGAGCCGGTATTACGGGGTCAAAACCACCTCGATCGTCGGAAGCGACGGGACCATGGTGGTCCATTTGCGGCGGCGTTTCGTCCCGGCGAGCGACCGGTTTACCGTCGTGCAGGAACATCGCGTGACGGCCGGCGAGCGGCTCGATCATCTGGCCAATACGTATCTTGGCGACCCTGAACAATATTGGCGGCTGTGCGACGCGAACGATACGATTCGGCCGGATGCGCTCGTCGAACGTCTGGACACTGTGCTGCACATTGCGTTGCCGGAAGGTGTCACGGGGGTTCCCGGTGCTTAAAGGCGTGCATCTGACATTGCTCGCGGGGCCCGTAGTCCCGTTCCCCGTTCCTCAGCCGGTGCTGGACGCCCTGACTGAGGTGCAGGTGACCAGTGCGACCGGCACGGCCGGCGGATTCCAACTGCAGTTTTCGATTCAGAACAAGTCGCCCCTGCAGCAGGCGTTCCTGGTGGCGGCGACGCAGACGCCGTTGATGCGCGTGATCCTGGTGGCGACCATCAACTTCATTCCGCACATATTGATGGACGGTGTCATCACCAACCAGGAAATCACCTCCGGCGACAAACCGGGAGAGTCGACGTTGACGATCACCGGCGAGGACCTGACCAAAGTCATGGATCTGCAAGCGTTCGACGGACTGCCGTTTCCCGCCATGCCGGCGAACCTGCGCGTCACCGCAATTCTGGCGAAGTATGCCGTCTTCGGCGTGATCCCGCTGGCGATTCCGCCGATCGGCTTCGATGTGCCGATTCCGACCATGCGGATTCCTTCGCAGCAGGGCACCGATCTCAATTACATCCTTCAGTTGGCGGAGAACGCCGGGTACGTGTTCTATATCAACCCGGGGCCGGTCCCCGGAACCAACATGGCCTATTGGGGGCCGCAACTCAAGCTGGGCATTCCACAACCGGCCCTCAACGTCGATATGGATGCCGATCGCAATGTGGAGTCGCTCAATTTTCAGTTCAACTCGACGAAGAAGGATTTGCCCATTGTGATGATTCACAACGCGTTGACCAAGGTGCCCATACCCATTCCGATTCCCGACATCAATCCCCTGCAACCGCCGTTGGGACTGGTCGGGCCGCCGGTAACGAAAGTGTCATTCTTGAAGGCGACGGGAAAACTGTCGGCCCCGGAGGCACTCAATGAAGGGCTGAAGGCCTCAGGCGAATCGATGGATGCGGTGACGGGGAGCGGCTCCCTGGATGTCGCGCGGTATGGCCGCCTGTTGACGGCCCGCGGCCTGGTCGGGGTGCGCGGCGCCGGGTTGGCCTTTGACGGTTTGTATTATGTGGACAGTGTGACCACGACGATTAAGCGCGGGAGCTGCAAGCAAAGCTTCCGTCTCACGCGAAACGGATTGGTCTCTCTCACCCCGCTGGTGCCGGTATGAGCGACGCGCAGAAATATTACGGTAAGTATCGCGGCACAGTCTTGAACAATATCGATCCCATGCAGATGGGGCGGTTGCAAGTCCAAGTGCCGGATGTCGCCGGGTTGATTCCCACGTCCTGGGCGATGCCCTGTTTTCCGGCCAGCGGTAAACAAATGGGTGTGTACATGCTGCCCCAGATCGGCTCGGGCGTGTGGGTGGAGTTTGAGCAGGGCAATATGGACTACCCGATCTGGAGCGGCTGTTGGTACGGGAGTGTCGCCGAGGTGCCGGTCCTGGGGTTAGCGGGTATTCCAGTCAGCCCGAACATGGTGCTGCAGACGGCGGCTCAGAATGCCATCGTGATCAGCGATGTGCCGGGACCGACCGGGGGGATCATGCTGAAGAGTGCCACGGGGGCCACGCTCATCGTGAACGACACGGGCATTTACATTCAGAACGGCAAGGGCGCGATGGTGACGTTGGTGGGGCCGGCGGTCACCATCAACAACGGCGCGCTCACCATTATCTGAATGAAGCGATCAGCGGTCAGCGTTCAGCTCTCATGAGCCGCTGGCAGCTGATAGCCGATTGCCGAGAGCTATGAGTGCTGACGGCTGAAAGCGAAGGAGACACCATGCCAGGATTTTTACTGCACCTCGGGGCGACGGTCATGTGTGCGCATGCGGGGCAGGCGACGCCGGTTGCGCCGAATCCGCGCGTGCTCGTCAGCGGGCAACCGACGGTGCCCATGAACAGTCTCTACGTCGTGGCCGGCTGCACACTGCCCCCACCGACGGCCGCGAACGGACCCTGCGTCACCGCCCAATACATCACGGCGGCGACAAGGGTGACGAGTAATGGGTTACCGCTGTTGTTGATCGATAGTCAGGCGATTTGCACGCCATCCGGCACGCCGCTGCTCGCCTCGGTCACCCAAACCAGGGTCATGGGAGTCTAACGATGAGGCAGGTGGATTTTCCTTACCGGTTCGACGCGCGCGGCCGCACTGCCGGCACGGACGAGGCCGATCACATTCGCGACCTGATCGAACAGGTGCTGTTCACCCACCCTGGTGAGCGGGTGATGCGGCCGGATTTCGGCGGCGGGCTACTCCAGTTGGTCTTTTCGCCCAATAGCGTCGTGATGGCCGCTACCACGCAGGTGTTGGTGCAGAGTTCGCTGCAGCGCTGGCTCAGCGAATGGATCGTGGTGGAGTCGGTGCAGGTGGAGGCTGTGGATGCGACGTTTCGGGTCACGGTGCAGTATGTGATCAGGCGGACGGGCGCCCGCGTTGTCGGGACCTTCGTGCAAGGAGGCGGAGCGTGAAGTATTCCTGTTGCGACGAGCGGCGTCGAGAGGCGGTCCGGAATCATGCGACCCTGAACGGGATCGATTTTCTGGAAGTCATCGATCGCGCCGCGCCGACCGACGCCGAGCGCCAACGGAAGCTTGAACTGTATTTCGTGAAGCCGTTGGGCACGTTGACGCTGGGGGCGCACAACATCAGGATCGACGGCGGTGAGCGCATCACGACGTTCCATGTGCTGTCAGTGGTTGCCGGCAATGGATCGTCCGCCAATGTCTTAACCGTCGAAGTGGATCAACCCGGCGACTTCTCGACCTATACACTTCGTCTGGTGACCGGTGCCTTGAACGATGCGGTGCCTCCTGACATCGACCCGCAACTGGCGGCGATCGAGTTTTCGTTCAAGGTTGAATGCCCGAGTCCCTTCGACTGTGCGCCGCAACATCTCTGCCCGGAGGTGCCGGAATCGGCCCCGGTGATCGATTACCTGGCCAAAGACTATGCGAGTTTTCGACGGGTGATGCTCGATCGGATGTCGGCGCTGATGCCGCAATGGAAGGAACGGAGTCCCGCGGATCTGGGCGTCATGTTGGTGGAGGCGCTGGCCTACACGGCCGACCAGTTAAGTTACCAGCAGGATGCCGTGGCGACGGAGGCGTATTTGGGAACCGCGCGGCGGAGAATTTCGGTGCGACGCCACGCCCGCCTCATGGACTATTACGTCAGCGAGGGGTGCAACGCGAGAACCTGGGTGCAGCTTCAGGTGTCAGCCGACGTGGTCCGTGTCGATCCTGCCGACCCGGCGATTCCCATCGGCACCAAGCTGGCGACGCGCATCCCCGGACAGCTCACCGCCATCGCTAACGATCCGCGCGTCTACGATCGTGCAGAGAGCACCTTCGAAACGATGGAGCCGCTCCAATCCCTCTTTGCCGCCCATAGTGAACTGCGGTTCTACAGTTGGAGCGATGAACGCTGTTGCCTTCCGAAAGGTGCGATCTCGGCCACCCTGGTGGGGCATCAGCCTGAGCTCATGCAGGGGATGATCCTCTTGTTTGAAGAAGTCATCGGTCCGGAAACCGGCTCGCCTTCGGATGCCGATCCCACCAGACGTCATGTGGTTCGTCTCGAGCACGTTGTGGCGATGGCTCCAGGGGGCGGAGCGCTGAGAGATCCGGTCACAAACCAACTGATTACTGAGATCACGTGGCATCCGGACGATGCCTTGCCGTTTCCCTTGTGTCTCTCTGCCGCCACAAGCGCGGGCTATCGTGACGCCGTCAGCGTGGCGCGCGGGAATCTCGTGTTGGCTGATCATGGTGTCACCCTCCCGGATGAGTCCCTGGGTTCTGTGCCGGAGCCGTTTCTCTTCATGGCCCGTTCGAAGGATGCGGATCGTTGTGCGTCGCTCATCCGAGAACCGATTCCACCGCGCTTCAAGCCTGGCCTCTCCAAGGGACCGCTCACGCATGCGGCGTCTGCTTACGACCCTGCACACTCGGCCAGGGCCGCGCTGCGGTGGGACTTACGCGAAGTGCAGCCGTTCGTTAGCTTGACTGGAATCAACGGCACAGAGACGCGAACCTGGACGGCGCGACGCGACCTCCTGAACAGCGGTGCAGAGGCGGATGAGTATGTGGTGGAGGTCGACAACGACGGCATCGGTACGATTCGTTTCGGCGACGACGTCCATGGCCGGCGGCCTGAATCCGGCACGGCGTTTACCGCCACCTATCGAGTCGGCAATGGGCGAGCCGGGAACATCGGAGCCGAGTCGCTGGTCCATATTGCACTGGCCATTCCCGAAATCACTCTGGTGCGCAATCCCCTGCCGGCGGTCGGCGGGCAGGATCCTGAATCGTTACAGGATGTTCGGCAGCGCGCGCCGGCGGCCTATCGCCTGCAGGAGCGCGCCGTGACAGAAGCCGATTACGCAGAGGTGACCGAACGTCGCGCCGACGTGCAACGGGCTGCCGCCACGTTTCGCTGGACGGGGAGTTGGCACACGGTGTTCGTGACGGTCGATCGTGAGGGAGGCGCCGGTCTATCAGATGAGGTCGAGACAGATGTCCGCGCGCATATCGATCGATATCGCATGGCCGGCCACGATGTGGAAGTCGACGGTCCGCAGTTCGTCTCGCTGGAAATCGATCTGCACGTCTGTGTTGCGCCCGCGCACTTCCGGAGCGATGTCGAACGCGAGTTGCTGGATGTTCTGAGTAATCGCAATCTGCCGGACGGCCGCCGGGGGCTCTTCCATCCCGATCTCTGGACCTTCGGGCAGCCGGTGTACGTGAGTGCGCTCTATTGGGCCGCACATCAGGTGACCGGAGTTGAGTCGGTGGACGTGCAGACGTTTCAGCGGCAGGGGGCGCCGGAGACGAGCGGGCTGGATAGCGGACGGCTGGACATGGCTGCGCTGGAAATTCCCCGCTTGGACAATGACCGCAATTTCCCAGAGCATGGCCGATTGACCATCACGTTGGGAGGGGGGAAATGAGTCAGGACGCTCGGAACGAATGCGGCTGCTGCGCCGGCATCGAGGCTGCCACTCCCAGCCCGTTCTTCAACCGGCCGGGCCTGTCGGCAATCGCCTATCGAGTCGGAACCTACCGGACATTTCGACAGAGCCTCCATGCGCGCCTGTCGGACGGTCGCTGGCCGGTGTTGCGTGGGCTGAGGACTCGCGATGACGATGACTTCACCATTGCGCTGCTCGACGCCTGGGCCGTCACCGGTGACATCCTCACCTTCTATCAGGAGCGCATTGCCAACGAATCCTATCTGCGGACTGCCACGGAGCGGCTCTCGATTCTGGAGCAGGCGCGCCTGCTCGGGTATCAACTCGGTCCAGGACTTGCCGCCGCCACGCACTTGGCCTTCACGTTGGAAGAGAATCCCGGTCTTCCGCAGCAGGCCGCCCAGCCGATCACGTTGGCGATCGGGACCAAGGTGCAAAGCGTTCCGGGGCCGGATGAAGAACCGCAGACCTTCGAGACGGTTGAGGCGATTGCAGCGCGGGCGGAATGGAACGCGCTGCGAGCGCAATTGACGGAGCCGCAGGCCCTCACCTGGAACATGCCGTCGATATGGCTCGAGGGAACCTCGTTGACCTTGGCGGTCGGCGATACGATTCTCATCGTCGCGGGCAACGGCCTCACGTTCGACGCGTCGCTCCGGCGTGTGACGCGTATTGAAGCGAACATCGACCTGCGGAGCACCCGGATCTGGTTGGCAGACATCTCACCCAGTGCCGCGACCATCGCCGCGACCAGGCCGGGTGTCTACGTCATGCGGGCGACCGCTACGCCGTTCGGGCACAATGCACCGTTGCAGCCGCAATACAGCAGTGGCGTGTTTCAAGGCACATTCAGCGAGTGGGCACTGGACGCCAATGAGACGGTGACCAGCCTCACCCTCAGCAGCCGAAATGACGGAATCCTGAAGGACAGTGTGGTCGTCGTCGAACAAGACGATCCGGACGACGGGTCGCGCATGTGGACCTTTGCCGTGGTGTCCGATGTCGTCCATCGCTCAGTGGCCCGGTACGGTATCGCCGGCAATGGAACGAGGTTGAGCCTGAGTGCGGGGTGGGCGAAAGGGGTCGATTCGAAACTGGATCTGCTGCGCACGATGATCGTTGCGGCTCAGAGCGAAGAGCTGATGCCGGCGGCCTTGCCGCTGCTCTATCCGGTGTATGGCGCGGAGCTGTCTTTTGATCAACTGGTAGATGGCCTCACGCTGGGACGTCCGCTGGCGGTCACCGGAACACGTCAGCGCATCCGTGTGACCGCCGTTCCTCGCACGTCGAACCGAAGACGCCTGGCTGTGGATCTTCCCGGTGATGTTCCGAGTCCGCCGGATCTGCCGGATGTGCCTGATCTCGAGCTGCCACCTATCCTCATTCTTGAATCCGGTGAGGTTGTCTTTCTCACGGTCGGAGACACGCTTTCCCTGGTCGCGCCTCCCATGACCGTTGCCGGTTCCGTCCTCACGGCGCTTGCCCCGTCGGAGTTCGGCGCGGCGCTGATCGATTCGGCTCCACCTCTGCTGCGTCTGCAGGTGATGGACCGGGATGGAAAGATCGGGTACGTCACGATCAGCGCCGGGGCCATTGAGATGGTGGCTCCCTCCGAGGAGGATGACACGATCAGCGAGATCGTGTTCATCGACGAGGCGATCGGGACCAGCATCATCCAGGATCGCGACCACACGACCGTTCAACTCGCGGCGGCGCTTGCCAACGTCTATGAGCGTGCAACAGTTCGCATCAACGCCAACGTCGCCGCCGCCACGCATGGTGAAACTGTGAAGGAACCGCTGGGCAGCGGCGATGCGGCGGTTGCATATCAGCAATTCACCCTGCGGCAACCGCCTGTCACCTACGTCGGCGCCGATACGCCGGGCGGCTCAGTCTCGACGTTGAAGGTCTACGTCAACGAGGTCTTGTGGGAAGAAGTCCCGTTCTTCTACGAGCATGGCCCTACCGAGCGTATTTACACCACCAGGCGGGACGACGAGGGGCGGACCACGATCCGGTTCGGCGATGGTATCACGGGGGCGCGGTTGCCGACCGGCCAGAATAACGTGCGTGCCGAGTACCGTAAGGGAACCGGCCTTGGAGGACTCGTGCGCGCCGGACAATTGAACCTGCTGATGAGCCGACCGCTCGGGTTGAAGGGCGTGGTGAATCCGGAGGCTGCGCAGGGGGCTGAAGATCCGGAATCGAGGGACGATGCCCGTACGAACGCACCGCTGACGGTCCTGACGCTGGAGCGTGCCGTGTCGCTGCAAGATTACGAAGACTTCGCCAGGACGTTTTCCGGTGTCGCCAAGGCCCAGGCCGTTTGGGTCTGGGATGGCCGCAAGCGGAGTCTCTTCCTCACGGTCGCCGGTCCGGATGGAGAGATATTGACGGAGGACGGTTCCGTCATCACGAAGTTGAAGGAGTCCCTGCGCACATACGGCGATCCTTTTGTCGCATTCACCGTGAAGCCCTATCGGCAGGCCTGGTTTGAGATCGACGGCACCGTCACCATCGATTCCGACTATGTGAGCGACGTCGTGATGGACGCGGTCTCGGTCGATCTTGAACAACGGTATTGCTTCGAAGCGAGGGCGTTTGGGCAACCGGTTGCGCTCAGCGAGGTGATCGCCGCGATCCAAGCCGTTCCCGGTGTGGTTGCGGTGGATCTGGATCGGTTCGCGCGCACAGACCAGTCGCTACCGGCGATTCAGCCGCGTCTGATCGCCGACCGTCCGGCGATGGGCGCGGATGGGATCGTGCCGGCGGCGGAACTGTTGTTACTCGATCCTGCGTCATTCACTCAACTGAAGGCGATCCAATGAATCCGGAAGCGGAAAAGCTCTATCAGCTCCTCCCGGCGGTCTATCGCATGCGTGATGCCGAACAGGGGGGCGGACTGCGTGCCTTGTGCGAGGTACTGGCCGAAGATATCGCCGTGCTGCGAGAGAATCTCGATCTACTCTACGACGATCAGTTCATCGAGACCTGCGCCGACTGGGTAGCGCCCTACATCGGTGACGTGATCGGGTACCGGACCCTACATGCCGTCACTGAGCGGACGCGTAGCGCCAGGGCCGAGGTGGCCAATACCATCGCCTACCGACGCCGGAAGGGCACCGCGACCGTCCTTGAGCAACTGGCCAGGGATGTCACGGGGTGGAATGCGCGGGTCGTAGAGTTCTTCCAGTCGCTGGAAACCAGCCAGTACATGAACCACCTCCGTCCGACCAATCTCACCACGGTCGACCTGCGGAATTGGGAAGCTTTGGAGCGACGGGACACAGCTTTCAATCAGATCGCCCATTCCGTCGACATGCGCCGTATTGAAACCCAGCAGGGGCGGTACAACATTCCCAATATCGGTCTGTTTCTCTGGCGGTTAGGCGCGTATGCGGTGCGCCGATCCCCGGCGTTTCGCGTCGACGATCAGCGCTTTCTGTTCAATCCGTTGGGAAGCAACCAACAACTCTTCACCAGACCGGAGGCGGAGACGGATATCACGCACCTGGCTGAACCGATCAATGTACCTGAGCCGATCAGCCGTAGAGTGTTGGATCGAGACATTGTTCAGTCGAGTGACGAGAACCCCAGCCTCTATTTCGGCGTGGGGAAAAGTATTTCGATCGAAATCGATGGTGTTGCGCTGACCTGGAAGCACATTCATGTCTGTAACCTCTCCGATGACGGTGCGGGTTGGGCTCATTTGCCGGAGAGTGGGGACACGATTGCAGTCGATCCGGTGTTGGGGCGAATTGCCGTCCCACCGGGAACCCCGCCGGTCAATCTGCGCGTCACGTATCACTATGGGTTCAGCATGCCGACCGGCGGCGGATCGTACGAGCGCGGCAAGACCGTTGCGCTGGGCGGCGGGTTTGCCTCCGTCACGCAGGGACAGAGTCTGCAGGCGGAGCTGACCGCGGCTCAGGCGGGCGGCATCATCCAGATCGACGACAGTGGGCGTTATGCGGAGACGTTGAGTCTGAATCTTCCTGCTGCCGCAAAGGTGGAGGTGCGCGCCGCCAACGAACATCGCCCGACGTTGGTGCTCAACGGCGACTGGACGATCACCCTGGCGCCAGGGGCGGAATTGACCTTGAACGGACTCCTCATCACCGGTGGGCGGGTACGTGTCAACGCGGCGGGCGGGGATGGCACTCGTCTCCTGCGCCTACGCCATTGCACGCTGGTTCCCGGTTTGAGCCTGACGAGCGAGGGCGAACCGGTGTCGCCATCCGCTTCCTCGTTGGTGATTGAACGAGAGGGTACGACCGTCGAGATCGACCACTGTGTGGTGGGAGGCATCCGCGCCGTGGACAGTACGGAGCTCTCGATCGCCTATTCACTGGTCGATGCGACGGCCCCGACCGGGGTGGCCTATTCAGCCCTCGATGGTCTGGGAGCCGGGGGAGTATTGAGCATCGTGAATTGCACGGTGATGGGCAAGGTTCATACGAAGCGCTTGGACCTCGCCTCGAACACAATCTTCGCGTCCGCTCTTACCGGGGGAGACAGCTGGAATCATCCGGTTTGGTCCGAGCAGAACCAGCAAGGCTGCTGCCGCTTCTCCTTCGTGCCGCTGAATTCGATTGTGCCACGCCGGTACCGGTGCCAACCGGACCTGGCTGTAGAGGCGGCCTTGTTGGAAGCGGATCAACCGAAGGGCAGCCTCACCGGTCCGGAGACGCAAGCCATCACGCTGGCAACGCAAGCCCGTGTCAGGCCGGCCTTCACGGCCCGCCGGTATGGGCAGGCGGCCTATGGGCAGCTCGCGGGTCATTGTCCGGAGGAAATCAGGCGCGGAGCCGACGATGAATCGGAAATGGGGGTCTTCCACGATGTTTTTGCGCCGAAGCGAGAAGGCAATCTTAAGATCCGACTGCAGGAGTATCTGAGGTTCGGGCTGGAGGCGGGGGTGTTCTACTCGACGTGACGCGCCCTGTCGCAGCCATGGAAGCAAAACGCACTATTTATCAGGAGAGCGCACATGAGTGGCGATTACAGCCGGAAACGATTCAACCCTGAGAAACATTACCAGGGCGTACTGCGGCAACAGGGGCGAGTGGACCTCGATGCCGACTGGAATGAGTACGTCGATCTCCAGGACCGCCGTTGGCGCGCGGAGACCATCGACGTGGTGGGGCGCTGCGGCGTGCCGGCTGAGACACCGGATGGATTCAAAATCGGCGTCAGCGGAGGGGAATTGACCGTCGGACAGGGGCGGATGTACGTCGATGGGTGTATGGCGGAAAATCACGGGACCGCACCGGCGCTCGATGCAACGATCGAAGAACCGTACGGCACGGCGGCACTGCACGTAAAAGATCAGCCCTTCGGCGGCCCGGTGACGATTCCTCCTCAGGTGCGCTCGCTGGTCTATCTGGACGTGTGGCGACGTGAAGTCACGTATCTGCAGGCCCCGGACCTCATCGAGCCGGCTGTCAACGTGGATTCAACCACGAGGAACCAAACAGCCTGGCAGGTGAGGATTCTCGGCGGCATCCCGGCCGAGGTGCATTGTAAAACCTCCTTGGAGGACATTCCCGGCTGGCCGGCGGCAAACCGTCCGTCCACGGCGAGGCTGACGACGACCACGGTGGCCGTCACTACGGACCCCGATCCCTGTCTCGTGCCGCCGACCGGCGGCTATCGTGGCCTGGAGAACCATCTCTATCGTGTCGAGGTCCACAGCGCGACGAACACCACCGCCAAGGTGAAATGGTCGCGGGAAAATGCGCATGTCTCCACCACCATCGTTGAAATACTGGCGGGCCGGACGACCGTGCGTGTGGACAGCTTGGGGCGCGACAACGTGTTGCGCTTCAAGACCGGGGACTGGGTGGAGTTCACGAGTGATGGGCGGGAGTTCGCCGGTCTGCCCGGTGAGATGCGCAAGGTCACAGTGGATGACACCAACAAGACATTGACGTTCAGCCAGGCCCTTCCGATCGCTGAGTTCCCCCAAGGGGTGCCTGAGGAAACCGACCATCTTCGGGTGATCCGGTGGGATCAGTCCGGGATCGTGCGCAAGCCGGACGGGTCGCAACTGGTGAACCTGGAGCTTACGACTGACGGATTGATCGAGCTGTCCGTGGCGAATCCCAGCTTTGTGTTGGAGCATGGAGTGCAAGCCACCTTGACGGTGCAGGCGGGTGGGACGGCGCGGAGCGGGGACTATTGGTGTTTTGCGGCCAGGACTGCGGATGCCGATATCGACCGACTGAATGCCGCGCCGCCGCTCGGACTATACCATCATTACTGCCATCTCGCGATCATCGAAGCCGACGGTGACATCCACGATTGCCGGACCGTCTTCCCTCCGCTCACGGAGTTGACTCCCGGCTGTTGCACGGTCGTGGTGCGGCCCGGCGAGAATATTCAAGCCGCAATCGATTCCTTGCCCGAGGAAGGCGGCTGTGTGTGTCTCAAAGTCGGCGAACATGAAATTGCGGCACCGATTCGGATCGAACAATCCAATGTGTCGTTGCACGGGGAAACTGTGGGCGCACGCGTCGTCCGGAAGAACGGGACGGAATTGCTACACCTCGGTCATCCAGACGGGCTGTTGTTGGAACATGTGACCGTCTCCGGGTTGTCATTGCTGTTGGAGAACAAGGGGCAACAGGGGCAGGGCCTGCAAGCCATGGTGACGATGGACCGTTGTCGCGAGGCGACGCTCGAGCGGTGTGTGATGCATGCGCAGGTGGCGACGCAGATCGCCGGTGTCGTCATCAGCCGCAGCACCGATGTGCGCGTGACGGGCTGTCTCGTCGACAATGTACACTATGGACTCTGGACGCTCACCGATACCACGAGTCTCGTCATTATCGGCAACAGTTTCAATGCCGCAAAGAAGCGGACAAGCGACGGAGGTTTAGTGGGACTCCTGCTCCAGGATGTATCCTTCCCGGCCCGCATCGAGGACAATCGCCTGCTGGGGTTTGTCTTCGGCATTGTCTTGAACAATGGAGGTCTGACCGGCCCGCCGTTTTCGCTGGCTGCCGGTTCCACCATTGCCGGGAACTATATTGTGCGGCTGGGAGCAGAAGTGGACCCGGGGACGTTGAAGGCGTTCGGCATCGATGTGGCCGCTGATGGTTGCGTCATCAGCGACAACATTTTGCTCTACAATTCGCCGGAGTATGGCGGCATTTCCGTCAGCGGCCGGCATGCGGTCGTCGAACGCAATCAACTCGGGTCCCTGTTGAAAGAGGCGGGATCTGTTCGGCCGATCGCGTTGCTGCTGGCCAGACTCGGCCCGAACGGAAGCCTCGGGTCCGTCGGCGGCAGGATTGCCGCGAACCAGGTACTGGGTGTGCAGGACGCGATTGTGGTGATCGGTAATGAGGGGGCCGAAGTCCTCGACAACAAGGTGGAGAGCGAGGGACAGGAGATTCGATTCGGCATTCTGTTGGCGTTTTCGAACCGGGTCCGGGTGCAAGGAAATCGCGTCATGAACACGGCTTGGCCGGTCGCGACCAGCGGCGGGACGGCGAACGTGCTGACCGACAACAGTCTGTTACAGGGTGGCGGCGGGATTACCGCAGTCTTCCATACGTCGCTCACGTGCAGCCAGAATCGCGTCGAAGACATGCGGCATTGGGGGATTCTGAGCCTGGTCGGGTTTGCCAAATGTGCCCTGACTGAGAACCGAGTGTTGAACTGTGGTTATCAGCAGGCCCCGTCCATCGGCATCGGCGCCTCCCTGCAGCTCGGGGAGTTGTGCGTGGAATCCTGTGAGGTGATGAATACCGGAGTCTCGCCGGACAATACGACCATCAGTGGGCTGTCCTGGGGCATCATCGCCGATTTGATTTTGGAGGCGCGGGTGCAGAGCAACTTGGTCACGTATGCCAATGCGGCCCTATTGGATGCGAATCAGGAGCACCGCGCGTTGTGGATGCGTGGCTGGCTGGAGCAGGTCATCACGTTCGGGGCGGGCCAGGTGGTGTTCGGGTTCAGCGCGCAGATCCTCGACAACAAATTCCTCGGACCTGGGCGAACGGCGTTGGTCGAAGTCGCCCAGCAGAGTCTGAGCGACACGTTGTTCCGCCGCTTCGAGCGGCTCTTCTTCAGCAATAATTTTTGTTGGCATGCCAGCGTGGCCGCCCAGGGGACCGCAACCGTATCCCTCTCGGCAAGAAGTGCCATTGTGATGGGCAATCACATCAAGACGAATGTGCCCATTCCATCCGTGGATTTCCACGGCATGAAGGATGCGGTCTACATGGGCAACCTGGCTCAGGCCAATCCGGTGAACTTCGGAGGGATTCCATCCCCGATCTCCGGCTTCAATCGACCCTAATGATGTGCGACTAAAGGAGAACTCCGATGGCGACTTTAAATCAGATCGTGGCGGAACAAACGAAAGTGATCGGTGAGGCGAGAGCGTCCTTGGAGGCGGCTTTTAAGAAACCGCCGACCCAGACCGCGACGATCGCGGCAAGGGAGGCGACGGTAACGGAATTGAAGACGAGGATGTCCAATCTCGCGGAGGCGAAAGCCTCGTTTACACGTCAGATTGATCAACAGCTCGCCGTGTATCAGGCGGACATCACGGCCTTGGAGAAGCTGATCGAAGAAGATAAGAAACGCTTCGGGGAACAACCGACGCCTCCGCGTCCGACTCGGGGGAAGGGGCGGGGCAAGTAACGGCTGTGGCCGCCCGTATATGAGACCTCGATGGAGCGGGTCAATCAGGCAAGAGTAGCGTCCGCGCAGCACGAAGGCGCGTCGACGCTGCGCCGGAAGGCCTCGCTGGCCGGGCCTGCGCTCGACGAGGCTTCTGAAACAGGCACAATAGCGTCCGGTTCCCTCTCACCTCAGCTTACGCACCACCCGAGCCGATTCACGATTTATCCGCCTGGGGCGTCAGGCCCGGTTCCTTACCGGGTCGGCATGGAGCGGGCCTTTGCTGCCGATCTGTCCGGTGTGCGGACTTACTGTGGCGCTTCCACTCTCCTGGCGGATGCCGGTACTCGTGCCGCGGCCTGGCCGGAAACTCTGGTCTTCGCCTCTTCCCATCCCCCTCCGTCCGTCGTCGCCCATGAGGTCGCACACATCCTGCAGTATCGCCATGCGGCCGACCCTTCGGTCGATGGCCGCACAGAGACATCCTCCCGCCATGAGGCGGAGCAGGAAGCTGCTCAGGCGGCCGAGCAGTTCGAGGCCGGCACTTCTATAGTGGTGCATGCACGCCCAGCTCTGGCCCCCTTGTTTTACACCGACGAGGAAGATCTCGATTCAGAGGAGTTTCTGGCAGAGCGGCCTCCGCTGTTTGCGGGGCAGGAGGTAGGCACCTGGGGAAGTTCGTGGCCGGCGACTTTGATCGCGCGCGAGCGGCTGGCCGTGAATGTGCCTGCCACACAACGCAGCCACGCGATTGTGGAGGCCATAGCGAGGCGCGAGCCGATTGTCGTTCTCCATGAATATGGTCGTCTCTGGCTGTATCGGCTGGAATGGGAAGGGCTCTCCGGTCGCTATTCCCGATTCACTAACGCCGAGACCCTCTTTCACAAGGGGACGAACGAGCGAGGCAACTATTCCGTCTCCAACGTGCAAGGCCGGGCGGAAGTCGAGGCGTTTGTGACGGAGGACGGCGGGGTGCTGTCGCCTCCCGGAGCCGGCCGGTTGTTCTCCCACACCGGCGGGGAATTCGAGGAACCGCTGGTGTCGAAGTTTCAGAACGCCTCGGCCTTCTTCGATGCCATGCTCGTGGGGCTGGAGGCCGCAGACTTCGAAGCCTTGTCGGCGAAATTGCGTCGCATGGCAGCGCTCAATACGGTCTTCCCGACGCCGTTTGCGATCGGGGCCGTTCGTGGATTGGTCGACGAAATGCTCGATCTCGTTCAACTGTTGGATCCCCGGCAGTGGGCGGCCATCGAAGCGGCGGCGCGCGAGACGATCTTACTGTTGAATGATCCGGACGGGGAGAATCTGGCCGCGGCACTCGGCGAAGAATTCGGACGAAACCAGGCGGCCACGTTGAATGCCATGGTCCGGGAGAGCTTGCCGATCTTCGCCTATGAGGTCGGCAAATTGGTGGGGCCGACGATCATCGAGCTCCTGCTGGCGCTGGTCGGCATTGAAATCGGTCCGGTGGTGATACTGCAAAAATCGCTGGCTGCGATGAAACAGGCTCCGCGTGTGGCTGGGATCGTCCGCGACCTCACACTGATTTTCCCTGATTTGCCCAGCGGGGCGACATCTTCGACGACGCGGATTCCCGATAACACACCGGGCCATGTTGCAGTTCCGAATGGGTCGACCAGCCCGAGTTCCTCAGCCGCAGGACGACTCTCGCAGGGACTGCCCACCCTCACGCGCGAGGAACAGACGCTGTTGGCGAGGACCGGCAATCAGGTTGAGTTCCCCGATGCCCTCCCGCAGGACCTGGCCGATCAAGAACTGGCCATTGTGAAGCGTTCGGCGAAGGTGCCCATCACCGGAGGCGATGAAAAATATGTCAATGAAGTGGATCTGGGGAACGGCCACAGCTGGAAAGAACAGACAAACGGAACCTGGTGCCGGTTCTCAGACAAGCCGACCAACTGTACCGTGCTGATCCAAGAGCCGGGACATCAGGCGCCTGGGACAGTGGTGGCGTTTGCGGCTCGGAAGAGCAGCCTGCGTGATGTCTATTTCAGTTGGGCGGAAAACCGAGCGGGCGCCGATGTTGAGGTGGCGCTGCTTCGCAGCAGAGGTACGCCGGACTATCCGGATGGGACCTACGTGGTCGTTGTGGGTGGGGCAGATCAGTTCGTTTATCCGGGGAATACCAGCCAGCAGTGGATCATGGTGGCCCATAGCCATCCCGGTTCACCACGACAGCCTGGTTATGCCAATCCGTCAGGCACGGACATGCAATTGAGCATGCGTGGAACGTGGGGGCAGGCTGAGGGGCGAATCCAAAAATGGATCCATTCGCAGGCGCCGGACGGCACCTGGCGAGAGGTCGAATATGGGCTGGATCTGGATCGTGGACAATATTATGTGCAACCGGCAGGCGGAGAGCCGATCTTCTTCGACGAGATTACACCGGAAGACTTGCCGCGGGATGCCGCTCTCAGGTATTGGGAGCTGGAAGAAGCGGGGATGGAGCGCGCGCGGATCGATCTGATGATCGAGCAAAATGGGATCGAGTATTACCTCGGCTGGTATGCGCGTCAGTTCAGATTCGATCAGTAGTGGGAGAAGGCCTGAGCGTAGGTGCCGAAGGACACACTGTGGCGACTTGCCGAGGTAGGCGGCGCTTTGAGGGGATGTGGGGCGCTCTGTCTAACCGCTGCGCTGGTTCGTTGAGCAGGCTCGCATGAGCTGCTCGCGCACTTGGGAGGGGCTGAACTGCGAAGCAGCGGCATGGACCTGTTCGTACCAGTTCAGCACCGGCTCGTTATCCTTGCGCACCGCCTGTTCATAGACGAGGCGGCAGAGCGTCAGGAACGCGGCATAGTCGCGCGTGATCCATTCCTCGGCCAGATCCGGCAACGATCGGTCCTTGAGGTTGCCCCAGGCCCAGGCGCGGGGAAATCCGTACTGCATGGGTGAGACGAGCCCGCTGGTCTCAATGACCAATGGCGCGATGACATCGGCCACGGTCTGCGCGCCGCACAACGTCGCCTCCCGCACAAACACACGTGTCGGATGTTCCAGCATGGCCGGCACCGTCGCGAGATCGATCTGCACGTCGAAGGTTCCCTCGTACAGCTCGCGGATGCGTCCTGCTTCGCAGAGCGCCGCCGCGTTTTCTTCGCCGTCCGGATAGGACTCATCCAGCCTGCAGGTCGCCCGGCCGATCGGTTCCAGGGGATGGAGTTGGAGCAGCGACGCCCCCTGTTCGAACGCGAATCGCGCGACCCAGTCCAGCTCGTGCACGTTGTGGAATGTCAGGGTGAAAATAAATCCGAAGGGAATGCCCGAGGCGCGCAATGCGGGGAGGCGGGCGCACATCTCGTCGAATGCGCGCGACGAATTGCGCATGAAATTGTGGGATTCGGGGATGCCGTCGAGGCTGATTGCGACAAGGTCGCAATCAGCCCGTAAGACGTCCAGCTGGCGTTGATCGAGGAGCATGCCGTTTGTCGTGACGGTCGTGACGAGCCCTGCGGCATGGGCTGCGCGCAGCAGCTGTCCCAGCGCCGGATACAGCAGCGGTTCCCCGCCCGATACGGACATGACCCGATATCCGATCGAGGCCGCATCGGCCACGGCCGCCTGCAGCAACTCGATCTCCAACTGCTCGGACACCGCCGGTCCCGAGTCCGAATAACAATGCAAGCATTGCAGGTTGCAGCGTCTGCCTGGATGAACCTGCAACGTCGGGTATTGTCCGGCCGGTCCTTGCATGGCAGGTGATCAGCCTCGCAGCGTGAACTTGATTTGTGCGAGATCCGGCCTGGGCGTGCCGTTGATGAGGATGTGGAGGTCCCGGAGTTCCTTCAACTTTACGAGCGTTCCCAGGTTGGCCTTAAAATTCGCCACACCGGTTTGTACCGTGCCGATCACCACTTCGGGATGCGGTGTGCCGACTTCGTGCCAGTCGATCACCTTGACGCCCTTGAGCCGCTTCTTGATCGCGCTTGCTGCTGCGCTCAACTTTACTGATCCGCGCCCACTGGGTTGTTTTGCCATGGAAGTCCTCCTTTGTGTGGTAGTGGTCGTGCTCGTGGTGAGCCACGTCGTGATGAGATGGGCGCACCATACAACTTCTCGTCAAAAACGACAAGCCTCATGCATCCTCCTCACGCGAGTACGTGACGAGTGCGGTGGGGGCTGGGCCGATGGAATGCTCAGCGCGCGCGAGGAAATCTGGGAGTGTACGTAGTGTTGCGCCGGTGTGTCGGATCACGAGGGCCGGCCATGGAAGACCGTCAGGGCAGGCGGGAGCGGGCAGGCCTGCCTCGTTCAATCGGATCGAATGCCCGGCAGGAGGCGATCAGGAACCCATGGCGGCCCAAATTTTTTGAGCGTTGTCTCCGGTAAACGTCATGTCGTCCTGCGATGAGGAACTGCGTTCGAAATACAGGTGGAGCAAACCCCCGCCAAAATGTGCTTCCCGGACCAGATCGAGATTAATCGCGACTTCCCCGGAACGTTCTTCGTCCTTCATCTTCACGAACCGCATGAGACAGCCTCCTTGTTGGCGGAATGGTCGGCATTCCGGACGCAACACTGGACTTCGAGCATACCTCAGGACTCGCTAAACCGTGAGGAAACCTTGGAAACGTACGGAGCAGGAGGTGCGCCGATGGTGCTGGTTGTGTTCACAGAGGATAACGCTACAGGTGACAAATGTAAGAGAAACTTGTGCCTTGCGCCCTTCCTGCTAGAGTAGTGATGAGGAGTGTCTTACCAACTACCCGTTACACAGTAAGGAGTGCGCATGGCCGACCTGTTTGCCAAACATCCGAATACCGTGAAGGATATCATCGTGACCGATACCGTCTGCCCCTTGCACAATGAACCGGTCAAGGTTCAGTTTGAGATGAACGGCGTGCAAGGGAAGGTGACGGCGCGAGAGCAGTGTTCCATCCTGCATATGGGTGAATCGTGCAGCGAGGCTTGCAGGAACAACCCAGAAATCCTCGATGCGGTGCATCGAAAGATGGCGCAGTTCCGGGAAGATTCGGCGCGAGAGATTCCGATCATCGCGACGCCATAGGCACGCCGACGTCACGGTAAACCTGCGGGCCGCCTTCGCATGCATCGCGGAGGCGGCCTGTGTTGTGTTTCGATCGCTGAACCGCGCTCCTCCCGCCGGTTCCAGGTTCCGCACGTTTCCCCGAGTCCTTCAACGCTCCGCACGATCGTCTTCCCATCTCGGACCCAAGCTGGTCGAGTGACTTGGCGTCAGCCGCTGTAACAGCTGCATTGCCTTGTGTTGGCGTTCACTCTTTGGCGGTCGTGTGAAGCGCGCGCGTCGTGTATCGCGTGACCGGCTTATGGGGCTGATGAGATGCAGGGCGCAGGAGCGGGGCAGGGGGGCGACATCATACGCTGCCGTTTCCCAGTTGTTGAACCGGCTGGGTCACGGCTTGAGGACCAGGCGTCGATGAGGCATGATGCAGGTTCTTTTTTTCCGGCTGCATCCAAGGAGATCGCCATGCCTGACATGGTCCGTGTGCAATTCGCTCATGCCAACAGCTATCTGACGGAACTCATCGCCCAGTTTGCAATCATCGAGGAGCGGATTGAGCAGGGCCAGACGGTCACGCTCAATCTGAACGAGGGGGGCCGTACGCTGTCCTTGCTGGTGAGCCGCGAGAAGGTCAGCGAGAGCCCGGTTTCCGCGGCGCCAGAGTCGGCGCGTCGTTTCCCGTCACTGTCGGACAACAGGAGTCTGGTGGCCACAGTGACGAACACCTATTCCTTCGATCTCGGTGAGGCCAATCGCAACGTGTCTTCGACGGACGTGCAGGTGCACATCAGCGGTGTCGCCACAGGATCAACGCCAACCGTGCCAGCACCGCTGCGCTCACCATTGCCTCAGCCGGTGGTGACTTACGAGGCACCCGATTGGGTTTTGATGGAGGATTGTCGCTATGCGGCGTTGGATGGACGGAGCATCACGGCCAAGCGTGGGTTCAGAAGTGATCTGGCCAGCATCCCGCGTCTGTTCTGGGTCGTCATCGCGTTTCACGACCTGTCCCTGATCGCGCCGATCATGCATGATGTGATCTATCGATGCGGGGGGCTGGTGCTGTTGCCCCATGGTGAGGTCGAGCCGGCCGGCAGGAAATTCGAGCGGAAAGATGCCGATGATCTTTTCCTCGAGCTGATGACGAGATCCGATATTGCCTCCTGGAAACGGAACGTGGCGTATCTGGCCGTCCGAGCGTTCGGCCAGTCGTCCTGGCGTGAGAGTGAAACAGCGAAGCCCTGATTCCTGACGTGTGACATGCATCCCACGCTTCTGTGTGTGTGCCCGACTATCTCTCCTTTCCGAACGGCTGCCCATACCGTCGCCACTCGTCAAGGCTCATGACGACTGCCGTTATCTGCGTAAATCGCAGCTCTGCGAGGGATTGCGCTGCGAGGGACGCACGGTTGTCGTCTTGACTTTTGAGGGAGAGGCGTTTCCGCGAAGGCTGCAGGGGAACAGGGGAGCAAGATATTGGCACAAGCGATCGGGGCGACTGTGGTCAGACCAGGCATGGCGTGATCCTGTTCATGGCCAGCAAGTGTGACAGCGAGTTTGGCCGCGAAGCCTCTGGGGGCGGTGTGATGATCTGTCGATTTTGCATGCTGCGTGGTGAGCGAAAGCGCTCGATCGCTGACGTGTCAGAAAAGCGTGATTCGAGGCAAACCGCGTCTTGTCCGGTCATCACCGCGAGCGTGCGTCTCCTGCGGCGATAGGGAGAGTGGCATGCGATGTGTTGGTGATGTGCGGGGCAACAACTGGTGGATGATTTGTGGAGGCACGACCCTGTGCGCGTCTCGTCTTGACTTCGGGTGAGCATCTCCTATACTTCCGGTCGCTGTGGAAGGACATGGCCCGGCGACGGCTGCCGGTCCCTACAGTCGAGGATTGCGATGCACAGGATGGGTGCTGGTTTCGCGCTGGCGTTGATGATGACGACGGTGATGAACGGAATGCCGGATGCGGCGCACGCCGATTGCGTGGACGGCGTGAGGAACGCCACGCCGGAGGAATCCGCCTTTGCGGCTCAGGCGGAGGCGGCCTTGGCTGCTGCGTTGCCGGCACCCATCCCGAACAGTGAGCGGCGTGGAGGATCCTATGATTTCTCGCGGCAACCGCGCCTTTCGTTTTGTAAGGCCGAACAGGTGGGGGCGTTCACCGTGAGTGTGGGCGGAGGGTATCTCTATACATTTCCTAAAGCGGAGGCCGACCGGCTGTATGCGGAACGAAAAGCCATTGAGAAACAAGTCGAGGAAGCGGAAAAATTGCCACCCGAAAAAGATGCGGAGTATAAACAGGTGCTCACCCAAATGAAGGCGGCGTATGACGCCGCACCGCGGCGCAGTCGCAAAGATCCTCCCTTGGCGCCCGAACAGCAGGCTCAGGTGGATCGTGCGATGGTCGAGGGGAAGAAACTTGAGGAGGCAGCCAAAAAGATCGTGAGCGATCATGTCGCGGGGGTGAAATCGCAAACCGACGTGCTGCGCGCGCAAGCCAAGCGGTTGGAATCCTACCCTCAGGAGCTCACCGTTCGTCTGGCCATGAATATGGAGCGATTCCCGGAACCAGGCGCCACGGTGGTGACATTCGGCACGCCGAGCGCCCGCCGTAGCGGCGGCCTCGCCGTACACAATGTGCTGGTGGCTGTCGAGGGCCCGGAGGGGGGCGCGGAAAGCCCTGTTCGATGCGGTGGATCAGGCCTATCTCCAAGGCCTGGTCGGGCAGCCGTTGCCGGACGTTGAGGCGTCGAAAGCACGGGCTGAACGTGCGGGCCGCTCTCAGACCGTGGGGAACTAGCTGCCGACCGCAAAACTCCTTGGTGTCCTGGTTGTCCCGGGCTACACTGGGACCATGGAGAGCACGCGCCAGACCGGCAAACGGACCAGCGTCGGTATCTTCGTCGGATTTCTGGCCGGGCTGCTCTGGTTTTTCCTGTCGTTCGCGGCCCTGTTCAACGGGGTCGTCTTTCTTCTGCTGTTGTTTCTTCCCGCCTATGCCCTTTCAGGAGCGCTCCTCGCGTGGGTGTTCCGGCTTCCTCCGATTCACGCGGCCTTGTCCCTTGTCGGGTCGGCGTTTCCCTGGGTGGTCTGGTTGTGGCCGGCGACCATTTCGAGCTCCGGATGGCTCACGTCGTTGGTGTGGCCTGTCCTCGTTGGAACGGCGTTTGGGCTGAGCCTGCTTGGTGCGCAACTCGTGGCCGCCAGGCGGCGTCGCAAGCTACCCCAGACAGACCCTGCTCTCGCATAGTCCTCCATCCCCAGATCGCTCTCCACTCACCCGATTGTGCAAATTGAGTCGCTGATACCGTACCGTCATGTGTCCCTGCAAGCCCGGGGAGGTCAGGTGGCGTTGCACGGTGGAGGGGAGGCTCAGGGTTGTGGCACCATCGGACCGTCACGCCAGAGGAGGCAGAAGCGATGGAATCTTCGTTGATACGTCCCACTCCGGCGGCCATCGGGGTGGTGGTGCGAGAAGGATCGGTGCTGCTCGTCAGAAGAAATAATCCTCCCGATGCAGGCAAGTGGGGATTTCCTGGCGGAAAAATCGAGCCGGGTGAAATTCTGCGTGCTGCGGCGGCGCGGGAGGTCAAGGAGGAGACGGGGGTGCTCGTCAACCCTAATCAGGTCCTCACGGCCCTCGACGTGCTGGATCGCGACGCGCACGGCTCCTTGCGCTTCCACTATGTGTTGATTGCCGTGCTCTGCGACTGGATCTCGGGGGTGGCACAGCCGGCCGACGATGTGTCTGATGCGGCCTGGGTCGAGATCGCGAATATCGGGTCTTGCGGGCTTCTTCTCAGCGCCAGCGTCCCGACGGTCGCGGCAATGGCGTGGGCATTGCGTGACGGGCAGTCGAGCCCTCTTGGGTCTGCCGCACCAGCACCGAGCCGATGACGAGGCCTCAGTCCGAGTCGGGTGTCGCCGGCCGTCTGCTCGACCTATCGAGGGATGAGGCGCAGGCGGAGAGAGTCACTGTGAGGGACGCGAGCACGACGGCGAACACACGGGTACGTCGTCGGATGTGGTCAACACACAGCATGCATCGCACTATCGCCGCTTGGACGTCCCCAGCCAAGGGACGGCCGCCTCTCCCGTCATGGTGGCCGCTCATAGGCTCGTCTGATCGTTGCGAGATCGGGCTTGGTCATCGTCAAGATCGCCTCCATCACCCGTTCCGCCCTGGCGGGATCTTTGTCGCGTAACATGTCATTCCAATCCGGCGACACGATTTGCCAGGAGAGGCCGAATTTATCCTTCAGCCAGCCGCAGGGGCCTTCTTCTCCGCCGTCAGAGAGTTTGGTCCACATCTCATCGATCTCGGCCTGGTTCCGGCAGTGCACCATCATCGAGATGGCTTCGGAAAATGTGAAGAGCGGCCCACCGTTGAGTGCCACGAATTCCCGGTCGTCCAACTCGAATGTCACGGTCATCACCGAGCCCTTCTCCCGGCCAGAGACCCTTGCTCCTGCGTCTCCGTAGTACGTTGTGGCGCCCAGCTTCGAGTTCTTGATGATCGATACATAGAATCTCGCCGCCTCTTCGGCCTGATGGTCAAACCAGAGGCAAGGGGTAATGCGGTTCATGGCTGCTCCCTTCAGCGTGTGAATCGGAAGACTCGGTCAGGACTGCTACTCCTTAGTCGAACGAGCGCCGCGAAATCGACATCGGGTTCGGTCTACCCGATCGGGTCGGGATGGTGCTATGGGTGGGGATCAGGCGACCGTTTCTCACCAGGCTGTCACGGGAAGAGGCGGGCGCCCCTGCCGCTCATCCGCATCGCACCATGCGCCCGGCTCGCAGATTCGCCGGAACGGCGATATCGATGTGTGCCGGCTTGGGCTGAATGCGCCTGCTCATCAAGTCGATGAAGCGGTCCTTGTCGATCGAAAGATTGAGCCGTTCATTGTAGCGCTTTTCCTCGCCGATGGTGGAGGAGATCCTGCCGTGATAGTCGTGAGCGGGGTATACGACCGTGTCGTCCGGCAGCTCGAAGAGTGTGTGCCGGACCGATTCGAACAGCGTGGCCGCGGAACCTCCTTGGAGGTCTGTCCGGCCATTTCCTCGAATGAATAACGTATCTCCTGTGAAGACTGCGCCGGGCAGGACATAACTGGTGCAGCTGTCCGTGTGGCCGGGCGTCGCCAGTGCCTGTAAGGTGGTGCCGCCGAAGCGGAGCTGTCGCCCGTCGGCAAGAAAGAGATCGCCCCCCGTTACCACGCCGGCTGCGCCGCCTCCATACACAATGTGCGCCCCAGTATGATCTTTGAGGAGTGAGGCCCCGGTGATGTGGTCGGCATGCACGTGCGTTTCGACTGCGAAGAGCAGCGTCAAGCCAAGCTCCTTCAGAATGCGCACGTCCCGTTCGACATTCTCGACCACGGCATCGATCATGACGGCCTGGTTCGATTCGCGATCGGCCACGATGTAACTGCGGCTTTCGGCGCGATCGTCGACATCTTGTGTCTCGTTCACGTCCAGCAGAACGGTCACAGTATAGGTCTGGCTTGTTGCCATGGGTGGACTCCGATGTGGGGGAGAATCGTCACGCGAAGGAACCGGCGCATTGTAGACCGCGTGCGCCGGCTCGGTCTATGGCACCGTGGTGAAGAGTAGGAGTCTGTCCGAGTCCTGCCGTGTCGCCGACCTCTGCGTCGTAATCGACCTGCAACCATCATCAATGTACACGCGTGCATCACTTCCCGGTCGTTTCGCGGCTGCCGCCTCGCATTGAGCGGCCGTTCCCTCGCCAGGCGGCTGTAAGATGTTGGGACGAGCCGTCATGCCTCATACAGGGTCGTCGCAAGATACGGCTGGTAGATAGGCGCAAGAGGGACCAATTCGGATCATTCGCGCACACGTTCAGGTTTAAGGACGGGGCGACCTTGCTGCAGCAGGAACCAGCCGTACAGCAGCAACAGGAGCGTGAAATTTGGAATGAGAATGGCCGACTGACTCCATGGCCATCCATCGAACTTCCAATCAGAGAGCGGCCAGAGAAAGGGCGTTGGAAAAAAGGCAAAGGAATGGGTGGGAATGTCGATCAGGACGTGCAGACCCCAGGCGCCCAGTTCCCAGACCGGCCGTTTCATCAACAGCCACAGCAGGGCGAAGACGGCGAGGCACACCACGAGGCTATGCGTCACATCGTAGAGCTGATGCACGTAGGGTGGAATGCTGGATTCCGGCGGCGTGCCATGGCTGAAATCTGGCTTCGGAGACAGGCCCAGCATTGCGGCGATCCACAAGATGCCGAACGAACACAGATCCGGTGCGAGGCCGATGGCAAAAGCGAGCCAGAAACTGTGGCGGCTTCGACGTCCGAAGGCCAGTGCACCCCAGAGACCGTGAGAGAGGATATCCATGCGTCTCTCCTGATGCGACCACAAGCTACACGAACCGGCTTCGTTCCTCCGCGGTGGGGATGCGGCAGCGTTCGCTCTTGCCCATGAGCCGATACCGGTGACGCGCGACGCAGTCGTATAGCATGTCCCGCAGCCAGCGGGGCATGAGAATGAAGCCATACAGCAAAGGCCAACCGCCTGAGAGTTGTCTGGCGATTCTCAAGGCCGCGGTGGATTTCGTAAACACATGGCCTCGCTCCAGCAGAAGAAACGTCTCAAAGTTCTGCAGGGGCAATTCTAACAGTGAGAGCAGCGCCTGCCCCTTGTCGGATTGCAGTGTGGCGAAGCGAAAGTGCCCACGGTCGCGCGCCATCGTAAAATTGACCCAGGCATTACACCAATTGCACATACCGTCGAAAACAATCACGCGTTCGAGCGCCGCCCATTCATGCATGGTGGGATCGATCCTTGTCATCGACCGTCTGCGGTTGGCCTATTCATGAAGGGTATTGTGAGTCGCTGCAGAAAAGATTTCCACTGCAGAATCGAAGCTTGTTGCATTCCATCGTCCGTAGCTCTTCGCTATAAAGCCTCCGAATTTTTTGAGGGAGGCGCGTCATGGCATTCAATCAAGTCGGAGATTTCTGGCTGGCGCCGGGTGCGTCCACGCGCATCCATCTTGCCCTCGGAGGCCTCATCAATGAAGTGGAGTGGGGTGGGCATGATTTCGGCGATCAGTGGATCATGGCCGACGGCGTCGGGATCAGCCCGGTGCGGCTCATGGTCAGCGAGCACACCAAGGAAAAGAAGCCGATTCGCCTGCGTCCCGGTTCACCGAGTCCGATCGTCTATTCGGTGACGGTGACCAATATCGGCGAAGAGCTGGCACATTTTACGATCCAGGGCGGGGGAAACGTGTAAGCGTTCCGAAGGAGGTCGTACGTGAAAGCAAAACGGACCATGCATGTGCTGACGAATACAAAGGGTGCGATTGTGGGGGGAGGCATTCTTGCTCCCGGCAAGGATCATAAGGGCAAGCCGGTGCATATCCAGATCGAGCCGATGAGGGGACAGTCGTTGAAGGAAGTCGCGGTACCGGCCGAGCTCGCACGAGTGGAAGGCGCGGAGTTCTTCAGCCGATTGATGTGCGATTTTCATCTGCCACGCGGCAAGAAGGAACTGGTGCGGAAAGAGACTACGAGGTAGTCTGGTCGTTACTGACACTCTCGCCTTCGTTTCAGTTCCAACCAGTGAGTGAGCAGGCGGTCAGGTGGTCCTGCGCTTCCTGCCCAGTAGGGCTCCCAGTTGGGCGGTCCCTATCGACGGCAGAGCGATAATGCCGAACATCACGATCCCGAGCGGAAAAAGATTGCCCGGGCCTTGCGTTAGTAGCGTGCAGACCATTTCCCCGGCGAGGGGCACAGCCCCCCAACGCCAGGATTTGTCGGGTTCAAGGTACCCAAGCATGGCGGACGGCGCGCAGAACGCCGGAAGGCCGAAGGTGAAATACAGATCTGAATCCCACGCCTCGCGTGTGTGAGAGACGACTGATACGAGCACCCTCACGACGATTCCACCAGTCATCGCTGCCACATGCAGCCAAAGCTCCCGGTTCATTGCACGCCGTCCCCCCACCGAAAAAGCATGTTGCTCGATACGGTCTCATCGCCAGGCTAATGGTGCCCGGCAAGCAATTTGCGCCAACTGGCGTTGAAGGATGATGGCTCGCCGTTGCGAGAGAGCCCGCTTGGCGGATCCTTAATCAGAGTCCCTCAGGTCCTTCCTGCTTTTGTCGTGCGCACAGTGCGGTACGTGCGCACACGCTCGATATCGCGGGGGGCAGCGCCGAGATAATGGACGAATCTACAAATTCCAGCCAGGCACATAGATTGCTCAGAAGCCGGCAGTACACGATCGACTTCTCGGTATGTCGAACCCATGGCCGATTCACGCCGACATCTCTCAGTGCTTCCCTACTTCATCGTACTGTTCGTGATCTTTTCTGGACTCGGTTTCTCTCTTGTTGGATTTTTGGAGTTAGCGCTCGAAAGGGAGCATGCCAAGCAGTGGGGAGAATTGTCGAAGCAGTTCAAGCCATTCTATTGGTGGCATTTTGTGACTCATGATGGACGGGATCTGGGGTATGAGCACAAGGGGCCGTTAAAACTTGCATTACACCCGTTTGCGATTTACTCCAATCTGCCGAATCAGCATTCCGATCATTTTTCAACCGACGCACACGGTTTCCGAGTCAGTGAAGCTGATCGATCACTCGATACGCATGCGCGAGTGGTCTTGGTGGGAGGCTCCACGGCGTTCGGGACGGGCCTCGAAAACGATAGAGAGACAGTTGCCTCTCAGCTTGCGCAAAGCCTGAACGTAGAGGTCATCAATGCTGCCGTCATCGGACATGGTTCCGGACAAGAACTCACCTATCTGCTGACCGAGTTGGTGGACTTGCATCCTGATGTGGTCATCGCGTTGGACGGGTGGAACGACTTTTACAAGCGCCTCGAGGTCAGTGATCCACGCCTGCTTGGGATGAACGGGTTCGATCAGATTGAAGAACAGTTGGTCGCCTCGGTACAGCTGAGTGACTCATCGCTGCTTACCCGCCTCTACGGCTTACCGCGGACATTGTTCCCGAGAATCACAGCTCGCGTACGACACTCAAGAATCGGTTTCTGGATGGGGTGGGTCTCGAGAGGGGAGTTGCGGCCGCAGTCTCTGGATCTGGCCGCGACCCGGTACGCCGAGAATCTCATCAAAATGCACAAACTCGGACGTGCATTTGACTTTCAATTTCTTGCGGTCCTGCAGCCAGATGTGAATCGTGGGGCAGAGTATCAACAGTTCCGTGCCAGGACAGAGTCTCTGGTGACTCCTGAAGGGGTGAGGGTTTTAAACCTGGGGGACTGCCCGGAATTTCTTCCCGCCATGTTCCTCGATACGATGCATCTTGACGGGAGCGGACACAATCTTATGGCAACCCTCATTGCACGAAAGATTCAGAGCGAACACCTCCTTGCAAGCGCGGGGACAATAGGGCCAGAAGCCGTCCGGTGATCATCTGGGGTGAGAACCGATCCCGGATAGGAGCCGGCACGTGCTGAAGCCCGAAATCGGGATAGGTCACGTCTCGCAGATCATGGATAGCCTTCCTTAAGGAGAGGGTGAAGATCGTCCGGCGGGCTGAGGTGCGACGGTCATTTGCCACACGGCAAGATGGAAGTGGAGCGAAAAGCGACACAGCGGGCGGAGCGATGATTAGTGAGCGGCGGCGGCTTTGACCAGGTTCCACAGACTTTCGGCGAGCCAACGCGAGTCTTTGAAGAGGTGCGCCAGTTCAGAGGTCAGGAAAAACAGTGCGGGATAGAACAGGTGCGGGCTGGAGTGGCTCCATTTGAGGATGCCGTCGAGCATCGGTCGTCCCAGGCCGCGGCATTTCCAGATTATGATCACCGCGGTCACTCCCAGCCATGCTCCCGACAGGATATCGGTCGGAAAGTGAAGGCCGACATAGATGCGCGGAAGGGAGACCAGCAAGGCCGCGTGGAGAAATCCGAACAGGCCGATCAGCGGGGAGATCAACCACAGTCCCGTCGCGAGGGCAAAAAAGAGGGAAGCATGGTCGCTGGGGAACGAACTCCATCCATCCAGGAAATCGGCCGGCATCGAATGGGGGATGGTGAACGGCAGATCGGCGGTGTGAATCGGCCTGGATCGAAAGGGCAGAGTGAGTTGAAGCAGGCGGGCCACCGCCACCGCCGACAGCGCACCGAAGATCGTCAGGAGGACCGTTCGTCGATCTTCCTCCTGCCGGGGGCCGCGAAACCAGGCCCACCAGAGGAGCGGCAGGCTGAGATATCCCTTCAGCAGGTCGCTGTCGCTGATCGTCATGATCAGTGTGTCGACGGTCCAGGACAGTTGGGCGAATTGATTGAAGACGCCGATAATGCTCTGATCGAAGATGTTCATCCGCACATCATAGCAGCCGGCGCTCTGTCGGCGAAGAGAAAATACGTAATCGGCTTACATGAGGCCGAACAGTTCTTCGCTCGGCAGCGACAACATACGCGAGGTTCGAGGTGGTCGTAGATGTTCACTGTGAAGGTGGTAGAGATTTGCGCGGATGCCTAGGCATTCTCTTTTTCCATCGAGGCGATGAAGGAATCAGCTTCTTGAATCGAGGCGTTGAGGTCCTTGATCAAGGAATCGACGTTGCCTTCCACTGTGACCAATTCGCTCTTGAGCGAGGCGATAGCTTGAGCATTCAAGTTATGCTTTAAGAATAGGACGTGATCTTTGAGCTTCGCCAGCACCGGATCCATTTTCCCTTCCGCCCGTTTCATGGCCTTGATCAACTGTGCGTATTGACTGCGTGTCTGGGTGAGTTGTTTCTGACTCTTCTGGCGGAGCGCGGCGTTGGAATACTGTTTCAGTTCGGCCGTCCATTCATCGAAGAGCGCATCGGAGACGTGTTCCACCGAGGCAATGCGATCTCGCACGGCCTGCGCGCGTTTTTCGCTGCGTTCATATTCGCCGTTCAAAACCTCGTACTTTTCCTGTAATTCGCCGCCCTGGATATTGAGGGTCTTGGTGAATCGATCGAGCGCGGACTTGAATTGTTCCTTCGCCTCCTGTTGCGCATCCCGGGCTTTCTTGACGTCGCTGACCATCAGGTCGCGCTTGTGATACCCGAGTTTTTCCATCGTTTCGTAGTAGGCGGTTCGGCAGCCGAATCCGGTGAGGCTGACCAGGACGATGCCGCAGGTAAGGGTAAGCGACAGGAGTCTGTGAAAGCGGCCAAGGGACTGTACGTACATGATGCCATCCTTCTCTTAGCGGTTCTTCCAAACGACTTACTGCCGCTACTCTAACAGACCGATCAGGCTTCTGCTATTCCTTCTGTGGGCCGTCAGCTCATTGAGATCTACACTAGAGGGAGAGCCATGGTCAGCCTGGTACCTGGACATGGGAGAATGAATCCGTCACCCTTGAAAAGTCGATCATTCTGCCATCTGGCGGTCTGATGGCATTGGCGTTCAGAGAAAAGGAGTGTGAGAGATGTCCAGGAATACCGTCCGCCTTCACCGGGTCTCTCCTGTTACCTGGGCTGGTAGGAATCCTTGATCCTTCTTGCGAAACTCGTCGAAGCAGAGATTCCTGAGTAAAAGTTTGCTGGTGAGTGTGCCCGGATGCAGGACTGTAGAGGCATGCGACCCGGCCATTCCGCACCGAGGAGAACACGTGAGGTTGCAGAATCGCCCCTACATGGGGTTTCAATCGCTGGTCAGTGATGTGAACACGAGACCTGCCGCGAATCTCACCGCCCCCTGCCGACCGGGCTGCTTCGATCCGTTGATCGGCTACGTGAAGATCTGGCACGTCGATGGCTCTCTCCCTTAACTTCCGTGCGTGCCATCCCTCCCTGCATCTGCGATCAAACTCAGAACGGTCGTATCATGTTTCAGCAGGAACGGGGCGGGCCGCGTGTGCCACGGACAAAGGTCAGCGACGGATGGTCATCTCGTCTGGATGGGTTTCAACTCAGCAGGTGTCGTCAGTGACTCACTGACTGTTGTTTGAGCGACTTGGCCTGGCTGCGGAATCGGGCCGGAGGGAGGCCGAACTCGCGTTTGAACGCGCGGTTGAAGGACGGCTCGGACTCGTAGCCGATCTCGCCGGCGACCTCGACCACGCTCTTCGACGTGGAGGTCAACAGTCGCGCTGCGAGGTGCAACCGCCATCGGGTGAGATAGCCGATCGGCGTGTCCGCCAAGAAGTGCTGGAACCGTTCGGCAAGAACCGAACGGGAGATTCCGACCTCGGCGGCGAGCGTCGCGATGGTCCAGGGTCGCGCCGGTTCTCGGTGCAGGAGCGCCAGCGCTTTGCCTACGTTCAGATCACGCACACCGGCCAACCATCCGGTGTGGGTGTGCGGCAGCTGCGCAATATAGCGCCGTAGCGTTTCCACGAACAACGCTTCGGATAGTTTGGCGATGACCGCCGCGCCTCCCGGGCCGGAGGCTTCCACGTGATCAACCGAATAGCGGAGCGTATTCTCCAGCCATTGTCCAGACGGGGAATCCCGGATGTTCACCTTGAGTATCGCCGGCAGGCCGGCGAGGACGACCCGGCAGAGTTGCGCGTCGCACGTCAAATAGCCGCAAATCAGCTTTGTCACTTCACCGCTGCCTGCGAGTCGAGACAAGATGCGTCCTTCTGCGAGGATTTGTCGGAGTTGTTCGGACGTGTCCATCGGTGCGACGGGAGGGCCGTTACCCAGGCAGTGCACATCTCCCTGCGTGAGGATGATGATGTCGCCGGCGGCCAAGCGCACAGTCCGATCTTCCTGTTCGAGGCGGAGATATCCCCGTCCTTCGAGCAGCAAATGGAACATGATGATGTGACCGGATGAGGGCGGCAGGCATGCCGCCATGGTGCCGGCGTCGGGCTCCCGAACGCACCAGGGTGCGGAAAATTCACCGTGGAAGAACACCGCGCCGTCGAGCTTCACCGCCTTAAGCACTTCCGACAGCACATCCATGCGACATTCCTTGCCGTGGCCCGAAGGTGTGCAAACAAATCCGGACGCCCGGATAACCGAGGCGCAGCTTAGCACGCTCCTGATAAGAGAACCAGACGCGCTGATAAGACGCTGCCGGCCGTGCGTTCTATAGTGCGACCTTACCATCGGCGGGCTTGGACCTGAGGACGTATGAGACACACAAGGAGGAGGCCATCATGACGACGAATACGCGGCTACCGGAACTGGAAGGATTGAAGACCCGTCTGTCTACTATTTGGACGGCGGGGGACTACGACCGATTTTCAAGGTATATGGAAGGTGGTGCACGGGAGTTTTATGAGCGTCTGCAATGTGCGCCGGGTTGCCGGTTGTTGGATGTGGGGTGCGGATCGGGGCAGCTGGCGTTGTTGGCCGCCAAGGATGGTGTCGAGGTCACCGGAGTGGACATCGCGGCCAATTGGGTGGAGCGGGCCAGGGTCCGCGCGCACGCCGAAGGGGTGCGTGCTCGATTTGAAGTCGCCGATGCCGAGGCGCTTCCATTTGAAACGGCCAGTTTCGATGTGGTGGCGAGTCTGATCGGCGCGATGTTTGCCCCGAGGCCTGAGCTGGTAGCGCAGGAACTGTTGCGGGTCTGCGTTTCTGGCGGCACGCTCGCCATGGCCAATTGGACGGCGGAGGGATTTGTCGGACAGTTGTTCAAGAACGTGGCGAAATTCATCGGGCCGGCAGGGATGCCGTCGCCGGTACTGTGGGGGAATGAATCCACGGTGCAGGAACGGTTCGGTGATGGATTGTCCACGCTCAGCCTGACAAGGCGGCAGTATCTCTTCAGCTATCCGTTTTCTCCCTCGGAGGTCGTGGAATTCTTTCGCCTCTACTATGGGCCGATTCACCGGGCCTTTGCTTCGCTTGACGCCGAAGGGCAGGCGCGATTGCGCGGGGATCTTGAGGCGCTCTGGGCGGCCCATAACCAGGCGGGGTCCGGCTGCACCACGGTATACGGCGAATATCTGGAAGTCATCGGTATTCGAGCGTAAACGACGATACGAACAGGGATACGTCCTGTTCAACGACATGGAGGTCATCATGACACGGTATGCACTGTGTGCACTCACCTTGGGATTATGGCTTGCTGGCTCAACGGCCGCGGCGGCGGAAATTCTGGCTCTGCTCAACTATGAGAGTAAGCCGAATCAGGCGGTGAAACGGGAGGGAATCGCGATCATGGACATCGATCCCGAGTCGAGGAATTTCGGGAAAATTCTCATGGACATTCCGTTGCCATCCGACCTGGTCGCGCATCACATTTTCTTCAATCGCGATCGGAGCAAAGCCTATGTGACGGCATTGGGAAAAAGCATCCTGCATGTCATCGATCTGAGAGTTTTCCCGTATCGGCTTCGGGCGATCGACGTGCCTGATTGTCAGGTGGGTGAGGATCTCGTCGTATCCGAAGATAACCGGACCTGGTATCTCACCTGTATGGGCTCGAGTAACGTCATCATGGGCGATGCGGTGCTGGATCGGCCGATTAACACGCTCAGCGCTGCGGAACCGTCCCTCGCTACGATCCGGTATCCGCATGGGATTGCAATTCACAACGGGATCGATCGGCTCTTGGTGACCAGCACCGTCAAGCCGGATATGTCCGATGCGGGAGAGTCGATCACGGTACTGGAGGCCGCCAGCGGGAAGGTCCTCTCCACTCACAAGGTCTCGTCGAAACCGTCTCCGTCCAAAGCCGCCCCGGTGGAAGTCATGTTCAGCCCCAATACCGATCCTCCAGTCGTGCATATCACGAATATGCTGGAAGGGACCTTGTGGGCTGGCCTGTGGGATGTCGCGAGCAAGACGTTTTCGTTTCATCAGGTCGATGACTTCGGTCCCCGGCAGCAGGGTATGCCGCTCGAAATGCTCTATAACACCAAGGGGGACCGCCTGTTCGTCACGACGGCGAGGCCGGGCTTCGTCAATGTGTACGACAACAGCGATCCCCGGCACCCGAAGTTTCTCAAGGCCATAGCCGCCGCCGCCGGGGCACACCATAGCGTCTTGTCGCCGGATGAGCGCTACTTGTTCGTCCAGAACAGCCTCCTCAATCTGGAGGGCATGAGCGACGGGTCCATTACGGTGATCGACCTCCAGGCAGACCGGGTTCTGAGAAGTATCGATACCCTGAAGGCGCAGGGGTTCAACCCGAACTGCATCATGCTGTTGCCGGCTCAGCCCACCGACCTGCGCGCCGGCCTGGTTGGTGAGTGATCGGGGAGGGAATTGCTGTGTGAGTGCCGCGCAACGCGTGCGGCGGGATTCTAAGCGCCTGCCGTACTCGTTGTGTGTCAGGATCGTGATGTGGCCTCCCGGTAACGTGAGCACGACGAAATGTTCGGATGTGAGTCAGTGTGCGCCTGGTTCACGTTATCGTTCTCTTCCAGGAGGCGATCGCAAGGCCCGCTCTCTCGCGTTCGCGGCGCCTCGTGCCCAGCGCACCGAGACCGAGTCCACTCCCGTCACCCGCCCGACAATCTGCCAGGCCTGTCTCTTTGTAGTCTCCAGGTGCTGAGGATTGCCAGCCGCTCGAAAGAGCGCGCCGGATGGTATTTCGTGTCCGACTGCTCGATTTAACGATCCGATCCTCGATCAGGTCCTGTCATTGGCAATCCATATCCTCACGGTGTCGGCTCTGCCTCGATGCCAGGCCGGTTGGGGAGTTTCAGCGCCATTCAGCCTTTCCCGCCTGTGAAGCGGTCGTTGGGAGCCCCGCAACCCTACGCTTTGCGAATGCGTCCAATAATCGCTTGACAGAAAGTAACGGATCGACTATGTTGATTTTGAGAATTGAAATCAATAGTCGCCATCGTGCCGAATACACGACTATGAGGAAGGAGTATTCAATGACGCTGTCAAGTTCCACCGCGACCAGGAGTCCGGCCCTGCCTACACCGGAAGGACCGATACAAACTCGATTGCCGAGGATCTCCCGCAGAGCCGTGCTGGGGAGTCCTGTCCCACGAATGAACCCAGTCGCGTTGGTCCAGGGGCACCTCATGCCGCTGGATGTCTCGTCGTTATCCGATCGGTGGATCGCCCTGTGTTTTCCGGGGTCGCTGCATTCCGCAATTGCCGCGAGTGTGAATCGGCAAGCCGAGGTGTTGGCACGGGAGGGAGTCGCGATGGCGCTCGTCCTTTCGGATGCCCGACTGTTCCGACTGTCTGAACGTCGGGATCTCCCGCACATCACCGCCCCGATCGTGACGGACCCGTTGCGACGACTTCATCGATGGTACGGGGTTCACCGCCACGTTCCGTTTTCGGACCTGACCACCTTCCTCATCGATCCCGACCGGATCCTCAGAGTCACATTCGAGCAGGCACTTGATGGGAGAGAGTGCGAGATCCTGCGCCATGTCATGGGCAGGACATCGAACACCGGGCGGACATATCAGGACTCAACGACGCCGCGGAAGGAGGGATCTCATGCCCTGTGTTCATGCTCATGATTCGCCCGTGCTGGAGATGTGTGCGTGCGGGCGAATTTATCTCACGTATGGTCCGGTCACCGTGGCGTTCAAGTATGCCGAGTTCGTCAGGTTTGCCCGCAATGTGTCGAGATTGGCGGACACGGTTATTGAGAAGCATGGAACGCAGATGCTTGCCGATACACACCAAACACACTGATACCGAAGGAGACACTGTATGAAAATTCGAGCTTGTCCGCTCTGCCGTCAAGTCATGCTCATCCGCAGCGGTGCAACCGTAACCTGTGGCGCCTGCAGTTTTCCGATCACGGGGCACAGGCTCAGCATGCCCCGTGAGAACCAAACGGGGGGAGCCAAACGAGTCGCTGATTTCCGAGGGCGGTAATCTAGCTTACGAGTGTGAGGAAGGCGTGGAAGGGAGCTGATCCGATGCGGGACGAAATATCGATTGCGATCAGTCTGTCGATTTCCTTGGGAATGGTACTCCTAGCGGTCGTACACGAATGGCAGCGAGTGCCCTAGGGCGAGACCGTCTCCGCCCTGAGGCGATAGATCGGTTCATCCCCTCTGTTTCCCATCCAACAGGCAACTGACGTTCATGTCGCCCATGACATTGATCGCCGTCCGGCAGCGATCGAGAAACCAATCCACCGTGAGCAGGACGGGAATGAACTGTACGGGGAGGCCGACGGCGGTGAAGACCATCGTCATCGTGACGAGACCAGCCTCGGGAATGCCGGCTGCGCCGACTGAGGCAATGATGCTCGTCAGGACGACCATGAGTTGCTGATGCATGCTCAGGTCCATGCCGATCATTTGCGCAATAAACAGGGCCGCCATGGCCTCGTAGAGAGCGGTGCCGTCGTTGTTAAAATTCGCACCGACCAGTGCTCCCATGCTGGCGGATTGGTCTCGCAGGCCCACGCGATCTTTGAGCGCCGCGTAGGTCACCGGCATCGTGGCCGTCGAACTCGCCGTGGAAAAAGCCATGACCAGCGCGTCGCGTCCGCCGCGAAGCAGCTCAACCGGATGCACCCAGGACCCGAAGCGGATGCGGACCAGATAATAGGCTGCCTGGATTGTGAGGGCGAGCAGCACGCTGAGCACAAAGACACCCAGCGCCTGGAACTGCGCGAAGCCCTCCGTTCCTACAATCCTCGCCACGATGCCGAACACCGCCAGGGGTACCACCGCGATGATCCAGTGCAAAATTTTGATCAAGGACTCCAGCACAAGTTCGACGAGGTGCTCGACGGTTCCGAGGGGGCGGTGACGTTCCTTGCGCAGAGCCATCCCGAATGCCACTGGACTTCCCAGGGTTTAACGGACACTATTTGGTGGTCGTTAGCCCATGGGGGGACCTATGAGTACTCGAAGCCGATCGCAGCAAGTCCGAGCGAAGTATACGTTCATCAAAGCCCATCGCCAAGAGTTTGATACGGCCATGATGTGCCGCCTCCTCGACGTATCACGTAGCGGGTTCTATCAATGGTTGCGGAATCCGCTCTCTGATCGAGCGGTGGAAGACCAGCGGCTGCTTGGCCTCATCCGCGCAGCCTATACGGCGAGCCATGGCATCTACGGTGCCCCGCGGATCTTTCTCGATTTGCGCGAAGCGGGCGAAACGTGTAGCAAGCATCGGGTGGCTCGGATCATGAGGGCCAACAACCTGAAAGCCCGATACGGGTACCGAGCGCCTCGGTACACCCGAAGCCCCACGTCACTCCTGACGCCCAATACGCTGCAACGAGGATTTACCGTCCCCCGGCCCAACACCGCCTGGGTCACCGACATTACCTACGTGCGTACATGGGAAGGCTGGCTCTATTTGGCTGTTGTGATGGACCTATACTCTCGCCGCATTGTCGGCTGGTCCACCAAGCCCACGCTGGCTCAAGATCTCGTGCTGGACGCACTCCTCATGGCCGTGCGCCGACGCAAGCCCCAGCATGTCCTCATTCACTCCGATCAAGGGTCTCAGTTTGGCAGCGATGCGTGGCGGCGCTTCTGCTGGGCACATCATCTCGAACCCAGCATGAGTCGACGGGGTAACTGCTGGGACAACGCGGCGGCTGAATCATTTTTCAGCAGCTTGAAGAAGGAGCCGATCAAGAAGCGCATCTACATCACGCGGGCGATGGCCACGGCCGATATCGCCGAGTACATCGAGACCTTCTATAATCGCATTCGGCGACATAGCCATCTCAGCGGAGTCAGTCCGGAGACATTTGAAGCCGTGTCAGAACGAGCTTAACGATGTGTCCACAAAACCCTGGGAAGTCCAACACTTTGAATGTCTTGTCGGTGCGTTGTGGAGTAAGCGAGGTTACGACTGCTATCGAACACCCGGAACAAATGACAATGGGGTAGACATCGTCGCTCTGTCGGGGAGAAAAGGGGAGCTTGTCCAAGCAAAGACGAGCGGGACAGATGGGGCCATGCTGGGCTGGGAAGCAGTGAAGGACGTCGTGACTGGCGAAGCGTACTACCAACGTCGACATCCAGATATTGACTTCGCTAAGGTTTGCATCACCAATCAGTTTTTCAACCGGCAGGCTCAGGAGAATGCTGGGCTTAATTCGGTAAAACTGTTTGATCAATTTGACCTTGCTGCAATGTTAGAAAAGCACGAGGTGACGATGCTTGAGGTCGAGCGGATATTGTTTGCCGAATGGCAGCAGAGGGATGGCGAGTTCTAGTTACAGCGGACTTTTTGTTGGGTTAGCTCCAGTCTAATTGCCCGTTGTATTGTCATAGGGGGCGCCTGCCTGATTTCCAACCTGCGCGGGTCCAACGAGGGGAGTCTTCGACCGCGCGTTGCGCGAGCAGTGGGGAGACCATCAGGCAGCCATTCTTCTTGTCCCATCGGCCGGAACCTGAGGGTGGGTGATCGTATTGGAAGTTGGACGGCATCCTTTTCTAGTGCTAGGATACGAGCATTCTGATTGCCGATGAACAGCAGAGAGACCGAGGCTGTCCCTGCTCCTGGAGAATGTAGGTGATGTATGAGCAAAGTGGAAGCGATTGAGCAGCAGATTGAAAAACTTTCCTCCGATGAACTTGCCGCGTTTCGCCGATGGTATGTGGCATTTGATGCAGAGGCATGGGATCGCCAGTTCGAAAATGATGTGAAGGCCGGTAGGCTTGATGCCCTCGCTGAAAAAGCTCTTCGTGCCCATACCTCAGGTCAGTCTAGGCCGCTTTGATCCATCATACCTCACCGGAATTTTGGGCCTGTTATAATGCCCTTCCTGCTACAATCCGCGAGCAAGCTGACCGCGCGTTTGAATTATTAAAGGCCAACCCGCGACATCCGTCGCTGCATTTCAAGCAAGTAGGTCGGTTTTGGTCTGCACGTGCAGGTCTTCAGTATCGAGCGGTTGGAGTGGAAGCGCCTGACGGCATCGTCTGGTTTTGGATCGGCACACACGCGGAGTACGACAAACTTATCCAGAAGTAGGAGGGCAGCCAACCGGTCTCTATCCCGCCGCAAGGTTCCTTTCAAGTTTTCCTTCCTCCCATCTCCACACCAGGGGGGGCTTGGTGTGCCACAAACTGTGCGCGCCCAACGAGGGGAGTCTGCGACCGCGCGTTGCGCGAGCAGTTAGGAGACCATCAGGCCAGCCCCGTCCTCCCACTCTTGCATCTCTGTCTTTTCCCCTCGTACAATGACGAACTCCAAGCTAACCCTTTGGCATTCTGATTGTTTCGGAGTGCCGGACCGATACAAGGGCCGTCTTCATGCGGGTTGAGTATACAAAGGGCGAGCGGGCGTCGCGCGAGCTGATCATGCTCCAGCGCCAGTCATCCGAGGCCGCCGCCGGCCGGAAGATGAAGGTCATGCTCATCTTTCCGCCCGACTGGTTCCCGTCCGAGCCCTATCTGAGTCTCCCGTCCCTCACCGCCGTCCTCCGCCAAGCCGGGCATCAGGTCGTTCAAAAAGACATCAACCTCGAGATGTGGGATTGGTACTTCAGCGAAGACTTTCTCAAGAAGGTCTTGCGCAAGGTGCCGCAGCAGCTGGATCGCCTGAGGAAGCTGGCGAAGAAGCGCGAGTTGGAGGACTGGGAAAACGATCTTCAGCTGCAGCTTTGCGAGGTGAGCCGCCAGCGGATCGACGAACTGATCAGGAAGGCGGAGCAGGCCAAGGCGATCATTCGTGGCGAAATCTTCTACGAAATCGATCAGTTGGAGTGGGCGATTCAAGTCTTTCGTGAAGTCACCGCAGTGATCTCGCTGGTCTATGCCCCGGCGCGGATCTGTATGCCGCCGATGGAGACCAGCCTCTCCTACAAGGTGTTCGTCTCCAGCGAAGTCATCGAGGCGGTGAACGACACGCAGGTGAATATCTATCGCGATGTGTTCGAGCAGCTGGTGAAGCCGGCCATTGAGGCGGAGCAGCCGGATGTGGTCGGCATCTCGATCGTCTTGCAGCAGCAGATGTTTTCTTCGATGACCTTCTGCGCGCTCATCAAGCAGCACTTTCCCCACATTCATGTGACGATCGGCGGCAACACGGTCACGCGTTTGCGCGATGTGCTCCCGCAGTCGCCGCTGTTCCAGTACTTCGACAGCGCCGTCGTGTATGAAGGGGAGACGGCGTTCGTGCAACTCGTCTCGGCGGTGGGAGCGAAGCAGAGCCTGGCGGATGTGCCGAACACCATCTATAAGGATGCGACCGGCGTGCATGTGTCCGCGACCAGTTTCGCCGAAGAGATGCACTCGCTGCCGCCGCCGGATTTCGACGGCCTGCCGCTGGAAAAATATTTCGTTCCGACCAAGATTCTGCCGTACCTGGCGACGCGCGGCTGTTATTGGGGCCGCTGCGAGTTCTGCGATCACGGAGAAGGTTACACGGCAGGCTACCGGAGTAAAAAGATTCAGGACATTCTGGGCGAGATTACCTACCTGCGCGACAAGTACGGAGCGAAACACTTTCATTTCACCGATGAGTCCTATCCGCCCGCCCTGTTTCGCAAGCTGACGCGCGGGCTGATCGACAGCCACATGGGCATTGCCTGGACGACGCACATGCGGTTCGAGAAGAGTCTGCTGGAAGATCAGGTCTGGCAGGATGCGAAAGACAGCGGCTGCAAGTATCTCCACTTTGGGTATGAGTCGGGGAACGAGCGGGTGCTGAGGCTGATGGACAAGGCCACCACCACTGAAATCATGACGAAACACTTGAAGTATACCGCCGAAGCCGGCATCTGGAATCACTGCATGGGCTTCTTCGGTTTTCCCGGCGAGACGCGCGAGGAGGCTTGGTCGTCGGTGCAGTTCCTGGAGCAGAACAAGGAGCACGTCCATTCGCTCGGCTTCGGGACATTCGATCTGGGCCGGCACAATCCGGTGGCCAAGAACCCGGAGAAGTTCGGCGTCACGGCGTACAAGAACCCCGAGTGGGATCTGGCGCTGGATTATTACTTCACGGTGAAGCAGGGCTTGAGCATCGAAGAGGCGGAGCGGGTGTTCGAGGAATTCGAGCGGAACCACAATCCCGGCTGGGACCTGCGGCTGTTCATCCGCGAATATATCTTTCTCTATATCGCGCGGTTCGGGTTGCAGAAGCTGCCGGATTTGCAGTATCGCTCGGCGAAGATTGCCGGAGCGTCGCCGACGTTGGCAGGGAAAATGTAAGCGTGTGAGACGCCGGGGGTGGCCCCGGCGTTCGTATCTCGTGAATCGTGAAGCGCACAAAGGCTAACGGCCACTTCTCGTCTGGTGTTGGTCGCGAGATACGCTTCACGAACGACGAGATGCGGCGTGTGAATGATACGCCAGAGGGCAAGTCGATACATCGAAGGAACATATGAGTAGTAGCGGCTTGGTTCAAATCGACGGGCTGACGCCGATCAAAAAGGAAGATCGGAAGCAGTCGAAGGTCATGTTGCTGTTCCCGCCGGAGTGGGTGCCGACGGCGCCCTATCTCGCCCTTCCCATGTTGACGGCCGTGTTGCGCGAAGCGGGGCATACCGTGGTGCAACGCGACATCAATATCGAGATGTACGACCACTTCTTCAGCATGGAGTTTCTGATCTGGGTGAAGGGCCGCTTGGGCATGCACCTCAAGCCCCTCCAGGACAAGGAGAAGGCCGGCACGTTGACCGAGCTGGAATCCCATCAAAAGGCCGTGCTGGAGCAGGCGTACGCGGTGGACGTGTTCGACCTCGCGGAGCGGGCCGAAGATGCGAAGCTGGTCGTACGCGGGGAGCGGTTCTACGATGCGGAAAAATTGGAACGCGCGCTGAATACCTTTCGAGAGGCGATGCAGTACATCTCGGCCGCCTACTATCCGGCCTCGCTCGTGTTTTATCCGATGGAAAGCAATCTGGGCTATCGCCCCGGCGTCTCGAAGGAAGTGTTCGCCTGCCTGGACGATGAGCGCGTGAACGTCTATCGCGACATCTGCAATCAGTTGGTGCTGCCCAGCGTGAGCAAGGAAAAGCCGGCAGTGATCGGCATCTCCATCGGCACACAGATGCAGCTGATGGCCGGCCTCACGTTTTGCAAGATGATCAAGGAGAGTTTTCCTGAGATTCGCGTCGTGGTCGGCGGGAACGTCGTGACGCGGTTGCAGGAAGAATGGGCGCATCACGAGCGGTTCTTCACCGAGGTGTTCGACGCGGCGATTTTGTACGAAGGCGAACATGCGCTGCTTTGGTATCTGGAAGCCGTGAACGGCCAGCGGGCAATGGAGCAGGTGCCCAATCTCATGTATCGCGACGTGGACGGCGTGAAGCAGAGCAAGGAGGTCTACACGGAGAAGACCTCGGCCCTGCCGTTGCCTGACTTCGACGGCCTGCCGCTGGATCGTTATTTCGTTCCCGAGCGAATCATTCCCTATCTCGCCACGCGCGGGTGCTACTGGGGTCGGTGCACGTTCTGCGATCACGGTCAGGGTTATTTCGATCAGTATCGCGGCATGAGCGCGCAGCATGTGGTGGAACAGGTCACGGCGTTGAGGGATAAGTACAACTGCCGCCACTTCTTGTTTTCCGACGAATCCTATCCACCCGCGCTGTTCAAGAAGGTGTCGCAACTACTCGTCGAGCGAAACGTCGGCATCAAGTGGACGACGTTGATCCGTTTCGAAGAGACGTTACAAGATCAAGCCATTTGGGATCTGGCGGCGAAGGCCGGCTGCTGCACCTTGTATTACGGCATGGAGTCGGCGAACGAGCGCGTCCTGAACCTGATGGATAAACATGCGCGGAAGAGCGTGATTCAGAACAATCTGCACCAGGCGGCCAAGGCCGGGATCTGGAACCACGTGATGGCGTTTTACGGGTTCCCGGGCGAAACGCGCGATGAGGCGTTGGAAACGCGGCAGTTCGTCATCGACAATCAGCCGGTCATTCATTCGGTCGAGCTGTTTTATTTCGTGGCGTACCGTCACACGCCGATGGTGCGCAATCCGGACAGGTTCGGCATCACGATTCATAAGCAGGAAGAGTACGACCTGCCGCTGGATTACTACTATACGCTGAACGAGCCGGTGGGAATTTCCTGCCTCGACGCCATGCAGCTGTGCGAAGAGTTTTATAAGAACGACTTTCAGCCCTGGGCGGTGCGGGTGAACAGCCGGGAGCATGTGTTCCTCTATATCTCCAAGTTCGGCACCAACAAGCTGCCGCAGATTTATGCGGCCACGAAAGAGGGCGCGAGGACGGAAGGGGTGTCGGGTCTCGTCACTTGGCCGATGGCCGTCGCCGAAGGGGCTGGTGAGAAAGACGGGGAGACGTCGCTCTCACGGGTGGTCTCCCATGGCGTCGAGTAGTAGGCTGCTGAAAACGGCCTCGCGCGTCGTTCTCGGCTCATCAAAATCCTCAACGTACCCCTGAAGGGTACGCCTCCGGTTTTGACTCACCTGCGGCCTAGCGGGAGGCCGTTTTGAGCAGCCTGGGGATGCGGAGTACCGGATGATGAAAACGCCATCTCACGGCGTTCTCGGTCGGCTGTCTCCCTGCGACGTACCGCAAGGGTACGCCTCAGTCGCCACCCTCCCTGCGGCCTTGTGACATGACGTTTTTGATCATCCGGTGGGGGACGTGGAAGATGTATGGCGTGAAAGGTGAAACGTTAACGTAAGAGTTGGGATTCGGAAAGCTCACTGAGTTATTGAGCAGACGTGTCACCTTTTGCGTTTGACGTCTCACGCTCATGGCTGCTCGCCTCCTCGGGAACGACGAACGCAGCGAGTAAGGCATATGAAGTCTCGACGAGGCGGGTCATCTCCTCGGCTTTTGTATAGGCCTGCATGTATTTCTTTGGGTTGTTTGTGAGGTTGGCAAAGCGCTGAGGTGCCCAGGTGTGGAGCAGGGCGTCGCGCTGCTGATTGAGTTGGTCGAGGGTATAGGGCTGCGAGAGTGCGAAGAGTGCGACAGCCTTGGCCAGCCGGTCGTCGGTCATAGCGAAAGTTTCCCGGTTCGATCCTGACGTTGTCAAATGGAGTCTTCGTCGTCCCAGGGGCGACAGGCAAGGGATGTCACCTGTGGCCACCACGCTTCCGATTTTTCAGCCGACCCCGATCTTCAAGGATCGCACCGACTATCGGCAGGTGCTCATCAGGGAAATGGACGCGGGGAAAATTCCCCTGAGTCTCGGCCGTGACTGCCCGGTCAAATGCGAGTTCTGCTATGAGCTCGATCACTCCTACCGCGAAACACTTGATCCACCCAAGACCAGCGATGAGGATTGGAAGTTTATCCTCGACTACATCAGTCGCAAGCCCACCGATCCTACGCAGTTCTGGTGCCTCGGCGGCAATGAGTTCATGGAATGGACCGATCTGTTCCTCCACCCCAAGGCGATGGAGTGGGTCGAAGACTTTTTGAAATACACCGACAAAAGCATTCAGTTTTTTACTGTCGGCTTTGTGCATGTGCCCAAGATCCATCAACTGGTAGCGCAGTATCCTGGTCGGATCAACTTTGAGCTCTCGGTCATCACGCTCAGCGACTATCGGCAGCGGCTGATGCCCCATGCGCCGTCCGTCAAGCATCTGATGAAGGTGCTGGACGGACCTGCCGTGTCTTCCGCCAATTTTTATGCGTTCGACCAGCACACCATGTCAAAGGATGCGGCGACGATCTCCGCGATCAATACACAATGCGTGCTCTGGATGGGAACGCTCACCCCCGTGCGGGGGCTCAAGGAGGAGACGGCCTCGCTCATGCGGCAGGGACGGAAGTTCCTGCCGGAGGAAGCGACGCGGATCTATCAGTTGGGCTTGCCGAATCTGCAGACCATTCACACCGAATCTTATGCCACGGCCTTTTTGAGCCGTCGCCGCATCGTCAGCCTGTTCGATTCGTTGGAACTGGAGAAAAAGGATACGGTGGTGACGGCAGGGAGCGTGCACAAGATTCTGACCATGTTCCGGAAGCATCGCGCGAAGTTTCTCTACGTCCCCAATGCGTTGCTCAGCGGGGATTCCGATTGCACAGTGCTGTTGACCTTCGACGACATCGCGAGGAGGCTGACGAAAGAGAAAGTCATCCACGTGCCGAAATGTATCATGCAGTCGGGGCGGGGCCCCTATACGGATATCACCGGCGTGAGTTTGGAGCAGTTCACCAAGAAAACCGGTGTGCGCGTGAAGGTGCTGCACAAGATCGACACCCGGTTCGCCAATCAGCAGCTTTACCGTCACGGCTCGCTGCAGAACTATGTGGAGCAATACCTGAACAGTCCGTTACGGCCTGCGTATGAGGCCATCCCCCGGCCGGCATAGCAGGCTGCTGAAAACGGCCTCGCGCGTCGTTCTCGGCTCGTCAAAATCCTCAACGTACCGCTGAGGGTACGCCTGTGGTTTTGACTCGCCTGCGGCCTAGCGGGACGCCGTTTTGACCAGCCTGAGCACATCAGTCAGCGACTCTGGAGTGTATCCTGCCCACAGAACCCCTCTCTCCTGCCCTGTACAACGGTGTCTCCTCTTGCAAAAAAATCCGACTCGGGGCAACATGCCGCCAGTATCACGTTGAGGAGGTTATGCCCGGGCTGAGACGCTTGCACTTCTACCAAGCCGATGTGTTTACCGATGCACCGTTCGGCGGTAATCCGGTGGCCGTGTTTCCCGACGCCGACGGATTGACGGATGTGGAGTTGCAACAAATTGCCCGTGAGATGAACCTCTCCGAAACGGTCTTTGTCTTTCCGCCGACCGACCAGGCGGCGGTGGTCAAGATGCGCATCTTTACGCCGACGCAGGAAATTCCCTTCGCAGGCCATCCCGTCATCGGGACCTTCTTCGTGTTAGGTACGTTGGATCGTTTCGCGCTCCGGGAGCCGGTCACGCGGGTGCTGCAGGAATGCAATCTCGGGTTGTTTCCCGTCGATATCCATTCCCATGACGGGGTGATCGAACGCGTGGTGATGGCGCAGCCGAGCCCGGAGTTCCTGGACGTGATCGATGAACCTGAAGCGCTCTTCGCCATCGCCCGCTCCTTGGGCATCTCCAAGTCCGCCGTGACCGAAACCCGTTTTCCCGTGCAGGTGGTGTCGACGGGGCTGCCGGTGATCATCGTGCCGGTGCGCACCCTCACCGCGGTGCGGTCGATCGTTCCCGATGTGGCGGCCATCGCCGACCTGTCTCAGCAGTATGGCGCGAACGGGATGATGGTGTTCAGCACGATGACGGTCGAACAATCGTCCACCGTTCATACGCGCATGTTCGCGCCCTTGATCGGCATCGTGGAGGATCCTGCGACGGGAAGCGCGAGCGGCGCGTTGGGCGCCTATCTGGTGCAGCACGGGGTGGTCGACATTAGACCGGAAACCGAGATCACCGCCGAGCAGGGGTATGAGATCGACCGCCCGTCGCGCATCTTCATTCAAGTAAACTCCGACGACGATGCGATTCAGGGGGTGATGGTCGGCGGGGAGGCGGTCATGGTGGTGGAGGGAACGCTCACCTTTTAGCCTGACGATGAAAACGCCATCTCACTGCGTTCTCGGTCGCCCGTCTCCCTGCGACGTACCACAAGGGTACGACTCAGTCGCCGCGCTCCCTGCGGCCTTGTGACAGGGCGTTTTGATCGTCCTGCGGGAGATGGTTAAGGACCTGTACTCTCGGAATCACAGTGCGGCGTGAAACGTCATGTAGTCATGAATTCCAGGTGAGGATGTTATGAACGCGGTTGTCTTTCACGAACATGGCGGGCCGGGAAAGCTCCAGTATCAGGAGATGCCGATGCCGACGATCGGCGTCGACGAAGTCCTGGTGCAGGTGAAGGCTTGCGCGCTGAACCATCTGGATATCTGGATCAGGCAGGGGAGCCCGGCCTATCCGATGCCGCTCCCGCATATCCTCGGGTCGGACATCGCCGGCGTGGTGCACCAGATCGGCTCACATGTGGAGGGGGTTGCGGTAGGCGAGCGTATCTATGTGTCTCCCGGTGTGGGATGCGGGAAGTGCGAACAATGTCTTGCGGGTCGTGACAATATGTGCCGCTCCTATGGCCTGATTGGTGCGATGTGCCATGGCGGCTACGCGGACTATGTGAAGGTGTCCGCGCGAAATGTACATCCGATTCCCGGCGCCTTGTCGTTCGAACAGGCGGCGGCCTTTCCTCTGGTCTCCGTCACCGCCTGGCATATGTTGTTCGGATTGGCGGAGGTGCAGCCCGGCGAAGAGGTGTTGATTATGGGCGCGGGCAGCGGGGTGGGGCACATGGCGATTCAAATGGCCAAGCTCGCCGGTGCTCGCGTCTTGACCACCGTCGGGAGCGAGGAGAAAGTCGCGAAGGCGAAGGATCTGGGGGCGGACGAAGTCATCATCCACAGCCGTGAGCAGGTCAATCAGCGGGTGCGGGAACTGACGGAGCGCCGTGGTGTGGATGTGGTGATTGAGCACATTGGTCCGGAAGTGTGGACGCAGTGCATCGATTCACTGGCCAAGGGCGGGCGGCTGATCACGTGCGGCGCGACGACGGGCGCGGAGGTCAAGCTCGACTTACGCTACGTGTATTCGCGCCAGCTCACGATCAAGGGTTCGTACATGGGCTCCCAGAGTGAGTTGTTAAAGGCCGCTCACCTGGTCGGTGAGGGGCGGTTGCGACCGGTCATCGATCGGACATTTCCGCTGTCCGATGCGAAGGCGGCACAAGAATATCTCTTGAGTCGAACATTTTTTGGTAAGATCGTGCTGACCGTTTCATAAGGAACGTCTTTATCGATTCTCATGTCCCCAACGGGCAGAAAGGTATGTGGTATGGCAACAGTTGCACAAATCATGAACAAGAAACCTCAAACCGTCGGTCCGACGACGTCCATTCGCGGCGCGGCGAAAAAGATGCGCACCCTGCGGGTCAGCTCCCTCTTGATCAAGAAGGGGAAGAATCATGTCGGGATCGTGACCGACACGGATCTGGTTCGGAAAGGTTTGGCCACCAATCAGGATGTGGGCAAGCTAACCGTCGAACAGGTGATGACCTCCCCGCTGTGCACCATTGAGAGCAATCAGGCCGTCGATGATGCCCAGGATATGATGGGAGATCTCGGCGTGCGCCACCTGGCCGTAACCAAGGGCGGGTCAATCGTCGGCGTCGTGTCGGTCCGCGATCTGTTGATGCACTACAAGCGGTACGCGCAATCGAGGCTGGCGGATAAGCAGGTGTATTCTGAACCCAAGATCGGCCAAGACTAGTCGGATGCTGAAAACGGGCTCCAACTTCGTTCTCGGTCGCACGTCTCCCTGCGACGTATCAACAAGGATACGCCTCAGTCGCTGTGCTTCCTGCGGCCTGGTTGGAGAACCGTTTTGAGCATCCTCAACCACCGTTGAAAACGGCTTCCAGCAGCGTTCTCGGCTCATCAAAATCCTCAACGTACCCCCTGAGGGTACGCCTCCGGTTTTGCTTCGCCTGCGGCCTTGCTGGACAGCCGTTTTGAACATCCTTCTGCGATGGGATGCTGAAGGCTGGCTCCAACTTCGTTCTCGGTCGCACCGCTCCCTGCGACGTACCGCAAGGGTACGCCTCAGTCGCCGTGCTTCCTGCGGCCTTGTTGGAGCACCGTTTTGAGCATCCTTCACCATGCGGATGCTGAAACGGTCCCCAACCTCGTTCTCAGTCGTACGACTCCCTGCGACGTAAGCAGTATAGGAGGGAAGGCTGGAGGGGTTTATCCGTTCACCAAGATTTCTGACTGCTGAACGGGTCAAACAAGTTTGGTGTGTACCTCCTCCGCCGTCGCACTCCCTGCGGCCTTGCTGGAAGGCCGTTTTGAACATTCTTTTCCGGACGGATGCTGAAAGTGGGAATTTTTTTGTGAGCCGCCATGTTTGATGAGGTATGCCAGCTTCGTGCACGATACACGACCCGCAACGTGGCCCGGTGGCGTTACGGATCGTGTCATATCTAAGGGGCCTCTGCTACGTTAGGTTTTGGCACAGCGTGGCACGTTAGTAATAAGTGTGGTGGAACATCTGGTGTACTGTTTGTGTTTACCGGAGGAGCGCTTATTTTGTGGGTTCTTCGCAAGGCATACGCGCTTTTGACACCAAATCTGGTACGCGGGAAATAAGAGATACTCGCGGAAACCATTGTTCTTTGCCTACTTTGCAGGATTTATCGCAATGCCGCTGTCAAGAAATTCGTTTAGGGTTCGAATAAGCGACTCTTGCGTTTGGGCCTCCTCCCATTGTCCTCGATCTGTGGAGTAAAGCTTTCCCCCTGCACTATTGAGGAGCGAAATAACCTTCTTCGCTGCCAGGGATTTTTCCCAGAGCGACCTCTCATGTTTTATCGAAGCAATTGCTCGTACGATCTGAACTCGTGCGAGTGCATAGGCTAATGCGGTGCTTTGTGAATGTTTGGAGCGAGCGTTGACTTGTGCACCTCTCTTGAGCAGCTCCTCAATGATCTCCGCTTGCACTCCGGTCGCCGCGCTCATCAGTAGGGTGTGCCCATGGCGATCAGTTGATTCCACGCTACGGCCTGAGTTTAGTGCTAACGCAATAGTTGCCCAATCGCCAGCCAGTGCAGCATCGTGAAGAGAATGATCATCGACATAATCCTCAACGAGGGTCAATGGAAGCAATAATGTGTCGGCAATGAGGCTGGGAAAAAAATCGTAACTCGCAAACGGGTGAGGCACATTGCAGAGTTCGCGGATCCCACCATAGACTGATTTTCGATCCTGTATTTGTGCAAAATCATAGGAGTCAATCGTCCGGCTGCGGATAGTTCCACAGCCGGCTGTAAGAAAAATAAGGAACCCAATTGCTCCGGCGAAGAGGCCCCTATTTTCTATCACGATACCTCCCACTGAATCGGAGGAAGTCGATGACCGGCTATTTCGTGAGTTCTTTGACCAGATGACCGAGTTCGGGGAGGATGAGTTTTTCCATCGCCAGTCGGACGGCGTTTTCCGAGCCAGGAGTGGAGAAGAGCACGCGGCCGTTGATGATGCCGGCGGTGGCCCGGCTCATGATGGCCGGTGAGCCGATCTCCTCATAGGTCAAGAACCGAAAGACTTCGCCGAATCCATCCAACCGTTTTTCCAGCATCGCATCCACGGCTTCAAACGTCGAATCTCGCCGGGAGATTCCGGTTCCGCCATTAATGATGATGGCTTGGACCGAATCGTTTGCTGCCCCTTCGGTGATCCGCGCCTTGATCTCGGCTGGTTCATCCTTCACGAGGTGGTAGGCGGCGATCGTGTGCCCGTTCTCCTTCAGAAGCTTCCGGATCAACTGGCCACTCGTGTCGGTGTCGGGTGTGCGGGTATCGCTGCAGGTGATAATCATGCAACCGACAGAGCGGGGCGCGTGGTGTTTGTGTTCTTTGTGGCTAGGGGTGCTCATAGCAATTGAATGACGAACATGCCTTCCAGCGTCGTTCTCAGCTCCTCACGCTCCTCAACGTACCCCTGAAGATACGCCTCCAGGCGTGAGTCGCCGGCGGCCTTGCTGGAAAGGCATGTTGATCATCCTCAACGAGGAGGATGATCCGAGCTACTTCCAGATGCTATCGGGATTCAATTTTTCTGCCGGCTTCCCGCCCTTGATGTGTTCGTCAAGGATGGTCGCGACATCGGCTTCCGTGACTTTGGAATACCAGGTGCCTTCGGGATAGACGACTACGGTCGGTCCCTGCTCGCAAGGGCCCAGGCAGGAAGACCCTGTGACCAGCACTTCGCCCGGCATGATGCCGCGTTGCATCAGGCCCATGTTGAAGTTCATGAGCAGTTGCGCGGAACCCTGGCCGCCGCAGGACGGTTTGGGGTGGCCCGGCGGTCGGGCATTGGTGCAGACAAGGATATGATGTTTTGGCTTTGGCATCGTGACCTCAATATATGGGTAAGTGACGATCTGGGGCGATCTATCAGGCTGGCTTATAGGCTTTCCACTGCTCGCTGCATTCTTCGGGCAACTTCCATTGTTTGATGCCCTTGAGCACCCAGTCGATATAATGCTCCTTCGGCTTGAACTTGCCGATGGGATTGGCCGCATGGGTGGTGACCAGGAGCTTTTCACCCTCTTCGGTGACGACCGTCACCGGCAAATGCCGGTAGGCGCCCTGCGGGACATCGTTTTCGAACTCATCAAGGAGCTTGAGATCTTCGTCGGTGATCTCGAAGACGGCCCCCCAGACTTTTTCTCCTGGCGAAGGGACGACGCTCGCCAGGCCGCAGCGCCACTGTGTCGACCAGCGGCAGAACTGCACGCTGTGGTCGGGCAGATACGCCGTGAAGAGAAATTTATGTTCCGGGGCGCGACGCTTGAGTTGAGACTGGTTCAAATTGTCCGCGTAAAAGAAGAACTTCATTGAACGGTGAGGCTCCCAGGGTGTCTAGTCGGTTGACCGGTACTTGTACCATAGCGTTGCGCGGCCTTGTCAAGCGCGACGACAACGGTTCACGGGCCAATTCAGCGGCCGGACCGATCCTTCCCTGATTGACAGAGAAATCGCATGCCACCTATAGTGATGAGTTGAGTCAGCTCCGACCGACGACGATCGTGACACCGTATGAGTAAAGTCATCCATTACGCAGTGCTGCTGCTTCTGCTGGCCGGGGTGCTGGTGTATTGGTGGATGAAGCCGCCCACCCTGAATCCCGTCACTGACCCGCGTGCGGCCGAGGCGCTGGCCTTGGTGCAGACCCATCGAGCCGCCGGTTACCCGACCATCCTCCAGGCCTTCAATGAGCGGGCGCGCATTCAAGAGGCCCGCAAGTTGGGGCTCCGCTTAGGTGAGTGGAAGGTGATCAAGCAGGGTGAGCAGCGGTATGAAGTCCGGATCTACATGCGGGAGCAGGGCACAACGCAGTGGTTTGAGCGCGACTTTATCTGGCATGTCGACCTGGACACGAAACGGGTCAATGCCGCCTCATTGCCGGCCGATGGGTTAATGCCGGAAGGGCCTGAGAGTGGCCGTCCTGGGCAGTCTCCAGGGGGCGCCCCTCCGTTTCCCCCTACAATGTAAGCGGTACCTTCACCTGCACATCAGAGCCCCTGACCCGCACCTCGACGCAGGCCACGCGGATGTCGGGATTTTCCCGCCGCTCACCGGTATGGACGTTGAATCGCCATCCGTGCCAGGGGCATACGATCAGGTCACCATCCAGACAACCTTCGCCCAACGGTCCGCCGGCGTGCGGACAGGTGTTGTCGACGGCCAGAAACGCGCCGTGGATATTGCAGAGCGCAAGGAAAATGCCGTTGACTTCAATGGTGCGGCAAGTCCCGGGCGGGACTTGATCCACTTGGGCGACAGTGACGTAGTCGGTGTCCGAGTTCACGGGATCCCCTCACAGATCACAGGATGGTCTGGCTTGTCTCAGGATGACGTAACATTATGAGTACAATCGCCTAAGCGCTTGATTTCATTAGACGCATATGGCATAGATGGATCAAGTTCTTTCAGGGGAAGGGTCACCACCGCGCCGCCATTTGCTATTCTGTAAACAGTGCACTCATAGGAGATCGCCGGAGCCACTATGGAAATGACCTTGTTGCTCAACTCCACCTATGAACCGCTGCGTGTGCTGCATTGGCAAAAAGCCATTACCTTGCTCTGGCAAGGGAAGGTCGAAGTCCTCGAAGTCTACGACCGTCAAATCCACGGTATCTCGATCTCCATCAAACTGCCTTCGGTGATGCGGCTGTTGAAGCTGGTCAAGCTCAAGGACAGTCATCGCGCGGTGAAGTTTTCCCGCATCAATATCTTCACACGCGACGGGTATTGTTGCCAGTACTGCCGGCACAAGTTCCGCACGGAAGAACTGACGTTCGACCACGTCGTGCCTATTGCCAAGGGCGGTCGCAAGACCTGGGAGAACATCGTGACGGCCTGCTGGCGTTGTAACAACCGAAAGAGCGGACGAACGCCGGAAGAAGCCAACATGCGTCTGATGAAGAAGCCGGTCAAACCTCGCTGGAGCCCCACGGTGACGATTACCATCGGCATCCGGAACACGCCGGAAAGTTGGCGGGACTACCTGTATTGGAATCTCGAGTTGGATGCCGATCCGGCAGAGCCCTAGCGGTCTCAGTCGTGAGTGATGAGTTCTTAGTGTTGAGGTGAAGCAGTTTTCGCAACTCGCACGCAACACTCACAACTCAACACGTTATTGGTTAATACACCTTATCAATGGTGATGTTCACGTCCTTCCCTCCGGGCAGTGTCGGATTCTTCGCATACCGCCCTTCCATATCTCCCGGTTGTGGTTGACCGGCCTGGCCGTCACGATCGAGGCGGGCGATCACGTCGACCATGCCTTTGAGCTCGCTGCCCTTCACCATCACATCGTCGTTCGTGATTTCAAATTGCACCGGGAATTTCGGTCCGTCGACCCGTTTGGCCGCAATCGGCCTTGGTGGGCCGCTGGGGCGTCGCACGATGACGAACAACACGTCTGTCGGTTTGACCTGATCTGCCAGGTTGGGCGCGATGTGCACCTGTCCGGCGATCGATCCCCCGCCCTGGTCCGGCTCTCCGATATGCGCCACGCCGAAGTAAGCCGCTAATGCCGCCACGCCGATGATTCCGCCGGCCATCGCCAGGGACCGTCCTGTATATCCAGCCACGATACACTCCTTTGCTCACCCATGACGAGCCACAGGGCTCCCGCATTCCGCTGCGGGCGCATTATACCCAGCTCACGGCGCAAAGGGGAGTAGTGAAGCCGGTTTACCCTGTGAAATCCCCTGTTGTATGATACGCCTTTCCATTGTCGTGGGCTTCTGGGAGGACGATCATCATGGCGGCAAATCCTGGGTTTCAAATTTCACTCGATGTGCGTGGCTGGCCGGTGCTGGTCATCGGCGGCAATGAGGAAGCGGCGGATAAGGTGCAGCGGCTGTTGGATGCCGGCGCCAAGGTGACGGTCATCAGTCCGACGCTGCACGAGGTGCTCCGCAAACTTGCCGCCTCGGCGAAAATCATTCATCGGGGACGGCATTTTCGCGCGAACGATCTGGAGAGCGTCATTCTGGTGTTGAATACGCTGCGCGACGATCGCGAACTCGCGCACTCGCTGATTCGGTTGGCCCGTGAACAGAAATTCCTGCTGTGGTCCGTCGACCAGCCCGATGTTTCGAACGTGGTGATGCCGGCCGTGGTCAGTTCGGGGCATATGCGCGTGGCGATCAGTTCGAGCGGACAGGCGCCGGCGCTATCCGGATTTATGAAGGAAGATCTGGAGCGGATTCTGGATGGAGAATTCGCCGCCTTTGTCGATTGGCTGAGCGAACTTCGTGAACAGGCCAAAGCCAATGAACCCGATGCCGAGAAGCGTCGGGCGCTGTTACGCGAGGCGTTGGATGGCTTTCGTCTGTTGGGGAAGGTGCAATATCCGAAAGTCTGGACTGAGCAACGCGCAAAACAGCAGCCTACTGCGTCGCCGGCCACGCCATAGGAAGGACGGGCACAGACATGGTGTTATTAGAATTCAGTATGTCGCCGCTGGGCAAGGGCGAGAGTGTCAGCAAGTATGTCGCGCGTTCGCTGGACATCATCGACAAGAGCGGAGTCGACTATCGGTTGAACCCGATGGGGACGGTGCTGGAAGGTGAGTGGGACGAGGTGATGGCGGTGGTGAAGCAGTGTTACGCCCGCATGCGCAAGGACTGCAATCGCATCTCCTGCAGCATCAAGATCGACTACCGCAAGGGACCGAAGGGACGGCTGGCCGACAAGGTGTCCAGCGTGGAAAAGACGTTGAAACGGAAGCTGAAGGTGTAGGCTCTGCGTTACGGCGCGGCGACGTCGGCGCGGGCGTCGTAGCGCAGCGTCCCTGCAGTCTTGAACCGTACCGACAGACTCTCGGCCTGTACGGCGAGGTCTTCCAGGGACAGCTCCCGGACCGTTCCGCGCAACCGTCCCCCGGTGAGGTCGCGGTTGAGTCCCTTCTCGAGCGCTTGTCGCATCAAATTTAGCTCCTCACGGATCGGCAAAGAGAGCCGGCTCGCCAGCTCTTCCCGCAGCGGTTCGTGTAACCACTCCTCAGCCAAGTCCGTGGCAGGGGTGCGTTCCTTGATGGTGTAATCGACCTCCCGGAACAGGATGCGTCCTGTCGAGTCATCATAGGCCGGTGTCCCCTTGAGGCGCAGGGTCAACGGCAGGAGTCCTCGGAGGATCAGTTCGACCCCCACCTGGTTGCCGAGAGGGTACAGTGTGGCGTTGACGATCTTGATCGTCCCCACGCCGAGCGACCATTCCTGGCCGATCACGGCTTCACGCAGACGTTGATTCGCTTCTTCGATCGGCATTTGCAACGTGAAATCGACGTGGAATCCGTCGTGGCCAAATTGATCGTGTGGCTCGGGAAGAGGAATGTGGCGTGACGTGGGTTTCGAGCCCCGTACGACAGTAGGCCTGGCGAGGACACCATAACCAGCCGCGGGTGTGCCTGAAAGGGCTTCGACACCGGCTGCGGCGGTGGCCTCAGGGTTCAGCAATAACCACAGGTGTTCCGTTTCATCCAGCAGCAATGGCTCTTGGAGATCGTGCCAGATACGGGCAACCGCTGGTTTGACGGTGACGAGGCCGGCTGCCTTACGATCGACGACAGGCAGGACCTCCAACAAGTTGCTTCGATAGACTTGCGCCATCAATGGGCTTGCGTCCACACCTTGCTCGGACAACAGACAAGATTGGGCGGATTGTACCGCGCTGACCTGGCTGGCCGGCAGTATCGCATAACTACGAGCCTGCTTGAACATCGTCGCCACGGTCACCGAAAGGCGACCGGTTCCTGTGGAGGCATCGCGCTGTCCGCAGTCGGCAATTTTTGTGATGGCCCCTTTGATCTGTTTGGCATATTCCACACCGAATGGCACGGTACTGTGAGAGAGTAGGCGGTCTCCTGCGGTGGTCGAGCTCTGTTCGTCAGGCCAGAGTCGATACTTGAGATACCCACTCCCGCCGCCCAAGGCGATCCATTCGCGCCCACGGTGGCGATGTGTGGCAACTTCCCGGTTGATGTTCCCATACAACTCCGCGAGTGGCGTGACCGGAATCGGGATGTGAATGGTCATGGCGGAGGGCATCGCATCGGCTCGTCCCGGTGCCTGTGTCTCTGCAGCCATGGCGGTGCTGATCGGACTTGCAGCCAACATCAGCGTACACATCCACATGGACGTGCGGGGTCTCAGCGGCATCCAGCGGGCCATGCTCGTGTCCTTGTATGCGTGATGGGTCGCCCTCCGCGTGCGTGTTCGACACGACGTATGGACTATGATGGAACAAGGCAGCGAAGGCAAGGGGATGCCGAGTCGCCACGTGGCAAAGAGGCGGTGTCTGCTGAGTGGGCGTCAGCGTTCTCGGGACGTTTCACCAGCGGGCGAGCCGAGTGGGAGATACCGACGCGGCACGCGGGGACCGATGGCGCACAGAATCTCGTAAGGAATGGTCTGTTGCCAGGCGGCGAGGTCGGCTGCGGTGATTCGCTCGGAGCCCTGTTGTCCGATGAGGATGACCTCCTGTCCGATTGTGACGCCGGGTATGTCGGTGACATCCACCAGGGTCATATCCATACAGACGCGTCCGATGACCGGCACTCGGCGACCACCGATCAGCACCCTGCCGCGGTTCGACAACAGCCGGTTGTACCCATCCGCATAGCCGATCGGAAGTACTGCGATATGTGATGGACGTGAAGCAATAAAGGTCCGATTGTAACTGACGCTGTCGCCTGTCTGGATCCGGTGGAGGTGGGCAATGCTGGTTTTCCAGGTCAGGATCGGTTGTAGCGCCGGCGCCTCGATGTCGTGTGAGAGGGTGTGATAGCCATACAGCATGATCCCGGGGCGCACGAGGGAATAGAGGCTATTGGGATATCGAATGATGCCGGCACTGTTGGCAGCGTGGACAAGTGGAACTGCCAGGCCGCGTTGTCGCAGATGGTCGAGCGTGCTCTGAAACCGTGCGAGTTGCAATTTCGTATGATCGTTCCCGTGATTATCGGCATCGGCCAGGTGTGTCATCAGTCCTTCCAGGCGCAGGGCGGCCTGAAACTCGGTGCGTTGCAGAACGTCGAGGACTTCGTGCGGCGACACCCCCAATCGTCCCATGCCGGTTTCGACTTTGACATGAACCGGGTAGGGAGATGAGCCGGATCGGATGTGGGCGGCAAAGGCCGGAATCAGATCGGCCCTGTAGAGCACGGGTGTTAAGCGATGGGCTACGAGCTCTGCAAATTGGGCCGGTACGGTCGCGCCCATGACCAGGATGGCATCCTGAACACCCGCTTGGCGGAGGGCGAGTCCCTCATCGATGGTGGCGACGCCGAATCGGTGAACGGCGAGGCGCTGCAACGTCTGGGTAATTTCCAATGCCCCATGTCCGTACGCGTTGGCTTTGACAACGGCCAGGATGTTGGCATGCGGAGCAAGTCGTCGCACATGGGCGACATTCTGCGCGAGGGCAGCCAGGTCGACGGAAGCGGAAGTTGGGGAGGATTCGGACGGCTGGTACACGCAGTGTCTGACAACAGATTTGGGCGCTAGACTTCCAGAATTTCGCCTTCTTTTTTCTTCATCATGTCGTCAATCTTCTGCACGTATTGGTCGGTCAGCTTTTGAATCTCTGTTTCCGACTTTCGCAGTTCATCTTCGGTGAGCTTGGCGTCTTTTTGGAGCTTCTTGAGTTCTTCGTTTCCGTCCCGCCGAAATCCTCGAATCTGCACCTTCATTTCTTCGCCGTGTTTCTTGCAGACCTTGATGAGATCTTTGCGGCGCTCTTCCGTGAGCGGTGGTAGGGGAATGCGGATCATCTTGCCGTCGTTTGACGGCGTCAAGCCGAGGTCGGATGTTTGAATCGCCTTTTCGATCTCTCTGATCAGGTTCTGTTCCCAAGGCTGAATCGTGATCAGGCGGGATTCCGGCGTGGCTACGTTTGCGACCTGTTTCAGCGGGGTCACGGTGCCGTAGTAATCGACCTTGATGCCGTCGAGGAGCGCCACTGAGGCGCGACCGGTACGGAGTCCGCCCAGGTCGCGCTTCAAATGATCGATCGCATGGTCCATTTTTTCGGTGACACGTTGTTTGACTTCCTGCGCCGTCGACATCAGCCTCTCCCTTAACGGGTTTCCACGGTCACCAGAGTTCCGATGGGATCACCCTGGACGACACGTTTGAAATTGCCCTTTTCTTTCAAGTTGAAGACGATCAATGGCAGCCGGTTGTCCATACACAAGCTGATGGCGGTCGAGTCCATGACTTTGAGATTCTGGGTAAGAATCGAGAGAAACGGAATCTCGCTGTACTTCTTGGCTTGCGGATTTTTGACCGGATCGCTGTCGTAAATGCCGTCGACCTTGGTGCCCTTCATGATGACCTGGGCGCCGATCTCCATTGCCCGGAGTGACGCCGCGGTATCAGTGGAAAAATAGGGATTACCCGTCCCTCCGGCGAAAATTACCACACGTTTCTTTTCGAGATGCCGGATGGCGCGCCGACGGATGTAGCCTTCGGCCAGCTGGCGCATCTCAATCGCCGACTGGACACGGGTACTGACACCTTTGCTTTCCAGGGCGTTCTGGAGGGCCAAGGCATTCAGCACGGTGGCGAGCATACCCATGTAGTCGGCGGAGGCCCGCTCCATGCCGCGTGCGCTGGCGGCCAACCCGCGGAAGATGTTGCCGCCGCCGATCACCACGGCCACTTCGACCTCCATGGCGACGACGTCGGCAATCTCTTCTGCGAGTCCTTCGAGAATCGATGGTTGGATGCCATAGCCCTGCTCACCAGCCAACATTTCTCCGCTGACTTTCAGCAGGATGCGGCGATAGTGGGCAGAACTCATGCTTGGCCTAACTGGAATCTCGTAAATCGACGGACGTTCATGTTCTCGCCGATCGTGGCAATTTGTTGTGCCAGGAGATCCTTGATGACGACAGACGGATCCTTAATGAAGCCTTGTTCGAGCAGGCAGTTCTCCTGATAGAACTTCTCGAGCTTGCCTTCGACAATCTTAGGCCAAGCCGCGGGCGGTTTGCCCAATTCCTTGGCTTGCGCTTCGTAGATGCTGCGTTCCTTCTCGACGATCTCTGCGGGAATTTCCTCCCGCCGGACGTAGGAGGGACTGGAGGCGGCCACTTGCAGCGCCAAGTCGTTCACGAAGGCCTTGAATTGCTCATTCCGTGCGACGAAATCGGTTTCGCAATTCACTTCGATGAGTACGCCGATCTTTCCACCCGCATGGATGTAGGCGTGGATCAGTCCTTGGTTGGTTTCGCGGCCGGCTTTTTTCTGCGCTGCAGCCAAACCCTTCTGCCGGAGATAGTCGATGGCCTTGTCGATGCTGTTCCCGTTCTCGGTCAAGGCCTTCTGACAATCCAGGATGCCGGCCCCGGTCTTCTCGCGTAACTCTTTTACCAGTTCACTCAAACTTGCCATGGGTTCCTCAGTTGATCGAATAGAACAATACTGTCGTCTCAGGCACGATGGTTAGGACGCGGACACGCCAGCCAGATTCGCTGCGGGCTTTGCGCCGCCACCGGCCGGTGCCGAGGCAAACTCGGTTTCTTCCTGTTGAGCCCGGAGATGTGCGCCTTCAAGGCAGGCGTCCGCGATCCGGGAGATGATCAGCTTGATGGAACGAATCGCGTCATCGTTACCGGGAATCGGGTACTGGATGTGATCCGGATCGCAATTCGAATCCACGATGGCAATCACCGGGATTTCCAGCCGGCTGGCTTCGAGGATGGCAATGTGTTCGATGCGTGTATCCAAGATAAACACCGCGCCGGGCAATGCCCGCATGTTGCGGATACCCGAGAGGTTCTTCTGTAACTTGACGACTTCCTTCTGCATCTGCCCGAGCTCTTTTTTCGTGTGGCCTTGGTGGCTTGGATCTGCGAGGGTCGCTTCCATCTTTTTCATCTTGTCGATGCTGCGGCGGATGGTCTGGAAGTTGGTCAGCATCCCACCCAACCAGCGTTGATTGATGTAGAACTGGTTGGCGCGTTTGGCCTCGTCTTCCAAAATCTCGGCCGCCTGGCGTTTCGTGCCGACGAATAAAACGGAGTCACCGGCTGCCACGGTGTCGCGAGCGAAGGCATAGGCCTGTTCCATGCGCTCGACCGTCTGTTGAAGGTCGATAATGTAGACGCCGTTACGTTCCCCGAACAGGAACCGCTTCATCTTGGGATTCCAACGGTTGGTTTGGTGTCCGAAGTGGACGCCGGCTTCCAGTAATTCCTTAATCGCAACTACTCCCATACCTTCACCTCCCTCCGAAGCCTGCAGAGCGCCCTGGCGAACGCCAACGGCGAGGGGGAGATCCCCCTTATTCTCAGGCTGCGCAGCGTGCGCATCACGCTGGTGTGGATTTAAATAAGATGTCCCTGGTTTTGGATGCCGCGCGGTGAACGATGGGACCGACCGCTCATTGCGCGAAACGCCCGAACGCTAGCATAGTGGCCACGATTTTGCAACCAAGCGAGGCTGCTTATGACCGATAACTCGCGTTGATCCGCACGTATTCGTAAGACAAATCGGTGGTCCACATGTGCGCGCGGGCCATGCCCTGAGCCAGATCGATCAGAATGGTGAACTCTTTGGCTCTGAAGACCTTCGTCAGTTGCCGTTCGGCTGCGCGTCCAAGTCCCAGACCCTTGCGCACCATCGGGATCCCGCCAAACTGCAAGCTGATGCGGGAGGGGTCGATGGGCACTCCCGCGCGCCCGAGCGCCGCCATGACGCGACCCCAATTGGCGTCGCCGCCGAAGAGCGCGGTCTTCACCAGATTTGAGGTCGCGACCGTTTGCGCGATCTGTTTCGCCGCTTTCGTGGATGCCGCTCCTGTCACTTCGACCCGGACGACCTTGGTCACGCCCTCGCCGTCCCAACAGATTTTCAGCGCCAACGTGCGGCAGACCGTTTCGAGCATCGCGCAGAAGCGTGTGAAGTCAGCCGAGCCTGGCTTGATCGGACGATTTCCGGCCATGCCGTTAGCCAAACAGAGTACCGTGTCGTTGGTGCTGGTGTCGCCGTCGACCGTGATGCAATTAAACGATTGATCGACGGCCTGTTTGAGTGCTGATTGGAGGGCGCGTTGTCCGATGGCTGCGTCGGTGGTCACGTACCCCAGCATGGTGGCCATGTTGGGATGAATCATGCCCGAGCCCTTGGCCATGCCGCCGATGGTCACCGTGTTCCCGCCGATGTGAGCGCGAACAGCAACTTGTTTGGGCTTGAGGTCGGTCGTCATGATCGCCGCGGCCGCATCAGCTCCGCCCCGGCGTGTCACCCGAGCGGCCAGTGCTGGAAGCGCATTTCGGATGTGTGCCATCGGCAGCGGTTGACCGATGACCCCAGTCGAGCCGACGAAGATCGTATGTGGGGCGCAGCTGAGGGCTGTTGCCGCCAGTTGCGCCATCGCTTCGGCTGCCTCCATGCCCTCCGGTCCGGTACAGGCATTGGCATTTCCACTATTGATGAAGAAGGCGCGGCCGACGCCCTGCTTGAGGTGCAGGCGATCGAGAATGACCGGTGCGGCAACGATCTGGTTGGTCGTGAACACGCCTGCGACCGGACCTTCGCAGTCCGACACAACTAGAGCCAGGTCGAGTTGCTGTTTCTTTTTCTTCTTGATGCCGCTGTAGACTCCGGCGGCCCGAAAACCGATCGGCGCGGTTACGCCTCCAGGGATAGTCTTCATCGCCCTTCCTCTGTGATGTGAAGTTGACCCGGTCCGACCTGCCCATGCAGGTGCGGGCTAAGGATAGATGCCCGGAGCCACGAGTCCCGTTTCCTCAGGATAGCCCAGCATGAGGTTCATCGCCTGAATCGCCTGTCCGGCTGCTCCTTTAATCAGGTTGTCGATGGCCGAGACGGTGACGACCCAGCCGGCCCGCCGATCGAGGTGGACGGCGATATCACAGTAGTTGGCGCCCCGCACGTGGCGGGGATTCGGCATGGCCCCTTCGAGGAGTCGAACGAATCGCTCGCCTTTATAAAAGTCTTGATAGAGTTTGCGTAACTCGGCGACGTCTGGCTGTCCCTTTATTCGTGCATACGCGGTGCTCAGGATGCCACGGTTCATGGGGACCAGATGCGGTGTGAAGGCAACGGTCACAGGGCCTGCCTCACCGCGAGTTCCTGGAGTTCGTGTGCCTGCTAATCGGGTGAGTTCCTGTTCGATTTCGGGGATGTGCCGATGCTGGCCGATCTTATACGGCTCAAGGGATTCATGGGCTTCGGGAAAGTGGTAGGGCAGGGCGGGACTTCTTCCTGCGCCTGAAATGCCGGATTTCGCGTCAATCACGATGCTGTCAGCTGCCACCAACCCATGGGCGACCAAGGGCGCCAACTGAAGAATTGCGGCTGTCGGATAACAGCCCGGCGAAGCGACGAGTCTGGCCTGTTTAATGGCAGACCGGTGAAGTTCCGGAAGGCCATACACGGCATCCTGAATGAGTTGAGGCTGCACATGTGTGGTTTGGTACCAGGTTTCGTACGTACGTGGGTCCTTCAGGCGGAAGTCTGCGCTCAAATCGATGACACGTTTGCCGGCTTTCAAGCCGCTCGCCACAGGATCCATGGATTTGGTGTGTGGGAGCGCGAGAAACAGAACATCGGCTCGTTCCGTCAGGGCTTCCGGCGCTAACGCTTCAAATGAGAGCGGCACGATCCCCTGGAGGTGGGGATATACGGTAGAGATCGCCGTACCGGCTGACTTTTCCGAAGTGACCGCTGTGAGTTGTACGTGGGGGTGTTGACAGAGGAGCCGGACCAGTTCGGCTCCGGTATATCCACTGGCCCCCGCTACCGCGACTCGTACCGATGTCATTTTACGCCTCCCGGCCCATCATGCGTGGTGGACTGCCTGACCAGCGGGCCAATAAAAAAGGGAAGGCTGCGGAGCCTTCCCTTTTTGAACCCTGTCGCTCCAGTCGATCGTTACCGCTTCGAGTATTGGAAGCGCTTTCTGGCCCCTTTCTGGCCGTACTTCTTCCGTTCTTTCACGCGAGAATCGCGGGTCAGCAGGCCTTCCTTCTTGATGGGAGCGCGGAACGCTGCGCTCATGATGACCAGCGCCTTCGAGATGGCATGCCGTAGTGCTCCGGCCTGCCCGGCTGGGCCACCACCATACACGGTGGCACGGACGGAATACTTACCCGTCACTCCGGCCAACTCAAACGGAAACTGAATCACGTTCCGTAGGGTCGGGCGGGGAAACGCTTGTTCCAGCGGCTTTTCGTTGACGACGATGTCGCCAGCGGCTGCGGTGACCCATGCGCGCGCGATCGCGCTTTTTCTCTTTCCGGTTGCGTACTGCGTCATTGCTGCCATATCAGGCGGTCTCCTTCACTAATCGAATTCGAAGAGTAAGAATCACAATGAGAGTGATTCCAGTTTTTGGGCGTGGTGCGGATGTGTTGCGCCGGCATACACGCGCAACTTCTTGGCCATGTGGTTGCCGAGCGGGTTTTTGGGCAACATGCCCTCGATGGCCTTCGTCAACAATTTGGTCGGATCTTTTCGGTGAATGTGCTCTGCGGTGAGCGTCTTCAAGCCGCCAGGAAATCCGCTGTGAGTCGAGTAGGTTTTGTTCTCCATTTTGTTGCCGGTGAGCACGACCTTCTCCGCGTTGACAATGACGACATGATCACCGGTGTCGACATGGGGGGTGAAAGTCGGCTTATGCTTGCCTCGCAGCAGGGTGGCGACTTTTGCCGCAAGGCGGCCAAGTGTCTTCCCCTCGGCGTTCACGAGGTACCATTTGCGTTGCACATTTGCGGGCTTCTCAAGATACGTTTTTGTCATGGTCTCCATCTACTCCTGCACGATAGGATTCTAATGTGAGGTGTCAGGCCTCACGCCTGTTGAGTTTCTGTATTGTTGGTATCGAGGCGGTTGATCCACGCATCCAGATGAACAGCGGTGCGCCGGTTCAGGACATCCTGGGTCGCATAAATCGGGCAACCGGCTCTGAGCGCCAGCGCAATCGCATCGCTAGGGCGTGCGTCCAGTGTCCGATGGAGCCCCTTCGAGGCCAAGGCAATGCTGGCATAGTACGTACTGCTCTTGACGTCCGTGATGACGACCCGTTCGATCCGAACACCCAGATGATCCGCAAAGCTCCGGATCAGATCGTGACTCATCGGGCGAGGCGTCACGACGTGGTCCATGGCCAGGCGAATCGCGTTCCCTTCGGCAGATCCAACCCAGATCGGCAGAGTGACGCCCGCGTCGTCACTCTTCAGCACGACGATCCGCGTGTCCGTGTTGCCGTCGTCCAGCACCTGCTTCACCGACAGCGCCACGAGTTCGGACGATGTGTCTGGTTGCTTGGCGGCATCCATGACTAGGTATCCAGCTTTCCGAAGTCTTCAGGTTTCAGATTTTCAAGCCACTGCTCAAGTTCTTCGGACGACTGCTTCTTGATGACCTTCTCACTTGCGAAAATCGGCGCGCTGGTTCGAAGGGCCAAGGCAATGGCGTCGCTGGGACGGGAATCGACCGTATACTCGGAATCTTCGTACATCAGGTGAATGGTGGCGAAGTAGGTATTGTCATTCAAGTCCGTAATGACCACGCTGATGATCTTGGCATCGAAGGTGTCGAGAAACGATCTCATCAGGTCGTGTGTCATGGGGCGCGGGGCAGTGACGCTTTCCAACGCCAGGCCGATGGCGCTCGCTTCTGATTTCCCCACCCAGATTGGAAGCATGTCCGAATTATCCTCGTCGCGCAACACCACTATATAGGCGTTGTTGTAGGGGTCGAAGATCAGACCCTTGACCCGCATTTGTGTAATCACGGCGGGGAGCATCCTTCCCGATGTCGGCTGAAAAACTCAAGAATAGGGCACTCTAGCACTTCCGAAATGAGAGTGTCAATGAATGCGACGTGCAGACGGTTCGAAGCGGACAGTCGAAAAACCGATGGTCCGAGGTTGGTACAGTCTCAGCCATGGAACAGCCAACGCAACGGGGGAGCATTCATTCGGCCGATTGAAATGTTGCCCGTGCGCCTGCGCAAGGCGAGGGGGAGGCAGACGAGCGAGTCCTCAAGCCTTATGTGCCAGCCGGTCTGAAGTTCTGGTCGATTTTTGAGGTGTCGGCCTGTTCCCCCAGTTTCAGGAAGGCTTTCATTTGTTTCTTGACCAGTTCCCTGCCGCTCTCATCACCCAAATTGACTTGATACTCATTGATGACCATGACCCGCATCCCTTCCCATTTTTTCCAGCAAGGTTTACAGACTTTGGCCTTGATCTCCGTTTCCAGTTTTCCCAGGAACAACATATCCGTGATTGCTTCGCCTGCTTGGCCACACGTGACACACTGCACATCTGCCATGGTTGCCTCCGTGAATCTATCGAATCGTCGTCTGCGGTAGAAAGCGGTATTCTAGCACCGGAGTCGCGCGGAAAAAAGGGTAGGCTGCGCCGTTGACGCGTTTCCTGATTAATGTTACAACTGCGTCCCTTCGCTCGCGCATTGGTCGGGGACGTGCAACGGTGTGTGATGGAATCTGTGCCCGGATGGCGGAACTGGCAGACGCGCCGGACTCAAAATCCGGTTCTCGCAAGAGAGTGGGAGTTCGACCCTCCCTCTGGGCACCATCACAACTCACCCGCCTCGCTAGAAACCGGAACCTTCCGGCGTGGCCTTCATACAACATGACACGGAAATGAGCTGCCCAGGACGCAGCGGATCACGAATGAGTGGGGCGGTTGAAGGCGTGACAACACTATATAGTGGATGTCGCGACCGAAAACATCTTGACATGATGTGGGGCTTAGCCTATAGTTCGCCCGAAATTGCTTTGGAATACGTATGACTCGTTTAGTTTATCGCCGTCCATTATCAATCTCTTATCAATTCCATTCACTAAGGAGGCAGCACATGCGTAACGTGTTGGCACTGGGAGCTGCGGTGCTTTTCATCAGCTCCGTTGGTGTTGCAGGCGCTCAAGAGCGTTTGCCACAGTCCTCGTCGGGATCAGGGTTTGGTGTCGGCAACTCAGTCGGAGATGTGTCGGGTAACTCCGGTCGTACGACAGCATTCGATCGGACGGCGTTCTTGGAACGTCTCTCCCAACCAGAGACGATCTATGGTCGTGTCCTGGCAATTGATATTCCCGGTGGGAAGCTTCACCTGGAGACAGGTGGCAGCTCGCACGATGAAGGTCGCGCTGGAACGGGTGCCATGAGCTCCCTCACGACCTACCTCGATGCCCACACGAACATGGACCAGATAAAAGTGCTGAATGCCGGCGACGACATTTCTTTACAGGTTGTGGAGGCTCCCAACCAGCGTGCTGACATTGGAGTATATGGAACTGGTCGTAAGCTGGTACGTGAAGTGTACCTGTTGCGCGGCAACGAGAAGTTAGCTGGATTCGGTGGCCTCGGCCAGCGTCCAGCTCCGGCAACCGAGCGTGGGATCGAGACGAATTCAGGGACGAACACCGGTGGACCGGTCGGCGGAGTGTTCCCTGGTACGGTCACCACTGGGGTGGTCACCACCACCGTGGGTGAGTTCACGGGAACCGCTCCGTGCTGGAATTGTGAACCGCAGCCGGGATGGGGTTATCAGACCGTCGCTCCCGAAACTAAAGTCCAGAACAAGTCTGACTATGGGAGTGATGGTGCGAAGCCCAATCTGCAGAAGGGCTTGTCCAACTAAGACAAAAGGCCATCACGATGGCCGGATGTTGAGCGGGGTGCTTCGAAAGGAGCACCCCGTTTTGTTTTGTGTCGCTCGTTGTAATGCCCGCCGTTGCAACACCCGGAACGGCTTGGTACGATCACATCAATAGAGAATGAGCTCTGCTATGTCCCAGACATCGTCACAGGCCCACACTCCAGATGAAGAGTTGGATCTTCGTGGGGTCATTTGTCCATACAATTTCGTGAAGACCAAGCTCAAGCTGGAAAGTATGGCTCCCGGCCAACTCCTTCTTGTTCATCTCGATGACGGCGACCCCATTCGAAATGTTCCGCGTAGTGTGTCTGATGATGGCCACGATGTGTTGTCGCAGGAGCGTGCCGATCAATCCTTTCGGGTCGTGATACGAAAGCGTCTCGACGACTGATTTTCAGTTTTTCTTTCCGGCTGCGGTCTTCCCTCGTCTCGCGCCTTCCACAACGAGTACCGCGAGAGACGCATTCTCAAAAATTGCCTCTTTTTCGAGTAACGCCTCAACACGTCCTCGCAGAACGTGCTGCCCCGGTTGTGTGAGGTCGAGCCCCAGGACGACCAGTCGGTTGCCGAGGGTGGCGAGGAGTATGGTGAGTATCTGTCGGAGCGCCGGCACGGGCGGTAAAAGCATAAGGGGCCTCGATTCGTGCTGTAATGATTGAAGGCGACGCGTGAGCTTGCGGGTGCCGTCGGCGCAACGCCCTTCGAATACGAACGCGTCGGCATTCATGCCGCAGAGCGCGGCTGCTGTGGCCACGATGGATGGTCCGGGAACCACTTCTACCGTAAGGCCGGCCTTCGTGGCGGCAACTATCAGTAATCGACCTGGATCGTAGAGGGCCGGCATACCGGAGTCGGAGACGAGGGCAATGTGCTGCCCCTGCTTCAACCGATCCAGCAGCACCGGTGTCTTCTCTGCTGCATTGTCGCGATCATAGCTTGTGAGCGAAACGTGAATGTTGTGGTGAGCGAGCAGCACTTGTGTCAGTCGGGGCTGTTTGGCTGCAACGAGGTCAACGCGACGGAGTGTTGCCAGAGCGCGGATCGTGAGATCATCCGGATGTCCGATGGGCATGCCGACAAGGAACAGTGTGCCTGCAGACCGGCCGGATTGCGCGCCTGTTCCTTGACTCTGTTCTTCCGGCATCATTATAATTTCCAGTTCGAAAAAACCGTGACTTTGCGCTGAAATGTTGCGAGGATAGACCGAAATGTCATCCGTGTTTTTTATGCTCACGATGGGCCTCTACTTCGTGAGCACCGTCTGTTATTTGGCCTACCTGCTGCGGCGGGCTGAGACGCTGTCAAAGGTCTCGCTCGGAATCACGGCTGCCGGGTTCGCCACCCACACCGTGGCGTTGGTGGCGAGGATGACGGACACCAGCCAAGCCCAGTTACCGACCTTTCACGAAGCCCTCTCGTTTTTCTCCTGGATGCTGATTCTGGTGTTTCTCGCAGTGGAGTTCCGTCGGCAACTCCATGTACTCGGTTCGTTTATCGTCCCGTTGGCGCTGGTCTCGTTAGTCACCGCCGCGGCGTTCCGGTCAGACGAAGCCTCGACGCTCCAGCCCGTGTTCAAGACCCTATGGGTTCACGTCACCTTGAGCATGTTAGGGACGGTCGGGTTCGCCGTCGCATTTGTCGCAGGGGTGATGTACCTCATTCAAGATGGTCTGCTCAAGTCCAAGCGCTTCAACGTACTCTACGCAAAACTTCCCGCCCTGGACTATCTCGATCACTTAAACCAGCAATCCATCGTGATGGGGTTTCCGCTCCTGACGCTCGGAATCATCAGCGGCGCATTTTCCGCGGAAATCGTGCGGGGTACCTACGTGAACTGGAACCCTGAGCAGACCTGGGCCATGGTGACATGGGGCTTCTACTTCGCCGTCCTGGTGGGTCGCTTGACCATCGGCTGGCGCGCCAAGCGAGCGGCGTATCTCACGATCATCGGTTTTGCCGGTGTGATCCTGACTCTGATCGGCGTGGTCTTGAAAAGTCACGGGTCGGTGTCCTGATGCATGTCATTGTTGTCGGTTTGAGCCACAAGACCGCTCCCGTTGAGATTCGCGAGAAGCTCGCCGTCCCTGAAAGTCGTCTGCGAGAGGCACTCAGTCGGCTTTGCACCTACCCCGGAGTTCGCGAGGGATTGCTGCTCTCCACCTGCAACCGAGTCGAAGTCTATGCCGTGGTCGAGGACCTGGAAAGCGGCTACGGTCGGGTCCAGGAATTTCTGGCGGATACCCACCTCTCTCTTTCCTCTGAACATCTGACCCCGCATCTCTACTGGCATGCCGGCGACCGTGCGATCGGCCATCTCTTCCGCGTGGCGTCCAGCCTCGACTCGATGATCGTCGGTGAGTCCCAAATTCTCGGTCAAATCAAGGACGCGTTCGAGGTCGCCTTAACGCACAAGGCGTCGGGCCTATTGCTGAACAAAATCGTCAAGAAGGCTATTTCGGTTGCGAAACGTGTGCGGACCGAAACCAAAATCGCGGAGACGGCCGTGTCGGTGAGTTACGCCGCCGTCGAATTGGCGAAGAAGATTTTTTCAAACTTGACCGAAAAGAGCGTGCTGCTGATCGGGGCGGGCGAAATGGCGAAGCTGGCGGCTCGGCACCTAATTGCCAACGGGGTGCGCCAGGTGAGAATCACGACGCGGAACTTTCAGCACGGCTTGGAGCTGGCGCAGAAGTTTAACGGCACGGCCGTTCCGTTTGAAGACTACAAGACAGAGTTGGCCGCGGCGGACATCGTGCTTGTATCCACTGGAGCCTCGCACTATCTGGTCACGGCCGACGATGTGCAGCGGGCGATGCGACAACGCATGAGTCGTCCTATGTTTTTGATCGATATCTCCGTGCCACGCAACATCGACCCCGCCGTTCGGCCGATCGACGATGCGTTCCTGTTCGACATCGATGATTTGCATATGCGGGTCGAGCAAAACCGGGAAGACCGATTGCGTGAAGCCGCGAAGGCCGAGCAGATGGTGGTGGAAGAAGTGGCCGTGCTGGGGCAGTGGCTGCAGTCTCTCGAAGTCACGCCGACCATTGTGGCGTTGCGTAGCCGGACCGAAGAGATCAAGCGACGTGAGGTGGACAAGGTCCTGGCGCGATTGACGCATCTGACGACCGAGGACCGTGCTGCCGTGGAGGCGCTGGCGTCTGCCATCGTCAATAAAATGGTGCATGGGACGATGGTGACATTGAAGACCGAGGCCACGTCTTCCAGCGGCGCAGCCTATGTCGATGCCGCCCGCCGCTTCTTTAGTTTGGAAGAGACGCAGCCTGCGTATTCATCGGGACAGACAGAGGGGCAGGGAGCACCAGAGAGGAATGGACCTGGTCACGAGGCCGGAGGATTTCCCGAGCCCTCTTTGGTGCAGCATACAACGAAGGAGCCTGGCCGGCGTGGTCGCTAAGCAGATCACCGGTCGCACATCATATGGAAAACGTGTTGTCGGTAGGTAAGCGGTCATCGGCTGTGAATCGGCCGGGGCGTGGTCGCTCATGAGTCGTTCGACGTTGATTCTCGGTACGCGTGGCAGCAAGTTGGCCGTCCATCAGAGTCAGTGGGTTCAGGCGCGTCTCCAGGAACTGGCTCCTGGTCTCACCATCTCACTGAAGCGCATCCAAACCTCGGGCGACAAAATCCTCGATGTGCCGCTGGCCAAAATCGGCGGCAAGGGTCTGTTCGTCAAAGAAATCGAAGATGCGCTCTTGAGCGGGGAGATCGATCTCGCCGTCCACAGCATGAAGGATGTCCCGACGGCATTACCGGAGGGACTCGAGATTCTTTGCGTGCCGCCTCGTGAAGATGCGCGCGATGCGCTGATCACGCGGGATGGGTCCCTGCTGGATCAGCTGAAGCCCGGTGCCCGCATCGGGACCAGCAGTCTGCGGCGGCAAGCGCAGTTGCTGCACCATCGTCCGGATTTTGTGATCGAGATGCTGCGCGGCAATCTGGATACCCGTCTCAGGAAATTGCGTGAGGGGCAGTTTGATGCCATTGTGCTGGCCGCTGCGGGATTGCGGCGGCTGGAGTGGGACGCGGAGATCACGGAATACCTTCCGGTTCATCTCAGCCTGCCCGCCATTGCGCAGGGCGCGCTTGGTATCGAAGCGCGCAGCAATGACAGTGTCGTGCGCGATGTGCTCAGTCGTTTCGAACATCGTCCCACCCGTACGACCGTGACCGCCGAACGGGCGCTGCTGCACCGGCTCGAAGGCGGCTGTCAGGTTCCCATCGCGGCGCATGCCGTACTGAATGGCGAGAGTCTGACGCTCGACGGCCTGGTGGCGACAGTTGATGGGCGGCGTGTCATTCGTCATCAGATTCAAGGCCGGGCCGCCGATGCTCAGCAATTGGGAACGACGTTGGCTGAACGCCTGTTGGCTGACGGGGCGGATGTCATCCTCAAGGAGATCTACGGACGGGCGTAATGGTCACGACGACGCGCATAGGGAGAGTGTTCTTGGTCGGGGCAGGCCCCGGTGACCCAAAACTGCTTACGCTGCGCGGGAAGGAGTGTCTCGAGCAGGCCGATGTGGTCCTGTACGATTATCTCGCCAACGAGGCATTGCTGCAGCATACGTCTCCCCAAGCGGAACGCCTCTACGTCGGGCGTCGCGGCCGTGGCCAGTACCGGGACCAATCGGAGATCAATCGCCTGCTGATTGAGCATGCCCGGGCCGGGAAACGTGTGGTCAGGCTGAAAGGCGGCGATCCGTTCGTGTTCGGGCGGGGTGGGGAAGAGGCGGAAGCGGTGGCAGCCGCGGGGCTGGAGGTTGAAGTGGTACCCGGGGTGACGGCGGCCGTCGCTGCGCCGGCCTATGCCGGCATTCCGGTCACGCACCGCACCATGGCCTCGACGGTGACCTTTGTCACCGGTCATGAAGATCCGACGAAAGATCGCAGTCGCATTGAGTGGACGCGGTTGGCGACGGTACATGGCACCTTGGTGTTTCTCATGGGCATGACCAACTTGCCGAACATCGTGCAATGCCTCAAGGCTGAAGGCAAGGAGGGCACCACACCCGTGGCCCTCATTCGTTGGGGGACCCGCGTATCGCAACGAACCGTCGTGGGCACGCTGGACGATATTGTAGAGAAAGCGGCGGCGGCGCAGATGGAGCCACCGACCGTGATCGTGGTCGGCGAGGTGGTGCGCTTGCGGTCGCAGTTGAATTGGTTCGAGCGGCGTCCGCTGTTCGGCACACGCGTGCTGGTGACGAGACCGAAACCTCAGGCCGCAGAGTTTTCCAATCTGATTCAGGCGCAGGGCGGAGAAGCCGTGGAATGCCCGACTATCGATATTGCGCCACCTGAAGACTGGGCCCTGCTGGATGCCGCGCTCGCGCGGTTGTCTACCTACGGATGGTTGATTTTCACCAGCGTGAACGGTGTCACGCCCTTCATGACGCGATTATTCGAGACCAAACGGGATTTGCGTGCCCTGGCCGGCATGACGATCTGCTGCATCGGCCCGCGCACTGCGGAAGCTCTGGCTGACTATGGCCTGCGCGCGGATCTAATTCCTGAACAGTTTCAAGCGGAGGGGATCCTCGATGCCCTGGCCGCGCGGCAGATGCACGGAGCGAAAATCTTGATTCCGCGTGCGCTGGTTGCGCGGGAGCTTCTGCCGGAGCGGCTGCGCGCGCAGGGCGCAGAGGTCGACGTGGTACCGGTGTACCGGACGATTCGCCCGGCTGTGGCGACGGATCGGCTGGTCGAGCAACTCAGGGCCGGTGAGATCGATGTGATCTCATTCACCAGTTCCTCGACCGTGCGGAACTTTGTCGAGTTGTTCGCCACGAGGGATGAATTGTTGCATCTGGTCGGATCGACGGCGGTCGCCTGCATCGGTCCGATCACCGCAGACACCGTGCGGGAAGCCGGTCTGACGGTTCACGTCATGGCTGCGCAGAACACGATTCCCGCGCTGGCGGAGGCGATTGTTCAGCATGTTGAGAGTCGACGATCCCGCCGGCCTATGTAGACGGCGGAATTCTCGAGCGGCGGTGTGTGAGCCCATACAATAGCAAGAGGGGAGGAGCGGCATGGTTCCAGTCAAGTCATTCATGGTGCCTAAGGACAAGTTCATTACGGTAGAGCGGGATATGGATGTACGTACCGCGGGGCGGGTCATGCGCGATCGCAACATCGGTAGCCTGTTCGTGACCAACGGGAAGGACGTGATCGGCATTATTACCGATACCGACATGGTGCGACGGGTGGTCGCCACCGGAGCGGATATGACCAAGACGACGGTCGAGCAGATCATGTCGGCGCCGCTTGTGACGATTGAGGAACATAAGACCCTGCTGGATGCGAACGATCTCATGGCTCAAACGCACCTCCGCCATCTCGGGGTGACGAAAGACGGGCAGCTCGTTGGCATGATTTCTGTGCGGGATCTGGTGGTGTTCCTGACCAATTTGCCGAGGAAGTGAGCGACCCATGGCCTTTCCGATGCAACGCATGCGTCGAACGCGGGAAACAGAGCCGCTGCGACGACTGGTTCGGGAGACGAACCTGACGCCGAACGACTTCATTTATCCCGTGTTCGTCACCGAGGGACAGGGGCGTCGCGAGCCGATTGCGTCGATGCCGGGGCAATCGCGTGTGTCTGTTGATCTGTTGGTCAAGGAGGCGCATGAGGTCAAGGCGCTCGGCATTCCCGCCATGATCCTCTTCGGGATTCCGGATCGGAAAGACGAGCGAGGCAGCTCAGGTTTCGATCCGGATGGAATCGTGCAGCGCGCGATTCGCGCGCTCAAGGAACAAGTACCCGACCTGGTGGTCATCACGGACGTCTGCATCGATGAGTACACGAGTCACGGGCATTGCGGCATTGTCAAGGAGGGCCGGATCCTCAACGACGAGACGCTGGATTGCCTGAGGGCCATGGCCAAGACGCATGCGGAGGCCGGGGCCGACATGGTCGCTCCCTCTGACATGATGGATGGACGAGTGGCTGCCATTCGTGACGAACTGGATCGAGCCGGATTTGTCGATGTGCCCATCATGGCCTATGCCGCGAAATTCGCGTCCTGCTTTTATGCGCCGTTTCGCGACGCGGCCAATTCCAGCCCACAGTTCGGCGACCGGCAGTCGTATCAAATGGACCCGGCCAACCGACGAGAGGCCTTGCGGGAGATCGACCTGGATGTCGAGGAAGGCGCAGACATTGTCATGGTCAAGCCGGCGATGCCCTATTTGGACATCATCAGCGCGGCGCGTGAGCGGACCCTGTTGCCGATTGCCGCCTATCAGGTGAGCGGCGAGTACAGCATGATCAAGGCGGCCGCGCAGGCGGGATGGTTGGATGAACGTCGCGCCATGATGGAGTCGTTGCTGTCGATCAAACGAGCCGGTGCGGATATCATTCTGACCTATTTCGCAAAAGAAGCTGCCAGGCTTCTGCAGTCACGGCACGCATGAAAATTTCTCGCGGTCTTACCCCGTCCATCGCCAGGCCCTATTCGGTGGTGACCATCGGCAATTTCGACGGTCATCATCATGGCCACCGGGCGCTCCTGGATCGCGTGGTGTCGACAGCGCGGCGCGAGTCCGGCACGGCGCTGGTGCTCACATTTGATCCGCATCCGGTCAAGATCCTCGCTCCTCAGGTCAATCTGATGTTCCTCACGACGCCGGAAGAAAAACTGGCCCGCTTCAAAGCCGCCGGCATCGATGAAGTGGTGTTTTTGGAATTTACGACCGCGTTTGCCTCATTGAGTCCTGCGCAGTTCGCGAAGCAGGTGCTGTGCGATGGAATTGGCACGCGGGAGTTGTTTGTCGGTGAACATTTTGCGTTCGGAAAGGGGCGGGCTGGTCGCATTGCGGATCTGCTTGAACTCGGGGCACAGCTCGGGTTTCGAGTGCATCCGACGCCACCGGTGACGATCGACGGCGAGGTGGTGAGCTCGACGCGGATTCGCCAGATGATTCAAGCGGGAGATCTCCAGAAAGCCATTCGTTTCCTGGGGAGACCCTACGGCATTGAAGGGAGAGTGATTCCTGGCGCTCATCGCGGGACTGAGCTGGGGTGGCCCACGGCCAATCTTCGCCTGCCTGAGGGACGGGTCATTCCGCCTGATGGCGTGTATGCCGCCAGAGTCCTGTGGAACGGACGCGCCTTGGACTCTGTCGTCTACATCGGCACGCGGCCCACGTTCGCGGCCGGAGAGCGATTACTCGAGGTGTCGATTCTCGATGAACGGCTGGAGCTCTATGGGGAAACGATTCGTGTTGAGCTGCTCGGGTTTGTGCGCGAAGACCGTGTGTTCCCTTCTGCAGAGGCGTTGACCAGACAGATCGAGTCGGATGTGCAGACGGCTCGCGAGCAGTTGCGTGAGGCGGCCTTAGACCCGGTCTCACCTCTCCATTCTCAGTCATGAGCGATGACAGGTTCTCCCACAGCGGTGCATCACCCGCTTCATAATCAGGTCGTCCGCGCCCTCCGCTCGCGCGCATTACTCCAACCGGGTCAGTCTGTCTTGGTGGCCGTGTCGGGAGGACCGGATTCGGTAGCCTTGCTCTCGATTCTGCGCGACCTGGCCGCAGCTTGGAAGTTGTCTTTGACCGTGGTACATGGCAACTACGGTCTCCGGGGTGTCGAGTCAGACGAGGACGCCTCGTTCGTCGCGGCGCTCTGCCTCCGGCTCAACGTCCCGTGCCTCGTGCGGCCGCTCCACGTTCGTGAACGTGAGCCGGGGGCGTCGAGCTCGTTACAGGCACGGGCCAGGGAGCTGCGCTATCGCCTGTTCCGCGACTTGGCACAAGAGCTGCCGGCAGACCGTGTGGCGCTCGGGCACACGGCGGACGATCAGGCCGAAACCGTCCTTCTGCGGATGCTGCGCGGCGCAGGTTTACGGGGCCTGGCCGGAATGTCGTACACTCGTGAACGTCTTTTTATACGACCGCTCTTGGGTGCCACCCGCCGAGAGATCCTGTCGTATCTTGCTGCGGTCGGATTGTCCTATCGGACTGATTCCAGCAATGCCAAATCCCTGTACTTTCGCAATCGTGTGCGGCAGGAGGTCCTCCCGGTACTGGAATCACTGGCTCCGTCAGCTACCCGGCTGCTTGCACGTCAGGCGGACATTCTGCGAGCAGACGATCAGCTTCTCGATCGCCTTGCCGCAGGGTGCTTGCGGCGAGTGATACAGCGACGTGATCCGAGCACGATCGTCCTGGATCGGGCTGCATTCCGTCGGCAACCGACGGCATTGCAGCGTCGGATGCTCAGGTTGGCGATTCACGACCTGGCGCCGGCGTCAGCCGGGCCGCGCAGTGATCAGGTCCTTTCGATTCTGGCGTCGCTTGCAACCAAACAGTCAGGGAAAGCGTGGCTCGTGGGACCGGTGGTGGTGTCCTGTGACCAAAGTACGGTGGGCGTCGCGTGCCGGTCTGCGCAGCTGCTTTCAGCAGGACAGAGAAGTGCTCCTCCCAATGACTGGATGGTGCTGGGTTCCGAGGTGGTCACGTGTGTGTCCCTGTCGTCGCCCACGTCCTGGCCGTCGACAGGGGAGGTGATTCGACTGCGTCCGGTCACGCAGGCACGAGGCCGGGAACTGCTCAAACACCCGTCATCTGCTACCGCGCTGTTCGATGCGGATCACCTCCTGTTGCCGCTGACGATCCGGTCGTGGCGGCGGGGTGATTGGTTTGTTCCCACCGGCATGGCCGGTCGACGAAAGAAATTGCAAGATTACTTCACAGATGCAAAACTGAGTCGGTCTGTGCGAGAACACATACCGTTGCTGCTGTCGCAAGGACAGATCGCGTGGATCGTCGGGCGACGCATTGATGCCAGATTTGCCGCCACCGTTTCGACAACCCGGTTCATGTTGGCCAGTGTGACAGGTCCTGTGCGTCGGAAAGGAGTTTGTTAGGAATGGAACGCATTTTTGGTCGCCCGATTGTGACGCAAGAGCAGATGCGGACTCGAATCCGTGAGCTGGGTCGGCAGATTGCGTCCGACTATGCCGGGAAGGAATTGGTGCTTGTCGGGGTCCTCAAAGGGGCCTATGCGTTTTATGCCGACCTGGCACGAGCCATCCGGATCCCCATGCGTGTGGAGTTCATCGTCGTCACGAGTTATGGCGCGCGGAAGAAAACGTCCGGCAAGGTCAAGCTGGTGTCGGATCTGACAGAACCGATCGCCGGGAAAGATGTCCTGCTGGTGGAAGATATCGTCGACTCGGGCCTGACCGTTCAATATCTGATGAAAACCTTGTCTCGACGGAAACCCCGCTCCTTGAAGGTCTGCACCCTGCTCAGCAAGCCGGAGCGGCGATTGGTCGAGGTGGATCTGGAGTATGTGGGGTTCAAAATCCCCAACAAGTTCGTGGTCGGGTATGGGCTCGATTACCGCCAGGAGTATAGAAACCTTCCGTACCTTGCCGCGCTCGATCAAGGCGACGAAGAGGAGCAAGAGTCTGCATGAAAGGTTGTTCCCCTCGCGGAACCTATGGTAACATTCTGCACGGTTAGCTGATTTTTTGGTCTGCCTAAAATCCTCAAAGGAGAGGTGGATGAATTCACGGGTAAAGAATTTATTGTTCTGGGTCGTGGTCGGCCTGTTCATGATTCTGTTGTTCAACTTGTTCAGTGTGCCGACCCATGCGCCGGAAGACGAAGTCATATTTAGCGACTTTATGGCTAAGCTGGATAAGGGCGAGGTCATGAAAGTCACGATCAAGGCCAATCATATCAGCGCGATTTTGAAGGACCAAAGCCGGATCCGGACCTATACGGCCGAATATCCGGAGTTGGTAAAACATTTGCGCGAAAAGGATGTCCAGATCGAAGCCCGCCCGCCTGATGAAAGTCCCTGGTACATCACGTTCTTGGTCACCTGGGGGCCCTTCATTCTGTTCCTCGGACTGTGGTTTTTCCTCATGCGCCAGATGCAGATCGGCGGCAATAAGGCGTTGTCCTTCGGCAAGAGCCGCGCGCGCATGCTGACGGAGGAGCGCAAGAAGGTCACGTTCTCGGATGTCGCCGGGATTGAAGAAGCTAAGGAAGAAGTCCTTGAGATCATTGAGTTCCTGAAGGATCCGAGAAAGTTCCAAAAATTAGGCGGTCGCATTCCCAAAGGTGTACTGATTGTCGGTCCTCCGGGCACGGGCAAGACCCTGTTGGCGAAGGCGATTGCCGGCGAGGCGGGCGTGCCGTTCTTCAGCATCAGCGGGTCGGATTTCGTCGAAATGTTCGTCGGGGTCGGGGCGTCACGCGTGCGCGATCTGTTCGAACAGGGAAAGAAACACGCCCCCTGCATCATCTTCATCGACGAGATCGATGCCGTCGGTCGGTTGCGTGGTGCGGGCCTTGGCGGAGGCCACGACGAGCGTGAGCAAACCCTCAACCAATTGCTCGTGGAAATGGATGGGTTTGATACGACGGAAGGCGTCATTTTGATCGCCGCGACCAACCGACCCGATGTCCTCGACCCGGCGTTATTGCGTCCGGGACGTTTCGACCGTCAGGTGGTGGTCAATCGGCCGGACTTGCGTGGCCGATCGGAAATCCTCAAAGTGCACACCAAGAAGGTTCCGCTGGCTTCCGATGTGGAGCTTGAGAAGATTGCCCGGGGTACGCCAGGGTTCTCCGGTGCCGATCTTGAAAATCTGGTGAATGAGGCCGCGTTGTGGGCGGCCCGGCTGAATAAGAAAGAAGTCGAGTTCATCGACTTCGAAATGGCAAAAGACAAAGTTCTGATGGGCGCAGAACGGAAGAGCATGGTTCTCACGGACGACGAGAAGCGCACCACGGCGTACCATGAGGCCGGACATGCGCTCATGGCCAAGCTCTTGCCGGGGACGGATCCAGTTCATAAGGTCACGATTATCCCGCGAGGTCGGGCGCTCGGTGTCACCATGCAGCTTCCCACCGACGACCGTCACAATTATTCGAAGGACTTCCTCTACAACAATCTCGCGATTCTCATGGGCGGGCGAGTGGCTGAGGAGTTGGTCTTGCACGACGTGACGACCGGAGCGGGGAACGACCTGGAGCGCGCCACCGACCTCGCCAGAAAGATGGTGTGCGAGTGGGGCATGAGTGAGAAACTCGGTCCCTTGACCTTCGGCCGCAAAGAGGAGGAAATCTTCCTGGGACGGGAGATCGGCTCGAAGCGTGACTTCAGCGAGCAGGTCGCCATCGAAATCGATCACGAAGTGAAGCGTCTTGTGACCGAGAACTACGAGCGTGCGAAACGCATCTTGACGGATAACATGACCAGCCTGAAGGCCCTTGCCGAAGCCTTGCTGGAAAAGGAAGTGTTGGATGCCTTGGAGATTGATCAGATCCTGATTCAAGGGTCTTCATCGCAGACGGTTCCTGCCTAAACTGTAGACGACCGGCTCCGCAGGGGCCCCAATCCGGGGTTCCTGCGAAGCAGAGGTTTCCATACGTTTCACGCCACTGGTTGGGAAAATAGTCGGTTCTTGTCGTTCTGTGCCTCCCTTTCCCTTTCGTAGCCGGCTCACATTGTTCCAGGGCACGGTACCTCGCATTCAATCTACGGACTCGCTGTGACCCCCACGAACACAACCTTGCGTAAAGCGTTGGTCCTCACGGCCGGTTCTCGAACTATCACCTTCGACTCTCGGCCATTCATCATGGGAGTCCTCAATGTGACTCCGGATTCCTTTTCTGATGGGGGCGCTTTCCTGACGGTTGCCCAAGCTGTCAGGCATGCCAGACAGATGCAGGATGAGGGGGCTGATATCATCGACCTCGGCGCAGAATCTTCGAGGCCGGGGGCACCGCCTATCGAGGAAGGTGAGGAACTGAACCGACTGATGCCTGTGCTGGAAGCCGTGCGTCAGGCAGTGTCGCTGCCCCTGTCCATCGATACGACGAAGGCTGCCGTGGCCCGTCGCGCGATTGAGGCTGGGGCGTCTATCGTCAATGATGTCACGGCCTTGCGTGGCGATCCCAAGATGGCCGGCCTGGTGGCTGAAACCGGAGTGGCCGTCGTGCTGATGCATATGCAAGGCACTCCACCTACCATGCAGCGGGCGCCCCACTATGGGAATGTTGTGGACGAGGTGTGTGCCTTTCTGCGGGAACGGATTCAGACGGCCCTGGATGCCGGCATCCAGGCAAGTCAAATCATCCTTGACCCCGGCTTTGGTTTTGGTAAGCTCCAAGAGCATAACCTCCGATTGCTTGCGGAGTTCGACGCGTTCACGAGGTTGGGGCATCCGGTGTTAGTCGGCGTCTCCCGCAAGCAGTTTATCGGGAACCTGGTGGATCGACCGGTGCACGAGCGGGGGTACGGGACCGCCGGCGCAGTTGCCGTGGCGGTTTTGAAAGGTGCCCACGTCCTTCGCGTGCATGATGTCCGAGCCATGAAAGATACGGCGTCGGTCGTGTCAGCCATTTCCCGTCACATGCGTTCTTCTGTAGAGGTACCCAATGCGTAAATTGTTCGGCACAGACGGCGTTCGTGGTGTTGCGAACCTCGAACCGATGACCAGCGAAATCGCCATGCAGCTCGGGCGAGCCGCCGCCCATATTTTTATGCGACGGGCTGGCCGGCACCAGGTGGTCATCGGAAAGGATACACGCCTGTCCGGTTACATGCTGGAGTCTGCGCTGACGTCGGGTATCTGCTCGATGGGCGTCGATGTGCTCCTTGTGGGGCCTCTGCCGACTCCGGCGATTGCGTTTCTTACGAAAAGCCTGCGTGCAGATGCGGGGGTGGTGATTTCCGCTTCCCACAACCCGTATCAAGATAACGGCATTAAATTCTTTTCCAGTGAAGGGTTCAAACTTCCTGACGAGGTCGAGGCGCGCATCGAACAGCTGATCGTCTCCGATGAGATCAAACATCTACGGCCGACGGCGGACGCGATCGGAAAGGCGTATCGAATCGGCGATGCGGAGGGGCGGTACATTGAATTCGTCAAACGTTCGGTACCCCGTGATCTCGACTTTCAAGGGATCAAACTAGTGGTGGATTGCGCCAATGGCGCGGCGTACAAGGTCGCACCGACCGTGCTGCGTGAACTTGGGGCGGAAATCGAAGTGATTGCTAACACGCCCGACGGCATGAACATTAATGACAAGTGCGGCGCTGTGCATCCAGAACGACTACAGGAGGCAGTGCGACGTCATGGCGCGCATCTCGGCATTGCGCTGGATGGTGATGCGGATCGGGCCATCTTCGTCTGCGAACGGGGCGAGATCATCGACGGAGACCATGTCATGGCGGCACTGGGGCTCGATTTGCATGCGCAAGGGCGCCTGGCGTCCCAAACCGTGGTGGGCACCGTGATGAGCAACTTCGGGCTCGAGCTCGCTATGAACCGAGCCGGCATTCAGCTCATGCGAACTCCCGTCGGTGACCGTTACCTTATGGAGCGCATGCTGGCCGACGGCTATAACTTCGGGGGTGAGCAATCGGGACATTTCATTTTTCTCGATCACAACACGACCGGTGATGGATTGATCTCTGCCTTGCAGATTCTCTCCCTGATGAAACGAACTGGCAAGCCGCTCTCGGAACTGGCGAAGGCGATGACGGCGGTGCCGCAGATTCTGCTCAATGTGACAGTCAAGCATAAGCCGGACTTGAATCAGATCCCGGATATCCAGCAGGCGATCAAGACTGCCGAAGCTACCTTGAACGGGAGTGGCCGGGTGTTGGTGCGGTATTCCGGGACCGAAGCCCTCTTGCGGATCATGGTCGAGGGCGAACGGGATTCCACGATTCGCGAGGTAGCCGATCATCTTGCGAGTATCGTGCGTGCCCGCATCGGCTAGCAGCGGCTGTATGCCGAAGGCGCCGGATGCTGCCCTCCCTGACGATTACCTTCATCCTCGGGTTAGCCCTCGGTTCCTACTTCAGCTACTTTCCTCTCAGTTGCGCAATTCTCCTTACGACCTGTGCGGTCGGTGTCCTGCTACTGGAGCGACAGGGGCGCATCGCATCACGGCAGGGGAGCCTGTGGCTGGCCTGCTTTTGTGGTGGCTGCCTCTACTGGATTCTCTGCGGATGGTTCCTGTCGCACCGTCCGGTGCCGGATCATCCTCGCGCTTTGCCGGTGCGCCTCAGCGGCACGATCGTGGATGCAGTCCGCCACGCACCAGGACGACAGACCGCCTTGGTGCACGTGACGGCCAGCGACGACCCGGACCTCGTCCTGCCGTTTCTGCTTCGTCTCACCTGGCGCGATCCCGACCGCGATCTACACCGCGGCCTTGACGTTCGCGTCCGCACACGAGTTCATGCGCCCACCGGAACGATCAATCCGAGAGGGTTTGACTATGCGGGCTATCTGGATGTGCAGGGGGTGGAGGCGATCGGGACGGTGTCGGGGGCGGGCGCGGTTGAAGTGCTTGCTGCTGAAGAATCTTCGCTCTTGCCGTTCGGCTTACGGTTGATTGAAGACTGGCGCAGTCGGGTGAGGCGCGCGGCTGACTCCCTCTCCCAACCCAGTCGTGGTCTGTTTCTCAGTCTCACGATCGGCGAGCAGGGATTTTTAGAGCCGGACGTCCGGGAATGGTTCATGACGACCGGCACGGTACATATTCTTTCGATTTCTGGTTCCCATCTTGGGCTCATTGCGCTGTTAGTCTTCGCCCTGGTCCGGAGGGCCTGCCTCCTGCTGCCGTCGACGATGCTCCTGGGGCTTTCACGTTGGCTGACGCCGACCCGGCTGGCAGCCGTACTGACAGTGCTTCCTGTGGGGGGCTACACCCTCCTGGCCGGAGCTGAAACGGCGACCATCCGTTCGTCGATCATGATCATGATCGGACTGTGGACGGTCTGGCTCGGGGCACCACAATACCTGCTCCATGCGTTGGCGGCGGCCGCCGGCCTCACCCTGTTGGTCCATCCTGCCGCCCTGTACGACATTTCTTTTCAACTCTCTTACGTCTCGGTGTGGGTCCTGGCGCTGGCGCTACGGCGAGAGGGAGAGACGGAGGAGTTACCTCCGCCACAGCCGTCGAGGGTTGCCTGGATCGTCTATTGGTCGCGCGAGTCTCTTCGACTGACGGCCTTCCTGACGCTGGCGACCCTGCCGTTGGTGGCCTGTTATTTCAATCAGGTGTCGTGGATGGGCCTCTTCGTGAATGTCGTCATGGTGCCGTTCGTCGGCCTGGTGTTTCTCCCTCTCAGTCTGTTGGCGGCTCTATGGGCGATTGCGACGCATGCGGATGAACTTCCCGGCGCTGAGGTCATCGATCTGCTCGGCCGCGGGTTGATCGACGGGACGCATTGGGTAGCCGGTCTGCCCGGCGCGGAATGGTTTGTCGCGGCGCCGACCGTTCCGATGATGCTGCTGTTCTATCTACTGGGGTGGGTCTGGTTGTCCGGCCGGATGGTCTCCGCCACGTCCGTCATGAGGGGGGCGGTGGCGGCCTGTCTCGTCGCGATTGTGTTGTGGTGGCTCTGGTCTCCACGTCCGTTCGATCGGGACGGGCATCTACGGGTGACGTTTCTCGATGTGGGGCAGGGGGACAGCGCGGTCATTGAATTGCCCCAGGGCGGCGTTGTGTTGATCGACGGCGGCGCTACGTACGAGCGTGTCGATATGGGGCGCAGCGTCGTGGCGCCTTTTCTGTGGAATCGCGGCATTCGAACTATCGATCACGTGATCGGAACCCATCCGCAGTTGGATCATGTCGGCGGGCTGGCCTGGATTCTCGGCCATGTCCATGTCGCACACTTCTGGACGAATGGGGTCACGCGACCGGAGGAGTTTTGGCGGAAGGTCGAGCGGGCGTTGGCGCAGCGGGACTTGTCCGCGACCGTCGCGGAGGAGGGGCGGCTGATGGTTGAGGAGAGCGGCTGTCGGTTGGTTGCGCTCAACCCGGCTCCCTCCCGGGCGGCACGGTCCGGTGGGGCACGCGAATCGCTGAACAATTTGTCGGTGGTCACCCAACTTTCCTGCGGGGAGCAACAGATGTTATTTACCGGGGATGCCGAGCGGGAGACGTTGTCGAGATTGGCTCAGGCTGGTTCACTCGGGCACATCACGTTGCTCAAAGTCCCACATCATGGCGCCAGGAGTTCGCTGGAACAGAGTTGGCTGGAGACGATTCGGCCTGATGTGGCGGTGGTGTCCGTCGCCCGACACAATCCCTATGGTCATCCGGCCGGAGAGGTCTTGGCGGCCTACGAGGCGATACCGGCTCAGGTGTGGCGAACCGATCGGGATGGGGCGGTGTGGGTTGATGTCGATCCGGCAAAGCAGGAACTGGTTGTGCACAGTGCCAGGGAATGGACGCTTCAGCCGGTCTCGATATCCTCGCCCATCTGGGCCGCTGAGCGGGACAACTGGTATCGACTCTGGCGCCGGTGGAATTGGGTGTAGCGGCGCCCCTTCTGTCGAAGACACGCGCTGCCTCGTTGCCGATATGTTCCTTCACCGCTGTCAATTTTGGCTACCGCCTCGGCCAACCTCCTGTGTAACCCGTCAATTTTATGTGACTGCGTTGCAGTGTCGGCAGGCATAACCCATGCAAACACTGATGGTCGATTGGCCAGGGCGATAGTGACAGGAATCTCAGCGGCCGTGAGAAGGCGAGGGTCGGCTCGGCATGGGGGCATTGGACCTGCTCCTCTGGCATGCGATCCACACAGAAAGCAGCGAGTCGATGGCAAAGCGATTACTGTTCCTGGCCCCTGGACCTCCTTGTACCAGGCAAGGCGGCGGCGCTTTGCGGATGGTGCATCTGCTTCGCTTTCTCGGCAGCCGGTTTCCTGTGGATGTGATTGTTCCGGCCCGGGATGCTGCAGACGAGGTCTCACATCTGTTCAGCGAAGCGGCTATCGATGTCACGACGGTCCCGCTTCAAGGCCCTCGTCTGCTCGATCGGCTCTGCTCGATCGATCCCTATTCAAAGGATCGAGCCTTGACCTCGGTAGTCCAGGAGCGATTAGCGAGCGGTGCCTATGCGGCCATCCATGTCGACACGTTGTCCATGATGCCCTATGTACCGGAGGGCACGGTGGTCCCAGTCGTGTTGGACCTTCGATTCCCTAGCCAGGCGAGCGAGTTTCGCAGACTGCGAGGGGGGCAACAGGGAATCGGTCGTTCGAACCGGCTGATCCACCGACTGAAGTTGCGCTTGTTCGATCGCTGGTCGTGGCCGACGACCTACTGCGTGACGGTGGCTTCTGCGGAGGAACGGATCCGGTGTGAACGAGCCCATCCCGGGCAGCGGGTGCTGGTGGTTCCCAACGGCGTCGATTGTCGGGCGATCCGTCCCAAACCCGATCAGGTCATGAGATCACCCATCCTCCTGTTCACCGGGGACATGGGGGCCGAGCACAATATCGACGCCGCGGTCTCTCTGGCGACAGAAGTGTTCCCGGCGATTCGTCGGGAATTTCCCACAGCGGAATTGCGCTTGGTGGGGCGACATCCGGACGCGCGTGTCTCTCGCTTGGCCGGCCAGGGCATCGTCGTCACCGGGTCCGTGGCCGATCTCCACCTCCATTTGCGAGAAGCCAGCGTCTATGTCGCTCCGTATGTCGGCGCTGCGGGCGCGCGCGTCAAACTGCTGGAGGCGATGGCCGCGGGACTGCCCATCGTCACCACGTCGCCGGGGATCGAGGGGGTGAAGGTCCAACCGGGGCGCGATGTGCTGATCGCCGATCAGCCGAGTGACATGATCGAATCGATTCAAACCCTCCTCGCAAGTCAACCGGATCGAGAGCGTTTCGGGCAGGCGGCCCGTCATATGGCGGAGATCTGGTACGACTGGAGTCGCTGTCTCTGGCCGTTGGAATCGCTCTATCAACCCCTAGTTGCCCCGAGACAGAATCCTCCTGAGTCGACGGCGGTGGCCTGTTGACGACCGGATGCCACGGTATTCGCATGCAAGGTAGCAGCCGCGTATCGACACCGTGCGCTGTGATGCAGGAGGCTGTTGTCTTCTGAGAGGTCTTCCACGTAAAATTTCCCGCCAGCGCGCGTCGTCGGTACGATAAAGGTCTGTGAGCAGGTTGCCCTGACACGATGACGATGATTTCCCACTCCAAACCTGTCCTGGGGCACGAAGAGATTCGTGCCGCCACCGAGGTGCTGCGGTCGGGCCACATCACCGAAGGCCCGGTGGTGGCGCAGTTTGAGCGGGGCATGGCCGCCTATATCGGTCTGCATGGTGGAGTGGCCGTCAGTTCAGGCACGGTGGCGCTGGAACTGGCCCTTCGCGCCTTGGGCGTCGGACACGGCGACAACGTTATTCTCCCCAGTTATGTGTGCTCGGCTCCCTGGTTGGCGGTGCAGCGTGTCGGCGCGCAGGCAAGAATCGTCGACATCGACCCGACGACCTACAATCTCGACCCACAGAAGGTCCGCAAAGCTCGCACACCCAGGACTCGTGCCGTGATCGTCCCGCATCTGTTCGGCTTGCCTGCGGACCTGACGAGTTTGCAGTCGCTGGGTATCCCGCTGATCGAAGATTGCGCCCAGACCCTCGGTGCGATGGAGCAGGGGCGTGCGGTCGGCACTGTTGGGTTGCTGACGGTCTGCTCGTTTTACGCCACCAAATTGCTCTGCACCGGGGAAGGAGGTATGGTCCTCTCCGACGATGAGGCCTTGCTCGAACGGGTCCGCGAGCTTCGGGAGTATGATCAGGCGCCCTCGCTCAATGCCGCCGCGTCCAATTGCAAGATGACAGACCTCCAAGCCGCGATCGGTGTCGCTCAACTGAATCAGCTCGGGGAGTTTCTGGAGAAGCGTGCGTCGCTGGCCGCAGTGTATCGGGAGCAGCTTCCGGAAGACTTGTTCACACCCCCGAGGGTTCCGGCTGGGCGGACGCATGTCTACTATCGGTTCGTCGTGCGCCTTCCAAAGGGGCTTCAGTCGGCTGATGACTTTGCCGCCTACCTGTCGCGTGTGGCACATCGCGGAGTCCATTGCCGCAAACCTGTATTCCGTCCACTGCATCGATATCTGGAATTGACGGATTTCCCCGGCAGTGATGAAGTCGATGCCGCCGCCATTTCTCTGCCGATTCATCCCTCACTCAACGAAGATGCGGTAAGACAAGTTGCCCTGATTCTTCACGAGGAACTCCGCTGAGTCGAGCCGGCCTGTGGCTGTCGGGAGACCAGCCTCGGGTTGAACCGACCGGGCGCTTCTGTTCTTGACCCCCGCCGATCTGATCGGCATGATGCGCTGAGGGTGGGAGGAAGACCGTGTGAAGGCGGCGTCGGTTTCTCCCTCCGTGAGATTGGAGATCCCATTCATGGTGCCGACAGTCGAGTGGAAAGACGGTGCAGTGCGTGTGTTGGATCAGAGTCGACTTCCCGCAGCCGTCGAGTTTCTCGACTGCCGGGATTACCGGGCGGTTGCCCAAGCCATTCGCGAGTTGAAAGTGCGGGGCGCGCCGGCCATCGGTGTGACGGCCGCGATGGGGGTGGCTCTCGGCGCGCAAGGGGTGGCATCGTCCGACTACGATTCGTTCGCCACAGCGGTTGGTGAGATTTGTGACCATTTGGCTGCCGCACGTCCCACCGCAGTCAATCTGTTTTGGGCCATTGCGCGTATGAAGCAGAAGGTGGCGGCACTGAAGCCTCAACCGATTCCGCAGATCAAAGCCGAACTGATCCGTGAATCCCAGGCGATCCTGGACGAAGACATCGCGTTATGCAGAGCCATGGGCACACATGGGGCTCAGGTGATCGGCGACGGTCAGACAGTGCTCACGCATTGCAATGCCGGTGCGTTGGCGACGGCCGGGTATGGGACGGCGCTGGGTGTGATTCGTGCTGCCTGGGAGCAGGGTAAGAGGATTCAGGTGATTGCCGACGAAACCAGGCCCGTGCTCCAGGGCGCACGGTTGACCGCCTGGGAGCTCATGCAAGACAAGATTCCCGTGACACTGATCACCGACAATATGGCCGGCAGCCTGATGCGGCAGGGGAAGATTCAGGTCTGTGTGGTCGGGGCCGATCGTATCGCTGCGAACGGCGATGTCGCCAACAAGATCGGCACGTACTCCGTTGCCGTCCTGGCACGGGCGCACGGGATTCCGTTTTATGTCGCCGCACCGTACAGCACGATCGATCTGGCCACTAGGACCGGCGCCGATATTCCCATTGAAGAACGGAGTCCGGTGGAAGTGACGTCCATCCACGGCAGCCATCCTGTCGCGCCGACCGGCGTGGCCGTCTACAACCCGGCGTTCGACGTGACTCCGGCCGAATTCATCACCGGAATCATCACCGAGCGAGGTATCTTCACGCCTGGGGAGCTTGCTGGTGCGTTCGGGGCGGAGCGGGTCGGAGGGTAATCCGGCTCTTCGCGTGATGCCTCGTGCCTCTGGTCACACGGCAGCCTCGTCGGCCTCCGGCCAACAGAACACTCTCAGAGTCCTTTATCTTGCCAGCACTTCCGGCGCTTCTTTATAATGCCGCCAGCGTGTCTTGAACACTATTGTTGCGATCTTTTCTAGCGAAGGAGCCTGTCGATCCATGAGTGAACGTACCCTTGCCATCATTAAGCCTGACGCCGTGAAGAAGAATGCCATCGGCGACATTATCAATCGCTACGAGAAGGCGGGGTTAAAGCCGGTCGCCATGCGCCTGATGCATCTGTCCAAGACGACGGCCCAAGGCTTCTACGCGGTGCATAAGGCGCGTCCGTTCTTCGACAGCCTCTGTACATTCATGTCGTCCGGACCCTGTGTCGTGCTGGTGCTGGAGGGGGATAACGCCGTGAAAAAAAATCGCGAACTGATGGGGGCGACCGATCCGGCCAAGGCGGAGAATGGCACCATCCGGGCGGCGCATGGGGCGAACATTGAATTCAACGCGGTTCATGGGTCTGACGCGCCGGAGACGGCCAAGTTCGAAATCGGGTACTTCTTCCCCGAAATGGAGTTGGTCGGGTAGGCGCACATTGAGCGCGGATTTTTTTGGCCTGCTCAGTGCTCGGCGGCCCATGAAGGGCCGCCGGGCTCTGTCGTCTGTCCTTGGGGTCTCCCTCCTCGTCGCTGTCGTGGCCGGTTGTGCCGGCGCACCGACCGTTCCAGTTGCAACGCCGACCGAGAATCCCTCCGTGGAGGCGGAGACGCGTCTCTGGTATCACGCGACCACCGCGTTTTCCGACGGCCGCTACTCCGCCGCGATCCACCTGTATGAGCGCTACCTGACGACCTATCCGAAATCCCGGCGCGCGAATGAAGCCCATTGGGAATTGGGGCAGTCGTATGAACAGATGGGGGAAGTGACGGGAGCGCTGAAAGAGTACCGGATATTGGCTGGGCCGGAAGGCGCCCCGGTTCCCACACAGAACGCCTATGCGGAGCGCGCGCTGCATCGTATCGAGGCGCTGCGGAATCAATCGACCGTGCCGGCCGGCGCCCGGTCCGGTCATACGGCGCTGTATGTGTCGTTCAGCAATTTGCCTCCCATGGCTCAAGTGGAGTCCTGGATCCGGCAGCTGAGCGCCCAGGGGGTCAGCGCCATTCTCGTGGATGCCAGTTTAGAATCGTCGTTTACCAGGCCACCGTCTCCTACCGCTGCTCCCACCAGCACCCCGTTGCCGACCCTCCCGGCGGGCGCGTTGTTCTCGACGTCGCAAGGCCCGGTGATGACCGACTGGTTCAGCGTGCTGGTGCCTCAGGCGCATGAGCTTGGCATCTCCGTCTTTGCCGTGCTCGATCTGTTCCACGCGCCCTTGTCGGACCACCGTCAAGAATCTCGGATGTTGCTGTACGATCCGACCAGGCGCAAGGTGCATCCCTGGACGCAGTTTGATCTCCTCGCCCCGCCGGTGCAGCAGCAACTGGCGCAGCTGCTGGCCGACCTGCTCAGGAGCGGGGTCGATGGGATGGTGTTTCGGGCGCGGGCGGAAAACAGTTTTGCCTACGAGGTGAGTGACGGGGTCTTGCGCCAGTTTGAAACCCAGGTGCGCCAGCCGTCATCGGAAGTTGCGCAGGCCCTTCGTGAGCGGCTGACCGTGCGCCAGGATGCGGGGGCGCTGGCCTCGGACAAGACGCTCTGGCGATGGGTGGGCTGGAAGGCTCGTCAAGAACTCGATGTGCTGGCCAAGCTGAAAAAGTACGTGCAGAAGGCGGTTCCGCGGTTGCGCATGGTGCTGGAGATTCACCCAGAGGCCCTGTCGAATCCGACCTCGGCCTTGGTGAACTATGGCGAAGACGCCGCCGAAGCCCGCCGCCGGGGGTTTGATTTATTGTTGGGGGGGCCGTCTCGCGAGGCCTCGGATGTGCGAACGTTCGGGGGAGCGTTCAAGGGCTGGAGTCGCGATGTGATTCAATCGGAGAAAGGGGAACCGCAAACCCTTCCGCAAGGCTGGGTGTTACTGCGGACACCGGCCGAGCACGGCGGCGGAATGTTCACGGGGCTGGCTCAGCAGGCGGATGAATTGCGGACGCCGGATATTCGCCATCTGGTGTTTGTGCCGGACGCGCCGCCCGCGATTCCTTGACAAAGAATTTCTTAGCTTTTACGATCGCGCCACCGCTATCCGGTGCGCGTTTTATTCACGTAGGTCGCGAGACAGGCGGCCGCCAAGAGGAGTCTCATGATACCGTTTAATCTTCGTTATCACCAGGAACACGAGTGGGTTCGCGCTGAGGGGCAGCAGGCGACGGTCGGCATCAGTCATTTTGCGCAGGATGCGTTGGGCGACATCGTCTTTATCGATCTTCCCAAGGTGGGCGCCAAGGTGACGGCCGGCCAACAGATCGGCGAAGTCGAGTCCACCAAGACGACATCGACGATCTACACGCCGGTGAGCGGGACTATTGCCAAGATCAATGCCGATCTCAAAGATCACCCTGAAGTTGTGAACTCCGATCCGTACGGCAAGGGATGGATGGCGGTGATCGACCTCACGGCTCCGGCCGAAGTGGAACAACTCATGACCGCGGCACAGTACGAAACCTTCTTGAGCCAACAGAAGCACTAGCCCGTGCCGATCCCGCAAGATCCTACATCGGTCGAGGCCGTGTCACGATCCAAGAGTTATTGACGGAGCCAGTATCTCCGAGCAGTGGATGCATATGAAACACCTCGTCATTCTAGGCGCCGGTCCAGGTGGGTATGTGGCGGCGATTCGTGCCGCTCAGTTGGGCGCGCGTGTGACCGTGATCGAACATCAGGCCCTCGGCGGCGTGTGTTTGAACTGGGGCTGTATCCCGAGCAAGGCCCTGCTGTCGGTCGTGGAACTGGGCGACAAGGCCAAGAAGGCCAAGGATTTCGGGCTCGTGCTCCAGGGCGCTGTGTCTTATGATCCTGCGGTGATGGTCGCGCGCAAAAACAAAGTCGTCTCCACTCTCGTCAAAGGCATCGCCACCCTGTTCAGGACCTGGAACATCGAACATGTGGAAGGTCGGGGTGAGTTGTTGGATGCGCAGACCATCCGCGTCACCAAGTCGGATGGGACCACCACGCAGGTCGCCGCCGATGGGGTCATCATCGCGACCGGTTCTTCCTGGCCGAACTTGCCGCTCTTTCCGATCGATGGAACCCAGATCATCACCAGCAAACAGGCGCTGGATCTCGCGCGTGTTCCTGCGAGCCTACTCATTGTGGGCGGCGGGGTCGAAGGCTGTGAGTTCGCCTCCCTCTACAGCGGACTGGGGACGCAGGTTACTTTAGTGGAACTGGTTCCGCGGGTACTGCCCCTGGAGGATGAAGAGATCAGCCAGCTGACGGAGCGCGAGCTCAAGAAGCGGGGCGTAGATATCCGGACGGGTGTAACGGTGGAGAACATCGTCAGGCAGCCGGATGTGGTCACCGCCCATCTTCGGGACGGGTTCTCACTCAATGTCGAGCAGGTGCTGGTCTCTGTGGGGCGCGGGTTCAATTCGCGCGGGATCGGGCTGGAACAGGCCGGGGTGCAGGTCGGGGCGCGCGGCGAAATCCTCGTCAATGAACGGATGGAAACGAATGTTCCCGGGGTGTATGCCATCGGCGATGTCGTCGGGAAGGCCATGCTCGCGCATGTCGCCTCGCAACAGGGCAAAGTGGCGGCAGAGAACTTTATGGGGCAGAGTCGCAGGATCGACTACGACGTCATCCCCACCGGCATCTTTACGTTACCTGAAATCGGGAGGGTTGGGCTGACGGAGCAGCAGGCTCGAGATCGCTGTGTGGCTAGTGGGCAGGATCCCCAGCAGGGTGTGAAAGTGGGACGCTTTCGCTATGGGGGATTGGGAAAGGCGCAGGCGACGGGAGATATTCAAGGATTGGTGAAGGTCGTGGCGGATGGAACAAGCGACCGGATTCTCGGTGTGCACATTCTCGGAGCGCATGCCGCCGATCTCATCCATGAAGCGGCGCTGGCCATGCATGCCGGTGCGACCGTCACCCGTGTGGCGGAGATGGTTCATGCGCACCCCACGCTTGCCGAAGGGTTAATGGAGGCGATGGAAGATGTGCATGGGCATGCCATCCATCTCGCGAGGAAGGCGCCCTCGTCATGATGCAGTCACTCCTCATCAAACTGGCGATGCTGGCCGTCACGCTGGGGTCGTTGCTCTGGATCGCCTCGGTGTCGCCGGTTACGAAGGTGATGCCGCAGCAGGCGCACCAGCCTTCCATGGTCCCCGTGACGACGGCCTCTTCGAAACAGATGGGGCACGTGGAGGCGGTACCAAGGCTGCCGGCCGTTCAATCAGACCAGCCGGCTAGTCCGTTGGTTAGGCCCGCGGCAAAGCCGGTTGAGGTCATCGAGCGTTCGGTGGGACAGGAGACGGCTTCCGCCGATCCACGCCAGGCCGATCGGGGGGCGGTTCGACAGATCGACCTCAATCAGGCCACGGTTGCCGATTTGGAAGCCTTGCCGGGCATCGGTCCCAAGTTGGCTCAACGCGTGATTGCCCACCGAGATGCACGCGGTCCCTTTCACAGCGTGGATGACCTTCGGCAGGTGAGGGGGATCGGCCGTAAGAAATTCGATCGCCTTCGTCCTCACGTCCTCGTGACCAACACGCGATCTTTGGCTCGACATAAAGGAACCCTGTGACTCCCATTGCGCAGCAACTGGACCTTATTCTTCGAGGTATTGTTGAGGTTATCCAGCCAAACGAGCTGGAATCAAAGCTCACTCGATCCATCAAGGAGAACCGCCCCCTCCGCGTCAAGGCGGGGTTCGACCCCACAGCGCCGGACCTCCACCTCGGCCATACGGTTCTGATTCACAAGCTCAAGCATTTCCAAGACCTCGGGCATCAGGTCATCTTTCTCATCGGCGATTTTACCGGCATGATCGGGGATCCGACGGGACGGTCCGAGACCCGCGTCGCGCTGTCCAAGGAGAAAGTGCTCGAGAATGCCAAAACCTACGAGCGCCAGATTTTTAAAATTCTGGACCCACAGAACACGCAGGTCGAATTTAACAGCCGCTGGATGAGTGCCATGACGGCCGATGGGCTGATCGAATTGAGCGCCCATTACACGGTGGCCCGGATGTTGGAGCGTGAGGACTTTCACAAGCGGTACACGGAGGGAACGGCCATCAGCATCCACGAGTTCATGTATCCCTTGATCCAGGGGTACGATTCCGTGGCGCTGAAGGCCGATATTGAATTGGGCGGCACGGATCAAAAGTTCAATCTCTTGATGGGGCGTGATCTGCAGCGGGACTACGGGCAGGAGGCGCAGGTGGTGATCACCATGCCGCTCCTGGAGGGGATTGACGGGGTCCGCAAGATGAGCAAGAGCTTCGGCAACTACATCGCCTTGGAGGACAAACCCGCAGAGATGTTCGGCAAGTTGATGTCGATCAGCGATGTGCTGATGCATCGCTACTATGAACTGTTGACGACTGAAGATTTGGAACGCGTGAAGACGGCTCACCCTATGGATGCCAAACAATCGCTGGCGGAGCTGATCGTGGCTCGTTACCACGGGGCTGAAGCGGGTCGTGAGGCCAGGGGCGCGTTTCAGCAGAAATTTCAGGCGCGTGAGTTTCCTGAGCAGCCAGACGCCCATGTGGTCTTGACGCCGTCCGATGTGAAAGATGCGGGCGCCCCTTCGATCGGCCTGGTCGATTTGATTGCCAAGACCGGCTTGGTTCCGAGCAAAAGCGAAGCCCGGCGCCTGATCGTGCAAGGCGGGGTGGAGGTGGAAGAACAGAAGATAACGGATGCCAACGCCGTGGTTCCTCTGGCGGTCGGCTCCAGGCTCCATCTGCGCGTGGGGCGTCGGAAGTTTGCGGTGGCGGAGTATAAGAACGAAGCCGAGTGTGAGCCGTTGCCTTGACTTAGCGCGAACGCCGGCGTAGGATTCGATCTCTTGTTCTCGCGGGGCGGGCGTAGCTCAGTGGTAGAGTCCTTGCTTCCCAAGCACTTCTGGTCACCATCCACAAGCCTTAATACATTCAAGGAAAAGCCGCTACTGGAGCGGGTTTGTTTTGAGTCTGATTGTCAGATTTGTTCAGGCCTCTTTAGTTGTAATCGGGCCTTTCTTGTTGTAGAGATGACACTCTATTGACACCAGCATTTTGGGTCCGATGGAGCATCAGCCGTCTAAGCCTTCTGATACCCCTTCACAAATTCTTCCTCCCAGAGAGCGGCGTTGTACTGTTCTGCTGGCTTCGTGTTGTTCAGTTAGAATGAGGCAAGTCTTGGCGTGTTTTGCTGTTTTTGGAACACGGCGGGAACACATAGGGTTAGTATCTAAAGTCATCGGTAATGCCATGCTGTAGTGGTAAGGTGAAAATCTCCCCATGAACCGAGGAGTTATCACAAGGGCGATCACGGTTGGCGCCTACATAATGCACGTTACCAGGAACTCCAGTGCGTCTGCCTCCTGCGATCTAGTTCTTATCGCCGTGTTCACTTAATTTCTCTGGTGAAGACTTCAGATGCAATTCTCCTCGGCCGCTGTCGAGGGTAATCTGATACGCCCCGAGAAAGCTCAATCCCAAGAGCCCGTCAACCGTAAATGGGAGATCGGGAAGGTCGTGGATTAAGACCTGGCTATTCCTGAGCTCTGCCCCGCCGATGCGA
>WIAG01000042.1 GCA_014055495.1 Nitrospira sp. CR1.2
TCGGTGTGATGGGCGAGTCGGCGGTAGGGGGGAATGTGGGCGCTCCGCTAGTGCCGCGGCCTGGTAAGAATTTCAGATGACGCAACGATCAGGGCTCGGGTAAGAAATTCAGATGACTTGATAGGGATAAGCCGCTCGATTCAAACAGCAGCAACCAAAAGCCGGACGCCCGTGCGCGGGGTGGCGCAAGCCACCCGCGCAGGGGAGCCGCGCCAGCGGCCACTCCTAAACTTGACAGGAGGACATTTCTCGGCGAACACACCTGGCCTCACATCACACTACCTGCCGCAGGGAACGTCTGGTCCATCACGATTCATGATTTCGGAAAACAATGGGTCGAAATGTCTTGGGGAAGGCTAGAACCGATTCAAGGCAAGAGAGGAGAGAAAGGGGCATCACGGAATAGAAAGATGAACGAGGCGCGGGCACGCGGCCGGGCCAAAAGCACAATCCGCAAGAAATGCCTGACGATCGGAGCCGACCATCTCGTAACCTTGACCTATCGGGCGAATGTGGAAGATCGAGACCGGGTGTTACACGATCTGGAACGGTTACGGCGTGCACTCTCGCGGTCCGGCTGCTCCATGCCCTATGTGGCTGTCCTGGAACGGCAACAGCGTGGGGCGCTGCATCCCCATCTCGCAGTAAAAGGGTTTCAGGATGTTCGGCTCTTGCGACGATGCTGGTACAAAATCGTCGGAAACGGTCAGGGACAAGTGAACGTCAGAGGGCCTCGACCCGGCAGTTCGCCGGTGAAGCTTGCTCGATATATCTCGAAGTACATCAGTAAGGATTTCGATAACATGCCGCGTGAGTTTGAAGAACACCGGTACTTTTGCTCATTAGGCGTTAAGGTGCCTACGGAAAAGCATGAGTTTGTGCTAGCCCGAAGGGCAACGGACGTGGAAAGTAAAATGTACAGCCTCATTCGGCAAGAGGCCTTGCGTCGCATCGGCGTTTGTTGCCGTCTTACGGAATGGATAGGTGGATCAGGCACCTACGGCTGGATGGCCGGGTTTGAAGATGGTTCGATACGATGGGGAACTGGAAAGCCTGAAGCAGTGCCGATTACTCTGAGCCCGTGACTCACTGAGCCGGCGCTTGCCGAAGCGCGGGCGCTCTCGACGGGAAGGGGTGTCGAAGACTCCCCTTCCTAGGCCACTCGTTGTGGTATCTAAAGCAAAAAGGTCACGTCTGTTGATGGGAGTTACGGCGAATCGATTTGCCGCTCAGAATTGACCCAGTTCTGGCAAGGGAATAAACTCTGGCGCGCGTGAGGCCTTCAGTAATTGTGTCTAATCCTACAGTGATCTATAAATACTGCCGCTCAAACGAAATGAGGAGACCCGAATGAACAAAGCAATTGAGGATCAGGAACGACGGTCGTTCGAGGAGGATGACAGTGTTGAGCAGCCTCCCACTGATATCGTTGCGTACAATGAGTCGCGTTCATGTGCCGATCTTTACCGCATGTTCAAGGAAGGAATTTTGAATATTCAACCAGAATTTCAGCGAGAGATTGTGTGGAAAGGCCCGGCTCAGACTCGTTTCATCGATTCCCTGATAAAACAACTGCCAATACCGAGCCTATGCTTTAGTCTCGACTACAAAACGCAACGTTGGCAGGTAATCGATGGCTTGCAGCGAATGGCGAGCATTATTCGATTTCTAGGAGGAAATCCTGATTGGACGTTATCACGTCTTGCCGATGTCGATCCCGCCTTAGCCGGAGTCCCTGCTAAACAGTTCCTTGTGCGCGAGTCTGCCCTCTACCAGTATTTCCAGAGAGTGGAGAACCTAACATTACCCATCACAGTACTTAGATGTGATTATTCCAAGAAATCCCACTCGAGCTATCTCTTCACTATTTTTCACCGTCTTAATACCGGTGCCATGAAACTCAACAATCAGGAAATTAGAAACTGTATTTATTCTGGCCCTTTCAACAACCTTCTGAAGGAACTCAATGCCAATCCTCAGTGGATGAAATTGAACAGAATGAAGAAGGATGTAGGGCAACGCTTCACCAAAGAAGAACTGATACTTCGGCTATTTGCCTTTAACGACAGGTATGAGCTGTATGGTGGTCGCCTGGCAAAGTTTCTTAATGATTACATGGCTGATGGAAAGAACGATGGCCCAGATCAACTAGAGGGAAAAAGGCAATTGTTCCTTCGGACGGTGTCCATTGTACACGAGCGTGTGTACAACGAGATGGCACCTTTGCGAACACCCATATCTATCATCGAAGCAACACTTGTTGGGGTTGCTCGTAACGTTGACGCGATTTCAGACCTGCCGCCTAAAGAGGTTAAGGCGCGTCACAACAAAATGCTTCAACATGAAGAGTTTTCTGAGCAACGCCTTAGCGAAGGTCTTGCTGGCAAGCAACGGCTTACCGCTAGGATTGGTGCTGCCATCAATGCATTTGCGGGTAGGTGATGCTAGACCGATCGGACATAGAGAAAAACCTTCGACAGATAGATAAACTGTACGCGAGCTCTTCTAGCGTACAAGAAGGCCTCTATTATTCGAAGCTCGCCACGCTTGAACTGTGTGGTTGGATTGAACACTCCATGGACAGCATTGTCCTGAGTTTAGCTAAACAGCTCATTCGAGATATGAAACTGCAATCATATTTCGAGGACGAGGTTGTAGGCAAAATATATGGATTCGGTTATGACAAACGACTGAAACGAATGCTCATTCCCCTGGTTGGACTAGTAGGGTTAGAGGCCATGGAAAGAAAGGTCAATCCGCGAGTATTTGAGCCTATGCGCGCATCCTTAAATGCACTGAAACCGAACCGCGATAATCTAGCTCATGGGTATATCCGAGGGGTAACTCCTCACTTGGACGCACCGTCAGTAGTGTTGGGCAGATTTCATACTGTGCACGCCGGATTAGTAAATATTGAGAGTGTTCTAAAGGCGCTAAAGTGAAAGCACGTTATTCCATACGAATACAACAGACTTTGTACCCTAGCCGGGAGGGACGACGGTGACGGAGGAACAAGAGGAGAAAGCGTTTCGCTCTAGATTTGAGCTGTTACGGCGAGACGCTGAAAACTATTTTGATGGAGCCATCTCAGCCCTTGGGAAGGTAGCTCGACTCGAAAAGTGGCAAAGTCCGGATCGTGACTATTTCTGGGAGGCATTGCCCGAGTCAGTTCGAGCGGAAGGTAGAGTTTTGGTAAACCGGCTTCTTGAGTTGGCGGGCTCCATCGCCGCAGCAATAAGAAAATCGTCCTTGGCATCCGAGGCTGATTCAAGAGATGTGATGACTGGCACTAAGGCTCTTCGGGCTGCATTACTGCTACGCAAGTTTCGTTCGTGGACTGCTGAGGTTCTTCACGACGAGGGTACGGTCTTAGGTATTCAACCAGCTGGACAATCTGACGATGAACCGTGTGCTCCTGAGATTGCTAAGCGGAATTTCTCCACTTGGGCAGGCAACATCGAAGACATTCTAGACTTGGTTACAGCTTCTTCGGCACCTGGATCGTTCAATGGGGAAGCAAGTTCATTATCGTCCACTCGCTATCGCCCTGGCACCGCCTTCATCGTGATGTCTATGGATAGGTCTCGACCCGAACTCGTCGATGTTGCTGATGCAATCAAAGAAGTCTTTGGACAATTTGACATTCACGCAGTTCGAGCTGACGATATCGAGCATGAAGAACAAATTACTGCCCGAATCCTTAGCGAGATCGAGACGGCGGAGTTCCTCTTTGCTGACCTAACAGGTGAACGCCCAAATGTCTATTACGAGGTCGGATACGCACACGCACTAAAACGGCGGGTGATTCTCTACCGGAAGGCAGGTACGGGGTTACACTTTGATTTGGCCGGCTATAACTGTCCTGAATATGAGAACCTTCGAGACCTCCGGGACAAGCTTACTCGGCGGCTCGAGCACCTTACGAATCGGAAGCATAAAGCGCCATTTCCTAGAAAAACATCGGCGAACTAACTTTCAGATTAGGAGGTCGGTCGACACCATAAGCTACAGGTTCACGCTTTCGCGTAGACTAAAAGGCTGATAACTCTCGTGGCACTCGTTGAGGTCCGCCAAGTATAAAATGTGAAAGCTAGAACTTAATCTGACAGTCCGGTAGAGTCCTCGCCTTCACGGAAGGAGTGAGGACCATGACGATGGAACAGAAGATCATCAAGACCAAGGTGGGCGTGTTGGAACTGGCGAAACACCTGGGCAACGTCTCAAAGGCCTGCCAGGTGATGGGCTACAGCCGGGATAGCTTCTACCGTTTCAAGGAACTGTACGACACGGGCGGTGAAGCCGCGTTGCAGGAGATCTCCCGGCAAAAGCCGCTCCTGAAGAATCGGGTCTCGCCCGATGTGGAACAGGCCATTGTGCAAGTGGCCGTCGACCAACCCGCCTGGGGCCAACTCCGCGTGGCGAACGAACTCCGCAAACGAGCCCTGACGATCTCCCCCGCGGGCGTCCGGTGCATCTGGCTCCGGCATGATCTGGAGACCATGCGGAAACGGCTCAAGGCCTTGGAGGCCAAGGTCGCTCAAGAGGGCCTCGTGCTGACCGAGGCGCAGGTTGTTGCGCTGGAGAAGGCGAAGGCCGACAAAGAAGCGCATGGCGAGTTTGAGAGCGCATGTCCTGGCTACTGCGGCGCACAGGACACGTTCTATGTGGGAACCTTGAAGGGCGTGGGCCGGATCTATCAACAGACCTTCATCGACACCTACAGCAAGGTGGGGTTCGCGAAACTCTATGACCGGAAAACACCAATCACCGCCGCGGACTTGCTCAATGATCGTGTGTTGCCCTTCTTCGAGCAGCACGAGATCCCGCTGAATCGAGTGCTCACGGATCGCGGCACGGAGTACTGCGGGGCACCTGAACGACACGAGTATGAACTGTATCTCGCGGTCGAGAACATTGATCATACTCGCACGAAGACCCGGCATCCCCAGACGAACGGGATCTGCGAACGGTTCCACAAGACCATGCTGAACGAGTTGTATCGCGTGGCCTTCCGGAAGAAGATCTATCGCACGCTCGAGGAGCTGCAAGCTGACTTGGACACCTGGCTGCAGGAGTACAACGAGCAACGACCTCATCAAGGCCGCTGGTGTTACGGCAAAACACCCATGCAGACATTTGTGGATAGCGTGCCGCTGGCGAAGGAGAAAATCTTAGCGGCGTAAACCCGGTGAGGACTCGCTGTCTGTCGGATCAAGTCTTGAGCTATACATATAAAACTTGGACCATTCTGTTCATGTCAGTGGCAATGTCTGAATTTCACCATCAGGTTCAGCCGTCCACTGTTGTGTAATATCCGTGTCTCCAATCGTGATGCGGCACTGCGCGAGAGACTCGAACTGTTCGAGGGGAACCGGATGTTGTGCCGCCGGATGATGATACACAAATAGTCTGGCATGAGGAGCGCCGTCGCGCCACTCTCGGCGACCATAAACCACCGCACTTAAACGGGTGTTTTGATGACGACCGTCTGGGCCGGGTAGGAACAATCCACCAGGGGCTAATGACAACGGTGCTGCTTTCCTGCCAACGCGGAATGTCACTAACAATTCGCCTAGCAGAGCATTTTCGAGAGATTCTCGAGAAATATGTAACCAATTTCCTTCGTATAAGAACACGATAAGCGGCGCTGCTTTTGCCTTCACTGAACCATACTTCCTAATCTTCTTCCTCAGAACGTTCTTCAACTGGTCGGTTGCGGTAACATTGCCCCCTTGCCCCATTAAGGCCGATACGATAGGACGCGGTTCGGCACTTTGGCCCGGGCGATGAGCCCTGAGCGACAAATCACAATTAATGATGGGAGGCCGAAGAGTAATTCGAACCGGTCCGCCAGCGTCAAGCCTATCAAGCCATGCTTGAATTTTTGGAATGGCTTTTGACAGCGATACCCCACCGGGACCGAAACGTTCAGCCTCAACCACTACCCGCCACCGGTGTTTAAATTCACTGTTCAAGCGTCTTGCCAGCTCATGCGCCTTATCATCGTCCGCTTCACGATTAAGCGTTTGGTAAGCAGTGGCGACTTCCCAAATTTGGGTTCCGGATGAAAATGTAACTGTAAAGTCCGGGCGCCTACCAGCTAGGACAGCTGCATGTCGAATAGATAAAGCCCCAAAAGATCGCGCAATACGAGCCGTAATGAGCTCATGATACGCGCTCCAGTACTCCCTGAATCGCATCGATCTAAGCTGTCTCTTGAGATGGGTTTTTTCTTTGCTGTTCATTTCCCGATACCAACGCTCGATCCGTTCGCACTCCTGTTCTCCAGTAACAGGATCTATAGGATGCAATAGATTAGGCAACGGACGCCGATCCCATTGCTCAGGCGGTGGAACCGACTTGAGGAATTGTTTTGGGTATACCAATCTCCTAGGCATTTATGATTCCTTTTACGTCGATAACACTGACAAGGTTCGGCAATGGCTTTCGTGCTGATAGGTGACTCGAGAGCGTTGTGTGAATGAATATTACATTCCTGAGCCATCAGCAGTGTAGTGCATAGTTGACTTAATATATCGTCACGATATATATGTGCATAACGGAGGGCTATAAATGAGTCCAAAACCTAAAAATACGCCACATCGAGTCCTGTTGTCGTTGCCCACCGATCTCTACGAGACGATTTCGCGTGTCTCTGCTGCAATGGAAAAGCCCCGAGCCGAAATCATTCGCGAGCTCTTGGCTGAACAGCAGCCGATACTCGAACATATGGCAACGATGCTGGAACAGGCGAAGGCAGGCAAATTAGATCAGGCCATGAAAGGCTGGCAGAAAATGACCGGGGAGGCATTGAAAGGCCTGGGCGTACTCATGTCTCCCCCGGATATCAAAAAGGCGAAGCCTAAGGCATAAGTCGGGACAACTCTGCTGCGCAAAGCAATAATTTCTAACTGAAGGGGGTGAGGAAAATGTCAGAGCAAGTGCTCAAACGACTGTATTCCGTGAGGGAGGCGGCTCGCTACCTGGGCGTCAGCCCTTGGTCGGTTCGCAATCTTCAGAAATTACGGACTTTGCCCTGTGTACGGCAAGGCCGACGAGTGCTGTTCGATATTCGTGATTTGGAACGGCACATCGAGAACCACAAAACGGAGGTCCATGATGGGCATGCTTTATCGCCGCAAGAAACGTGATCCGGCCACGGGCAAGCTGGAGGAACAAGGCCCCTACTGGATGAAGTATTACATCGAGGGCCGACCGATTCAGGAAAGCACGAAGGTTTTTGAGAAGGAGCAAGCCAAGAAAATTCTCAAGGTCAAAGAGGGAGAAGTCGCGGCTGGACTGTATCGAGGGCCGAGTATGGATCGAATCAGATTTGAAGACCTGGCGGCATTGGTCCAGCAGGACTATCAGATCAACCGGCGAAAAACGGTTCGACGGATCACAGAGTATCAAAAACACTTGAAACCGTATTTCCGTAAAGCCCGAGTGTCTTCCATGACCACGGAACGGATCAAAGCCTACATCATCAAACGACAGGAGCAAGGGGCGGCTAACGGAACGATCAACCGGGAAATCGGATTTCTCAAGCGGATGTTCCGCTTAGGCTACCAACAGACGCCCCAGCTCGTGGCTCGCGTGCCCCACATTCCCCAGCTCAAAGAGCACAACATACGGTCCGGCTTCTTCGAGCATGAGGATTTCCTCGCCTTGCGCGGTGCCCTCCCCGACTATGCCCAAGTTCCAGCTACCCTGGCCTACTACAGTGGCATGAGAATGGGAGAAGTCTACTCGCTCCAATGGAAGCAGATTAACTGGACAGAGGGAAAGCTCTTTCTGAAGGCCCAGGATACCAAAACGAACACACCACGGGTTCTCTATTTGACCGGAGACCTCTATCGGGTGTTATTGGCCTGGAAGACTCGCTGCGACAAGAAATGGCCGGCCTGTCAGTGGATCTGCCATCGAGGCGGCATTCGCCTGCAGAGCTTCAAACGCTCCTGGTGGGAAGCCTGTGAAGCCGTAGGATTAGGGCGCAGGGTGAAAGATGAGCGAAAGGGCCGGCTCGTGTGGGATGGGAAGAGGCCTCACGATTTCCGTCGTACAGCGGTGCGAAACATGATCCGGGCCGGAGTGCCGGAAAAGATCGCCATGGCCATTTCTGGCCACAAGACCAGAAGTGTCTTTGACCGGTACAACATCGTGAACGAACGGGACCTGGAACAGGCCGCACGATCTCTCACGGCCTATTTCGAAAAGCAGACGGTTACACTTGCGGTTACACTGGCAGAATTGAGGGGTGAGAGCAGCGGTGTCGCAAACCGCCAACAGGTTGATTCGTCGGGGATATTTCTGGAGCCGGCGAGTGGAATCGAACCACCGACCTGCGGTTTACGAATCAGGCCAGGACAATTTCTAGAAAGCTCGGTGTATCAAATGGTTTCCCCGTTTTAACTGCAAAAACAGGTGCTTGCGTGCATTCTATTGATTCGATGGATTCGAGGCGTATAGGTGGGTTTTGAAATTTTTTAGCACAAATTTAGCACACGGTTTGAAAGGTATCTGTCATTTGGATATCTCATCTTTCGCGATCCAATATTTTGTCAAACTCCCGGCCTTAAGTCTGAGCTGCTGCAGTAAATATCGTTCTGTCTTCACTTCTAGGTGCAGTAGTGGTTATTTACCAGGCTTGGGTAAAAGTGTAGCCTTTCGCGTAGATTTCACGAATTGTATTGGCTTATCAAAAATTTCATCAATCTGTGATTTTAGTGCGCGATTATCTTTTATTAAACGTTGAAAATGCTTATCTTGTTTCCGCATGAGATCTCCCCGATGCTCCAAATCTTTCTCTTCTATTCGAAGAGCGATCGTAACATCGAGTGGCAGTTTGCCTACTCTCTTCTTCAGAAGAAAATCAAAACTATCTTTAGGATTTAAATCAACGTATATCAAATTAAGAAAAAATAATGAGTATGATTTAGTGCTCTCATCATAACTTCCGTCATCAATTAATAAGGCGCATTCCTCAAGCGCACTCTTAAAAAATTCATAGGAGTAGTATTGGCGCAATAAGAACCGAAATAACGAAAGAACTGCCATCCTAGGCAATTTCGTAATCGAAGACCCTGATCCGCCTGATACTATACTCTGATAAAGTTGAGACGCCTCCACCATTAATCGTTCCAGACTTTTCACAATTACGTGGTAAGGCGTGGTATAAGCGGCAAGCAGAAAGTTCGGAGCATTTATGAGCTTAACAAATCGCTCCCCCTCTGATTCAGGAGTCAGTGCCATAATTTTTGTTAATTGTTTTGGAGAATCTTTTAGTATGCCGAGGTAGAAGAAGAAAACATTAACCCAATAGAATTGAAACGCACGCTCATCGATTTCACCCGATCCATCTCGTTGCAACATCCTCGCATAAAAATATTCAGCAAAAGTTCGGTGCTTGAAAAATACTGTCCCTGTATCGGCATCTGCGATCATCACTTCGCATCTTCCTAGCAGTTTCGCGAATAAATCGTCCGCAGAAATATCAAGATGCCTAGCTTCGAGATATTCACGAAACATATCCTTTGCTTCAGCGATGCTCAGTTGGTGAATCTCATTGTCAATAAAGTGCTTGGCGAGGTCCATCATGATGTTATCAAGCGCTTGATATTCCTTTTGCGATTGATGAAGACCTTTTTCTATATCCCAGCGGCCCAGCATGAGTTCTAGATACTTGGAATACAATTCAGTCATGTTCGAAGGAAGCTCTTGCGAATTATCGTTCAGCAGCTTCGCTAATAAAATTGCGGCGATGGGGCTATGAGGCAATTCTTTAAACAGTTGTGATTTCTTGAGATCTTCAACAACTCTCGACGTAAGATTTAGTCGATCACATAGCGCCTTCAGGAACTCTATGGTTTTCGACATAGATAATGGGCGCAAGTCATATCTTTGATCATCTGGATGAAAGACCCCCGGCTGATCTAAAGCTTTCATGTATCGGGAACACATGACAGCCTTCACCTCACTATCATCGTGAATCTGACTGCAAATTGATGAAATAGACGACATTTGCTCATCCGAAGACAGATTCACTTCATCAAGCCCATCGATTAGCAGCAGGTATTTAGGCTGCTTCAATGAATCCATGATGGTTTTGCCCACCCTGCTCTCAATTAGAAGACGAACATTGCCATTAAAGCTGCTCAATAGCTCCCTGTAAGTCACGTGAATGGGTATGAGACGTGTTTGGTTGTAAATCTCTGGGTCTGAATAATGATCAACCAGCCGCCTAATCAACTTGGACTTTCCCAGCCCCATCTCTCCTTCAATAAGCAAAATTTTCTTTTTAGGTATCTCGGCATGAATATCAATTTTTTCCGGGCGGCCATTCACATGATTTTTGAATTTATATTCTATGGGCTTTGCCCTGTAGATATCTTGCTCCAGGTATAATGCCTTAGAATCTGGTGGTAGCAAGCTGAGACTTCTGTCCAGAGTCTGAGTTTTCTCCTTTAAAGTGGTGAGATAGACTCCCAAGTCGATCTCTAGGTTGGTCCAATAGACCGGAAGATATTTGTCGATTAGCTGCTCAACTTCATTCCCTTGAATAAACCTGATCTTTCGCGACTTAAACTTGTCGTGAATCTTTTCCTGAGCGCCTTTAGTTATGTGTTCAGTTAAGACTACCCATACCTCGTTAAGGCGGACCTTATCCTTTCCCCCACCAACCAAGCGCGGCACAGAGCATTCGTCTATCTGACGTTCGATGTCTAACAGGTCCTGTACTACCTTACCCACCTTAGCAATGACGCCCACATACTCAGATGTGTCAAACGTCACATCCTTCCTCATCACGACAAAATCAGCCCCCATCTCACTAGGACCATGGGTATATTCAACTTTCAGAACTTGAGGAAGCCGTGAGAGTAAATTATTGAGAAGCGGATGAAAATCTTTGACCTCATCCACAATTCGAGATGACAAACGTGACCCTGGGGTTCCGGCCATGCGATGCCTCCATTGCTTCAGTGGGCCCCCAGGGTATTCCGACTCGACTAAGTTTTCAAGCCGGCACTCGAAGCATGATTGCCCATAAGGATTGACTGCAATGTAATACATAAGATAGTATATAATTCACACAGGGAGAGACACTCATGAAGGCAGATGACACCAAAACCGAGACACTTCAGTTCAAGGTCACTGAACAAGAACGCAAGCTCATTGAGAAGTGCGCTTCAGATGAAGGCACGACCGTCTCCAAATATGTTCGCGGGGCGGTCCTAATGAGCATGGTGATGGACGGAAAGGCCGAGGCGATCAAGATCGTGGCGCGAGAGGTCGGGGAAAAGGCATTTGGCGTCGTCCGACAGAAGCTTGTTCGATCGTCACAAGAAGGACGCTAATAGCAGTGCTATCCGTCACATCATCGGGAGACAAAGCCGGTCCGCGCCGCATGCCGGCAGGCTGCGGGGCGGAGCGGAATGGCCCCCGTCCTGGTAACACGGGGGCGCTACCCACAGCGCTCCGTACAGGAGTTCGATAGATTCTATGGATTCGAGCTTCACCCTCACGATTGATTGGCTCGCCTTTACGGTCCTGGCCAGTAACCCCCAAGAGACCATGAAGGTCCTCGGCGGCGATTGGAGCAGGGCCAAAGGCGGGTTCCGAGGCTATCCGTTGTCTTGGATGAGGGCAGACGGCCTGCGCGGAGTCGGCAAACTGGGCACGAATGCGCCTCGTCGTCCGAATGAAATCCATGTGGATCTGTCGGGCGGCCTCGCGTCCGCCCTAACACTGGATCAAATCCGCACCCTGCTCAGGTGGGTGCATGCCCAACAAGGCCACGTGACGCGCATCGACTGTGCGTTGGATGACCGAGCAGGCACGGTGCCGGTGGCGACCATCCGAGAAGCGGTATCGGCAGGCCAATGTGTCACAAGGGCGGCCCAGGTCCGGCATATCGTCTCGAACCTGACGCATGGCTCCGGAGCCACCACGGGCGAAACGATGTATTTCGGGAGTCCTCAGAGTCAGACCCTGTTGCGGATTTATGACAAGCGGCTCGAACTTCAGAGCAAAGGGCAAGAGAACTGGCAGGAGTATGGCACTCGATGGGAATTGGAGTTCAAGAAAGACCGTGCGGAACAATGTGCCCGAGCATTGGCAACTTTGGACGAAGCCGATTGGAAGGAGTTAGTGATTGGCTTACTTCGGTCCTATGTGGATTTCCGGCAGACTTCAAACGATGCCGAGGATGAAGAACGATACCGGGCTCCCATGCTGGAGTGGTACGCCCTCCTGACGGAGGGATTTCAGAAAGGGCGATTGGCCCAGGAGCAGCAGGTACAGACCCTGCAGAACGTGAAACGATGGGTGAGTGACACCCTGACGCCGATGCTGGCGGTCATTTGTGCCACCCCTGGAGGGGATGAATGGCTACTACAGGAAATTGTCAGGGGCATTGCTCGGTGGAAAGACCGACACCGCAATTTGCTCACACAACCCACTCGGTTTCACCGGTCTGCCGGCGGTCACGCGGGCAGCCCATGTTAGGGGGACTGGGGGTGTCGCAAGACTCCCCCGGTGAATCTGCAGATGCTTACCGTCAAAGAACTCTCAGCGTGGCTCAACATCAAAGAATCCACACTCTACCTTTGGGCCTCAGAAAACAAGATTCCCTGCCGTCGCATACATGGCCTCGTCCGTTTTGAGCCTGAGGCGATCCAAGCCTGGCTAGACGGCTTCTCCCGTGCCTCCCCCGAAAAGCCTCCTGGGTCTCCTCGGCGGAATGCTGAGGACGTAGACCACCTGATTGCAGCAGCCAAACATGCCGCCTATACTTCCCGCCACGGGGAAACCATCACACCGAGCCCACGCACGAAGGAGGAGCAGCATGGGGCTCGTTAAACGGAACAATACCTGGTGGATGTCATTTACGTTTCAAGGGCGGCAAGTGCGGCGATCGACCGAAACCTCGGACAAAAAGCTGGCCGAAGCCATTCTGAGCAAGATCCGGGTGCAGATTGTCGAAGGGAAATACTTCGAAAAGCCGAAAGAAGATCCCTACACCTTCTCCCAGTTAATGGACCGGTATCTGAAAGAGCATGCGAGTCGGCGCGCACACTATCGGCGCTATGTAAACATGGTCACGAATGTGAAGACGTTCTTCGGCAATCCCAAACTGTCTCAGATTACCCCGAAGACCATCGTGGCCTTCAAAGCGAAGCGCTATGCGGATGGAGTCATGCCGGCCACCATTAATCGAGAACTGGCCATGCTGAAAAAGGCCTTCAACCTGGCCTGTCGCGAATGGGAATGGACAAAAGACAATCCGGTCTGTCGGGTGTCGATGGAGAAGGAGCAAAACTCACGGGACCGCTGGCTTACGGAACAGGAGGAATCTCGGCTACTGATGGCTGCCGCTTCCTGGCTCAGAGAAGTGGTCACGTTCGCCGTCCATACCGGCATGCGCCGAGGAGAAATTCTTGCCCTCACGTGGGCAGGGGTAGACTTCACACGACGAACCGTGACGGTGTTTAAATCCAAGAACGGGGAACGGCGGACGATTCCGGTCAATCAAACCGTACTGGAACTGCTCTCTCACAAATATGAGCAGGGCCGTGGGCTACGGGGAATTGAAACCCGGGTTGTGTTCTGCAGCGAAGCCGGCACCGAGTTGGATGGCAGCAACCTGCGACGAGGATTTACCGCAGCCCTGAAGGCGGCACAGATTGAGGACCTTCATTTCCACGATCTGCGCCACACCTTTGCTACTCGGCTGGTCCAGGCCGGGGTGGACTTATACAAGGTCCAGCGGCTACTCGGGCACAAATCTCCGAGCATGACCCAACGGTATGCGCATCACTATCCGGAAAGTCTGCGGGATGGGGTGGAGATTTTGGACCGGGGAAAAACGTTTAGCACAAATTTAGCACAACGACCATTTGCGCCAACGGTGGCAATGTAAGTGCTTGATAAATGGAGCCGGCGAGTGGAATCGAACCACCGACCTGCGGTTTACGAAACCGCTGCTCTGCCAACTGAGCTACGCCGGCTTACGGGACGTGGCAGACTTCGCAAATCAGACGCGCGATCTTACTCAGGACAGGAAACACCTGTCAATGCAGAGATGCGATCTCTGCAGAATTCTCGGTCAACCCCGGAGGGAGCGCCCACCTCCATAGAGCCCGTCAAACCCGATCCGTCCCGGATTCCACGCCATGCGGTCACTGCTGGCGGGACACCACGATGCCTCGGAGCGGCGATTTCTCCCCCGCCGCCGGGAGACAGAGCGTCTCCTGGGTCGTGCCGGATTGCGTCTGTGCGCCGGCTCCGACCTGTCCGTGCACATAGGCGCACAGTTCTCCGGTCAAGACCGTGCCGTTCTTGTCCAAATCGGCCGCCCCGCGCATCCCCTTCAGCAGGAAATACGTAAAGAGTCCATGTTGCCCCGGTCGATAGGCCTGCGCCTCCTGCAGGCCGGCATTGCCGACCATCAACATGATTCCACCCTGCTCCGCTCCCGCATCGTGGGGGAGCCAGCGCGGCGGCACGACGCGACCGGGATCGGAGCCGGCGGACGGCTCCAGGGAAAGTTCCAACATCACGACCGCTTGCTTGACCCGTGCGTTCGCAAGGGCCCGCTGCAACCTGGCGAGGGAGAAGGTTCTGGATTGCCCCGCTATCGTCGCATCGTAGGGCAGCATCGCGACGGCTCCGGTTTCCGCGTCCACGAGGGCTCGACCGGCTATATACACATAGGCCGTACTATTCGACCCTACCTGCTTTGGGAGCCAGTGTTCGAAGAGTTCGATCCAGTCATCCTTCAGCCCCTTCGCATCCACCGCCACTTTCACCTTCTGCGGCGGCACTCCCAACACCGACTTAAAATAGCCGCCCATCACCTCGGCATCATGCGCAGCCAATGTCATCGGCGGCACCGCTCGATCGCGAAACGTCCCGACCCCAATGGCAATCCCCACCGCCTGCGGCTGTGCGGCTTTCCCGTTCTTCCCCGGCAGTTGGTCGACGTCCACCGAGAGGACTTCGACGTGCTCCCCGGCATCCGGCCTGATGGCGACAAAGAATTTCTTGGGCGCCGGCAACGTCACGTTGGGCGCGGCCTGCAAGGCGCAAATCACTTCTGCCTGCTCCACATCCGGTACGGTTCCGACCTTGCCGTCCACCGTGACCCGTCGGATTTCACCGGGCTGGAGCGCACCCAAGGCGACCGGGGTCGTGACGCCGCCCACGATCGCCGTATGGCCTTTCAGATCCACCGCGACCCCTTCTGCAACCGCTTCTCCCTCGTTCTTGACTTCAAACTCCACACTGAACGTTTCGTGCTGCTCCAAGACCTGATTCCGGTTCTGGTCGCGCAGAATCGTCCGGAACGAGAGGTGGGTTAGTGCCGGGGGCACGCCCGCGGCGGCCAGTTGAGCAGCTTCCTTCTCGGCTGTAGCCGTGGACGATGTGACGGCAGGGGTCTGTCGCGGAGAAAGCGGCATGGCCGGCTGCGAGCCGGCGGAGAGCGGCGTCTCGCGACGTCCCTTTCGTAATTGAGCCTGCTCGCGTATTTTTGTCGCGGTGCCGAGTTGTTCGGCCATGCCTTCGACCACCCGGGCAATCGTGTCCTGAGCCACGCGATCGAGTCCGCTGACGTTGCAGGTCTCTGCCCGAACCTCGACCTCGCCGGTGATCACACTCTGCAGTTTCTTGGCATGGAGCACCGTCCCTTGGCGATCGGTGTAGGAAAAATCCAGCCCGAGGGTCACGGATGCCGGATAGGTCTTATTGCCCTTCCGGGGAATGAAGAGATCGACCTGACGCAACCCGAGCGCGACATCGATAACCCCGTCACTGGCTTCAGCCGAGGGACCAGGCTCCACCACCACCCGCTCGAACACTTGCGCCATGCGCCGCTTGAGTTCTGTCTCCAACGCGTCGTGAATGGGGAGCGACACGGTCTGCCCGCAGGCATCGCGGTAGTCGACGGCCCCGGCTTGAATGCTGGGGTCCATACGCACGTACGCCGTCAAGGGAAGATTGTAGTTGGTGGAAACGTTGCTCCGCAGGTTGAAATACTGGCATCCGGCGGAGAGGAGCAGCGCCGCCACGAGCGCCGCGAGAGGACACCGGGAACACCTCGGAAAACGAAATCCCAATCGGACACGCATACATCGCTGCACAATAGGTTGGTTATACCCAATCTCTTGAAGACATAACAACCGGGGGGAAGCGCGTTGACAGGCCCACCCTGCTCCGCTATGGTCCAGCGCGTGGTTCCGACCGACGCATCGACGACCAGCTCCTCCCCGCCGTCATGGTCTTGGGCTGCGGCAGCCGACCTGATTCGGCTGCGCAATCAATCAGGGACCTGGCTGTTGATGTGGCCCAGCCTGTGGGCGCTCCTCCTGGCCAACCAGGGTCGCCCGCCGCTCCGATTGGTGTGTGTCTTCGCGCTCGGCTCGTTCGTGATGCGCAGTCTCGGCGTGGTGATCAATGATGTGGCCGATCGCCGGTTCGACAAACACGTGGCGCGTACCAGTCACCGGCCGCTGGCGGCGGGCCGATTGACCCTCGGACATGCCTTGGTGGTCGCGCTCAGCTTGACCCTGCTGGCGGCAGGCCTCGTCTCCACCCTGAATTGGGTCACCATCAGCCTCAGCCCGATCGCCCTGTTCCTGGCGTCGATCTATCCGTTCTGCAAACGGTGGATCCACATGCCTCAAGCCGTCTTGGGTATCGCATTCGGATGGGGCGCCATTATGGCCTGGGCGGCCTCGTGCGGCACCATTGATCTACAGGCGTGGTGGCTTTTTGCCGCGACGACCTGCTGGGCGGTTGCCTACGATACTATTTATGCGCTGCAGGATCGTGAGGATGACCAACGAATCGGCGTGAAATCGTCGGCGCTGCTCTTTGGTTCAGCCGTGCCGTTGGCCGTCGGGCTGTTCCTGGCGGGAATGATGGGATGTCTGGTGGCGGCCGGACACTGGTCTGGCCTCGGAGCAGGATACTATGTGATGCTGACGCTGATCGGAGGGATCTTCCTCCAGCAAGTGCGGCGCTTACGGTTTCCCATCGCGCCGCACACCGCCTTCGGCATGTTTTATCAGCACGTGTACGTCGGTGCGGCCATTCTAGCGGCGTTGTGGATCGGTACGCTCAGCGCCACGCCGTAAACTTATTCTTCGCTCACCTTGCCCAACGGCTTATCCGGTTTCGGTGCGCGTAACGTCTTCAGATAGAGAGCGACCGCCTTGGCATCGGCGTCGTTCAGGCCCAGGCTCGGCATGCGGGTATCGGGCTTCATCGCCTGGGGATTCCGCAACCACCGATACACCCAGGTCGGATTCAGCCGGTAGCCTGCCCGATCCAAGGCGGGACCGACCTTGCCACCCTCTTCGGCGATCTTGTGACAGCCGTTACATCCGTACTTGGTGACATAGAGCTGCTTGCCGACCTCGGCGAGTTTCGCCGCCGCATCCGGCTTCATGTTCAAATCAGGACGGGGAATGTTGACGCCTTTTCCAGGCCTGGTCGTAAAATTCGCCAGCGCAGCCGTCGCCTGATCGAGCTCTTTTTTGGCCTGGCCCATGGCCTGCACTTCTTTGGCGTATGCATTGTCGTCGACTTCCACGCCCTTCTTGTCGGCTTCGTCACTGGCTTTCTTCTCAGCTTCCTGCTCCAAACGTTCCGCCTCTTGATACTTTTGCTCGGCGGATTGTTTGGCCTCTTGGAGCTCTTTCTTGCGCCCCTCGACATTAAACTCCAATTTTTTCCCGTGCAGGGAGCGCACATAGCCGACGATACCCCAAATTTCTTCTTCCGAAAGCGTGTACTTGAAGGTCGGCATGGTCGGCACGGCAAATTCATCGTCGCCGATCTTATCGCCGTTCGGACTGGTATCCTTCATGTCACGAGAGATCGTATTGAAGATATCTTCGTCCTTAAAAGTACCCATTTCCGACTTGTTCGAGAGATCTTTCGGCTTGGGGTCGGCCATGGAGGCCCAGTTGAAGCCCTCGTTCTGCCTGCCGGTTTCACCGTGACAATGCATGCAATAGTGCGCGTAGAGCTTCTTACCCTTGGCGGCCTGTTCGCTCTGCATCATCGCACAACCGGCACCGATGAGGCCCGAGAGGCCCACGACCCCGACGACTGCTCCAAAGACGCGTATTCTTCGCCACGCCCTCATGCTCACGACCCTTTCTTTAAACGTCTCACGAGAGCCATCTCGAAGCCCAGCGCGAGGCCCACCGCGAGTAATGCGTACAGGTACGGGGAATAATCCGGTGGTGCATCGGCACGGAAATACCACCAGGATGAGATCGCTTTCTCAGAGCCCTTTTCTTTTGGCTGGCCGCTGTCCATCTTCTTGCCGTCCCACACGGCGAACGCGATGCTGCCGAATTCTCCGGGTTTGAATTGGGTATCTTCCGCAACATGTTCCGTGCTCAATGGCCTGGAGAAGACAACCTTCCAGGCGCCGCCCTGGTAGACCCCCTTGGCCTTGACGTCCTGATGACTGTGAGGCTTGAGCGTTCCGAAGCCTTTCGCGCCCAGGTCCGAGCCTTTGCCGTCTTTATTTTTCCAGTACCAAATATTGACCGGCCCGCCTTCGACCTGCGCCATGGGCTGACCATGAGCGAAGTGCGCCTTGGTATCGCCGACCATGAACTCCAGCGCAGCGGCGTCATCTGGATCTTCGGTCGGGTCCTGGTACTCCAGGAGGATCGCGACCGTCGTTCCGTCATGAAGGCCACGCACCTTGACCGTTTTTGCCGTGACCTCGGTGATGCGGACCGGCCAGTGAACTTGAGGCGACAAGGGGAATTCGGAGGTCGGCGCCGTAGCCCAGGCCGCCGCTGTGGGATCATCGGCGGGTAACGTTCCCTTGACCAATCCAGCTCGCACCGCCACGCTTTGTTGGCTATAGGCGGCAGGCAACTCAAGAGTCAGGCACAGCCCGACGACACTCACTGCCGCCACCCACCACTTTGCTCCAGGTCTCCTCACTCGTGCCATACGTTCCCCTTAATTACTCGACAGTCGCTGATCGGAGGGCTTATTCGGACTCATCCCAGGTTCTAGGTTTCTGTCCGGCTCCGTCATATTCGCCCATGATGACTTTCCAGATGTCCTCATCGGACATTTCCAGTTCCCATCGCGGCATGGCCGTTTTCCATGGCATGCCTTCGACAGGAAGACCGACGCCTCCCTTCTTAATACGCCAGAAGAGATAGCTTTCCTGCAGCATGGCGATGGTCGTCGGATCCTTAAAGTTGGCCGGCGGGGGCGTAAATCCCGCAGACGCGAAACCCTTGCCATCGAAGTTGCCGTGGCAGGGAGCGCAGCGCGAGGCATACAGTCCTTTGCCATACATAATATTCTCAGGCGTCTTCGGTACCGGGTTCGAGAGGCCGGTGTATTCTCCGGGAGGAGCGGGGTGAATCGTGCGATTTTCCGCCGGCGGGGCATCACTTGATGCCGTGCTGCCATAGGTCTGCCATCCCACGAGGATGGGAAAGAGGGCTAAGACGAGATAGCGGGCGCTGCTGAGGGCCCCGCCGCTTTCACCAGTCAGGAAGCGGAGGATGGGTTGAAAGAAGGCATCCTTCGACTCTCCGCTCAACGTGGCAAACAGCACCGAGCCCGACATGACCAGCATCAGGTAGAGAAAAATTAAGCTGGAAGGCAGCGGCGCACTATGCGGCAAGATCGGCACGATGAATTTCAAGAACAAATAAATACAGACCGTCAGTATGATTGGTCTGACAAGTACGCCTCCCATACCATCCTCCTCTACTTCACCGAAGAATAACTTATCGCGCCTGCGCCAGCGTGACCGTTCCGGCATCCGCAGCCTTCACGGGTGCCGAGGTGGGACGTGGAATGTCTAGCTCCGAAGGGCTCACACTGATCGGCTCGCCGCTCATTTGCTGCAAGAAAGCAATGACGGAGAGAATTTCGTTCTTCGAGAGGCCGATCGGGTTTTTATTGATGTACGGCATCCGAGCCGGATACTCCTTCGGTACCCCCTCGTGGCGATAGTCCAAATAGAGATAGGCTTGCGGCTCCGTCAGGCTTTCGAAGATGAACTCGCGGGAGAGCTTCGCCCCGATACCCTTGAGGTCAGGGCAACGGGCCGATTCGCTCGGCCCAATGGAGTGGCAGAGCGCGCATTGCCCTTTGCTGAAGAAGATCTTCTGCCCGATGGAGGCCATGTCCGTCGGAGTCTTAATGTCCGCGATATTGATGCTTTCTTCTGCGGGCGGCAGCGAGGCCATCTGAGGGACGGCCAAGGCAACGAGGGAAAATAATCCGAGGACAATCGCGACAAAGCCGATAACCCGGAGAAACTGGCTCTTGATGAAGAGCAGAATCACGACCCCGAGTCCGACCACACACAGACCGATTAGCTGCAGTTTGACTACTTCGCTCATAAGTCCTCAACAAAGGATATTGATCACGGCTTTCTCTGCGTATCTAAAGAGGAGCCTCGTCATATTCAAATAGGACGCTGCCCCTCATGGCTCTCGGTGGCTGGGGTGTCCAACAGCGACGATCCTCCGGCCATGGCTGGTATCCCGCCTGGTTCGGTCGCCCCCTTGGCGCTCGCGGCAGCCTTGGCCTTGTCACCCATGGTCGCAACCCAGAAAATGAAGGCCACCAGCATGCAGAACAGGAACGTGTTGAGTGCCATCAGCGCGGCGGCATACCCGAGCGCAGGAGAGAAGGCATACTGCGAAGAGTCACGCATGACACCGTACACATGCCAGTGAACGCGGGATGACGAACGGGCGTAACCCATGAGGGTCATCAGCAGGATCACCATGACCGCGTTCAGCACCAGGGAATAGCCGGCGCGAGGGGGCATACGTCCCCACACCATCTCCGTCGTCGTTTTGGCGCTTTTCAACAGCAAGGCCGTCAACGGCGTAATGGTCAACATGACGAAGATCACGATACCGACCTGGGACGTCGAGAAGTAGTTGATGCGAATGATGGCGGGGACGAAGTAGCCCCACACGCCCAGCACGATGACGGCCAGTCCGGCGAGGACCAGCACGGCGCCCATCACGGCTTTCGCTACCTTGGCCCATCCCGCGGTATCTTCTTTCCCGGCGCGCCAGTACATGATGAAGCTCATAAATGTCACGAGCACCATCAGGTTCGAAACGGTCATCTTGGCCGACATGACGCCGAACACACCGAGCAGCGGGTGGTGCGTACCGCCCATTTTCTGGGCTTCTTCCAAGCTGGCGACCAGGGAGTGCGGTGTCATCCACACGGCCAGACACATCAGCAGGATGATCAGCATCGCCATGATCGGTTTTCGATACTGGCCCTCTGACCCTGGTATTCGATGCGTGATGCCCATCCAGAAATAGTAGTTGGATCCCAGGAAGAGGACGCCGATCAACATCGCTTGCAGGATGAACAACCACGAGAGAAATCCACCCATCAGCGTGATGCCCATCTGTTGGTTGTACTGGTAGATTTCACGCATCAACCAATAACCCGCGAAGGGGAGGGGCAACAGACCGAAGACACCGATGAAGTTACCGACGTAGCCCATCCAATCGTAGTGATAGCGTTCTTCCGTGCTCTTGGCCGACAGATAACGAATACCGGCGTAGGCGCCGCAAATGTAGCCTCCCAGCACGACGTTCGCGATGATGCGATGAATGTTCACCGGCCACCAGGTAGGATTCCAGGTCGCCGCCCAGGCCCGCTCAAAATCCGTCCCTTCGGCAATGACCACCGGACTTGCCTGGAACGTGGCCCAGGAGTTGGGAACGATCATGATAAAGAAGGCAAACACGTTCAGCATGAAGCCTAAGAAGATGTGGAACTTCTTGGCGTTGCCTTCGGACATCGCATCCCAGCCATACCAATAGAGATAGAGCGTGGCGGTTTCTACGAGGAACAATCCGCAGTAGACGAGAAATGAGGGGAAGAAAATATCCGTCAAATAGGCCATCAACTTCGGATAGAAGCCGATGAGGAGGAACAACAGAATGCCTCCGAACAATGCGGTCGTGGCGTAGGACGAGGTGAGGAGCTTGGTAAACTCCTTGGCCAGCTTGTCGTAACGCTTTTCACCGGACTTCCAGCCCACCACTTCGCACAACCAGGCGAAAATGGGCACGCCCAACACGAAGCCTGCAAGCAGGAGGTGCAACTGTGCGATGATCCACACCAGATTCCGGCTTCCGACATAGGGGATGTCCCGATAGGCGGTCGGCGCCTGGGCAGCCGCATCCTGGGCCAAAGCCAGGTCGGGCAAGCCCATCCAGCCGAGCACTGCAGCGCAGCCGGCCAGCATCGCGATAATTCCCGCCTTGTGGCGCACCTGATTTTTCATAGTCCGCCCCTGGTTGATCATTTTTCTCACCTCGTCGTTCGCCATGATGTCACTTGCTTCCCGCCGGCTTTACGGCTGCTGGTGGCGGAGTTTTCGAGTCTCCCTTCGCGGCTCCATCTTTGACACCGGCTTTGTCTTTTCCGCCCTTCGGCTTTTCCTTCTCCTCTTCGGCAGTCTTCTGCTCAAGCGCCGCGATCTTGACCTCAGCGTCCTTGAATGCCTTCTCACCTTTAGTCAGTGATTTTTGAGGATCGAATGGCGGAGCCACAGTGACTGCCGCGGGCTTACAGCATTCATGAGGATGGGGGGTGGACACGGGCAGCACCATCCAGAACAGCACGCTCATGACAGCGCCTGCACCGGTGAAGGCCGTCAGCATCAGACTTTGGTCTGTCGGCACACGAAACATGTCCCAGCGCCAGATCAGTGCTTGATACGTATCGGACGCCGGCTGCGCTCCCGCCGTCTTGCCCTCAACCAGTTTCCCCAGAATAGTGAGACCGATATAGGTGAGGGCCAGCAAGACCAACAGAGAGACGCTGCCCCACGCCGTAAACTCCAACCCGATCCTCTCTGCGACCGGCAGGGCCTTGAGCATGTCGAGGTCTAGAATCGACTTGGTGATGGATCGAGCAAGGTCCGTCGCGCCACTTTCTATCACCCACAATAGCGGAAGATAGAGGGCCCCGGCCAACGCGAATCGCACCCAGAGGCCGACGCCCAGCGAGTCCGGCGGCTCCAGCCGCAGACGCTCCAGAAACACCGTGCGTGCAACCAACCCAAGGGACCACATATCTATTGGAATAGAAACGAGGAACAGAAGAGGAAGACCGGCGCCTTCGCCGAAATGAAAGCCCGTGACGAGCGTAATCAGAAAGAACGCGAACACACTCACGGGACTCATCAGGAGCATCAGGAAGGTAATCCCGAGCTTCGTTTCCAGATGGATCGTGCCCATTGCCATGAATAACATGGCGAATGCCATCTTGATCGGCAACGCGGTCCAACAGGCGGCCCAGAGAATGCTCAGCCCCAATTTAAATGACGACATCGTCTCTCGACCAGTCATGTGCCCAAGACCCTCCGCCTATTCCAAAAATTCGCGGTTGATGATTGCCGCCACGGTGAAAATCAGAATGCTGGCCATGACCACGATCCAGCTGATCAACGCGATCGGCCGCTTAAAAATGTTACGTTCAGGGTCACGGTCGATGAAGGGCAAGGCCGCAAGGAGCGCCATAAAAGCCCCAGGGAGGGCGATTGCGCCAAGGAACTGACCGAACTCTCCGGCGAATACCTTTAACCGCAGTAGCTGGAAGAGAAAGAGAAAGTACCATTCCGGCTCTGGGTGATAATCGCCGGGATCGGGCGTCGCCTCTTCCAGCAGCACAATCGGCTCCCAGAAGGCCAGACTGCAGATGCACAAGAAGACGGCGACCATGCCGACAATGTCTTTCCAGATCTGGCGCGGAAAGAAGTAATCCGTCTTGGCCTTGATTTCCTCCACGCTTCCACGGAAGGGACCCGCAGGGCCCGCCTTCCGGAACAGGAACAGGTGGAGTCCAGCCAATCCCATGAGGGCAGCGGGCAACACCATGACGTGGATGACGAAGAACCGGCTCAACGTCATCTGTCCAGGTGTGGCTCCTCCCTTGAGGAAGCGAGCCATGAAGTCGCCGAGCAGCGGCGTCTTGTCCATGATTTCCACGCCGACCGTCGTCGCCCAATAGGCGCGCTGGTCCCAAGGAAGCAGGTAGCCCGTGAAGCCGAACCCCATGACGATGCCGAACAGGGCCAGACCAACCAACCAGATGAGTTCTCGAGGTTTTTTGTATGCGCCCCAAAGAAAGACCTGGGACATATGCGCGAACACGCATACCACCATCGCCGTTGAACCCCAGAAGTGATAACTCAGCAGGAACCAGCCATAGTCCACCGTGTGAATGATGTACTGTGTGCTGGCATAGGCATGGTCGGCAGTGGGAACATAATAGAACATCAACAGAATGCCGGTAACCGCCTGCATAATGAAGATGAAGAGCAACACAGAACCAAAGACATAGGCCCATCGCGACCCGCCGGGGACGGGCTCGTTGAGCATTTTGGCCTGTAAGGTCTTTAGCCCGACGCGTTCGTCGACAAAGGCAAAGACTTTTTCAATGGCTGAGGGCTGCGTGGTTGTCGGCTGCGTAGTCGTATCCATTAGACAATCCGAACCTGGGCCTTGGTGCCCGCCTTGAATTCCATATCGATAATGGTGATGTCACCGGTTGCCGTAACCTTGATTGGAAGCGGGTCGAGCGGGCGCGGGGCCGGTCCATCAAGGACCTTGCCCGCCGCATCATAAATGCTCAGATGACAAGGACAGAGGAAGACCTGGCCGAGCGTTTTATGCGTCCGCCACTTAAATCCGCACCCGAGATGCGGGCATTTGCCAGAAAACGCGATGTAAGGGACGTCTTTCTTGTTGGTCCAGATATGCTTCCCGAAGGAATCCCGAAACTCCATGTCCTTGCCTTGATAGATCGTTTCAAGCACCTTCGGAGTCGCCTTCAGCACCCACACGTTCTTGTCGATTTCCTGTTCCGGCATGTAGGCTTCTTTGACCTTGCGCTTATACTTGAATTGCACCCCGACATCGTCCTGCTTGATCTTCCCCGAGTTCCCGATCTTGAGCCATTCGTTGTCGAAGGGGGAATACATGGGCTTCATGAGATAGCGCAGGACGGGGAACGCAAGGGGAAAGCCAATCAAAAAGCCGATGGCATGGGTAAAGTTCGCGAAGAAGGTCCGACGCTTGACGCTCCGCTCCAACTCAGGGAACGGGACCAAGACTTCGCCCGGTGTGACATGGATGCGCTCCTCGAGGTGAGCGATTTCCACCTCGTGGGTCGTCACGTACTCGTCCCGATTAAATGCCGGGAGCGTCGCATACTCCGCCAAGCTAAGACGGAGCGATACCACATCTTCCGTCACCCCCTGGACCTGCCCCATGGGTACCTGCCGCTCCGGACCGGCTCCGGAACCGCCACCAACGACGATATGGCTGATGTCATGAGACAACGGGTCCATGATGACCCGACTGACTTCCCCGACCTCACCGTCCGTACATCGAACTTTTGATTTGAGTTTCGGCTGCATCATACTCACTTCATCTTGATCGGCTTCGGAGTGTTCACCGAAGCATTCTTATATCCGGCCAACCAGGTCGCCAAAGCGTCAACGTCTTTCGGCTCCATGAGATCCTTGTACTTGTCGGGCATTTTGCCCTTCTCATACTCCTGCTCGAAGCCTTCCGCCTTGTAACTTTTTGGATCGAGAATTTTCCTGGCAATTTCCGCAGCAGGCAACAGATTGCCGATGTTATCCAGCTCAGGACCGCGCTTCTTGCCGCCTTCGCCGTTCAGCTTGTGGCAGTTGTAACACTCCTGCAACTGCCATTGCTCTTCGCCCAGCTTCGCGATATCACCACTTGCAGCCGCAGTGGTCGCGGTCGGCGCGCTCTCGCCGCCGGCCTTTTGATCAGCCGGTGCCGTGGCGGCACCCAAAGCCTGCAAGCGAGCGGTCAACTCTTTCGCTTTCTCATCGAGCGCCTTCGCGCGCTGCATCAGCACCTCGACCTTGCCGGCTTCATAATGCTCGCGCTTCGGCTTGAGGATTTTCTCGATCTTACCCTTCTCATCCTCCGGATCGTATTGCGGCCACATGGAGGCCCCGGCGATGTAGACCACAGAGAGAATCGCATAAAACACGAGCAAGGCCCCGACCGCTTTCACTCCACCAAAAGGCTTCAGCGTCGGGAAATCGAGAATCATGAAGACCACAGCGCCGAGCATGGCGTAGCCAAAAAACAGCGCCTGAAAGACAAACGGAAAACCCAGCGCATTGGTGGCGCCGAACAGAATTCCGCCAACGACGACTCCTACTACCAACTTTTTAATAATGTTTCCCATGAATGCCCTCGTTTACCGCCCTTCCAGTATGGTGACCGCCCTACTTGGCCCCTGCCGGAACCGGGCTCCCCTCGTGCGCATGGCCCTTGGAATCAGAGGGGCGCAACGTCACGATGATCGCGAAGCTGACCACTGCATAAAAGACGATGGTGATACCTGTGATCCACCAAGCCGAATACGACAGCGTCGGCGTGAAGGATTCCGCGGTGAAATCCGGCAACAGGTTGTACGTATGGAAGTACTTCCGCAAGAGGGATCGCACAGCGCCCATCAGACCCATGGTCCAAATTGCGCTAAAGGCCAGGAAGACCAGAACGAATTGAGAGGCAAAATCGATCTTGCCCCAGACGATCGTCCCCTGAGACACGGCTCGATTATAAATGACGTAATTCACAACCGTCACGAAGACCAGCGTGAACGCGGCAGAATTCTTCGCCGGCATCAGCGCAAGGAAGTTCCAATCCGACGGTAACTCCAGTTCTGCGACCAACTTTGCGCCTGTGGGCACAAAGCCATGCGGCGTCATCCAGATGGCATTACCCACGACAACCATCAAGAAGCCGATCTTGATGACCGTACTTGAGGAAACCGTGAGCGGGATGAAGCGGCCAAGGACCGCCGGCGCAAGCAACAGCGGCAACAGGAACGCGAGAGATGTGGGGTCCGGCACGGGATAGTCGGTCAACACCTTGGTCATGACGATCGGCAGCAGGACCATGACCATCGGCGCCACCACCGTCATACGAACCCGCTCCACACCTTCGATACGTTTCATACTGAGCCAGATATAATAGTTACTGGCCAGGAAGATCAGACCGATCATGGCCCCCTGCATCTCGAAGAACATCGACAACTGGTCGGCCATCATGTACGGGCAGATGGAGGCGTCGTAGTCGCACAATTCGTACGCAAGCAAGTAGCCCATGAACGGCAGGAATAACAAGGCCCCCACCCCGATCATATTGCCGACAAACCCCATCCAGTCGTAGTAGGCGCGATCCTCTTCCTTCTTCGAGCCCATGAACATATAGGCAGCGATAAGCCCGGCCACAAAACCTCCGAACGTCACGTTGCCGACGAGGCGATGCAAATTCAACGGCATCCAACTGTAGTTGAAGACCTTATCCCACAGGGTGGCGGTCGCCAAAAATTCGGCCGGGGAGATACCCTCGGCCCGCACCGGGGTATTCATAAAGGAGGTGGGCGCATCGATGACAAACAGCGTGATCGAACCAATGAGGTTGAGCAGCACGCCCAGAGCGATGTGGCGCGCCTTCTTCTCACCTTTCCACGCATCCCAGGTATAGAAATACATGTACAGGACGATCGTTTCGCCGATGAACAACAGCGGGTACACCACCGCGAAGATCAAGAAGAAGTGATTGATGAGCCAGGTCGTAAATTGCGGATAGGTCGCGAGCAACACAAAGATGAAAAGGCCTCCGGTCAACGCGGTCATGCTGTACAAGATGACCGTCACCTTCGTGACCTCCTTCGCTAACCGGTCGTAGCGAGGATCCTGCTTGCGGTACCCCAGCCATTCTGAGATGACCACGAAAATCGGAGCCCCCAGAATGAAGCCCGCGAAAAGAATGTGGAGTTGAGCGACGATCCATACCGCAGTGCGATTCCCGGTATACGGGAATTCCACAGGGGGCGCACTGGGAGCCTGGGCGTATGCTACCCCTCCCAATACTGCCACTAGCGCGAACATAACCAACAAACAGCGCTGCCAGATTTTCATGATGTCTCGCCGCTCCTCCTCATTCCAACCGATTGACCCGTGACTCGAACCGCACACCAGGTGCGAGTTACTTCACCTGATCCGCAGGCACCCAATCCTTCTTATTGGCATCCCAGCCCTTGCCGGCCAAGCCGAAGGAGCGCTCGAACGCCAGGATCTTCCATCGATCTTCTTCGGACAACTTGCTCTTCCACGGCTTCATCTTCGTATTAGGCACACCTTCGGAAATACGCCAGAACCAGACGGAGTCCGAATACATCTTCATGCGGTCGCCGTTGCGGAAATCCCGCGCACCCGCCTTCACCGGCTTCCCGTCCTTGCCGTGACAGCTTGCGCAATTGACATCGGGGTTCTTCCCGCCGATATACAGCTCCTTCCCTTCCTCCACAATCTTTGGATCCGTCCACCAACCAGCAGGCATGTGCTTATCGGCATACTCTGCAGGAGCGGGAGGCGGCGGAACGACCGGGCCTTCACCGCCACCCTCGCCACCCCCACCGCATCCGACCACTCCAAACCCAAACC
>WIAG01000043.1 GCA_014055495.1 Nitrospira sp. CR1.2
CCTGTTCGATGCAAATCAGCACGAAGCAAGGCGGATATGTGACCGGGGAGTTTGTGGGGACCCCGCAGATGCGCCAGGGACGGGTCGTCGGTGTCTTGGGCATCATTCGCGATGTCACTGAGCGGCGACGGATCGAGGATGCACTCCGGGTCAGTGAGGAGCGATTGCGGTCCATTGTGCAGTCGACGACCGATGCCATCGTGTTGGTGAATGCGCTGATGAAGGTGGCCTTCTGGAACAAAGGCGCGGAGGCGATCTTCGGGTATTCGGCGGAGGAAATCATCGGTCAACCTGTTACCTTGATCATTTCCGAGCGATGTCACGAGGAACTGGAGCGGAATGTACAGCGGGTACGCTTGCTGGAGCGGCTCCACTCGATGAGCAAGACCCTGGAATTGGTAGGTTGCCGGAAAGCGGCTGACGAGTTTCCCTTGGAGTTAAGCGTGACGTCGTGGAAAGGGAAGTCCGATCTCTTTTTTACCATGATCATGCGCGATATCAGCGAGCGAAAGTCGGCGGAAGAAGAACTGGACCGGCTGCACTACCACAATCAAGTCGTTCTGCACTCCGCCGGGGAAGGAATCTTCGGTGTGGATTGTGACGGATGTTTCACCTTTCTGAACCCGGCGGCGGCGAAAATGTTCGGAGCGGAGGCGGAGCACCTGATCGGTCACTCCATGCACGGGTTCGTTTTTCCTCCCGATCTCGGCGCGCGTCCGTTCGGGGAGTTGCGTTGCCCGATTGTGGAGACGATTGCAGCAGGGGAGATTCGTGAACAGGTGGATGGTCTGTTTTGGCGTCAAGACGGCACGACGTTTCCGGTGGAGTATGTCAGTACCCCGATGTGGGAGCGGCGGGAGATCGTCGGCGCCGTCGTGGTTTTCAAAGACACCACGGACCGGAAGCGGGCGGAGGCGCAATTGCAGGATTCCCTTCGCCGATTGCGAAAACTCTCGGGGCGGATGGAAGGCATTCGTGAGGAGGAGCGCGGGCGGATTGCGCGTGAATTGCACGATGAATTGGGGGTGGGGCTGACCTGCCTCAAGATTGATCTCTCTCGGCTTGGCGGGTTGTTGGGAGAGCGCCTGATTCCGCGCGATCGAGAAAAAGTCGACGAAAAAATTCGCGGCATGAAGGAGCAAGTCGACAGTACCATCACCTCGGTACAACGAATTGTGGCGGAATTGCGTCCTGGGGTGCTGGACGATTTGGGATTGGTCGCGGCGATCGAGTGGCAATGCCGAGACTTTCAACGCCGCACGGGGATCGTCTGTCACTGCATGGTCAGCCACGAAGATCTCCGGGTTGAACCCGAACAGGCGACGGCCGTCTTTCGCATTTGCCAGGAGGCTCTCACCAATGTGACCCGGCATGCGCAGGCAACCGAGGTCCATGTGTCGCTGGAAGACCAGGGTGTGGGGTTGGTGCTGCGGGTGCGAGACAACGGACGAGGGATTCCCCCGGATCGGCTGACTGATGCGAGATCCTTTGGCCTGCTGGGCATGCGGGAGCGTGCCGGCCTGCTCGGCGGGGACGTCCAGATCGAAACACAGGAAGGTAACGGGACGACGATTGCCGTGCAGTTGCCTCGATAAGGAAGGATGGTGACAGGATGGAGAGCACGATGCGCACAGCAACCACCGTACGAATTCTGGTTGTCGATGATCATCCGTCGTTCCGGCGTGGGGTGAAGGATATCCTCGAGGAGGGATTTGAAGGCGCCAGTATGGCCGAGTGCGGAAATGCTCAAGAGATGCTGGATCAGGTGCGCGAGCAGCCGTATGACCTCGTGGTCATGGATATCAGCATGCCCGGGCGGTCGGGTCCTGAAGTGTTGAAGGAGCTCAAGCAATTGGCGCCGACCCTACCGGTGTTGATCCTCAGCATGCATCCGGAAGATCAATATGCCATTCGAATGTTTAAAGCCGGTGCCGCGGGGTACCTCACGAAAGCGAGCGCGCCGGAGGAATTGGTTCATGCCGCCAAAAAGGTGATGGCGGGCGGGCAATATGTCAGCGCGTCGGTCGGCGAAGCTCTGGCGTTGACGGTGAGAACGGGCGTGGACAAGCTTCCCCATGAGCGCCTGTCGGATCGCGAATATGAGGTGTTGTGCCTGATCGCCTCCGGGCAGACCGTCAGCGACATCGCCGAGAGTATTCATCTCAGCGTGACGACGATCAGCACCTACCGTGCCAGGATTCTGGATAAGATGAGTCTCAAGAACAACGCCGAATTGACCCGGTACGCGTTGCAGCACGGACTCGTCGTCTAGCCCGCGTGATTCACGAGCCTTTCTGGTGCCATCGCCTAGTCGCGGCTGCGACGGGCCTTCGGGCTCGTCGAAGCCTGTATCCTTTGCCTGTGGGGCAGTAGGCCTTTATCGGCTCCCGCCTATCCGTAGATGTGACCTCAGTCCGCTTCGTGTTGGGGCGCTCGCCACGCTCGCGTCGGAGGGCTTGTCTGCGCATCCGGCAGGTTGTGTCGGCCTCAGCCGGAGCGAAACTCAGCGCGCGGGTGGACGCAGCGGGCGAGTCTGCCCGCAACTGGCTACGCCTGAGGAGCGCCCGCGATCATGTCGTGCCAACGATGACGATGAACGTTGTAGTTTTGTGACACAGAAATCGGTCGCGCAGCGATAGTCTCACCTTCCGTTCCGGCCTATTCTCACCTGCATGCCGAAGCTGTGGATCACAGGCGGGACTACTCTCTTGGCGGTGTTTGAGGCAGTGCGTGAACGCCGTACTGTTGAACGGTCCGGCGTGGACCCGCGTACCGGCGCGTTTCGACAGGGCTGGCCCGAGATTGTAGCTCAACTGACCCCCGTCGACGCCGCCCTGTTGCAGGATGTCCCCTGGTGGGGGCCACAGATGGAGCATCGATTGACGCAGCTCACAGATGTTCGATCTGTCACGTGACCCGGTCCGGGATGTGGAGGGATGTATGAGGCAACCGAATGAGAGACATGGAGTACGAGCAGGGAAGCGGCCTACGGTTGCAGTAGTGTATGACGACGTGACGCAGGGATATCGGTGTGCGGACTGGCTGGCTCTTCACGGCTACCAGGCCACCATGACCTCAACCGTTCATCCGTTGGAGGAGAATCTGAAGGAGCTTCGTCCGGATCTCATTGTCCTTGGCGTTCCCTCTTTTCCCGCACCCCTTCAGGCCACAGTCCCGCGCCTCAAAATGACCTGCCCGCACGTGCCGATTATCGCGATGATGGAACGGTCGATCGCCAAGGGGGCCGACCCTGACTTTCCAAAGACCTTTGGCCCCGACGTGTTCATGTGTGACTCGCTCGATCCCCCGGCGGCGATTCCGTAGCACGCCGTCCCGTCGATCCATCGCAGTATCCCGGACTCGAAGGTTGTCAGTAGGAGGCCCCAGGACCGGCGTCCTCCAGCCTATTTTTTGAAAGGAGCCGAATCGTGGTGAAACCGATCGTTTTCATTGTGGAACAGGATGAGTTGGTGGCCTCTGCCTTGCGCGCGTTGCTGGAGGAGGAATTCGACCTGTGCGTGGCCGGGTGGAATGCGCACACGGTCGACCAGATTCACGAGCGGGCGCCGATGGTCATTCTATTGAATCTGGATTGGTCGTCGAGTCCAACTGGCGAGGAGGGCATCGCGGTTCTCCAGCACCTGCGACAGGCCGGCCATACGGGGAAAATCATTGTCTATACAGGCAACAGGGAAAGACGCCTCGCGGTCCGAGCCATTCAACAGGGTGCGTGCGAAATCCTGACTAAACCGCTGGACTTGCCCCTGCTGAAGCAGCTCGTTCACCGTGTCGCCAACATTGCGGATTTGGAACAGGAAGCGCGGGAGGGGAGAGCCGGTGCCGGGCAGGAGGAGTTCAGCGGTATGCTCGGGACCAGTCCCAGTATCCATCGCATCTATGAGGCCATTCGTAAAGTCTCGACGAACGATGCGCCGATTCTGATCACGGGTGAGAGCGGGACCGGAAAGGAATTGACTGCGCGTGCGATCCATGAGCGCGGGCTTCGGCGGCAGGGACCGTTCATCTCGATCAATTGCGGGGCGATCCCGGAAAGTCTTCTCGAGTCGGAACTGTTCGGGTACGAGCGGGGCGCGTTCACCGGCGCGGTGGGACAGAAAAAAGGTAAAGTGGAGTATGCCCAGGGCGGGACGCTGTTTCTCGACGAGGTCGGAGAGCTGCCTCATGCGCTGCAAGTGAAGTTGTTGCGCTTTCTGCAGGATCATACCTTCGAACGGGTCGGCGGCCATCAGCCGATCGAGATGAATGTTCGCATCATTGCGGCGACAAATGTGAATCTCAAGGAAGCAATCGAGAAGGGAACCTTCCGCGAGGATCTGTATTATCGGCTCGGGGTGGTGCACATCAATCTCCCCCCGCTGCGCGAGCGCGGCGAGGACGTCTCTCTCATTGCCATGGCGTTTCTTCGCCAGGCGGCGTCACGCTACAACAAACGTCTCTACGGCTTCACCCGGGAGGCGCAGGAGGCCTTGCAAGCCTACTCGTGGCCGGGCAACGTCCGTGAGTTGTCCAACCGGGTCGGCCGAGCGGTGGTGATGGCAGAGGGGACACATGTGATGCCGGGTGACTTGGACTTGCCGCGTCAGACGCCGCGTCAGGATGAGGGTTCGATTTCATTGAAGGTCAACCAACAACGGATCGAGACGGATCTGATCTTGAAAGCCTTCACGCTGTCGCAGGGCAATTTGAGTCGAGCCGCACAAGAGTTGGGGATCAGCCGGTCGACGCTCTATCGACGGTTGCGCCAGTATGGAATGGAGCGCAGCCTCGAAGCACGTCGATTTCCAGGCTTCTCGTCGCGAGCGTCGATGACGGAGCATTGATGGCGCGTTTCCCTCGTTGGCTTCATGACCGGCTATCGTGCGGGGGTGGGCACGACGAACTTCGGTGGCCGGGGCTAAATTGGTTGACCGTCGGGTCGGTATTTGTTAAGAAAAGAAGTCTCCAGTATCAGCCGGCTCGATCCTTCCGAGGTTTCGTCAGCCAGTCCTGTTTCGTCATTCGCGTGAGCCATTTGTGACACGCACTAGGAAGGCAGTGCAGCCTCGCCACAGTCTTGTGAATGGCCTGGGCTGAGCTCAGAAATCCTTTTGTGGAGTGTGTGGATGTCCGTGCAAGCCCCGGCTCTCTGGACGAGACGAAGTCTGTTCCGCACTGTGACCGCCGGTGCGGCCGTGGCAGTGGCCAAGCTGCTGTTGCCTCCGGCGGCGTGGGCGTCACGACTCCCGGATGGGCGTGTGAGTTTGTATAATCTGCACACCGATGAGCGCCTGTCGATTACCTACCGGAACGAAATCGGCGATTACGATCAGGAGGCGCTCCAGGAGCTCAATTATTTCCTGCGCTGTCACCATACCAATGAGTCGAGGACGATGGATGTCCGGCTCATCGAGTTCGTGAATCTCGTACAGAAACGGATTGGGGGGCGACGCGATGTCCATATCGTCTCCGGATATCGTTCCCCCGAGTACAACGAACAACTCATCAAAATGGGGACTCGCGCGGCGCGCCACAGCTATCACGTGTCCGGCCAGGCGGTGGATGTGCAAATCCCCGGTGTGCCGTTGCGGACTCTTCGGGAGGTCGCACTACGATTGGGTTGTGGCGGTGTCGGCTACTACCCACGCGGGAAGTTCGTCCATCTTGACTCGGGCCCCTTCCGTCACTGGTAAGTCTCTTGCGTCTCTCCTCCGGCACTGTCCGCGTTCCATCAAAGATTCTCTGAGCCTCTGATCGTATCGCCGTCTTCGATGCGGTGAAGCGGTCTCACCACCCCGTGCGAAATATCCGACGTGGACTCGGCCATACGGACAGGTTCTCGGGACGGCGGCAAAGCGCAGGTGCTGGAGCGGTCCGCGGGAGAAACGCCTCGTAGGGCGAGAGGACCGGACGAGGGCGCGAGCGGTGATCAATAGTCCGGGCTACGAGCGGAGAGGGAAAAGAGTCGATCCGGGAAATGAGAGAGGGCGGATGAACGAGCGGTCGTGTCGAGTGGTCAACCCACCAGATCCGGGTTCATCTTCGTCATCGACTGAACCGATGTAGCCTTGATCTCATTGTAGACGATGGCGCGGCCGGCTTGGCGCAAGCGACTGAAAATCCCTTCGACGACCACATAGTCGCCTTCCCGTACATCTGCTTTCCCGAGTCCGACCACTTTTACCGTGCCGGCCGTGTCCTGCAGAAGGAAGCCGAATGCCGGTTGCCCGTCGCGATTCGTGGCAAGCTGAAAACTTGTCACGCGCCCGCTGACCGTGACAACCTGATGGTCATAGTGGTCGGGATGAGCGAGGAGTTCCGTGACCTCCACCAGGGCGGCTGCAGAGAGTGGCCTGCCCGACATCATCATGAGCACAGAGGCAAGCGTGACTGCTATGAGCCCCAGCAGTCCCACTCGTGACCCCATCACTTGTGTTCCGTGAGCATTACGCATTGTTCATGAATTATACAAAATTCACTCGAGAGTGAGAAGGCGGCCGCAAAAAAATGTTGTGGCGAATCCGGAGCCTTCCTTCTGCATGGGTCATCAATCGGTGCGCGGCCTCCTGAGGGATCTCCGTTACCGCTGAAGGTCGTTGTGCAACTCACCGATGAAGCTATCCAGCACGTGTTGTTGCATTTGCCCGATCTTTTCAGCCTCCGGCTGAGTCGTTCCGTCGGTCAATGCCGGCATGTCCTTCGGCGTCGGCGTCGTTCGAGCCAGCAGTTCTTCTTCGAGTGCGTCAGGGCTGGAATCAATTTCCGAGAGCACGGCCAGCAAACGCTGCAGGCCGAAGACTGATCGAGTGTTTTCAGAGTGCACGGCATTCGAACTGGCGCCATGCACGAGTGAAAGCCAGAATTTCGCCTCCTGATCTTCACCGAGGGTACCCCAGACAAAGGTCCGGAGTTTTTCCACCAACGCTTCTTCAGTTCGCTCAAGCCCGTCATAGTGCGCAATCGAGCGTTCGACCGGCCGTTCGCCCAGGACCGCGAGTGTCTCTTTCCAGAGATCGAGGGCTCCCGTCGCCGGGACGGCCTGAGGGGATGCCTTCTGCAAGTTCGTTTGAATGGCGTGAAGGTACTGATGGAGATGCTTCACTTTCCTGCCGGCCAGACTCCCGGCCGGGATCCCCCAGATATGACCGATCTCATGGTCTTGCATGGGAGCGGCATTGATGGATTTCCATTCCCGTTCGGAAACTTCGAGGCGTTTCTTGTATTTCTCAGTCAAGCGGAGTTGGGCTTGAATTTCGAGACCGAGCCTGGCTTCTTGATAGGCCTCGGCGGAGATCTCGTCCTCATCCCACCTGCGGTTCAGCGATCTGATCGCCGGCTTGGGGACTGCGGCGCGAGCACCTTGCTTGATCGCATCCACGGCCTCCGCCTCCAGTTTGAAGCGAGTACGGAGAAGGTCTGTTGCCGCGCGCACCATTCCTTCAGCCAGGGCGATCATTCCCTTCATGGCTTCCATTTGCAGCCAGAGACGCTCCCGTCGCAGCCTGACCCGGCGGCGATACTCATCTCTCCGGTTGGTGACGTCCCGCAACGCGTCCTGTTTGACCATTTGGTGGATCGGCTTGGACCCCGCCACGCACCGAGGGTCCGGTCGATCGGCTGCGATATGGCTGATCTCCTCGGGGGTAATGTCAAAGTGTTGCAAGAGCAACAGTTTGAGCATGATCCGGCCCTGGATCGGTGCTTGTTCGATGGTGGAGGCAATCAGTTCAGGAGTCAGTAGGGCGGACATGTGTGGCCTCTCGTGCGAGGTAAAAGGTTCGCTCAGGCCGTGCCTTGATGGCTGTTTTCAAGGTAGACCGCGACGTATTCGCGGATTTCTTGGATGCTGCCGCTGGAGAATAATTCACGAGGAATTTCGACCCGCACCAGCTTGGCCGGATCGACGCCACGATCGGTGGCATATTCTTCGTCGATGTACAGAGTCACAGAACCGTCAGGGTGGCGAATCGCATAGACCGCATTGTTTTCGGCCATAGGAACTGCTCCGTCTGAGGATGTGGAACGGGATCGCTATTACTGGTAACACAGGCTGGAGCTGAGTGTCAAAATGTCACCGGCCGTCTTCAACGGGACCCTCAGCGCTGAAACATACGTCGTCGCCAGAGGATGTAACTGGTGAAGGCGAGGAGCGCGATCAACAGGGTGTTGCGGATTCGACCCGGTCCGAAACAGGTCAGGTTGACGAGCGCGTTCGTGGTTCCGTAGGCGGCATACACCAAATACACCAGGAGCGACCATTTTTTGAGGCGTAGGAACCCGTATCCGACCCAGGTATGGAGAAACGGGGAGAGGGCTTTGGTCAGAAAGCCGGCGGCTCCGTCCAGTTTCGTGCAGAAAAACGGCAGCAGGTATTCAGGGTTCTGAGCGATGATGATCGCATCGTTTACGGCGCTGACCAGGAAGAGGAGTCCGAGAAACCGGATGTCATGTCCCTTCGCCCATGCCATGCGGCCGGTTCTCGCGACATCGGTGCCTGAGGCCACTGGTCCGAGCGCGGCGTCGTAACTCTGAAGCGCCCACCAGGGAAGCGCCAGCAGCATGAAGAAGAATACTTCGGCGGCTCGACCGGAGAGGCGTCCCAGAGCGAGACTCGACATCATCAGCAGGACGGTGATGAGGCCATAGAAGGCGGCGGCTCGATGCCGCCCGCGAAGCAGTTGGCCCAGCCCGGGGAGAAGGGCTGAATAGAACGCCGCGCGGTGATCGGAGGCCGAGTGGGGCAAGGGAGCAACTGCCATGGACGTGGTCGCTGCAGTCTTCGGTGGCTTGTGGGCCTGGAACGAAGACGGCCCTCGATCGGGAGATCGAAGGCCGCGAGAATCGTTCAATCAGGGGGCAGTCAGCCACCCAGGGTGTCGAGAGTTTCTTTCAGGCTCTTGCGGATGCAGGTGAAGATCGGGGTATCCCGCAAGGTATAGCGGCTGCCTTCAGTTTCCCGCAACGCCATGACGAGGTCCAGGAAATCTTCCGGCTTGTCGCTTTCGAAGGCCACGACCCATTCTTGATCGTCGAGACCGAATGAGTAGGTGGTGTTCAGTTTCACCGACGGGAAACGATGTCCTACCTCGATATGTTCATCCATCATGCCCTGACGCGCGGCCTTGGTGAGCAGGAACCACTCGCGGGTCTTGACGAACGGGTAGACGAAAATGTACTTGGCCTTACCGGGGACCACGGTCAGCCGTTTGCTTTCCTGGTTTTCATGCGTGTGGTTATCGACATAAATGGAGCGTTTGGTGATCGCAAGGTACGAGTAGGGGTTCAGGAGATACTTGCCTAATCCGGACGCCAGGATCTTGGTGCTCATTTCCTGGAACAGTTCGAGTTCGTAGCTGATGCGCCAGAGCATCAGGTCGCAGTCGCCGCGAATACCGACGGTCGTATACGCAATGACGAGCACCTTGCCCTGGTATTCCTCCACGGCACGGAGAAACTCCTGCTTTCCGCGTGTGCGCTCATCTTCAGGAAGGCGACGCCACGCCGGATCGACCTTATAGAACGTGAAATTGACGTACTGGCGGCGGGCCGCTTGTTCTGGGCTGGACATGAGGAACCCTCCAGGCAACTTCTTGATAATGTAAAAGAATAAGAGCTAGCTCTTTAGCATTTCGTCTCCAGGGCTGTCAACACGGTCCATGGTGGCGGGGCGGCGAATTGACAGGCTTCCACCGATCTGGTACTGCCAGCACACGATGAGCCGCATTCGGAGATGGGGGGCCGAGTTCCCGTGTCTGCTGGGCCTGCTGATCGCGGCAGGCCTGAGCGCTCCTGCGCTGTCCTATGGGATCGAGATTCAGCCGACTCCCGAACAGATTCACGCCACAGTGGAGCGTGGACAGGCGGCCGCGGCTCAAGGTATGTCTCCCGATCAACTCCACACCTGGTTCGGTTCCGAGAAAGACCTGGCTCCCCGCGGGTTCATAATGACTAAACTCGGGAGTCTGCTGGTGATGGCCAACCACTTGTCCTTGCGTGCGTTGGCGCCGACTGAAGAAGACATTGCTCAGGTCATGGCCAATGAGAACCTGCTCATCAATGTGGTGCTCTATGGGGACCGACTCAATTTCGCCGCCGACAGTTACGTGGTTCTGGAACAGGGAGGCCGGACCGTCAAGCCTGCCACGGTTCGATTCGATGCGCGAGGAGATCGCACAACCGTGTGGCCGCAACAGCCCGCCTATCGGGCAAAGGTGATTGCGCAGTTCCCCTATGCGGCGCTGGATCCGCATGCGAAGACGACACTCACCGTGTTTCCATCCGGCGGCGGGCAAGTCAGCTTCGAATTGGATTTCGCCCGGATCGAATAATCTCGCCACCCCGTCAAGGCCCGTGTTCAGCATAAAGGTTGATGTCGCATGAACAAGTCGAATGCCTGGACCGCTGAAACCGTCGCCATCGGGTCTGAACTGCTGCTCGGTGGACGCCTGGATACGAATTCCCTCCTCATCGCCGGCTGTCTGGCGGCCAGCGGAATCGAGCTTCGATACAAAACGACGGTAGGGGATGATCTTTCGGACATGGTGACGGTGCTCAAGACGGCGGCCCGGCGTGTGCGGGTGGTGATCATCACGGGCGGATTGGGCCCAACCGTCGACGACCTCACGCGAGAAGCGGTCGCGAAGGCCACCGGTCATCGACTGGTCCGTCGAAAGGCCGCGCTGGATGAGATGACGGCCCGATTGGCTCAGTGGGGCAGGACCCCGACGAAGTCGCAGTTTCGACAGGCCATGATTCCGTCGGGGGCGGACATCCTGTCCAATCCGGTGGGCACCGCGCCGGGATTCGCCCTGGTATGGAACGGGACGTTTTTCGCCGCGCTTCCCGGAGTCCCACGTGAGATGGAGCCGATGGTGCGCGAAGGAGTATTGCCGCGCCTGCATGCGTGGATGCCGACGCAGAAGGTGAGGCAGGCTACGCCGATGATCCGGCGGGTTGTGCATACGTCGGGCGAGCCGGAATCGGTCGTGGACCAGAAATTGGAGGGGTTGGTGCCACAAGGCAGTCCGGTTCAACTGGGGATCTATGCTTCTCCCATGGAGGTGATGGTCTCACTGACAGGACCGGCCGATGCAGAGGGCACTGTGGCGCTGGAGCGATTGTTTGAAGAAGCCAACGTGAAGCTCGGCGATATTGTGTATGGGCATGAAACGGACACGATGGAATCGGTGGTCGGCCGACTGTTGACTGAGCAGCGGCTGACGCTGGCTGTGGCCGAATCTTGTACGGGGGGACTGATCGGCCATCGATTGACGCAAGTGCCTGGATCGTCCTCCTATGTGGATCGAGCCGTGGTCTGTTACAGCAATCGGGCAAAGATTGAGTTATTAGGGGTGCCTGCGGATCTCATCGATCGGCATGGAGCCGTCAGTGCGGAGGTGGCGGCAGCCATGGCACGAGGCATCCGTGAGCGTAGCGGCGTCTCGGTCGGGTTGAGTGTGACCGGCATTGCGGGGCCAGGAGGGGCGACCGAGATAAAACCGGTAGGGTTGGTCTATGTGGGGCTCGACGGTGGCCCGGACAAGGCAATGACGAAGGAGTTTCGCTTCCACGGTGGAGACCGTTCCGTCATCAAGCAGCGCGCGTCGCAAGCCGCGCTGGATCTGCTGCGTCGTTGGCTGAGTCAACACAGGCTCGCATGATCCGGGCATTTCTCGCCATCGACGTCCCCCTGGAACTCCGCACCGCTTTGTCGGCGGTCCAGCAGGACCTCAAACGGCGGTTCGAGCGAACGGTCGATCGGCGCGCCCGGATCAGTTGGGTGCAACCGGCTTCCATGCATCTGACGTTGAAGTTTCTTGGTGAGGCGCCGGAGGACCTGATCGAGTCGCTGCACGGGAGGCTTGCGCAGGCGGTGGCTGATCATCGAAGGCTCCGGGTACCCTTCTCGCGACTGGGGACCTTTCCCCGCCTTCAACAACCGAGGGTCCTCTGGGCAGGCCCGCCTGCAAGTTGGGAGCAGGGGGCTGAGGGCGAACGGCTGCAAACCTTGTATGGAGCGGTGGAGGAAGTCTGTCGAACGGCGGGGCTGGCGGCGGAAGCACGGCCGTTCAGTCCGCATCTGACGCTGGCACGCATCAAAGAAGGGGAGCGGCAGGTCGGGCAGGTCTTGGCGGAGAGTGGGGTGCTGAATCAGTCTCTGGCGTGCGGCCTGCTGGAGATTAAGGCGGTGGTCATGATGAAGAGCCAGCTGCGGCCGACAGGGTCGGTCTATACACGGCTGTGGGAATGCCCATTGAGCCCAATCTCCTGAACGCCGGTCCGGCAGCAGGAACTGTGACGGGGTGCGATCGATAGCAATCGCCGGCGCCGGCCGGTTCTCTCAGCGGGTGAGGCATTCCTCAGCGACAGTCACGGCATCCAAGTCGGTCAGTGCGGCCACCTGCATGCGGCACATGGCGGACACGATCCCTTCGTAGACGGTTGCGGCGGCGACGGACCAGGCGGGATTAAACGGCTCTCCACGGAAGGCCGCTTCGGCTGCTTTCTTTTCGTCATACGTCAGGTCGCGAGGACAAGGGGTGACGGGCTCCTGCAACCGCACGGCAGACTGTCCAGATCCGTTATCCATTCGCTCTTGTGGCATGGAGGCCTCCTGCATCAAGTGAGAGAATCAGTGGGCACTGGCAATGGGAGCAATCTTGGTGCCAGGGGTAGATCCATGCAGACCGAATCTCGATGTCGAGGGTCAGAGCCCTCAGCCGCAGTGTCTTAGGTTGATTGTCAGCGGTCTCTAAAGTGTTTTCATGGACTTGCGTATTCGCTCGCAGGATGAGTCGGGCGCAGGTGATGAGACCCATTGGTGCAGGGGCATATTGGTGAAGTGACGGTTATGACGGTACGTCGCGGGATTTTTGACATCGGCCCCGGAGGCGTCGATGCGGATGACGGCGTGGGCCGACTGGGGCTCGCGAGACGACCTGAGGAAACCGCGGGGATGTGTCGTTCGTCGAGGTTGGCTGAGGGACCAGCGGGCTAGGCTTCTTCCGTCTAAGTCCGGTATAATCCCCCGTTCTGTCCGCTTCCATGGTCTGAGTCTGGTCCGGTTGGCGCGTGGTCAACTCATGGCCGGCTGGTGCGTTGTTTTCCACGGCATGCGAGACACGCACACTTCACGAGTCATGTTGCGAGAAGGAGTTTCGAATGACTGAAAAAGACGAGAAAAGGCGCGCGTTGGACCTGGCCCTGGCTCAGATTGAAAAACAATACGGCAAGGGTGCGGTGATGAAGTTGGGGGCTGAGGATCGACCGGCCGACGTGCCGGCGATCTCAAGCGGTTCCTTGGGATTGGATATTGCGCTCGGCGTGGGCGGATTCCCCCGTGGACGGGTCATCGAAATTTTCGGTCCGGAGTCGTCCGGTAAGACCACCCTCACGCTGCATGCGATCGCCGAGGCGCAGAAGGCGGGTGGGGTGGCGGCGTTCATCGATGCCGAACATGCGCTGGATTTGACCTATGCCAAGAAGCTGGGTGTGCAGACCGATGACTTGCTCGTGTCCCAGCCGGACACCGGCGAGCAGGCGCTCGAAATCGCCGAGACTCTCGTGCGCAGCGGCGCGATCGACGTGATCGTCGTCGACTCTGTGGCGGCGTTGGTGCCGCGGGCTGAAATCGAAGGCGAAATGGGTGATGCCCATATGGGCTTGCAGGCGCGGTTGATGTCCCAAGCATTGCGCAAACTGACGGCGGCGATTGCGAAGTCGCAGACGACGTTGATCTTCATCAACCAGATTCGCATGAAGATCGGCGTGATGTTCGGGAATCCGGAAACGACGACCGGCGGGAACGCGTTGAAGTTTTATTCGTCCGTACGACTCGATATTCGTCGAATTGAGTCGATCAAGGATGGGCAGGATGTGACCGGAAGCCGGGTGCGGGTCAAGGTGGTGAAGAACAAGATGGCCCCGCCGTTCAGGCAGGCGGAATTCGACATCATGTTTGCCGAAGGCATTTCGAAGTCGGGCGAGATCGTCGATATGGGCGTGGAAAAGCGCGTGGTGGAGAAGGCCGGCGCCTGGTATTCCTATAAAGGTGAACGGTTGGGTCAGGGGCGGGAAGCCGTGCGCGATTTTCTCAAGACCAATCCGGCCATTGCCAAGGAGATTGAAGGGAAGGTACGCGAACTCGCCGGGCTGCCTGCACGAGGGGCCGACAAAAAGACGGATGCCAAAGAGGGCAAGGACGAGAAACTCGAGCGCAAGGTCGAGAGTCGCCAAGACGAGAAACGCGGCCACAGTGCGAGGGCGACGACATAGGGAGCGGCATGCCGGCTGGACGCGGTGGACGGCGAGGCGTGAAGTTGCCGCCGGACTTCCTGACGATGGCGATCCGGTACCTGGCCCGTGCCGAGCGGAGCGCATCACAGGTCGAACAGTACGTTCAGGGAAAAGGGGCGAGCCGGGCACAGGGGGACGCGGTTGTCCGTGAGCTGGAGCGGCGTGGGTATCTCGACGATCAAGCCTATGCCACCCGTTGGGCGGAAGCCAGGCTTGCCCGGCGCCCGATGGGGCGTGAGCGGCTGAAGCTGGAGCTCCTGAGCCGAGGCTTCGAGGATCAGGTGACAGAACGGGCTCTGGCGAGCGCCTACCGGTCGAATTCCGAACAGGAACTGGCCTGCCGAGCATTAGAAGGACGCACGGCGAGCGCACGTCCGTCACAGTGGGTCAGGTTTTTGCGGCAACGCGGGTTTGACGACGACACCATTCAGCAAGTCACGCAAGTTGACTTGGAGACGGGGTTAGACGAGTTATGAGCCAAAGTGTGAACGATCTGCGGCGAGCCTTCATCCGGTATTTTGAACAACAGGGTCATCGGGCCGTGCCGAGCGCGCCGTTGATTCCTCAGGCCGATCCAACGCTGCTGTTTACGAACGCCGGCATGAATCAATTCAAGCGGGTGTTTTTGGGTGAAGAGACGCGCGCCTATCAGCGGGCCGTGACCGTACAGAAGTGTCTGCGTGCCGGTGGAAAGCACAATGACCTCGAAAATGTCGGGTATACCAGACGGCATCACACATTTTTTGAAATGCTCGGCAACTTCTCCTTCGGCGATTACTTCAAGGAAGACGCCATCCGGTTCGGATGGGAATTCCTCACCTCTGTGGTCGGGCTGTCGAAAGACCGGATGTGGATCACGATCTTTCGCGAGGACGACGAAGCCGATCGCTTGTGGCGAAAGATCGGCGTCTCGCCGAGCCGTATCGTGCGTTGTGGCGAGAAGGACAATTTCTGGCAGATGGCCGACACGGGCCCCTGCGGGCCTTGCTCGGAATTGCACTTCGACCAGGGGCCGGCGGTGCCGGGCGATGACACCCCAAACGGTGAGGGTGACCGGGTCATTGAGATCTGGAACCTGGTGTTCATGCAATTTAATCGCGATAGCGCAGGGACGCTCAATCCGCTGCCCAAACCGAGTATCGATACCGGCATGGGCCTGGAACGTCTCACGGCGGTAGCGCAGGGGCGGCTCAGCAATTATGACAGCGATTTGTTCGCGCCGCTGCTGGCGGCGATCGGTCGGCGGGCCGGCGCTGAGTACGGCGCGGCGGAGCAGGCGGATCGTTCCATGCGGGTCATCGCCGATCACCTGCGGGCGATTACATTTTTGATGACCGATGGCGTATTGCCGTCGAATGAAGGGCGGGGGTACGTGCTGCGGCGAATTCTCCGGCGCGCGGCCCGTCACGGCCGGCTGCTCGGTATCACCGAACCGTTTCTGCATGAGCTGACGGCGACGGTCGTGGACCACATGAGCGACGCCTATCATGAGTTGCGGCCGGCGGCCGGGACGGTGGCTGAAGCCACGCGCGGTGAGGAAGAGCGGTTTATCGCCACCCTCGATCAAGGGTTGCCCATCCTGAACGACATGCTGTCGAAGGTGAAGGCGGCAGGGCAGGAGGTGTTGCAAGGGACGGAGATTTTCAAATTGTACGACACCTATGGGTTTCCGATGGACCTCATCGCGGAAGCCTGTCGGGAGCAGGGGATTACCCTTGACGAAACCGGCTTTGAAGCCGCCATCGAGGAGCAGCGGACCCGAGCTAGAAAGACGGGGGGATTCGAAAGCGAGACCGCGAGACCGGCTTTCAGCGATGTGGCCGCCCGTGTCGGAACCACCTCGTTTGTCGGTTATGACCGGTTGGATTCGGAAGGCGTGGTGCAGGCGCTCCTCCAGGGTGATCGTCTGATCAAGGAGGCGCGGGAGGGCGACGAAATCGAAATCGTGCTCGACGTCACACCGTTTTATGCGGAAGGCGGTGGACAGGCCGGCGATCAGGGTGTCTTGAGCGGCACTGACGGTCGAGTGGAGATTCGTGAGACCACCAGGCCGGTTCCGACCTTGATCGTCCATAAGGGCCTCGTGACAGCCGGGTCCATTCGGGAAGGCGAACGGTTGCAGCTGTCGGTGAATCCTCGCACCAGACAGGCTGCGGCGCGCAACCACACGGCCACGCATTTGGTACATGCCGCGCTGCGCGATCTGCTCGGGCCGCATGTGAAACAGTACGGCTCGCTGGTGGCGCCGAATCGCCTGCGGTTCGACTTTGCGCACTTCCGGCCCATGTCGTCTCGTGACATCGACGAGATCGAATCGATCGTCAACGAACAGGTCCGCCAAGACCAGCCGGTACAGACGGATGTCATGGGTGTGCAGGATGCGGTCGCGGGCGGGGCCTTGGCGTTTTTCGGGGACAAATACGGCGACCGGGTGCGGGTGGTACAGATCGATACCTTCAGCAAGGAGTTGTGCGGAGGTACTCATTGCCGGCGCACGGGAGAAATCGGGTTGTTCCGGATCGTATCTGAATCCGGAGTGGCGGCCGGGGTGCGCCGGATCGAGTGTTTGACGGGCAGTGGCGCATTGGATTCCCTCAAACGCTTGGAGTCGGATGTGCGGGAGCTGTCCGATCTTCTGAAAGTCGCACCGAATGAAGTCGTCGCGCGCACCCGGAAGTTGAGCGAACAACTCAAAGACAAGGAGCGAGAACTGGCGGACGTGAAGCTCAAGATGGCGAGCACGTCGTCCGGTGACGCACAGGCACGAGAGATCAAGGGTGTCCAAGTCCATGCGCAACGCACGGATGGCCTTGATGTGAACGGCATGCGGGCGCTTGCCGATCAACTGCGCGACAAGCTCCGGAGCGGTGTCGTGGCCCTCGGCGCGGCGAACGACGGCAAGGTGTCGTTGCTGGTGGTGGTGACCAAGGATCTGGTGGGCCGACTCAAGGCAGGTGAATTGATCAAGGAGATGGCGATCGAGGTCGGCGGCACGGGAGGCGGTCGTCCCGAGATGGCGCAGGCCGGCGGGAAAAATCCCGAAGGGCTGGCTGCGGCGCTTGAAAAAGTTTTTGGGTTGGTCCAAAAGGCCTTGGAAGGGTAGACTCATGAAAGGCCAGCGGATTCTCGCGATCGATCACGGCTCCAAGCGGATCGGTTTTGCCTTGAGCGATGAGCTGGGGTGGACGGCCCAGCCCTTGGAGACATTCTATCGGCGGAATCCCGAGGCCGACATCCGGCATATCCAGGAGCTGGTGCGTGAGCACGAGGTCGGCCTGGTGCTCGTCGGCCTGCCGCTTCGGTTGGACGGCGAAAGCGGTCCGGCAGCCAAGCTGGTCGAGGAATTTATCCAGCTGCTCGAACCGGCCTTGTCGGTTCCGGTGGTGACCTGGGACGAACGGATGACGACCTGTGCGGCGGAGGACCTCTTGATTGCCGCCGATGTGGGACGTCGGAAGCGGAAAGGCATCGTCGATCGGATCGCCGCAGCTATTCTGCTCCAGAGTTACCTCGCGAGTCTGGAGAAGTCGTCGTCTGGCCCAGAGCAAGCCGTAGGCAATGCTCAAGACGACGATCCCTGGTCTTTTGACGAACCACGAGTCGATGATGCAGAAGAGATTGATTGCGGGTCTGGCACTGGCGGCTGTGATGCTCCTGACCGTCTCGGGGTATCTGGTGCTGCGCTGGGCTCAAAGTCCGGTCGTCGGCGGGCTTCCTAAGCCCCCCTCCCACATTGTCGTCATTCCCGACGGCAGTACCTTTCAACAAGTTGCGGGCATTCTGCACGGTGAGCACCTGATCCGCAGCCGTTGGGCGTTCCTCCTGCTCGGCAGAACCGGAGACATTGATCGAAAAATTCGCCCCGGTGAATACGAGTTGGATGGAAGCATGTCCTCGCAGGCAATTCTGGCAAAGCTGTTGGCCGGCCGAGTCCTGTTGCATCCGGTGACGATCCCCGAAGGGTACAATCTGGCGCAGATCGCCGAGGTCTTTGCGGCGCAGGAGGTCACCGACGTTCAAGAATTCTCGAAACTGGTTCGGGATCGCACCTTTATCGCAACGCTTGGAATCGAGGCAGACTCGCTGGAAGGGTACCTGTTTCCGGAGACCTATACCTTTCCACGCCAGGCCAAGGCGCGGGACGTCATCAAGGCGATGGTCGACGGGCTTCATCGCGTGTGGAGCGCCGATCTGCAAGAACAAGCGATGCGAATGAAGTTGTCTTTGCATCAAGTGTTGACGCTGGCGTCCGTCATCGAAAAAGAGACCGGGTCCAAGGAAGAACGTGAACTGATCGCGGCGGTGTTTCACAACCGCTTGCGAAAGAAGATTCCCCTGCAGAGCGATCCGACGGTCATCTACGGGCTTCCGGCGTTTGACGGCAACATTCACAAACGCGACTTGTCCGTCATGAGCCCCTACAATACGTACCGTGTGCAGGGACTTCCTCCGGGACCGATCGCCAGCCCAGGAGCCCACTCGCTTCGTGCGGCATTGTTCCCGGCTCAGGCATCCTACCTGTATTTTGTGTCGCGTAACGATGGGACCCATCAGTTCTCCTCCACGCTGGCCGAACACAATCAAGCTGTGGAAAAGTATCAGAAACAGCCGTTCCGCAAGCGTGTCAGAGGAAGCCTCGCCGTTCACGGCGCGTGAAGGTGCCGTCGTCTGCAGCCGCACGCCGCAATGCCTCACCGCACCCGCTCACACCATGAAATCCTCACTCGTTGAAAGGAACAAGCACATGGGATTTGTGTCGTGGAATGACAATCTGCCGGGTCTATTGGATCACACGGTCTTGCGTCCGGAGGCGACCAAGTCCGACGTGTTACGGCTCTGTGCCGAGGCCAAGGATCATGGGTTTGTGGTGATTTTTGTGCCGCCGTGCTACGTCGATGAGGCGGTGGCGGCCGTCGCCGGAACGGCTGTGCAGGTCGGTATTCCGATCGGGTTCCCGCTTGGTGGGCACTCGACCCATGCGAAGGTCACGGAGGCGATCGAGGCGGTGGCGCATGGCGCGCGGGTGTTGGACATGGTCATCAACATCAGCCGACTGAAATCCGGCGACTATGATTTCGTGCGGCAGGATATGGCGGCTGTCGTGCAGTCGACTCCAGGAGTCAACCATAAGGTCATTCTGGAAACCTGTTTGCTGACCCGCGAAGAAAAGATCACGGCCTGCCGTCTGGCCGTCGAGGCCGGCATGGATTATGTGAAGACCTCGACGGGGTTCAATCAAGCCGGTGCCACGGTGGAAGACGTGCGGCTGATGAAAGAGGCCGTGGCCGGACGGGCGAAGGTGAAGGCCTCCGGCGGCATCCGAAACTGGAAATCGACGCGCGCGTTGCTGGAAGCCGGAGCAGACCGGATCGGTACCAGCGCGAGTCTGAACATCCTGAGCGAGTGGCGGACGGAACAGGCCCCTGGTCGCTGAGCCGTCTCGCGAGTGGTGCGGGGAACGTGGGTTGCCGTGCCGGGACGGCGGATTGGCTTGCTCGTTCCAACGGATTTGATATAGTGCCCCGATGATGACACGAATCGTACTGTTGGTGTTGGACGGCTGTGGCATCGGATCCCTGCCTGATGCAGAGTCGTATGGTGATGCCGGCTGCAATACGCTGCAGCGGTTGGCCGCGATCTCCAAAGGACTCACCCTCCCAAATCTTGAACAGCTCGGCCTCGGGTTGCTTGGCCAATTTCAAGGCATTCGCCCCATAGCCCAGCCGGAGGGGTGCTACGGGAAGCTGGGGTTTTCGACCAAGGGCAAACACTCGCTGGCCGGACATTGGGAATTGGCCGGGTACGTGATCGAGGAAGGCCCGCCTCCCTGCGAAACGTTTACGGACGAGTTGGCTTCCGGACTCGAAGCCGCGTTGGGACAACGGACGCTGGGGAATTGCCGCACGGTTGAGCTGGAGCCAATCGCGGAGTTCGGCGCCCAGCATCAAAAAACCGGCATGCCCATCGCGTGGATCGATACCGCGGGGACCATCATGCTGGCCGCTCATGAGCAGGTCGTCCCGCCAGAGGAATTGTATCGCCTGGCGCGCGAAGCTCGACGGCGGCTCAAGGCGACGATGCCGATCGTTCGCGTGGTGGCCTATCCGTTTGCCGGACAACCAGGGCGATTTGCCGTCACGGAACGTCGTCGGGATTTTGCTGTGGAACCGCCAGGCCTCACGCTCCTGGATCATTTGAGCCGCGCCAGCCAACTGGTGTTCGGGGTGGGAAAAGTCGGCGACCTCTTCAGCGGACGCGGTGTCACCAGGTCGGTGTCGCTTTTTCGGGCTCAGGCCGTCATGGACGAAGTGATCGGCATGTTCAGCAAAGCGCCACGCGGCTTGATCTATGCGAATCTTCCCATCATGAGCCCTGACCTGCAGGAGACTCTGGCGACGTTGCACCATGTCGATCGTCGCCTACGCGACCTCCAGGAGTCGCTGAAGGTCGGTGACGTCCTGATCATCACCGGCGATCACGGGTTCGACTGTGCCAGACCGAATCCCGGGCACTCGCGCGAATATGTCCCTTGCCTGGTCACCGGTCCACGCCTTGCCCGAGGCGTCAACCTCGGGACGAGGACGACGGCCGCCGATCTCGGACAAACCATCGGTGAAGCGTTGGGAGCGACCAGGCTGCCCTGGGGCGACAGCTTCCTCGATGCCTTGCAGTCCCGCTAACTCCTTCAGTCGACATCGGGTAGCCTGCTCGCTCAGCTTGGTCGCTTCTCCAGCGTCGGGCCCCCTTGACCATGCCCCTGGGAATGCCGCTCGTCGTGGCCGCGACCATGGTGCCGGTGAGCATGCCGGTGGCGACAGGGTGCTCTATTGTCAAGATGGTTTCGTAGGGTGGTGACACTCACAGATACCAATGTGACGTTTCGTCGGGGTGTTGCAAACGATCTCCAGGGGTGCCTGCGATATAGCATAGGGACAAATTTGCTGTCGATGATGGTAGGGACGAGACCTCAGGTTGATAGACGAGCATGAATGTGTTGCTGTTGCAATGGATCGACGACCTACGGATGGGTTTCCGCGATCGGCGTTGTCTGCAGTGGAGTGAGGGATGTCGACAGTGTCTTCTGGGTGCAACGGTCAGTGGCGTCTGAGCAAATCATGACACTGCGACCACTACCTACTGATTTTGTTCTCAGGTACTCCCTGAGTTGGCGAGAGGCCGTGTGGGCGTATGATCAGGGTTGGATCGGCAGCAAGGTGTTGACTGAGTCGGCCACACGGCAACTCGCCTCCGATCGCCACAATGCTTCAGTCGAGGTTGAGCTTGCTGGTCTGCTCCCGCTGGAATCGATCAGGGCGCGAGATTTGGCAGGAGAAGTAGCAAGTAAAGAACCGCCTCTTTCAGACGAAGTCATAAAGAGTAAATGGCTGTACCTCATTCTGCGCTGGCTTTTTGAGAATCGTGAACAGGCTGTGGATCCGTTTGCGTTGATAGACGAACTCTATACAGCGTTTGATTATCCAGCTGAAATTATGCCTTTTGTTCGGTACATGCCCCCTGAGGATGGTTACGATCCATCGAAGCATTCACAAACCGAAAATTACGATCGGATGCTGCAGCATTGGCGAGATTATTTGATTGCGACCGAAAAGAGGTTTGGCCCCAGTCTGACCGCCGGCCAAGGTCGCGATTAATCAAATGCCCTAGCACCGCTTTGCTCATTCGGATTGACGCTTCGCTGTGCCATTTGATGTGGGTGGCCCGCTGGCAGAGCGAGTGAATGGTAGGCACCTTGGCAGTGTCACAAGCTTTGAAGCAGGTTCGACTATCCGGAACGACAAGACGCTCGTGACCGCGGTGAATAGCCCCGGAGGGACTGCGAAACGTCCATGAAATGGCAAGAACTCATTCTTCGCGGCAGACAAGTCCTGCTGTTTCCTGATCTGAAGCAAGCACGACTGCATTGGTCTTATAGGTGCGCCGATGTGCGACTCTCGCATGTCTCTTGTGAGAACGGGAACGTACTCGAATTACCAGATGCCGTGGACGCGGGTGAAATGCTGGATGATCCAAGGGTATTTGTGCTTGAAGGTCGAAGGATCGATCATGTCTGCCTCATTGGAGGGGCTCACACATATTCAATCAGCAGCATAGGCGGTATCGAGAAATCCGAGCGTCTCTTTCGTGAAGATCGCTTCACGGAGTACTGGAACACTCTGCTATTTGACAGGCAGGACGATTTGCTAATCGTATACGAATCGGGAGTGTTGATCCTTGATGATTTATTTCGCGTGAGGTTCCACCAAAAGAAGATGATAAATGATGTGTTGTCCAACGTGGGAAAAAACAGGCTCACATTCGTCAGAGATCATGAAACAGAATGGTCTATGGATTTGCCAGACGTGAGATCTGAATGGGAACAGCATGAGGTACCCTGATACGGCTGAAGCAAGAATGCGAAGTCGTTTAGAGACAGGTGAGGGAAGCAAGATATGGCGAGAACACCGGTATGTCTCTTTCTGCTGTTCGCAATCCTCTGCAGTGCCTTGTCAATGGAGCGTGGATGACGTATAGGTACACTTTCGCTTCTGAGCTATTCCCAGGCACTCGGTAGAATTTGGCTGTTGAGCTGTGTGAGTCTTGCCGTCGGACGAGCGTTTGCACATGAAAGGATCCCCGATGTCGATCGACGAGAAGTTGACTAGCCTCGGTCTCACCCTTCCGCCTCCGCCGAAACCGGTCGCGAGTTATGTGCCGGCGGTGCTTGCCGGTGATCTGCTGTACCTGAGCGGCATCTTGCCGTTTCGGGATGGGCAGGTAGCCATCACAGGCAAGCTGGGACAGGAGGTGACGGTTGAACGGGGAGCCGAAGCGGCGAGGTTGGCGCTGCTCAATGCCTTGGCGGTGGTGAAGCAGGAACTCGGCTCGTTGGACCGGGTGCAGCGGATCGTGCGCGTGGTCGGCCATGTGGCGTCGGCCGCCGGGTTTGTGCAGCAGCCTGCCGTGATCAATGGGACGTCCGATCTGCTGGTGCAGATTTTCGGCGAGGCGGGGCGCCATGCGCGAGTGGCGCTTGGTGCGGCTGAGCTGCCCCTGCATGCCGCCATTGAACTGGAATTACTTGTGCAAGTGAAAGCCTGAAGTCCTCCATTCTTCGGTTGTGATCCCGCCGGCTCCGCTTGCCTTGACATCAAAAAAAACCGCTTGTTATAGTCCGGAAGTCTCTTGGTTTTGTTGCCACACCCCATCCGGCTTCGTTGCCTCAGTAGCGTGGGGTTTTTTGTGCCACGTGCGGGGCGTTCATCTGACGTACTATCATTATCATCCTCACCCGGCCTGCTGGTCAGGCACAGTCAAAGGGTCTCGGTAGGGAGTGAATCCCATGAAATATATAACTTGTGCGATCGTTGGTTTGGCCCTTATGGCGAATTCCGTTGATTCCATGGCAGCCCGGGCCGAAGCACCGGCTCTGCATCCGAATGCCGCCGTGCCGGGCGCCACGTTGTCCATCACGGGCAAGGGGTTCGGTCCCTTCAAATCCACCCGGTTTAATCAGGTCACGTTCCAGGGTGTGCCGGCGCTGATCCAGCGGTGGGATCCCGATCTCATCGAAGTGCGGGTGCCGTCACAGGCCGGGAACGGGCCGGTTGATATCATCATCGGGAAGAAACACGTAAAAGCGGGGTCGTTCACCAGGCTGCAACCCACGATTCAGTCGGTCTCGCCCGCCGAAGTCGAGCCGGGCTCGATTCTGGAAATTGCCGGAGAGCATTTCGGCAATACCGCCGGCCCGCGCGATCCGAACACGATTTTCGGTGTGAATAGCGTGATCGTCGGCGACGTGAGCGTGCGTGTCCGCAAATGGCGGGACGACAAGATCGAAGTGGAGTTGCCCGGTAATGTACAGACGGGGGATGTGGTCATTCGCATGGCCTCCTCCGATCCGTTGCCGGACGGATCGTGCTGCGCGCCGGTGAAGCAGGTGGTGAGCAATTCAATGCCGGTGAAGGTATTGGCGTCGGTACGGGTCGATCCTACGAGCGGCCCGGTCGGCACGAAAGTCGTGCTGTTCGGTAAAGGGTTCGGGACGTCCAGAAACCCCGAAGATGGTGTGCTCTTCGGCGGTCACTTGGCCACGGTGTCGCAGTGGACGGATTCGACCGTCGTGGTGCACGTGCCGCTGGATGCCCAGACCGGCCCCGTCGTGATGAAGCGTAACGGGCAGGAGCGGGCTATCGGGACGTACACTGTGCAGACACCCAAGGCCAACGCGCTGACTCCGACGGAAGCACCCATCGGTACGTTGTTGAAAATCACCGGGGAGAACTTCGGGTTTTATTCGGAGGCCGGGTCTACACCGTTTAACTATATCGATTTTTCGTTGAGTGAGAATACCGTCGAGATCGGCGGGGTGCCGGCGATCGTCTATCGATGGGGTCATGACCGCATCGATGTCTGGGTACCGTTCAGTGCCAAGAGTGGTCCGGTAGTGGTCAAACGCGCCGCCAACACCCCGAAGCCGGACGGCACATGCTGCGCGGATAAGCAGGTGCTCGAGACACAGGCCGGAAACTTCACGCTCGTGACGCCGAAGATCGATTCGTACAGCCCGAACACCGGGGGGCTCGACGAGTTGGTGACGATCAAAGGGAGCGGGTTTGGCAAGTTCTTAAAGACGACGGAGCCGAGCAAGCTCATCACCGACAGTGTGTATGCCCGAGCGGCTCCGGAGTTGGGGGAAAACGTCTCGCGTACCGAAGTCCTGTTCAACGGGGTTGGGGCGATTGTCCAATCCTGGACTGATACGGAGATCCAGGTCCGGATTCCCCATCGTCATTCGTTTGGCGTGGGCAAACTCGGCGAATTCAATCCGGACCTGACGTCGGGGCCGTTGGTGGTGCGGCGCGGGTCCTGGGACTTGCTGCCGGATGGATCCTGCTGCACGCCGAAACAATGGCTCACGCTGGAGGCCGGCACCTTTACGATTCAACCGTCCGGATTGCCTGATGCTAGTTACTGGCGCAATCCCAGCCCTGAGAACTCTCACTTTCATTGAGGCGTTTGACGTTGCGTATTTTGGCTGCAGTGGTGTGTTTGCTCCTGACCCTGTGCTCAGTCGCCACGGTGGAGGCTGCGTCTCCCGCCGTTCCGGTTACCGTGGCCATGCAGAAGAGCGGATCCGAGGCAACTCTGTTGGGCGTGTTTTTTCACGACCATCAGCTGGGGTGGGCCGTCGGCTCAGGGGGAACGATCCTGAAAACGACCGACGGTGGCCACAAGTGGAAGAAAGTCTCCAGCGGCACGAGTGCGCTCCTCACCGCGGTGTACTTTCGTGATGCGCAGCGCGGCTGGGTTGTGGGGGCGAACGGCACGGTCCGAACGAGCAAAGACGGTGGCGAAACCTGGAGTGTGCTCGTGGTTTCCACCCAGGCGCCGCTTTACGGGATTGCATTCGTATCTCCGGCGAAGGGATGGATGGTGGGTGGCAACGGCACCATTCTGCAGACCATCGACGGCGGAGAGAACTGGATCGATCAAGCCAGCGGCACGAGTGCGGCATTGTATGCCGTTGCGATGACGAGCGAACAGCAGGGCGCCGCCGTGGGGGCATTGGGGATGATTCTCACCACGGCGGACGGCGGGAAAAATTGGATCACGCAGGCGAGCCAAAGCTCGGCCACGTTCTTCGACGTGGCCTTCGCGGATGAGGCCAACGGTTGGGCGGTCGGTAATGCCGGTGCGTTATTCCAAACGACAGACGGAGGGACACACTGGATCGATCGGACATTGCCCTGTGGACGGACCTGTAACAAACTGACCGACCTGATCCGTGTGCGGTTCACCGATTCACAACAGGGCTGGATAGTCGGGGAACGTGGACAGATTCTCCGAACCAGCGATGCGGGCTTCAACTGGGTGGAGGAAACCAGTCCCGTCAAACGCTCTCTGATGGCGCTTAGTTTTCCTCGCGCCTCTGCCGGATGGGCCGCCGGTGAGGGCGGAACCATTATTTCGATCAGTGCGGGGAAGAAGTAGTTACTCCCCCTCTCCCTGCCTCGCTAGCCTAATCTGCCTAATCGGCTTTGCACGATGCTCAGGGCCGTCACTGCGGCGGTGTCCGCTCGAAGAATGTGCTCACCCAGGCTTACGGCTATGCACGTTCCCTCGATGGCCTGAGAGAGTTCTTCCTCTGCCCATCCCCCTTCCGGTCCAACAAGTAAGGTGATCGTGTCGGTTGCAAGAGTCGGCAGGGGAGCAGCGGCCAATCCCGGACTGTTCTGACGTTCGGCGAGCAACAGCACACAGGGAGCCGCATGGCCGGACAACACATGACGCGACTCCATCGGTTCCGAGATCTGAGGAGGTTGCCATTGCTCTGATTGTTGCGCGGCTTCAGTGGCAATGCGCTGCCAGCGGGCCACCTGGGCAGCGACTCTGGTTGGTTGCGGCCGTACGACGCCGTGCCGTGCGATCAGCGGCAGGATCGTGTGCACGCCCAGTTCGCTCGCTTTCTGCACCACCCAATCCATATGGTCGCCTTTGAGCAGGGCTTGCGCGAGGATGACCCGGGGGGCTCTCTCGATCGGTCCCGGCCGGCATTCGAGGATGTCCGCCGTCAACGTGTGCGGGGTCACGGCGCTCACCCGTACCTGATACCGTTGGCGGTGCTCATTGGTGAGCCGCAGTATCTCACCAGGCTTGACACGCAGGCTGGCTCGAAGATGGTGGCAGAGCTCACCCGTCAGCGTGACTTCCTGGTTGCGGATCTGAGATGACGAAATGAAAAAAGCCGGCATGGTGGTCGGCCTGACGGGCGGGCAGCGAGGTCGATTTATTCGAAGAACGTCTTCATCTTGTCCAGAAATCCTTCGCCTTCGTTATCCTTCGTGTAGCCGCTTTCCTTCGCAAATTCTTCCAGCAGCTCTTTCTGTCGGGCACTCAGCTTTGTGGGGATCTCGATCTTGACGTTGAACAACTGATCGCCGGTATGGCCGCCCTTGAGGTTTGGAAATCCGAGTCCCTTGAGTCGCAGCACCTTGTCGGGCTGTGTCCCTGCAGGAATTTTCATGAAGGTGTTGCCCTTGAGCGTGGGGACTTCCACTCGGCCGCCCAGAATCGCGGTCACGAGGTTGATGGGAAGATCTGTGGCAATGTCCTGTCCTTCCCGGCGAAAGTGGGGGTGGGGTTTCACATTGACCACGACGTACAAATCCCCTGGCGGGCCGCCTTGCACGCCGTGCTCACCTTCGTTGGCCAGGCGCAGGCGCATGCCGGTCTCAATGCCGCCGGGAATTTGAACGGAGAGCATACGCTCTTTGCGAACCCGTTGGCGTCCGCTGCAGGTCTGGCAGGGTTCCGTGATGATCTGGCCCGCTCCTTCGCACTGTCCGCAGGGACGGCTGACGCTGAAGAAGCCCTGTTGAAAGCGCATCTGGCCCTGTCCTTTGCAGGAGGGGCACATCTTGATCGCGGTGGCGGACTTTGCCCCGGTGCCCTTGCAGTCCGCACAGGTTTCCCAGCGCGGGATCTTGAGCTTCGCTTCCTTGCCGAATACCGACTCTTCGAAACTCATGTCGAGATTGTATTGGAGATCGTTGCCGCGCTCGGCTCGCGCACGTCCTCGGGGCTGGCCGAAAAAGTCTTCGAAGATGTCGTTGAAGATATCTCCGAATCCGCCCTGACCCCCAAAATCGAATCCCTCGGCCCCCTGCGGTCCACCGGCATGGCCGAACGTATCATACCGACGCCGCTTCTCCTGGTCGCTGATGACCTCGTAGGCTTCGTTGAGCTCTTTGAATTTTTCTTCCGCCGCTTTTTTGTGTTCGGGAGAGGTGTGCAGGTCGGGATGATGTTGGCGAGCCAGTTTCCGAAATGCCTTTTTGACTTCTTCGTCCGACGCATTCCGCTCGATGCCGAGAGTTTCGTAGTAGTCGCGCTTTGCCACGGAAGGGGTTTACCTGGTTGAAGGTACAACACGACCGACTTCCACCTGAACGGGGAAGCCGGTCGTGCGATCTATCGAATAGCTTACTTCTTATCCTTGTCGACTTCTTCGAACTCCGCATCGACGACTTTTTCGTCGGTCTTGGCCTGTGCCCCTGCGTCGCCGG
>WIAG01000126.1 GCA_014055495.1 Nitrospira sp. CR1.2
CCCGGATTTCGAGAAACATGTTCTTCTCGTCGCGCGGGTCCTTCGGCGTCAAAAACTCTTTGGCACGAGCTTCAAGATCCAGCACCTGCTGAGTAAGCTGTTCGCTTTCCTCGCCAAAGAGCTGCTTCATGTCTGCTCCGGTCGAGGGGTCTTGAAGCATGACAGCCACATCATCGAGTTGCTTCTTCAGCTCACGGTAGGCCGCAAAGTGCTGGGCGGGCTCCTCTAATTCGGTCCGCTCTTTGTTGAGCTTATGAATCATGCCTGGTTGATTGAGAACAGTCGGGTCCATCAGCTGATTGGTCAGCTCCTGGTACCGCGCCGCCATCCCCTCCCACTTCCTGATCAACCCGTCTTCCATGTTCCACTCATTCCGGCCGCAGCCCGCATCACCCAAAAAAACAAGAGACCCTGCCCCAAAATGAAGCAGGGTCTCCGTGATGTCCTGACTGGGCCTACTTGTCTTTTTTGGCGTACTTCTTTTTGAACCGTTCGACACGCCCTTCCGTATCGACGATCTTTTGCGTTCCCGTAAAGAACGGGTGGCATCCGGCACAAATGTCGACTTTGATGTCTCCGATGGTCGATCGCGTCTTGAACGTGTTTCCGCAAGCGCAGTGCACAGTCGCTTCCCGGTAGACTGGATGAATTCCCTTTTGCATGCCTGCTCCTCTACTGCCCTTGAATTCGTTGAACTCGCCCGGTCCTGCTTGCCAGGGTGCACGACTTTACACTGGAGTCACCCACACTGGCAAGCGGCAACCTACCGATTCATGGATTGCAGGAATTCCTGATTGGTTTTCGTCCCACCGATCTTGTCCATTAAGAATTCCATGGCTTCCATCGTGCCCAAGGGGCTTAAGACCTTTCGGAGAATCCACATCTTGTTCAAACGGTCGCGATCGACCAGCAACTCTTCCTTGCGAGTACCGGACTGACTGATATCGATAGCCGGGAAGAGGCGCTTATCGGCCAACCGCCGATCCAAGTGCACTTCCATGTTGCCGGTTCCCTTGAATTCCTCGAAAATCACGTCGTCCATACGGCTTCCGGTATCGATCAGGGCGGTCGCCATGATGGTCAAACTGCCGCCGTTTTCGATGTTTCTGGCTGCGCCGAAGAACCGCTTCGGTCGCTGCAACGCGTTGGAATCCAGACCGCCTGAGAGCACCTTCCCGCTGGGAGGGGCAATCGTATTGTAGGCCCGTGCCAGCCGGGTAATGCTATCGAGCAGAATCACCACATCCTTCTTATGTTCAACCAGCCGCTTCGCCTTTTCCAGAACCATTTCCGCCACTTGGGCATGCCGCTGAGCCGGCTCATCGAACGTCGAACTGATGACTTCCGCTTTCACCTGGCGCTGCCAGTCCGTGACTTCTTCAGGACGCTCATCAATCAACAGCACAATGAGCGTGACCTCTTTATGATTCTTGAGAATCGCACGGGCGATCGCTTGCAAGAGCATCGTCTTTCCGGTTCGGGGCGCCGCAACAATCAAGCCCCGCTGGCCCTTCCCGATCGGGGTGGTCAGATCCATGACACGCGTGCAATATTCTTCACGGTCAAACTCGAGGTTAAGCCGTTCCTCGGGATACAGGGGTGTGAGGTTATCGAACAAGATCTTGTCGCGCGCGACTTCCGGATCTTCGTAGTTAACCTTTTCCACCTTCAGTAACGCGAAATACCGTTCACTTTCTTTGGGCGGACGAATCTGCCCTGACACGATATCGCCCGTTCTGAGATTGAATCGCCGGATCTGTGACGGGGAGATATAAATATCGTCCGGGCCTGGCAGATAGTTCGAATCCGGGGCACGGAGGAACCCGAACCCGTCCGGGAGAGTTTCCAGCACACCTTCACCAAACACAACCCCGTTTTTCTCCGTCTGGGCCTGTAAAATGGCGAAGATAAGTTCCTGCTTGCGAAGGTTTGCCGCCCCCTCAATCTTTAAGTCTCGCGCCACATCATTCAGGTCGGCAATCGACTTCTGTTTGAGCTCCGCGAGATGCATAACTTCCCCTTTAACCTGTGTCATACCTCTTCCCTACCAGGCTCTCAACCCGATAGCTCCCCAAAATGAGAAATACGATTTAGTACTCATGAACCAATTCACGGAAGTGATCGTCTGGGTGTCAACCTGTTGGTTGTTTATGGCAGGATCGCTCTAGATGAAGGCGTTGTCGGTTGAGACTTTGCAGAAACGAAAGTAACGCGCTATTCAACACTCGATGTTGCACTACCCTGGGATATTTTACGATTGAGATGGGTTTCGGGAGCTGATGAACTGAGGTGATACTTTTTGTATAAAGCGCGAAGTTAAGCTGATATTATCTCCCATCCTGTATATTGTCAATATGTAAAGGCCCATTTGAGTCGCGTCGCCTGCACAGAAGTTCATCCTCAGACCTCTCGACCCTCACCGCTGCCCCCTCGACTCACAGGCCTCGGTTGCAGCCCAGGAAGTGTTGTGTTAAAGAACCCGCGGAACATACTCATGGCGAAATCTGATAACGACACGCCCGATCGCATTTTTACATTGGCTGAGGCCAACGATCTTCTTCCTCAACTGAATCAACGATTTGCCATTGTTCGTCGAGCTAAGACCGTCATTGCGAACACAAAAGATGAGATTCGGAAGGCTAGCCTCAAAGCCTCACTCGGCGGCGGTAGTCCCGTCGGTGCGTCCTACATCCAGGCTTTGCATGAAATTAGCGGCAACCTGCAAGCGATTCATGAGCTTGGCGTGGTGGTCAAAGATGTCGATCTGGGCCTGTGCGACTTTCCTTACAAACATGAGGGAAAAATTGTGTACCTCTGTTGGAAGTTTGGTGAGGACGAGATTCGGTGGTGGCATGAGACGTCCTGCGGCTACAAGGACCGCCACCCTCTTGACGGTATAGCCGCACCGGAAAGGGACGATTGATTGATGATGAAATTCGTCATTCTCGGCTTCGACGGGCCTGACGGCCAAGCCAAGCGAAAAATTCATCGCCCCGCGCACCTCGCCAATCTAGAACCGCTCAATCGCCAGGGGAAAGTCCTGCTCGCTGGGCCATTCACGGATCAGGCCGGCAGCTTAATTATCATCGAGGCTCCCTCGCTCGCCGACGCGCAGAAGTTTGCCGCAGAAGATCCGTACACGGTGCACGGAGTTTTTGAACGCACTGAAGTTCATCCCTTTCAACAAGTCTTTCCCGAGCCACCAGTTTCTGGATAATTCTCAGCCGCCAACATGATCTGCCCGCCTCGCCTGCCCCATACCCCACACATCACATCGCACACGTCTGAACCCTCGAAACCAATTCCGCCAAGACAACGACTGACCCACGACTTGCGGCTTCCCTCGATTGACAACTCAAAAGATTGCCACCTATAATGCGCACTTAGCGCCACTCATGAGCGTCTGAATTTGTAGTTCAAAAGACCTAAACGCCTTCGTACACGCTGGCCCTTAATTTCCCCAAAGTGGGCCTTCTGCTTGGTTGCAGAAAAATATCAAGGAAGCATAGAGTGCGCTGACCCCACGCTTTAACCGATGGTGTCCCTTCTCCAAGATTGTTAACCCCAAAAAGAGAGCAGGTTCGAATGACTCAGTATCGCGTGTTACCAGGTCCAGAACACTTCCTGCCACCGGCCGCAGCCTCGATGGGGGTTTATCTCCCCAACCCTGGTGAGGCTCATATCAACGGCGTGATCGTTCCGGAAGAAAAAGCCTATGAAGAGGCAGCACGCCAGTTCCTAATGGCACAGGTTCCAACGATTTTCCCTGGCCCGCTCGTGCTCTGGGCATGGAACGAAAAGGCCGCAAAGAAAGCCGCCGCCGTTCGAAGCCTTTACGAAACGTTGAAAGAGTGCGTACAGCCTGGCCAAAAGCCCATGCTGATTCCGATGCCGGACTATCGCCCCAAATATCCCAAGATCAACCCTGAAGTCGAAATTAACCCAAACCACCCCAATCTGACGATCTGGCATAACAAGATCGACTGCTGCATGTTCATCGGCGTACACTGTCACCAGGCGAATTTGTCTCTGAAAATTATCCGCGGAGGGACATCCTGCTACACAGTCGCTATGTGTGCCCAAGCCGGACACGAAGATGCAATGCTCTCCTTCAGAGATGCCTCTGTGGAAAAAATACTGAAGCTCGGCGAGTGGATTCGCAAACTCAAAGGTACGGTTAAACCACGGCTGACATCAGCTAAGACGAGCGCTTCCAACTAGCTGGTTTGAAGCACTTCTAACGATTGAAAGGAGGCCGAGTCCATGGCGGAAATAAAATCCCACATCGGGACACAGAATAAAAAGGGCCAGACTTACACGGATGCATGGAAAATGATGCATGAGGCTCCTCGCAATCCATCTTTTTATACCGGGAGCGAAGTCATCAAAGAAGCCTTAAGGCGGGCAAGCTGTGATGTGATGATTGCTTACCCCATTACGCCTCAGAGCGAAGCTGCAGCCCTTATCGGTGAGCTCTTTGCAGAAGGCTATATCGGTGATTACTTCCGCGGCGAGAGTGAGTTCGCCGTTATGTCCCAATGTGCCGGAGCGGCATTTGGAGGGGCACGAGTCTTCACGACGACGGCGGGACCGGGAACAATGCGCGCCATGGAAAATTTTCCTATGTGGGCCGGTGCGCGCCTCCCCATTCAAATGATCGTCACCTGCCGAGGCATCAATTCACCACTGTCGATTCAGCCGGATACCATTGAAATATCCTACCTGCTAAACACCGGCATGCTCGTTTGGCATGCAGAGACGGCACAAGACTTCTTTGATTGGATCCTCAAAGGTTTCATGGTATCGGAAGAACCGGAAGTGCATTTACCATTAGCCTTGTGTTGCGATGGTTTCTTCGTGACCCACACCAAAGACGTCGTCAATCTGACACCGGCCGACATGTGCCTCCCCCCCTACGATCCATACCGCTCCCCTGTGCCCTGTATGGATATGGAA
>WIAG01000044.1 GCA_014055495.1 Nitrospira sp. CR1.2
GACTTTTTCTGACCAGGATTATCAACTAGACGCGAAATATGCTGACCACGAAGGCCCGCCGGCCGCTCCGGACTGCCGGGGCCGGACGGCCGGGGGGCTCGGGGGCGCAGCCCCCGCTTCACTTGATCTATATGGTCAAAGTAGGACACCGCGGTTGAGTATTAGTCTGAACGCTATGCCAAGGTGAATTTCAGGTGTAGGCATGTTGAAATCCAAGCTCTTCCCCGATAGTGTTTATCTCTTACCTGGCGACATACAGATGCCATTCACTTGCATTTACTGCAGTTGTAGCGAGTCAGAGCAACGGCCATCCGATGCCCATATATTTCCATATGCATTAGGTGGCGTTCTCTCCACTACTGAAACGGTTTGTTTGAAGTGCAACCAGCATATTAATCAATATGTTGAAAATCCTATTCTTAGATCCTTTGCCTTTTTCCGAAGTGTTTGGGGCATTCGAGGCCGATTTCGCGACGTAGTACGCGTAAGAGCAAAATTGAGTTTTGCTGGTATGACAAAGGACGTTTGGCTTGATGAGCATGGTGAAATCGATTCAGTAATCATCCATAAAACTGAAGATGAAGGAGGGAAAATTAGTTATTCGCTTTTTGGCCCCCCTGAGAAAGTCGAAGCTAAGAAGTTGGAAATGTCGACGCAAAACCCATCGATTCGGTGGATAGACAGGGATTTGCATGGCATCGCACCACCTGAATCAGTGGCCGAATTTTCCATTGATTTGGGAGGACTTCCTTTGAGGCGCTTGGCATCTAAAGTAGCGTTTGAAAGATTCGCTCAACTGCGATTCCCTGTGCTGAGTGCAGATTTTAATGAGATTCGAAGATTTATTCTGCATGGCGATACGGACGGGAAGTGCTGTGGTATTTTGATAGATGAGCGATTACTATTTGGCAGTTTCAATTTTCAGCCCCCTTCTCATGCCGTAGTTCTAATTGCACATCCGAAGGATACCGTACTAGGTGCCGTAGTAAGCTTCTTCGGTCTTTTTTATTATTGGGTGGTCCTCTCAAAGAATTACCGTGCATTAGCAGCGTTTGATGATCTCTTAATCGAAGACCCTCAAAAAAGAGAGTCCGATCGTCCTTTGCTGCGTGGCCAAACCGGAAAGGTGCGTTTATCATGGCCTCAAGTGATGGAAGCCTGCTGCAACAACCCCGCCGATACTGTTACAGCAGCAAGCCGATATGCTACGAGGAAGTTTAAAGAAGCTATCAACACCGGCACCTGAATATAAACTCTTCTTGATTCATGCTGCACAGTTGAGCAATACGGCTTCATACCGGGAAGCCACCGAAGAGCCGATGCGTTAGCGAGAGAGGACCGGTAGCTAGTTCGACACGGTGTCGTTGAGCGAGCCAATTTGCCCCACAGACGAGTGCTTCAGAAGTCTCTGTTCAATCGTATTGACAGGTAAAAATCCTGATCCCGGTTTTACTCCCGGTTCCACTCCCGATTTTGCTCCCGGTTCGGAATCCTAGTCAGTCTCGGTAGGGCGTAGTGAAAGCGCCATAACTTATTGATCTTCCTAATTAGTCTTCTCTGTCCGTCCCTGTTGATCATCATCGGTCGTAGAGCCCTCGGGCAAGCTGCAAAACTGCGATGCGGCGGTTCGAACCCGCCCGGCGCCTCCAACCCGCGATTCGTGCGTAGCGAGCCCCGCTTCAGGCGAAGCCTCTCCCCATTGACGCCGCCGGAGAGCCCCTCCAGTGATCCATTCTTTATACGCTTGACCCACCCGATGGCCTCTGTTTCGTTGTTGGAGTCGTCGGCCAATTCCTCCCCCTGTTCTCCCTTTCCCGTTCGCTCGCTCCATTCCGTACCTTATATGTGCACTGGGATATCCAATACCTCCGGTGCATCTGATTCATTTCGTGCGTATCGGCGGGTGCTGTGCACCGTTCCAAGCGTGACTGCTGGAACCCTTCCGTTAATTGACAGTTCGGTGCGCGCGGCTTCTCGGTGCATTCTCTGTACGAGCTGCGCTTCGTGCGTGAGGGGGGAGATCACAGTCTCTTTGCGCGACAGAAAAGAGAGCGTTGCAAGATGGACAGGCTCATTCGGAAGCGGGAGGAAGGCGGGAGGGATGCAGGTGTTCGACTATCGAATTGCGGCCAGAGTCATTCTTCGTCAATTTCCCGTTCATTGAGCGGCTGTACCGGTCTGGCATTGTGGCCGACCAGCGAGACAAACCGCTCAAGATGTCCGGTCGTGATTGCGATCGGCTCCTTCAGCACAATCCAGTGCACTCCCTCGGTGCACGGCGGGGTCGTCAACGAACCGTCATAGGCGTAATGATGGAGATCTTTGGGGAGCAGATCCTGCGGGTTAAAGAGAAGATCACGCATTTCGCCATGCTTCTCACTCGGAATTCGCTCCCAGACGGCGCCGAGCGGTGCCGTTTCCACCCCGAGATCCATTAATATCGCCAGTACCACCAGATGACCCGACTCGTCCCGATGCACGAGGTGCGCTTCCATCGGATAGGTCCGGCCATTGAGTTGGTGCTCACTGGGCTCGTGAAAATGAAATTCCTGTAAGGCATACGATCGCCCGAAGATTTCGAGCGCCCCGCCGGATTGAAAATCGACTTCAATGGTGTGATGGGAGGTGACGACCTTCGCCGTCGAGGGATGATAGTGGATCAACAGTTCGTCATGGACGGAAGACGCATGGGGTGTGGTGCGGATGTTGATCGGCGACTGGTGCGTGCCGTTTTCGCACGATGCGGTGGTCGGAGCAATCGCTCCCCAGTGCGAAGGACCGTGCTCCCCCTCGTAGTGCCATGTCAGCGTCGTACTGGTTGAAGGGTGAGGCGCAGCGACGGAGGGTTCGGCGCCTGCCTCGAAGACCCCGGAGATCGCAAAAAAAATCAGCCCAAGCCCGTAAACAACAGCCAGACCGGTCTTCATTCCTGCAGGCAACTTTCGCGACGATATGACAATGAACGAACAGCGCGTCGGAGGAATACTATCTGACCTCTTGAGAAGCCGTCAATCAGCCCATGATATGGCCTCCACCCGGTACTCATCCAGAAAAATTGAGTTTAGCCCCATCTTCCGGTTCCTTGAAACTGAGAGCCTTCCCAGGATGCGGTCGGAAGTGGGGGCGAACCGGTGGATAGAGGAGAATCGAAGGAACCTATCGACCAATGGAGGCCTGAACGGCGCTCGACATTGATGGTCACTGGCAGGGGGAATCGTTGGTGGTTGATTCTGCCTGCCGGCATCGTCTGATACTATGCTCTCCCCAGCCTCTTCCGCTCGATGAAATAATTCCCCATGACCAGCGCGTTGACGCCGCTCTTGAGAAACGTCGCGAGCGCCTCCTCGGGTGTGCAGACGATCGGCTCCTGAATGTTGAACGAGGTATTGAGCAGGACCGGCACGCCGGTTGCGCGTTCGAACCGGTCGAGCAGATTCCAGTAGCGCGGATGGTCGGCGCGCCGCACGGTGTGCACTCTGGCCGATCCGTCGATGTGGGTGACGGCGGGAATCCGGTCGCGTTGGTGGGCGTGAACGGGCAGGGTCAGGGTCATGAATGGGCTCTGTTGCGAGCCGTGGAAATACTCCGCCGCTGCCTCTTCCTTGACCGACGGGGCAAAGGGCCGAAACAACTCCCGCTTCTTGATCTTGGCGTTGATCGTGTCGCGAATGCTCTCATGTCGAGGGTCGGCAAGAAAGGAGCGCGCCCCGAGCGCACGCGGCCCGAATTCCATTGCGCCTTGGAACCAGCCCACCACGCTGCCGCTTGTCAGGAGGTCCACCGTCTTTGCCAGCAGCGCCTCTTCGTCGGCAATCGGTTGCGTCTCGATCCCCTGTGCCTGGAGCGCTTGGCCGATTTCCGCCTCTCCATACTCCGGCCCGTAGTAGGCGTGGGTCATCTCAAACTGTCGCGGATGTCCCAGGACCTCGTGATAGACCAGGAGCGCGGCCCCCACCGTGCATCCTGCGTCATGTGGAGCGGGTGGCACATAGATCCGGTCGAACGGCCCCTCGCGGAGCAAGCGACCATTCGCCGCGCAGTTGAGACTGCACCCTCCGGCGATGGCGAGGTTGTCCTGCCGTCCGCCTTCCTGAAACGCCCAGCGGGCCAAGTCCTGCACCACGTCTTCGAACGCGGCCTGGGTGCTGGCGGCAATCTCTCGGTGTCGGTCAGTGAAAGGCGCGCTGTCGTGCTGCCGGGGATTGCCAAACATCTCTCGCAGCGCCCGGGGGAACTTTCCTTGGAGCGCGGCATGGTAATCGACGAACGCATGGTTGAGCCGGTAGGAGCCGGGCGCATCGGTGACCAGCATGTTCTTGCGAATGAACGGGAAATGTTCCGGCTTGCCGTAAGGCGCCAGGCCCATCAGCTTGTATTCGCCGTCCAACATGGTGAAGCCCAAAAAACCCGTCATGGTCGAGTAAAAATGGCCGAGTGAATGGGGCCATGGGATCGACCGCAATATCTGTAGCCTGGTCCCGCTCCCGACTGCCAACGTGGTGGAGGCCTCTTCCCCCGCTCCGTCGAACACGAGGATCGTCGCCTGTTCGAAAGGAGAGGCGAAAAAGGCGCTCGCCATATGACATCGGTGGTGATCGAGGTAATGGAGACGGCCGTGGAAGGGACCAAATTGTTTCTCTAGGAGCGACCGCACAGAGAATAGCTCCATCCAACTTCCCTGGCTGGCCGGGGCGTGGCCGCCGCCGGCCGGACTGAGTTCTCGAAGGGCACTACCGGCCTGCCTGAAGAATGAGGCGGGGTTTCGCAGCGCGGCCTTCAGCATACCTCTCGCGCGGACACCCATGCGGAACGGTTGCCAGTAGATGCCGACATGTTCGATCTCCGCCAGCGAAATACCGGCCTTGGCCAGACAGAAGGCGACCGCGCGAATCGGAAAACATCCTTCGTGTTTGATGCGGGTGAACCGCTCTTCCTCCGCGGCGGCGATCAGGATGCCGTCTTTGAGCAGTGCCGCGGCGCTTTCGCCCATGGTCGCCAAGCCGAGGATATACATGGTGGTCAGTTCTAAGAGGTGATGGAGGTGTGAACCGGAAGCGCCGTCTGCATTGGGCCCTGATGGGCGAATAGTGTGAGAATGGCGCGAAGTTTGTCGGCTACGCTATGCGCCCCCAGCAGCCACTGTTGCTGACGCAGGCTCCAGGCACAACGCGAAATGTGTGTGAGGCGGCGCATCTCGTTCCACCCGACCGGGCTCGGTTGGTCATCCGCATCGGCGGCATGGAGGTAGATCAAGGGGACGAAGCCGAGCGCGGCCGATTTCTTCATGAGCCTCACGATCAGGCCGAGCGGCAACAACCGGAAAAAGGTCCCGCCGATGACCCGGATGCCGTGCGATCCCGTGAGCATGTGGCGGTACATGGGAAACTCGAACAGCTCTCGATCGGGCAGGCTCATCACATCGTAGGCTTCCGCCTTGGTTCGCGGGCGGTCCGTGGTCAGGCTGGAGTCGTAGATAAATCCCGCTTCTGCGAGTACGGGATACGCCCAGGCGGTCCGGTCGTCGATGGAAAAGTTCGGCGCCCTGAAGCCAATCACCGGTTGTCCGCCGGCCGTCTCCAGCGCATCCTTGGCCCGACGGAGATTGTGCAGGAACTCGTGCCGGTCCAGCGAGTAGACATTCTCATGCTGATCACTGTGGCAGGCGATTTCATGCCCCTGCGCAACCAACTCGCGCACGAGGTCGGGCTGATCCCTGGCCACCTGCCCGGTGGTGAAGCATGTGAGCCCAGGGTGGCTCTTGGTCTCGCGCAACAGGGAGAGGATGCGGGTGACGCCCCTCCAGGTTTGATCCGGATTGGTGCGCGGCTCCAACCCCATGTCGAGCATGGTGGCGTGTTTGTAGTCTTCCAGATCGATCGACAGGTAACAGGTCTGCCGGGGAGTCATCATGGCGCTCAAAGCGACTGCATATCGGGCGTTCACCATCACGTGCGCCGAATCGCGCAGGGCCGGCCGTTCGATTCGACCACGGCACTGAGACGAGACAAGAGTACTCTACCGGGGAAGGGGGATTCCAGGTCCGGAGGTCGGTCAGCGACCGAAGTGATAGGCGAGGCCGAACATGAAGAGGTTGGCGCGGTAGTCAGCCGTGATGTTGCTGCGACTGAAGCTGAAATGGGCGAAATTGTATTTGTATTCAATGAAGGGGGCGATCTTCGGAGTCATGAAATATTTTATGCCGGCTAACACGTTAAAGCTCGGGGCAAACGACGCTTCGGGCCTGAAGTTTCCATCCGAGATATTCCCCACATTGAGGCCGATGCCGAGACCGGCATAGGGCTCAACTTTGTATTGATAACCGGTGACGCGGACCAGCGCGTTGAATGCGAGCGAATGCACCAGAAAGTCCGCGCCGGGGACTTTTTGCGACAGAAAGCGATTGGTGGACGCGGGAACGTTTTGTTGCTTAATGTCGGGCGCTGATCGATACATGTCGACTTCGAGGCCGAACCAGTTGAACCCCCGATCGTCGAAATAGTGGCCTAATTTCGCGCCATACGCCAGATTGTTCGCGAGGTCGATTTTGCCGACGTCCGTGGTATCGAGGGTGGCAATATTCGGCCCGATGGCGAATGCAACATAGTTTTCGGCATGACCAAGCGAAGGGAGGCAAAGCGCCACGATTCCGAACAAAACCGCCAACTTCCTACGGAACATACACCCTCCACCATGAACGACCGTCTGCCTGCCGCCTGTCGCTGGTGCTACTCTAACGGGCTTGATGCGGGGTGGCAAGAGAGAAGTGTGTCTCAAGGCTGGTTGCAGGACGACTCGCTTCGATGCAGTAACGTCGGTCGTAAGCAGAACCCGCGCCACGGCGATTGATCCCAGGACCAGTTGAGTAACGCGTACTCGGTATGGGTCATGCGATTGTCGATTACGCGTCCGAACCCGCCGACCCGCAAGGAGAAGCCGGCCGGCAGCAGAAAATCGCGCAAGAGTCCGAACTCCGTGAAGTGTCCGGCGTAGTAGGCCGGGTCGCCCTGTTCATTCACGAAATGCTCGCCTCGCCAGAAGGTGACATAGGGGCGCCATCCGTCCAGGTTCAGTCCGGCGGTGAGTTGATACCCGCGACCACGCTCGATCGGCATCCCGCTCTGTGTCGGTTCATGTTGGCTTGTGAGGTAGAGCGCCATCACGTCCACTTCCTTGAACCAGGAGAGGGCCGACCAATAGCGGCTGGGCTGGAACGTCAGTTGCGGTCCGAAGGCGGTCAGGAAATTGTTCGATGCGGGCCGGTCGCGCGGCAGACCGGCGCCGAAGAAGGTGCGTGATTCGGAGTATTGCGCGCCGCCGCTGTGCGTCCAATAGACCTGGCCGTTGAAGGAGAGAACTCCGGCACTCACGCGTCCCGCATATCCCACGTCGAACCGTTCCGCCTTTTGAAACGTCTCGAGCTGATTCCAGTTGATGAACAGGTCCTGCTGATAGTGCTCGCGATTCACGAGCAGCTGGAAACCCTGCTCGATCGGTCGTGAAAACAGCGAGGCATCGTTGAACAGTGCGTCCACGAACGGGTGGTTCCGCTTGATCGTGCCCGCGATCACCGACACCGCCGGCCAGATTTCATACTCCGCCGAGAGGATTGGTTGTACCGTGTGGAATCGTTGTGTGTCTCCGACGGGCAGTCCTGCAAAGACGCCGATATCCAGATTCAACCTGGACGAAGGGCTGTATCGCAGCACAGGTGCAAGGTATTGACCGGCGAGCGTACTGTTCGCGACCGGTCGCCCTCCGATTGCCCGCAGGCCGGAGTAGCCGATGTTATACACATAGGTCAGAGCATCGAACTTGGCCGTGAATCGAGGCGTGGAGTCTGAGGGGTCGGCGGCGGCCGAGGGGCTCTGCGCGGGGAGCAGGTCTCTCATGAACTGACCATTTGCGGTATCCCAGTTCCAATTGAAGACGAGATATTGCTGGTTCACCCATTTGGTCCCCTGCGGGATAAATTCATTGACCGCGTTGCGCAGTCGTCTTGCTTGCACCCCGAACTCGATGGAGGCATTCTCCCCGAGCGCATACACTTTCGAGAGCCCCACTTCCATGAAATTTCCTGCGACGAATTCAGGATCGCCCTGTTGGCCGAGGAAGTTCACGCCGCGCCAGAATCCTATGCGCGGCCGCCAGCCTGCGATATCCAGCCAGGCTTGAACGTCGTAGCCGCGTCCCTGGTCATAAGGGTCGGCGCGAGCCGCTTGATTGAAGCTGTTGAGATACGTCAGCCGGATGCCGAGTTCATTCCACCATCGGAGGGAACGGAAGTACCGTGCCGGTTCGAAAACGAGTTCAGGGCCGAACGCGGTCACCAGATTGTTGCCGGTATTGAAGGCGCGATCGAGTTTGAGAAGCGCTTGGCCGTGATGGACCCAGTGCGCCTGCCCATTGAAGCGGAAGAGGCCGGCTCGAAGTTGCCCCGCATAACCCACATCGTATCGATTGGTGGCGGAGCCCCGGAAGGCCTGCTCCCAGTTGATAAACAGGTCTTGTCGGTAATACTCTGAGTTCACCGTCACTTGCGCACCCTGTTCGATCGGTCGCACAAACCGGTTGGCGTTGTCGAAGACCGCGTCGTGAAAGTCCCGGTGCGGGACCGCAAGGGTGCCGAGCAGCGCCGTGATTTCTTCAGTGGGGCGATATTGAAGGCGGACGATCGGCCGGACTTGCGACACTTCCGTGTCATGGCCGTACGGCATATTGGCGAACACTCCAAGGTCCAGGTCTACGGAGGACAGCAGGCGTTTCCGCACGTACACGTTCAGCAGATTGCCCATCAGGGTTGTATCCCGGCCCAGGCCATTCGTGAACGTGTTGTCCTCGAGCCCTTGTTTTTCAAGGTTCAGGAGGAAGGTTGTGGTTTCGACATGCAGGTCTAGCGCATGCGGGGCGGAGGCGGAATCCCCCGTGCTGTCCCCCGAGGCCGGAAGTGTGTCGAACAGCGCGAAGAGCGTCCAAACGACGATCAGTGGAAGCGCGCGCCATGTGAGGGGAGTGGGCTGAAGCACAATGGGGGCGGATCATAAGTGGGAGCAGTGTGAAACGTCAACGTTCGGGAACCCTTTAGGGAGGGTTCTCCCAGGATGCCGCCAGGCGGGGCGCGCGTGAGTTCAGGTGTGTGGAAGACTGGATTGGCAGAGGGAATAGGGTCATGAGCCGAATAGCAGTGATCGGAGCGGGCTACTGGGGCAAGAACCTGATCCGGAATTTCGCCGAACTTCAGGCACTCGCGGCTGTCTGTGATACCGACGAGAAGGTGCTTCCCTATTTCGCGCAGCGCTATCCGGAATGTGCCACAACAGCTTCACCCTCCGATGTGCTCGGGGACCGCACAATCGATGCGGTGGCAATCGCAACTCCCGCTGAAACCCACGGCCGGCTGGTCAAGGATGCGCTTCTGGCGGGGAAGGATGTCTTCGTCGAGAAACCCCTCTGCCTCACCCTTGAAGACGGCCAGGAACTGGTCGCGCTCGCGGCGGCTCAGGGGCGGGTGCTGATGGTCGGGCATTTGCTCTGGTATCACCCCGCGGTGCTCACGCTGAAGCAGCTGATCGCTCAAGGGGAACTGGGGCGCATCCAGTACATCTACTCCAATCGATTGAACCTGGGACGGGTGCGAAGAGAAGAAAATATCCTCTGGTCGTTTGCGCCTCACGATCTGTCGGTGATTCTCGGGCTCCTCAACGAGATGCCGGAGACGGTCCATGCTCAGGGCGGCAACTACTTGCAGCAACGGATTGCCGATGTCACCGTCAGCCTGCTGTCCTTTCCCAGTGGTGTGAAAGCGCACGTCTTTGTCTCCTGGCTGCACCCGTACAAAGAACAGAAGTTGATTGTGGTGGGCAGTCAAAAGATGGCGGTCTTCGACGATATAGAGCCTGAGCGGAAGCTGCTGCTCTATCCCCACTCCATCGGATGGAAAGATCAACTCCCTGTGCCCACAAAAATGGACGCGGAGGTTGTGCCGGTGGCTCACGAGGAACCGTTGCGGGCCGAATGCGCGTATTTCCTCGACTGCGTGAGGACACGGAGCACGCCCAGAACCGATGGGGGTGAAGCTCTGCGGGTATTGCAGGTACTCCAACTGTGCCAGAAATCGCTCGAAACCGGACAGGTGATGCGACGCCCGCCGGAGACCGGTTCGCCCAGGCGTCCCTATACGGCGCATGAATCAGCGTTTATCGATGAGGGGGCTGAGATCGGTGCGGGAACGCAAATCTGGCATGTGTCGCATGTCATGCGTGGGGCGAAAATCGGAAAGAATTGTCGTATCGGTCAGAATGTCGTGATCGGCCAGAACACAATCATCGGGGATGGGGTCAAGATCCAGAATAACGTGTCGGTGTATGAAGGGGTGACCCTGGAAGACGCGGTGTTTTGCGGCCCATCAGTAGTGTTTACGAATGTGCTCAATCCGCGCAGTGAGGTCCCGCGCATGAACGAGCTCAGGCCGACCTTGATTAAGAATGGCGCGAGTCTGGGCGCGAATTGCACGGTAGTGTGCGGAGTGACCGTCGGCTCGTATGCGTTCGTCGGTGCCGGTGCCGTGGTCACGAGCGACGTCGCCGCGCATGCGCTCGTCGTGGGAAATCCTGCCCGCCGCGTCGGCTGGATGTGTCGGTGCGGCGAGCAACTCAAGGCCGCCCGAGGGCCGCTCACATGTCATGTCTGTCAACGGCGCTATCGCAAAGGTCGGGATGGGCTGGCGGAAGAATGGTAAGCCCGCGGCAACTCGGTGTCGCTCCTCACGCGGCTCATGATCGGGATGACGGACCGGCCAAGAGGGGGCTACACGTCGGCCCAACCCTGTCCGCCGTCATTGTGCTGCAAATCGTAAGCGCCTTCGGGATCCAATGGTATACCGTCGCGCATCTGGGCGTCGGTGCCCAAGCCGATGCCCTCTATGCCGGGGGCACGTTGCCGCAGATTGCGACCGCGTTCCTCATGGAGCCGCTCGGATTCGTCTTAATCCCGTTCCTCTCGTCGAAGACGGAGGCCGATCGGGACCGGGCTGGGTGGCCGCTGCTGTGCGCCGTCGCGGCGGTCTCGTCGATAGTCGCCTTTCTGTTATTTCTCGTCGCGCCGATCGTCGTCCCGTTTCTTGCGCCCGGGCTGGCTGCCTCCACTGCTGCGCTCACGGTAGAGTTGGCTCGGATTCAGGCGGTGGGCGTGATAGGGGCCGGTTGTGGAATCATGTTGATGTGCCTTTCCCAAGCCAAGGGTCGTTTTGTCTGGCCTGCCTTGACGGTTCTGATCTGTACCTGCGGCGGGTGGGGGCTGCTCGTGGTCGGGCTGGATCGATGGGGAGTGCGGCTGGCTGCCTGGGTACAAGTCGCGATCGTTACCGGCCCTGTGTTGCTGCAATTACCGGTGCTGGCCGGAGTGGCGCAAGGTTCTCTCGCCGATATTCCGTTGCTCTCGAAGGATGTGTGGAGGCGGATGCGGCCGCTTGTGGCCGGTGCTTCGTACCACCGCACCGGGTTTGTCGTCGATCGGTTTTTTGCCTCCCTTCTCGCCCCTGGAAGCATCGCCGTCTTGGATCTGGTGCTTCGGGTGCATTCGGCGATAGGACGAGTGCTCAATCATGGCGTGGTCGCTCCGATCGTTCCTAGGTTGGCTCGACTGGCGAGCGAAAAATCCTGGCGCTCGTTCAATGCGTTATGGAGCGAACGCGTGTGGTGGATGGGATGGTTGAGTGGAGGGGTGGTGCTTGCGCTTTTCCTCGGGGCGTTCACCGTGCACCGCCTGGATCTCTTGAATCAACTGAGCCGCGTCGGCATCTTGCAGGCCGGCGATCTGATCAGGATGTGGATCATCTTGATGAGTTGTTCGGGCGTCGTCCTGGTAGGCGGCATCAATCACATCCTGGTGAACGCCTTTTATGCCCAGGGCGACATGACGACTCCCGCGAAGATCGAGGCGCTGACCTATACAGTGGGATTGATCTTGAAAGGGATCGGGGCCTGGCTTGCCGGTCTGGTTGGAGTCGCGACCGCGATCAGTGCCTACTATGTCTTGAATAGTGTCGTGCTCGGAGCCGCGCTGAGGAGACGTGCCGTGGCACAGCTTCGGGAACAGCCTGCGATCCAGGGCGACACTCTCATGCCGGGAGAACTCCGTTAGGTCGTTATGTGTGGAATCTGTGGTGTTGTCAGGCCGGCAGCGGATCACGCCCTTTCGGAAACGATCGGGCGAATGGTTCGCGCGTTGCACCACCGGGGACCGGATGGGTCGGGAAAGTGGGTCGATCCGACGGACACCGTCGGGCTGGGACACGCGCGCCTGGCGGTGATCGATCCGGCCGGAGGGCAGCAACCCATGCGTTCGGCCGACGAGCGCTACGTCATGGTCTACAACGGTGAAATATATAATTTCCAGAGTCTGCGGGAGGAGCTTGAACAGGTTGGAAAAAGGATTCGCACGCAGTCCGATACGGAAGTGCTCCTCGAAGCGTACGGCTATTGGGGGGCCACCTGCCTGTCGAAGTTCCACGGCATGTTTGCGTTGGCGGTGTATGACACGGTGGAGAACGAGCTCTTTCTCGCACGAGACAGAACCGGAATCAAGCCCTTGTACCATGCCACGCTCGACGGGGCATTCTGCTTTGCGTCGGAGATCAAAGCGCTTCGAGAGCTGAGCGCTCGTGCGCTTACCTTGAATTATGCCGCCCTCGTCGATTTTCTCCAGCTCAGCTATACCGTTCCTCCACGCACGTTCTTCTCGGAAATCCATGAAGTTGAGCCCGGGTCGTGGCTGCGTGTCACGAGGCGGGGGATTGAGCGTGGGAGATACTGGACGTGGAAGCGGGCGCCGGCCGATTGGAGCGAACCGGTTTCTCTTGAAGCCGGCCGCCGCGCCATTTTGGAAAGTTTGAGTGAGCAGCTCGTCGCAGACGTGCCGATCGGGGCGTTTTTGAGCGGAGGAATCGATTCGTCCCTTCTGCTCGCGATGCTCGTCAACGATCTCGGGCAAAAAGTTCCATCGTTCACGGTGGCGTTCGGTGAAAGCTCCTATGACGAATCCCCCTATGCGGCCATGGTGGCCCGGCATTTGGGAACGGATCATCATGAGATCCGTGTGCCGGTCGGGCAGGGAAATCTGGCGTTGATCGACGAGGTGCTTTCGCAATTCGATCAACCATTTGGGGACTCATCCGCCGTACCCTCCTACTTGATGTGTCGAGCCGTCAGACCGTTTGTCAAAGTGGTGATAGGAGGAGACGGTGGTGACGAGATGTTCGGGGGATATCCCCGCTATGGGTATGCGGATTTCGCCAGGGCATTGGGCCGGTGGCCCGCCTGGACTCTTCGGGCAATGCTCCTCTTCTCTCACACGGTTTCGCGGGTCTCGCTCTCCGAGCGGGTGCGACAAGTTCAGCGATTGTTACGGGCTGCGGAGGCGTCCGGCAACGAGCGACTTCTGGCCTTGTCCTGTTATCTGTTCCCTGAAGAATTGCAGGGCATGCTGACTCCTTCCGCCAGGCAGAAAACCGCTGCTTGTGTTCCTATCCTCATGGGGGCCGGCGATCGCTCAAGGGAAGTCGGTGGCGCGGATTTCATCGATGCCACGATGAACACGGCCTTGCCGGGCGACTATTTGAGAAAAGTCGACATGATGAGCAGCGCCCATGGCCTGGAAGTCCGCATTCCATTCCTGGGAGAATCGGTGTTGTCCTGTTCGGCTCGGATACCGGAACGCTGGAAGTACTCGGTCGGGGAGAACAAGCGGCTCCTCCGGAAACTTGCCGAACGCTATGTGCCGCCGGCGATCTGCCGCAGGCCTAAAACGGGGTTCGGGTTTCCGTTTGATGCCTGGCTGGGGGACCGGGGGCGTCGTGAGCTCCATCAGCAACTGTGTTTACCGACGGCACGCGTCAGAGATATTGTGTCTGCCGGTTATCTTGAGCGATTGCTCCGGTGCTTTGTCGAGCAACGGTGGGACGATCTTCGGATCAGCAGATATAACTTGTATCAACGAGTCTATTGCCTCTGGGCCCTGGAGCGATGGCTGCAACGGTGGAGCCCGAATCTGTGAGTGACGTTCATTGGCAGTCAGTCTCGACGGGACAGATGAAAAGGCTGTGAAAGCGATGACTCCAGGCTCGCATCGCGCGTCACTGTCCGTGATGGTGGTGACCGTGTTGCTGTCCCTGTTGGCCTGCGGCATGTTCCTGGAAATCAGCCTGAGGCTGCTGCCGGTCAGCGAAGGGTTCCGTGCGCTGGCTGTCAACGATGCGAACCCGATTTACCGCTATGCGCCGAACCGCACGGCCGTGTGGTCCAAAGGCTGGAATTTTTCCATTACGAATCGCGTGCGAACCAACAATCTAGGGTTCCTTTCCGAGGTGGACTACGATCCGAAACACGCCACGCCGTTGCTGGCGATCGTCGGAGACAGTTACATCGAAGCAGCCATGGTTCCGTCCGATCAAACGGCGGCGGCACGCTTGAGGCGTGACATTGGAGCGAGAGGGTCTGTGTATAGTTTCGGCGCATCCGGGTCGGCGCTGAGTCAATACTTGGCCTATGCGAACTATGTCAAAGACGTCTTTCGCCCCGACGGCCTCGTGGTGACCGTGGTCGGGAACGATTTTGACGAAAGCCTGCTGCGATACAAGCAGGTGCCGGGGTTTCACTACTTTTCGCAGAATGGGACCGCCGAGATGCAGCTCATCCGGCTCGACCGTGAAATTCCGCTGTGGAGGGATTATGTCGCGGCCTCTTCTTTGGCGATGTACGTCGTGGCCAATTTGGAAGTCGCGAGCCTGCTGGATCGGAGTCTGAAGCGGGTGAAGGGTTGGTTCGGTGCAGACCCCAAGCTGAACACGTACGTGGGGAATACCGTCGAGCATGCTGATCCAGTGAGGATCGCTGATTCGAAAACTGCGGTCGACGCCTTCCTGAGGCAACTGCCTGGTAGGGGGGGGCTGCCTGCGTCGAGCATTCTCCTTGTCGTTGATGCTCCCAGGCCTGAGTTGTATGAGCCTGTTCGACGCGACGCAGCCACGCGCAGTTATTTTGGTCTTATGCGCGCGTATTTGATGGACCGGGCCGTCGAGAACGGGTTCGAGGTTGTGGATATGGAACGGGAGTTTCTTGAAGACTATTCGCGGTCCGGCCGGCACTTCGAACACCCTGACGATCATCATTGGAACAGCGTTGGACATGAGGTATTCGCTCGAGCCGTGAGGAAGTCGGCGGTCTATGAATCGCTTTTCGGCGGGGCTCGGCAGGAGGTGGGTGCGAAGTGAGCGGTATGGTCCCGGCAGTCTCCATGGCGTGCCCGCCGGAACGAGGGCATTCCAGCAAGGCGCTTCGTGTGTGTCATGTACTTCCCGGCCCCGCAGATTCCTCCAATATGATTTTCGCCAAGAATCAGATCCTGGCGCTATCCGAGGCCGGGGTGGAGTGCCGCTCGGTGTTTCTGCAATCACGGACGTCGCCTGTCGTGCTCGTTCGAGAAGTCACACGGCTGCGGAGAGAATTGGCGCAGTTTCATCCGGATCTCATCCATGCGCACTACGGGACCGTGACCGCAGCAGTGTGCGCGCTTGTATCGCGGCTTCCGTTAGTGATCACGTATAGAGGCAGCGATCTCAATCCTGGTCCAGGTCTGTTTTCGCTTCGCTCCGCAGTCGGGAGATTGTTGTCGCAATGCGCCGCGCTGCGTGCGAGCCGGATGATGTGTGTCACTACGCAGCTGAAAAATCGTTTGTGGTGGAGGAGAAGATTCGTGGCTGTTGTGCCCAGCGGCGTTGATCTGCAGCGATTCAGGCCGATGGCGAAAGCGGCCGCGCGTCTACGCATGGGTTGGAAATCGGAGGAGAAGGTTGTCATATTTAATGCAGGTTTCGACGCGATACGGAAGCGATTGGACCTGGCCGAGGCTGCCATACGGATAGCTCATCAGTGGTGCGATGACATCCGATTGGAGGTCCTGGACGGTTCTGAAACGCAGGAACGGATGCCGTTCTATCTCAATGCGGCGGATTGTTTGCTCATGACCAGCGATTGGGAAGGTTCGCCGAACATGGTGAAGGAGGCGATCGCTTGTAATCTTCCCGTGGTCTCAGTCGATGTCGGCGATGTCAAAGAGCGGCTGGCATACGTTCGGCCGTCGAAGATTGTCAGTCGAGATCCGATCGAGATCGGCAGGGCATTGGCCGACATCTTGCTGCAGCCCGAGCGGTCTAATGGGTGCGAGGTCATTCAAGACGTCTCTTCCGAGCATGTCGCTGAACGTGTCATAGCGGTGTATCGGGAAGCCGTTCGCAATATGTGCTGAGATAGGTCAGGCGGTGGGATAGGCCTCGCCAGTGACCAGACTGCTTAAAGCGCGAGATAGGCAACGTGGATTTTTACCTGCTTTTAACGAGTGTCACAATCGTGATTCTGCTTCTCGCATGGCTTGTCTGGAGCAGAACCCGCCATCTCTCATTCCCTCTCGGCATCGGTCTGATCTATTACTGGTCTCTGTTCGGAGCCTGGTCCATCGTGCAAGACCGGCTCGGCGGCGAGAGTGGAAAACGGTACGATTATCTGGAAGCGAAATTGTTTCCCGTCATGCTCGATGACCACTACCTGATGACATTACTGCTCTATGCGGCGTTCATCATTGTGATCGAGATCGCGCTGCTCCTGTTCTTGAAGCCGGGGCCTGTGCCGGATGACACCTGGACGGCCCCGATCGATGTGTCCCATGGAGTCTTGCTTTGTCTGGCGGTGCTGTGCGGGATTGGCAGTTACGCGCTCATCCGCGAGCCTTTGGAAATGGCCGACAGCATGAACCTCTCCACCTACCTGGTGACGCGAGGAGGATTGGGAGAATTGCCGCCCTATTTCACCATCCATCAGTTGTTGAGCCGTGGAGCGATGCTGTCAGCCGCTATCGGGTTGAGCATTTTGAGCAGTGGTAGAGAGGCTCGTCTGTTCGTCGGTTCAGGCGGATGGGCCGTACGGGCGGGATATCTGGCCGTTGCGGCGGGCCTGTTCTGGTTCGCGCTCATCCTGGGGAATAAGAATGAATTGCTCTTCGTCGGCATCGGAGGTGGTCTTCTGTACCTCGCCAATGCACGGCGTCCTCGATTGGTTGCGTTGACGCTCACCGGTGCGGTTGGCTTGCTCGGGTTGTGGCTCGTCGACACGTTGCGCGGTTTGCCGCTGGCGGCGGTTGCGGGAGGCCTGCAGGATCTCGAGCCGGCTCATTGGTTGGACGCCGTGCAGTTTGTCGCGTCAAGCAATGAAGCCTTCTCGGCGCATTTTTCCTTGTACGGGGCTCTGGCTCTCAACGTGCCGTTGACCTATGGAGAGAGTGTGCTCAGCATGCTCGCCTCGGTGATTCCACGATTTGCATGGCCGAACCGGCCGCCGGATATTTATCTGCACTATTCCGATAGTATCGGGGTGGCTGAAGGACAGGGCTTTACCATTCATCATGCGGCAGGGTGGTATCTCAATTTCGGCGTGCTTGGAATCCTAGCCGGAGCGCTGCTGTGGGGGTGGGTGTGGGCCAGATGTTCTGTCAATGCTCATCGTGCCGGCCCACACCGATCGCGTTTTTGGATATTGTGGGGGCGTGTGCTGCCCTGGATGTTCGTGGCCAGTATCCCCATGCTGATCAGGACTGGATTTGAAGGGTATAAAGCGCTTCTCGTCGAAGCTTTCTTGCTCCCCACGGTCATTCTGCTCCTGGCGTCGACCGAGGGAAAATTCTGCCGCATGCTTTGTCTGAATCCCGACCGCCGGACGCCTCTTCTTGCGGAGTGAAAGAGTCGCGGATGAGTGATACATCACAACCTGCCGTGACCGTCCTGGTTCCGTGCCGCAATGAGGAGCGGTTTATCGGCGCGTGCCTCGACTCGATCCTCAACAACGATTATCCAAAGGACCGCCTCGAGATCTTGCTCATCGACGGCATGAGCCAGGATGAGACGCGAACGATTGTGTCTCGTTACGCGACGCGACATCCATCGATCAGACTGGTGGACAATCCTCGATTGGTCACTCCCTGTGCGTTTAATGTCGGAATTGCGGAATCGCGCGGGGATATTATCCTGATCATGGGGGCCCATGCGGAGTATTCCTCGACCTACATTTCGAGACTAGTTGACTGGCTCATGCAGAGCGGGGCGGACAATGTCGGCGGGGTGTGCATGACCCTGCCCGCGAATGACAGTCACGTGGCGCGCGCGATTGCACGGGGCCTCTCGCACCCGTTCGGTGTGGGAATGTCGTATTTCCGAATCGGGACCTCCACGCCGCGATTGGTTGATACGGTGTTCGGTGGCTGTTACAGAAAAGACGTGTTCGCACGAATCGGGTTGTTCGATGAGCAACTCATCAGAAATCAGGACGATGAATTCAATCACCGATTGATCGCTCGCGGGGGGCGGATTTTGTTGGTCCCAGACGTGGTTTCCTACTATTATTCCCGGTCGTCGCTCGCGCAGCTTTGGAGAATGTTTTATCAGTATGGATATTTCAAACCGTTAGTCGCTCTGAAGCTCGGCAGGATCGGCACCGCACGGCAAGTGGTTCCCATGGTCTGCCTGGGGCTGCTCGTCGGCCTTTCCTTCGCCTCGATCGGTTCCCACGCCTCCAGATTCATGCTCTTGCTGCTGGTCGCCCTGTACCTGTCGGCAGATTTTGCCGTCTCGTTTGCGGTAGGATTGAAGAGCGGTCTTCGTTGCGCCGGCTGGCTGATGCTGGTGTTTCCAACCCTCCATGTCAGTTACGGCATGGGCTATATGCGCGGGACATTCGATTTTTTGATCCGTCGGAAGCGGCCCGATATCGCCACGAACGCGATCCCACTGTCCAGATGACGCCTGTGGAACTCTCACAGAAAAACTGTACGACCGAGGCGGAGGATCTTGAACGGGAAGAGGCTCGGATCCGGGACGTCTATGCGCGTCGTACGACCGACTCGTGTGCCGGGCTGTATTCTTTCCTCAATTGCGGTAACCTGTTCATGATTCAGGAGCGGGAGCGCCGTGTCCTCTCCAGCCTGGCGCGGGCCGGTTGGTCATCGCTTCAGGCCGTTCGCATCCTTGACGTGGGGTGTGGCGCAGGGTTCTGGATTCGAGATCTCATCCGTTGGGGTGCCGATCCACGACACATCACCGGCGTGGATCTTCTGGAGCCACGTGTTAAGGAAGCCCGATGCCTGAGTCCGGAGGGGGTGACCATCCTTTGCCGAAATGCGGCCGAACTCGAATTTCCCGGCGAAAGCTTCGACCTTATCATCCAGTCTACTGTGTTTACGTCCATTCTGAACCGGGACGTACAACAACGGCTCGCCCGGGAGATGGTGCGCGTACTGAGGCCGAATGGGTTGATCCTGTGGTATGACTTTCACATGAACAATCCACGCAATCCCGATGTTCGCGGGGTCACGTCGCGCGAGATCCACCGGCTGTTTGGGGACTGTACCATCGAGCTGAGCCGCATGACTCTCGCCCCACCGGTCACGCGGATGCTGGCACCGCTTTCCTGGTTTGCCTGTCAGCTTTTGAGCGCAGTGCCGTGGCTCTGCACCCATTATCTCGGAACCATTCGAAAGTCAGTGCGCTATGAGTGAACACGCGGTCCCGTTTCATCTTCCGGAGATCGGCGAAGAGGAAATTCGCGCGGTCACTGAAACGTTGCGCTCTGGCTGGTTGACGACGGGGCAGCGGACGAAGCAATTCGAGCAGGAGTTTACGCAGGCCGTGCACGCGACTCATGCGGTGGCCACGAATTCCGGCACGGCTGCGCTGCACCTGGCTCTGGAAGCGGTCGGGGTCAAAGAAGGCGATGAAGTCATTCTGCCGACCATGACGTTTGCCGCCACGGCCGAAGTGGTGTCGTATCTCAGAGCGAAACCGGTTCTGGTGGATAGTGAACCTGACACCTTGAACCTCGATCCCGACGCAGTGACGCAGGCAATTACGCCGCGGACCAAGGTGATCATGCCCGTTCACTTCGCCGGGCATCCCTGCGCGATGGATCGGCTGTTGTCATTGGCGACGGAGTACGAGTTGAAGGTGGTCGAAGATGCCGCGCATGCGCTGCCGGCGGCAGATCACGGACGGATGGTCGGCGCGATCGGTGACATTACCTGTTTCTCCTTCTACGCGACGAAGTCCATTACGACCGGGGAAGGCGGGATGGCCACCACCCACCATGCCCACTACGCCGAGCGCATGCGGAGCATGAGTCTGCATGGGATTACGAAGGATGCATGGAGCCGCTATGCGGGGACCGGATCCTGGTATTACGAGATTCGCGAGCCTGGATTCAAATACAATCTGACCGATATCGCTGCGTCGATCGGCATCGAGCAGCTCAGGAAATCTCACCGGTTCTGGACGGCGCGCGCTCGAATCGCCGCGGTGTATCACGATGCGTTCAGCGAACTGCCGGAGATTCAGCGACCTCTGTGCCGGCCCGGCTATGAACATGCCTGGCATTTGTATGTGATTCAATTGAATCCCGAGCGTCTCCGTATTACCCGGGATGATTTTATCGAAGCGTTGAAGAAAGAACGGATCGGAACGTCCGTACATTTTATGCCCCTGCACATGCATCCGTATTACCGGGAGCGGTACGGATACCATCGCGATGATTTTCCGCATGCCCACGCGGCTTTCGAACGCAGCATTTCTCTGCCGATTTATTCGCGTATGAGCGAGGCCGATATCGGGCACGTCATCAATGTGGTTCGATCACTCATTACGCAGTATCGGCGGTGATCAAGCGGTTGGTCGATATCCTGGGCGCGAGTCTCGGCCTGGTGCTGTTCAGTCCGCTCCTTCTGATCCTGGCCGCGCTGATCAAGCTCGACTCCTCCGGCCCGGTGTTGTTCCGGCAGGAGCGGATCGGCCGGGGGTTCACCCCGTTCCTCATCTATAAATTCCGAACCATGGCGGCCGATCGGGCCAACGAAGGGTTGTTCATCACCAGTCGGAATGACGCACGCGTCACCCGCGCCGGACGATGGTTGCGCGCAATGAAGCTGGACGAGCTGCCGCAACTTCTTAATGTGCTGATCGGAGATATGAGCCTGGTGGGCCCTCGGCCGGAGGTTCGGCACTACGTTGAGCTCTTTCGATCTGAGTATGAACAGTTGCTCTCGATACGGCCCGGTATGACCGACCTGGCGTCACTGAAGTATCGAGATGAAGGGGATTTTCTGGCTCAGGCGGAAGACCCGGAAGCCGAATATGTAACCCGTATTTTGCCGGACAAGATCGAGCTGGGAAGCCTGTATCTGCAACGAGCCTCTCTACTCTTCGACCTCTCCCTAATCCTGAAAACAGTGCTGAGGCTCGTCTGGCCTTCCAAGAAGTAATCGTCCTGCGATCCTCGGCGTCTGAATTCTCTCCGGGGCCCCTGCCGGCAGTTCGCCTTCGCATACCTGGGATTTACCCTAGGGCTGGATTCGGCGATGAGAGACGGAGTATGTTCTCGACTGGTCCCATCGGGGACCTCGAGTCACTATCTGTCCCGGGATCTGTCATGTCGGCTCCGGTTTTTACAGCCATGACGGCCGTCCAGCGGCGTCTCCTGCTGTTCGCCGCCTATCTGGGGCTGGCGGCCCTGTCCAATGGGTTGGCCTTTCTCCTTCGTTTCGATCAAGCCGTTCCCGCCGCTCAGTGGGAGTTGTGCCTTACCCTGCTCCCGCTGTTGTTGGCGATCCGGGCGTTGGCTTTTTATCCCTTCCGGCTCTATGACGGTCTCTGGCGCTACACCAGTTTGTGGGATGTCCGTGATCTGGCGCTGAGTATCGCGCTCAGTACGCTGGTGTTCGTCGGAGTGGTCCGACTGGGGTTGGGCATACGGGCCTATCCTTCTTCGATTTTTGTCATCGATGCCTTGCTGCTGTTCTGTCTCCAAACCGGGGTGCGGGCGATTCCTCGGCTCCTGCGGGAGCGTGGCTGGATGGGGACGGGCCGTAAGCGGGTGTTGATCGTCGGAGCTGGTGATGCGGGCGCGATGATTGTGCGGGAGATGCGAAACAATCCCTCGTCCGGCTACCGCCCGATCGGGTTCGTGGACGACGATCCGGCCAAGGTCGGACACCGCATTCATGGGGTGAAGGTGTTGGGGAGCCGAGCCCGCCTGTCGGACATCATCGCCGGGGACGCGCCGGACGTGGTGCTGGTGGCCATGCCGAGTGCGGCACCCGCCACGATTCGAGAAGTGGTCACGGCGCTCGAGCCGTTCCATCTGCCGATTCAGACCCTCCCGAATTTGCGTGACCTGTTGCAGTGTCGCGTGGAGGTCGGCCAGATCCGCAACCTCTCCGTTGAAGACCTGCTTGACCGGGTTCCGGTCGATTTGGATCCCGAGCCCCTGCGCGTGCTGGTGCAAGGGGGGCGCGTGTTGGTGACCGGCGCCGGAGGGTCGATCGGCTCGGAGTTGTGTCGGCAGGTCGCACGATTGGGGCCTGCGACGTTGGTGTTGCTCGACCGGTATGAGAACGGCCTGTTTGCCATTGCGAATGAACTCACGGCCGCCGGGCATCCGTCGATCGCTCCGGTGATCGGAGACGTCACCGAGGTCGGCCAGATGAACCGGCTGTTTGCCGAATATCGCCCGACGCTCGTATTTCATGCAGCCGCGCATAAACATGTGCCGCTCATGGAGGGCAACCCTTGTGAGGCGGTGTTGAACAATGTCGGCGGCACTCGCATCGTGGCCGAGGCCGCGCATCGCCATGAAGTCGAACGCTTTATTCTCATTTCGACCGACAAGGCCGTGAATCCCGTGAGCGTGATGGGTGCCAGCAAAGGGGTCGCGGAACTCCTGTTGCAGAAACTCGGGCGCTCGTCGCGCACCAGGTTTGCGACTGTGCGGTTCGGCAACGTCCTGGGCAGCAACGGCAGCGTCGTCCCGTTGTTTCTTGAACAGATCAAGGCGGGAGGACCCGTCACCATCACCGACCCGCAGATGCGTCGGTATTTCATGCTGGTGGCCGAGGCGGTTCACCTGGTGCTCCATGCCACACACCTGGCCAAGGGCGGAGAGCTGTTTGTCCTCGAGATGGGTGAGCAAATCAGCGTGGTGGAGATGGCGCGCAATCTCATCCGTCTGGCCGGGTTTGTCCCGGACAAGGACATTGCTCTTGCGTACGTGGGATGCAGACCAGGGGAGAAACTGGTGGAAGAGTTGGTGGCCGCCCATGAACGGGTCGAGATGACGGCGGTGTCCAAGGTGCTCGCCGTCGTGCCGGACCCGGGACGAGATCTCACGCGCCTGTCCACGCTCGTGGCGCAGCTGGAGGAGTCGGCCGCTGAAGGCAGTATCGCCACAGTGCTCGAACTCCTTCGCACAATTCTTCCGGGCTACCAGCCGGCCCCGGTTCCCGCAACATTGGACGGCAATCCCGATGCCGACAACGGGGTGACGGAGGGAGCGCCTGCCGCCTCAGCCGATATCGTGACGGCCTCCGGACCATCGCCCGCCGGCTCTCGTAGGCGATCATGAAGCGGAAGTATCTTACGACTTCGCTGCCCGGCGACTTTGCCGTGCCCCACGTCTTCCTTGTGGCTCTCGTTCGGCCTGCCCTGTGAAGGTCCCCCGCTCCCTATTCTTTCTGACGTTGAGCCTGATCCTGTGGCTGCTTCTCGGGGGTACCGCTCTGGCTTCAAGCAATCTGCCCCTGCATCATTGGGGGTACGAGGCCATCGAGCGTTTGATTGCCCTGGAGGTGATCGACCGCGCCTTGGTCGGCGCAAAACCGTTCACCCGCATGCAGGCAGCGCAGTATGTGGCGCGGGCCATCGAGCGGGTGCGGGCCGATGAGGTGGCACTCGACGGCCGGGAGGCGATTGCGGAGCCTTTGTTAGAGCGACTGCTCGCAGAGTTTCGGCCGGAACTGATCCGTCTCGGCACCATTCGACCGCGCCCAGAGGAGAAAACCGGTTCGTTACGGTTTGGCGCGCGTGTGACGTCGGAGGTGGACGCGTCCTCCATCGGCGGGGGGCAAACCATCCGGTTTCGTGAAAATCGCGGCGGGGAATATTTCGTCAACGGCGTGCAGAACCAGACCGATGTGCGCGCCTGGGCGGAGCTGAACGAATGGGCCGCTGTGATGGTCCAACCGAAATTTATCAGCAATCGCCATCTGCTGGGTCTGGGCGCGACGAACAACAGTGAGAATTTCTACCTCCGCGAGTTCAGCCTCAAATTGAGTTATGCCAATGTCGCGCTGGAGGTGGGGCGAGGGACGCAGTGGTGGGGGCCCGGCTACCACGGGTCGTTATTGCTGACCGATCACGCGTTTCCGATGGAAATGATCAAACTCGGCACGGAACGTCCGTTTCGATTGCCAGGATTCTTCAACGGACTTGGGGACTGGAAGGTCAATGCGTTTCTGGGTCGTTTCGAGGAAAATCGGGATTTCCCGCGCGCGAAACTGTTTGGGTTACGGCTCAGTTACCTGCCGGCCTCCTGGCTGGAGTTCGGCCTGACTCGGCTGACGCAGTTCGGCGGCCGTGGACGCGACCAGTCATTCCCCGGCGTGGTGGTCGATGCCTACATCTCGGAGCCCAATCAAACGGGCAATCGGGATGTGAATGAACAGGCGATGGCCGATTTCCGGCTCCGGATTCCCTCGGTTCCCTACCTGATTCCGTTTCCGGCCGGGCTGCAGCTCTACGGGGAGGTTGCAACGGAAGACAAGTGGTCGCAACTCCCTGTGCCGAGCCGCGCCGCCTTTTTGGGAGGGATCTACATCCCGCAGGTATTTGCGGGCGATACTCTGGATCTTCGTATCGAATACGCAGACACGGACTATGGGCGGCGCCGCCATCCGGAGTTAGGCCAAGTTTGGTACAACAACGGCACCTATACCAGTGGCATGCGGCACCGCGGGCTTCCGCTCGGGCATCACATGGGCACCGACGGCATTGATTTCTTCATCCGCACGACCCGCTATCTGACGGATACCCTGCAGCTCGGCGCGAATTTCAACATCCAGGAACGGGATCGGGGGCAGCCGGTCCATGAGAAGAAGCGTGAGGCGGCCATCGACCTGACCTGGTGGTATGCCAAAGACGTGCAGGTGATGGCCGGGTATACCTTTCAGCGAGTGAAGAATCCCGGCCAGGTCGCGGCGATTACGCCCTTTGATGAAACATTTGCCGGCGGGGTGCAGGCCCAGAACCATTTGTTCTGGACTTCTTTAGCCGTGCAGTTTTAGGCTACCAGTTTGATTTCTCAGGCGGACCGGATCGCTGGGGCCGCGCGCGTTCGGACCAGCCTCCGATCGTCTCGGATCTGATGCAGGAGGTGCGAGCGGTTATGGGTATAAGTCGATACTCTTCCCATCGTACAAGGGGCTCCCTGCGGTCGAGTCTCTGCGCGCACACCATCATTTGGATGTTGGTGACTTCCTTTGTGCTGCCGCCCTCACTGCTCGCGCAGCATCTTCAGTCACAGCCGGCTGTGCCGGGGGGCTTGCAACAGCAGCCGGGACCCGGTGTGTCCGGCGGGTTACTTACTCCCGGCGGATTTGCCATTCCCGGGACCGGTGGTCAGCTGGGGCAGGCGATCGTCACCAATCCCACGGCCTTGCAGCCGATCGTGCCCAACCAGGTGCCCTGTCCGATCCCTCTCGCTTCGGACCTGAGTACTAAGGGAACCGTGCCGAATCTGAACGACTATTGGCCCGTCGAGCCAAGCAGTTTGCTGCCGAGTTCCATCGAGCAACGGATGAAACAGGAGCAGGAAGAACGGGATCGCCGGCAGGAAAAACTGCAAGCTGAGAAGGAAAAGTCGAGCATCGAGTATCAGGTGCAGGTGGAGCGCGAGAAAAAAGGTGTCGCGCAGTTGCCCTTTGGCCAGGGGGCGGTGCTGGGACTCCAACCGTCGCTCAGCCAGACGCCTCCACAGCCGGTGACTCCACCTGCCGGTCAACCGGGAGTGGGGCGGCCCTTACCGGAAAAGAAGGTGTTCACGGCGGAATTACTGCGGCAGCAGGATTTCAATGTCGAAGAAGCCTTCGCGGAATTTTCGGTGTTGCACGGCGTGAAGAGCCGCGTCCGGCAGTTCGGCTACGAGTTCTTTGAGGCCCAGGCCAATACCTTTTCCCCGGTGCAGGATGTGCCGGTGGGGCCGGATTATGTCGTCGGTCCGCAGGATTCTCTCGCGGTGCATATCTGGAATGTGCCGGACCCCAATTTTAACCGCAGCTTCATCGTGCCGGTAGAACGGGATGGGATGATCGTGATCCCGCAGGTGGGAGCGATTCCTGTCGGTGGTCAGCCGTTTTCCCAGGTGGAGCAGGCGGTGCGGGCAAGGCTGGGCAGTCTCCTGAAACGATTTGAATTGCATGTATCGATGGCCAGGATCCGCACCATCAAGGTGTTTGTCGTGGGCGAGGTGGTTCGTCCCGGCGCGTATGAAATCAGCGCGCTGGCCACCGCGTCGAATGCGCTCTACGCCGCCTGCGGGCCGGCTCGTTCCGGGTCGTTGCGCCAGGTGAAGGTGATGCGGGAGGGAAAGACGGTTGCCGATCTCGATCTCTACGATTTCCTGTTGCGCGGCGACCGGCGGTTCGATCAGCGCCTCCAGTCCGGCGACGTCGTGCTTGTGCCGCCGCTCGGTCCGGTCGTGGCGGTCAGCGGCTCGATCAAGCGGCCGGCGATTTACGAGGTCAAGCCTGGTGTGCGTTTGACTGAGCTGTTGACGCTCGCGGGAGGCCTCACCCCGTTGTCGGACCGGCAACGCTGCCATCTCTTCCGGTTGGATCCCGAGCGCGGGCGGATCATGATCGATGTGGATCTGGTCGGTGCCCTCGCTTCTCAAGGCCATGAGAAGAGTCGTCCCGGTGTCGCGGGCGGGGATCCGTTGCTGCTGGACGGGGACTATGTGCGGATCGGCATCCTCCCCACACAGATCACCAACGTGGTCAGTCTCGTCGGGGCGGTAAAAAGCCCCGGTCCCTACGAATATCGCCCGGGCATGAAGGTCAAGGATCTGCTGGTTCACGATCAGTTGACCATGGATGCCTACGCGGATCGCGCCGAAATTGTGAGGACAGATCCCGTTACCTATCAAACCAAGGTGATCCAATTCAGTCCTCGGGCGTTGCTCGATGGAAATGACGCGGAGAACCATCTCCTCCAACGCCTGGATCAAGTGGTGGTGGCCAGTCAGCATCGTCCGCCCAAGCTGGTGCTGGTCGAGGGTGAGCTGCAGCGGCCGGGATATTTCACGATTGAAACGGGCGAACGGTTGAGCTCGGTGTTGAAGCGGGCGGGCGGGGTGACGGCGAATGCCTTTCCTGCCGGCCTGGTGCTGACACGCGAATCCGTCAAGCTTCGGCAGCAGGCGGAACTTGAGCGATTTGTGGCCTCGGAGCGTCAGCGATTGACGGCGCAGGCGGCGGGAGGCGCGGCAGGGGCAACCGGACTCAGCACCACTGCGGTACTGTCCGCAGGGGGAGGGCTGGCCGAGCAACAGGTGTTGTCGCTGCGGCTTCAGCAGTTGGAGGCCATCACCTCACGGCTGGAATTGGGGCGGGTGGTGATCCGGATGGAGTCGATCGAGCATCTGGAAGGCACGGAGGACGATATCATCCTTGAGGCGCACGACCGGATTCTGATGCCGACGCCGTCGCAGACAGTCAGTATCATCGGCTC
>WIAG01000127.1 GCA_014055495.1 Nitrospira sp. CR1.2
CGCGGCGATTACCTGGGTGGAACCGTACAGGTCGTGCCGCATGTCACCGACGAGATCAAGCAGTGCATCATGCGGATCTCGCAGGGCATGGACGTCACGATCGTCGAAATCGGCGGCACGGTGGGCGACATTGAAAGTCTGCCGTTTTTGGAAGCCATTCGCCAAATTCCGTATGACGTCGGACGGGACAATGTCCTGTACGTCCATCTCACGCTGGTGCCGTACATCGGGGCCGCCGGTGAGCTCAAGACTAAACCGACCCAGCATTCCGTCAACAAGCTGCGTGAAATCGGTATTCAGCCGAACATTCTGCTCTGCCGGACCGATCGCTATCTCCCGCCGGAGCTGAAAGCAAAGATCGCCATGTTCTGCAATGTGGAGAAGGATGCGGTGATCACCGCCAAGGACGTCGAAACCATCTACGAAGTTCCCATCGTCTTCCGCAAGGAAGGGCTGGATGAACTGATCGTGCGTCAACTCAAGCTGGAGACGGGTCCGCCCAACCTCCGCGAGTGGGACGCGATGGTGCAGAAGATCAAGCATCCCAAACACGAAGTGTCCATCGCACTGGTCGGCAAGTATGCCGGGCTGAAGGAATGTTACAAGAGCCTCGCGGAAGCCCTGGTGCATGGAGGCATCGATCACGAAACCCGGGTCAACGTCACCTGGATCGAATCCGAGGACGTGGAACGGCAGGGAACGGAGCGGATCCTGCGCGAAGCCGACGGCATTCTCATCCCGGGCGGGTTTGGCTCGCGAGGCATCGAGGGTAAGATCATCACGATTCAGTATGCGCGAGAACATCAGATTCCGTTCCTCGGACTCTGTCTGGGCATGCAATGCGCCACCATCGAATTCGCCCGCAACGTCGCCGGTCTGGCAAGCGCCAACAGCGCCGAGTTCGATGCGCAGTCGCCGCACCCAGTCATTCATCTAATGTCCGACCAGCAGTCCGTGCACGACAAGGGTGGGACGATGCGACTCGGGGCCTATGCCTGCAAGCTGGGTGAGGGCACCTTGGCGCAAAAAATGTACGGCGTCAGCGAGGTGCGGGAACGACACCGGCATCGATACGAATTCAATAATGCCTATCGGGAGCAACTGACGGCGAAGGGATTGGTGCTGAGCGGCCTGTCACCGGATGGACGCCTGGTGGAAATCGTCGAATTGCCGAATCATCCCTGGTTCCTGGCCACGCAGTTTCATCCTGAATACAAGTCACGGCCCCATCATCCGCACCCGCTGTTTAGCGGGTTTGTGGGGGCGGCGCTCCGCCGCAAGTGCGGCCGCTAAGTAAGGGATGCTGAAACTGCCTTTCAACGGCGTTCTCGACTCGGCACAATCCTCGACGTAGCTCCGCTACGCCTCCGGTTCTGCCTCGTCTGCGGCCTTGCTGAAAGATCAGTTTGAGCATCCCGTGAACAACGGACACTCAGCGGGCAGGGTATTCAAAGAACAAGCGGGATGAGGAAAATGGCCTTTCGGCAAGGCCGCAGCGGGCGAAGCGGTGAATCGTATCCGTGCGGTACGGTGAGCCGCTGAACGATGCGGGAACGCAGCTGGGAGACTTCCTACACATCCTGCAGGGAGACTATGGCGTACGAAGTAGATTTGGGACAGTTTAAGATCGGCGCGGGGCATCGTCCGTTTTTGATCGCGGGGCCCTGTGTGATTGAGAGTGAACAACTCGTCATGGACACGGCGGGACGCATCGCGGAAATCACCAAGGCGCTCGGCATGCCCTACGTGTTTAAATCGTCCTTCGATAAGGCCAATCGCACCTCCATCACCTCGTTCAGAGGACCCGGCCTGGACAAGGGTCTGACCATCCTCGCCAAGGTCAAGCAACAGATCCGTATCCCGGTGTTGACCGATGTCCACACGGAGGAGCAGGCGACCGTGGCGGGAGGTGTGGTAGATATTCTCCAGATTCCCGCGTTTCTCTGTCGTCAAACCGATTTGTTGATTGCCGCCGCCAAAACCGGGGCCGTCGTGAACATCAAGAAGGGACAGTTCCTCTCGCCGCCGGAAATGGGCAACGCCGTCAAGAAAGTCGAAGACGCCGGCAACCAGCGCATCGTCCTGACCGAGCGTGGCTCCTCGTTCGGCTACAACAACCTGGTCGTCGACATGCGCTCGTTTCCGATCATGCGCCGTTTCGGATACCCGGTGGTCTTCGATGCCACGCACAGCGTGCAACTGCCGGGTGGAGGCGGGACCAAATCCAGCGGCCAGCGTGAATTCGTGGAACCGCTCGCCTGCGCGGCAGCGGGAGCAGGTTGCGACGGGTTCTTCATGGAGGTCCACCCTGATCCCGACGCCGCCCTGTCCGATGGACCGAACATGGTGCCGCTCAAGGCGCTTCACTCACTCCTCTTGCGAGTACTACGTATATGCGACGCAGCCGCAACACCGCCGGATCGATAAACTCCGCCCACAAACCCCGCGCCTCTCGGCGTTCGCCTGCCGACGCGAGCGTGCGGGAGGGGATTCGCGTATTGGACATCGAGGCCCGCGCCGTCCAGGACCTCAAAGCTCGGCTCGACGACCGGTTCGCCCAAGCCGTCGGCTTTCTCTTTGAATGCCAGGGAAAAGTCGTCATCTCGGGCATGGGCAAGTCCGGCCTTATCGGCCAGAAGATTGCGGCCACCTTGGCCAGCACCGGAACTCCGTCGTTCTTTTTGCATCCGGCCGAGGGCGTGCATGGCGATCTGGGCATGCTGGCACGCCGAGACGTGTTGATCGCGATTTCCAACAGCGGGGAGACGCAAGAGGTGCTTCAACTGCTCCCCTTTGTGAAACGGTTGAATGTGCCGGTCGTCGGCATGACGGGCAAGATGACCTCGACGTTGGCCAAAAACAGCGATGTCACGTTGGATGTGTCGGTCGAGGAGGAGGCGTGCCCGCTTGGCTTGGCCCCCACCGCCAGCACGACCGCGACCCTCGCCATGGGCGACGCCTTGGCGGTCGCACTGCTGCAAAAGCGGGGATTCAAACACGACGATTTTGCGCAATTTCATCCAGGCGGCAGCCTCGGACGCCGATTGCTCGTGAAGGTGCGCGATCTCATGCATCGAGAAGCACATCTGCCTCGTGTGCGGGCCGATGTATCCGGCGCGGACACGATTCTAGAGATGACCTCGAAGAAACTCGGGCTGACCACCGTCGTCAATGCCAAGGGCACCCTGTACGGGATCGTCACCGACGGCGACCTGCGGCGCTTTATTCAGGCCGGCGGGGACTTCAGCAAAGTCACGGCCGGCGATCTGGCCAGTCGCCGGCCGAAAACCATCGGACCGGATGAGCTGGCTACAACGGCCGTGGCCATGATGGAACAGTATTCGATCACGGCCCTCGTGGTAATCGAGCCGCCGCATCGACTGGCCGGTGTCATTCACTTGCATGACCTGCTCAAACACGGCATTGTGTAAGGACGTCATCACGCACACGAGGCGGACCGGATCGTGGGAGACAACTGGAAAGAAGCCGGGTTGGTCTTGATGCGGTCGGCAGGGCAGGAAAGTAACATCAATCTGCCCAACGTACTGACGCTCGTCCGGATCCTGTTGATTCCGGTGTTCGTGATGCTTCTGCTCGACCCCACACCGGATCGCTCCCTGGCGGCCGCCATCGTGTTCGTCATCGCGGCGGTAACGGACTTGCTGGACGGCTATGTTGCACGGAAAACGGGCCAGATCACGAAACTAGGCCGACTCCTGGATCCCATCGCCGACAAGCTGCTCGTCCTTTCCGCCTTGATCCTCCTCGTCCAGGTCGATCGAGTCACCGCGCTGGTGGCGATTCTGATTATCGCCCGGGAGGTGGCGGTCACCGGCCTGCGCGCCATTGCAGCTTCCGAAGGTATGATCATGTCGGCCGAAGTGACCGGCAAATATAAGATGGCCTTGCAGGTAGTCGCCATCGTCCTGCTGCTTCTTGACGGCACCGTGGTGGAAGTCATCGGCAACCTGCATTTGGCCGGCATCGTGACGTTGTATCTCTCCCTCATCCTGGGCTATGTGTCAGGCGCGCAATATGTCTGGAGTTTCTGGCGGCAGGTCGGGGCGAAGGGCCTGTAGTCGCTCAGGCCGGCGATCGCCCACATTCGACGATCCGGTCAACCATTGATGGACAGTCCCTGGCTCATCGGGTTTCTCATCCTCTTCGGGTATCTCCTAGGCTCTATTCCTTTTGGCGTGGTGGTGTCGCGCGCACTGGGCACCGTCGATCCACGATCAGCAGGCAGCAGGAATGTGGGATTCACCAACGTCCTGCGGGTCAGCGGCAAGAAAGCCGGTGTCCTCACACTGATCGGTGACATTGGGAAAGGATGGGCGGCAGGGTGGGCGGCGACGCTGCTCCTGCATCAAGAGGCGGCGGTACTGGGCGTCGCCTTGGCCTCGATCATCGGCCATTTGCATTCCATGTTCCTCGGATTCAAGGGGGGCAAAGGCGTGGCGACCGCGTTAGGCGCGGCCTTGGGCGTCGCACCTTGGATCGGACTGACGTTGATGGGTCTGTGGATCGGCGCGGTGATTCTCTGGAGATATTCCTCAGGAGGCGCGTTGTTCGCGTTTGCCATGTTTCCAATCGTGTCGCTCCTGTTTCATCGCTCCTGGCTCTTTATCGGGTTTGCCTGTGTGGTGAGCCTGCTTATTTGGGCGAGACACAAGGACAACTGTCCGAAGATGCAAAATCCTTACATGTCGAACCTCGCAAGCTATTGATTATCCAAGAATGTATGAACGTTTTGCCCAGACGGTAACAGGTAATTGCGCGAACTAAAGCTGTTGACAGAGGCGCGGT
>WIAG01000045.1 GCA_014055495.1 Nitrospira sp. CR1.2
GTGATCTTGCTAGGTGGCAGCACAAAACAGCGCCAGCAAGAGGCAATCGAGACGGCAAGAGAACGCTGGGCAGACTACCGCCGTCGTAAGGACACCAAGAAGACGTAACAGGCAACGGGGGAATCTATGGCACTCTCACGACAGTTCAAAGACACGGTGACTGCCCGCGTGGAGCGTGATCCGCGCTTTCGCGAGGCGCTGTTTACGGAGGCGCTGAATGCATATTTTTCCGGCGATACCACTGTGGGCAGGGCCATCCTCCGCGATCTGGTGAATGCCACCATCGGGTTCGAGGAGCTCGCCCTGACGCTCAAGAAGCCGAGCAAGAGCTTGCATCGGATGTTGGGTCCAGGGGGGAATCCAAGCACCGACAACTTCTTCAGTATCCTGAAGGCGCTCCAGAAGAAGGCTCGCGTCACATTGCGCGTGACGGCCAAAGCCAGCTAAGAACGCACGGCGCATTACACTGGGCCCTGTCACCTACTCTGGAGTTCACATGCCCCACGTGTTGATTATTCACGAAGTCGAAGCCTACCCCGCCTGGAAAGCGGTGTTCGATGGCGCGGCGGATCTCAGGAAACGTGCCGGAGAAATCAGTTACCAACTCCTGCGCTACGACCAGGATGCCAACCGCCTCGTCCACTTCTCGACTTGCTCTTCGTTAGAGAACGCCCGGCGTTTCTTCGAGTCCCCGGAGTTGGTTGAATTGAGACGAGTCGCCGGCGTGAAAGCGCCGGACTTTCTCTATCTAGAGGAGATCGAGCGAGGCGTCCTCTAGCAGGATACCGAATCAGCGGGCCGAGCCCTCACGGCATCGGCCCGCTACGCGACCGCTCCCGACGGCTTAGCGAGAGACCGGTTCCTGGTCCTTGAGACTGGACAAGGCCTCTTTGATCACCCGCATGGTGTGCTCGATATCACCGTTTTTCTCCCGCTTGGCATCTCGTTTCATATCGCGCGGCTCTTTCTTCAGCACCGCCCCATGCTCCACCAGAGCCGCTCTGAACCGACCTAGATAATATTCATAGTCGGTCCGTCCCAGGGTGGCGATCGCCTGCTCTTTTTTCTCGAGCAAGGCGCTTGTATAGAGCTGCCGCGCCTCTTCAATTCGAGGCGCGGATCGCCGGAGACGCCCTCCGGCCTCCTTGGCGGACGCCATCTCCCCCATCCGATCGCCCATGTCGAGCACCTTGTAGTCTCTGGCCAGCGGCGCAGCCAGGGCGATGCGTGCATGATAGGCCACGGCACGATCGCTGAGCCGGTCGGTCACCTCTCTGAGCGTGTCGTTCCCTCCACGGAGTATGGCGCTTCCGTCGAAATTGAGGATGCGGCCGACGTCATCGGAAAAGAAGTCCTGCGCAAGAAACTCTTCGTCGTAGCCACGGGGAGGCGCGACACGGAGGGTCAGGGCGTCCGAGACAATATCTTCCGTCTCCATGTGGAGCGCGATCTGGATCGTGTAATAGCCCGGTTCGGCGATATCCCACCCGTTTCGCCCGACAGAGAGGAACAACGAATCCGTCACAAACTCGCCGGGCATCACGACGTGGGCCTGCTGGTCGTGGCAATAGCGCGCAAAGGGCAGGTACTGGCGTGCCGGTTTGTCCCGCTTCTTGACGATGACGGTCATATGCTCCGTCATGGAGAGCAGGTTCTTTTCCACCACCAGCGGCCGCGAGCCGATGTTGGTGAGTTTGAGCTCGAGCACAACCGGTTCAAGGAATTGATAGGTGGCCTGGGCGCGATCGACGCGAAGATTGAGTGTCAACGACGGCTCCGGTGACGCGCTCGCCTGCTCGAATCCATGGTGATCGAACCAATCGGCATTCCCCATTTGCACAAACCGCTCCGGCGCATGGCGCATGAACACCAACTCGTTGTCGCTGAACCGATAGGCGAAGTCGGAGAAAAACGCGGTCTGTCCTCCGGACACGTTGTACGGATAATTCATGAAGCTGCGGGCTTCGGGCTCGTTCGCCAAGGGAATCCACGGGGTGCCCCAGTCCGGCGGGTGTTGTTTCTGCCACGAATGCGCCAGATTGAAGGCATGTCCCATTTCGTGGCACGCGGTCCAGAACCGCATCCGCTCGACCCAGGCGGCTGGATTGGCATCGCCCGTCGGCGCCGTGGAGATGAACGAGTCGTTGAAAATCGCCGTCCCCTGACGATGATTCGGCCCGATGTCGTCGAACATGATGCCGCCCAGGCTCGTGCCCTGGTCGTGCAGCTTGGCGAACAGCACCCACAGCGACCACTGCGCTTTCCCGGCAAATCGCGACCAGTACACCTGCATGGCGTCGTGCATTTCGTTGTCGCTCCAGCGCGCGTTCGTCCCCGCATCGCCGATGGGCACGATGCTGTCGCTGCCCGACTTCCGCACCTCGAACCCGACCCTTCGATAGACCTCCTCGATGCTGAGCGTTTCGTTCGGCAAGGTGGCCGGACGATTCGGATGGTCGTGCGTGCCGATGCGTGTCGTCGCCGTGACACCGGTGGCGCAATCGAACTCGAACTCGACTTGCCGGAAATAGGGGGATTTGAACGCCAGCGTTCTCGTACGGACCGCCGTACCGCCGCCCGAGAGTCGCACGACGGCCTTGCGCTGGCTGGCCAGAAAGGTTGTGGTCGTGGTGATGTCGACGGTCGTGTAGGGAAAGCCGGCGACATCGCCATCCTTGAACCAGATCGAACCGGTCCAGGCGTACGGCCCGGATGCGGTGAGACGGGCGATCCAGTGCACACGTTTAGCCAACACGCCGAACAGCGTCCCGCTGGCCATCATCTGCGGATACCGCCCATCGACATCGAGACGGAGTTCCTCGCGCAGCAGCCCCCATGGCAGGAGTTCCTCAATCTGCCAGGGAGCGGCCGATGTGGGCACGATCCCCGGTAGCGGCTGAGCGATCGGAATGGGTTGAATCGGTAAGGGACCGGGCGCCGGAATGGGCGGCGTCACGATCCGAGATGCGACATACAAGCCGCTCACTCGGAGCCGCGTCGGCCAAGGGAAGAGAGGAATGAGCGGCTCTGCGCCGGGACGGGCTATGTCCGCAGCCTCGGCAAAATACTCTTGATCCATGTGGTCTTGCTCTTTCATACGCGACCTCCTGTTGTGGTGAGTCACAGGTACCCAAAGGGTTCGTGTGAGGTCTTCCAGGCCAACGTGCCCTCCGGTGTCAGGGACACCCCGAGATAGGTCGGACGATCCACCGACACCGAGTGGCTTTGAATGACCCTCCGCTTGCTCAACACCACCTCCACCACGACCGGACTGCGTGTCACATCGACGTCCACGGAAGCGGCATACCCGGTTTGTCGCCGCGTCGTGACGTCCGCATTCACCAATGCCTCCCGAGCGTCCACCAGGACACGCACGTCGTCGTGATGGAAGCCTTCTTGAAGTGCGATGTGCAGCAACACGAGACACCTCGTTCGAGTCGTAGTCTGTGGGGGTTGTAGAGAAGTGCTACCCGGTTCTGTCGCGAGCAATTCGTGTACCGCATCGAACGCCGGCGCGCACAACGAAGGACGCCTGAATGCTGGCATTTTCAAGTCGGTGAAATGTTGTGGTTCAGACTCACCGCTTCGGGCGGACGCTCAGGGACGACGGGAACGTCTCACAGACCGATGCGGTCGAAACATCTGTCCACGTATCCGATACGATACGAGGCCGGTATCTGATGCGATACACGCGCATCGCACAACAAGCCTTGTTGCGTTCGTTTCACCTTGTTGGCTGTTGGACCGAGACGCAGGTCGACGAGCATCGATGGATCGGCTGGGCCCGGTTCCGTTGTGCGATCCCCGCCTAGTGGCTGAGCGGAATCGTCAGGAGAATACCCCCCATCACGTCGTGCGGCTTGAAGTCTTTCTTCGGACTATTGGGATGGGCATTGTGGCAGCCGACACAAGACTGGGAGGCTGCCTTGTCTGCGTAGATGGCGTGAAAGATGCGGGTACGACCGTTGGTGGTCACCGCGGTGTACGGCCGGTCAGGGTTCAGGAGGATCTCGGTGAGACCCGCCCGTTCGAAATCGGAGCTGGGCCGGTTCTTGTTGTTGATCGCCCATTGGCTGATCAGCCGATATTGCAACCCGCTTCGCCCCGATGCGACGAGTCGCCCCGTTTCCAACAAATATTGAGCCGGGAGCGGGAGCCGAGACGTCTCGCGCCAATTTTCTGCCGCGAAGGCGATGCCGCGTATCTGCATCCGCTCAACGACATCGGTGGTGTAAAACGTGCGATCCGCCTGGATGACACTATGCAGATACTCGGCCACCAATCCAGCCTCGATGCAGGGAGCCTGGCCGACCTCTTTGCCAGCAACGGCAGAGCCCCATTGTCCCAGCAGGCCCATCGCGCCCGCGCCGAAGACCAATCCGGCCCAGAAGCCTCTGCCGATCATGATGTGCCTCCCTCTCTGCGAACACAGCCCGTCATGCACTCGGTGGAAAATCTTACGCCTGTCGATCAGGCAAAGCGAGGGTTCCTCGGGCACGGTCGCTGGACGCTGCAGTTCACCTGGCCCATGAGGCCCCTCAGTTACTAGGCCTTCCAGAAGATTGACTTCGCCCTGGCGGGTCGGTACGATCACCAACGACAGCTAGGGGTGCCATCCGGCTGAGAGTCCGAGCGATCGGGCGACCCTCACAACCTGACCTGGGTAATACCAGCGTAGGGAAGCGACCGGTTCACTGGCTTCGAGATCGCTTCAAGCCGCACCCAAGCTGGATGCGGCTTTTTTATTTGGCCGTCAGACGCTCACTTCCGACGAAAGGATTGTTGCCATGAGCGAGGCCCATACACAGAACGGTTCACAGAATGGTCACGGCTCCAAACCTTCCACGGCGCACTTGACCACCACGCCTTTCCCCGCCTCGCGCAAAGTGCATGTCGAAGGGGCGCAGCCCGGTGTCCGGGTGCCGATGCGTGAAATCAGCCTGACCCCGACGCACTCGACCGACGGCAATGGCGGCATGCCCAACCAGCCGATTACTGTCTACGACACATCCGGCCCCTATACCGATCCGAATGTCACGATCGACGTCCGGGCCGGCTTGCAGCCCCTGCGCCGAGCCTGGATCGAAGCGCGGCAGGATACGGAAGAACTTCCGCAGGTGACGTCCCAGTATGGACGTCAACGGGCTGCCGATCCAAAGCTGGCGGACCTGCGGTTTACGCATATCCGCAAACCGCTCCGCGCCAAGGCCGGCCGGAACGTCAGCCAGATGCACTATGCCAAGCAGGGCATCATCACGCCGGAGATGGAATTTATCGCGATCCGGGAGAATCAATCACGGGCGCGCGCCAAGGAGTTGATGGCGTCGAGCAACGGCCATGGCGGAGGAGTCTCACAGCATCCCGGCCAGGCCTGGGGTGCGCGCATTCCCAGCCTCATTACGCCCGAGTTCGTGCGGGATGAAGTCGCCCGCGGCCGCGCCATTATTCCCAACAACATCAACCACCCGGAATCCGAGCCGATGATTATCGGACGGAATTTCCTGGTGAAGATCAATTCCAACATCGGCAACTCGGCCGTCGCCTCCTCGATCGAAGAAGAAGTCGAGAAGATGATCTGGTCGATCCGCTGGGGCGCCGACACGGTCATGGACCTGTCCACGGGCAAGAACATCCATGAGACACGCGAATGGATCATCCGCAATTCGCCCGTGCCGATCGGCACCGTGCCGATCTATCAGGCACTCGAAAAGGTCAACGGCAAAGCCGAGGACCTGACGTGGGAGATTTTCCGCGATACGCTGATCGAACAGGCCGAGCAAGGAGTGGATTATTTCACCATCCATGCGGGCGTGCTGCTGCGGTATGTGCCGATGACCGCAAAACGCATGACCGGCATTGTCTCGCGGGGCGGGTCCATTCATGCGAAATGGTGCCTCGCGCACCATCAAGAGAATTTTGCCTACACGCACTTCGAAGAAATCTGCGACATCATGAAAGCCTATGACGTGGCCTTCAGCCTCGGCGACGGTCTGCGCCCCGGCTCGATCGCCGACGCCAACGACGAGGCCCAGTTCGCCGAATTGGAAACGCTGGGCGAGTTGACCAAGATCGCCTGGAACCACGATGTGCAGGTCATGATCGAAGGGCCCGGCCATGTGCCGATGCATATGATTCAAGAGAACATGGAAAAGCAGCTCAAGGAATGTCAGGAAGCCCCCTTCTACACCCTGGGGCCGCTGACCACCGATATCGCACCGGGATACGACCACATCACCTCCGGCATCGGCGCCGCGATGATCGGTTGGTACGGGTGTGCCATGCTCTGCTACGTGACGCCGAAGGAACATCTGGGCTTGCCGACGAAGGAGGACGTGAAGGTCGGCGTCGTGACGTACAAGATTGCGGCGCATGCCGCGGACCTGGCGAAAGGACACCCCGGCGCGCAAGGTCGTGACAATGCCATGTCGAAAGCGCGGTTCGAGTTCCGCTGGGAAGACCAGTTCAACCTTGCGCTCGATCCGGAGACCGCCCGCGCGTATCACGATGCGACGCTGCCCGACAATGCCGCAAAGGTGGCTCATTTCTGCAGCATGTGCGGGCCGCATTTCTGCTCGATGAAGATCACCCAGGATGTCCGCGACTACGCGGCCAAAAAGGAGTTGGAAGAGCAGCAGGCGATTCAGATCGGCATGAAAGAGAAGTCGGAAGAGTTTAAAAAGGCCGGCTCCGAGATCTATCTATGAGGCTCGCCAAAATGGCTGCCCAGCGAGGCCGCAGACGAGTCCAAACCGGAGGCGTCCCCTCAGGGGCACGTTGAGGATTTGGACGAGCTGAGAACGAAGCCGGAAGCCATTTTCAACAGCCGCTGAAGGGAAACACCGCATGGGGAAGCCGAAACCTGCTCCGTTACGCGAACGCGACATCACCCGCCAGATCGCGCGGGAATATTATAAAGAATTCGATCAACTCATCGAGAGCGACGTGATCATAGTCGGCGCCGGGCCGGCCGGGCTCATTTGCGCCCATGATCTGGGCAGAATGGGAATCAAGACCCTGATCGTCGAACAGAGCCTTGCGCTGGGCGGAGGATTTTGGTCCGGCGGCTACCTGATGAACAAGGCGACCATCTGCGCCCCGGCCCATAAGATCCTCAAGGAAGTAGGCGTGCCTTGCAAGCAGATCAAGGAATGCCCCGGCATGTACATGGTCGATCCTCCGCATGCGACCGGCGCGTTGATCGCCGCGGCGTATGATGCGGGCGCGAAGATCATGAACCTGACGCGGGTCGTCGATCTCATTCTACGCCGCGAGGGCGTGCTCGAAGGGGTGGTCGTCAACAGCACCACCGCCGAGATGGCCGGTCACGATATTATCCATGTCGATCCGATCGCGTTAGAGAGTAAAATCGTGGTCGATGCTACCGGCCACGATGCGGTGGTCGTCAACTTGCTGCATAAGCGCGGGCTCTATCAGCAGGTGCCCGGCAACGGCGCCATGTGGGTCTCGCGCTCGGAAGAAGAAGTGATGGACCGGACCGGGGAAGTCTCTCCGAATTGTTTTGTGATCGGGCTGGCCGTTGCCGCCGTGTTCGGCACACCACGCATGGGCCCGGCCTTCGGCTCGATGCTACTGTCTGGCCGGTACGGCGCAGAGTTGATTCAGAAAAAGCTTAGGCACAAGTAACGCGGAGCAAACATGCCCCTCCGGCCTGCAGGCTGATCAAAAGGGTCATCCAGCGAGGCCGCAGAAAGTGCGAACCCGCAGGCGTACTTTTCAGTACGTTGAGGTGTTCGCACGATTGAGAACGAAGCTGGGGACCTTTTTCATCAGCCTGACACCATGGATGTACAAGATTTTCTCATACAGGGCGACGGCCGCGAGGAAGATAAGCGCGAAGCCTGGCAACTCTTCCAACAAGCCTATGAGCAGCAGATGAAGGGGCAGTTGGAGGAGGCAGTCAGTCTGTACAAGCTCTCGCTCGCGACGCATCAGACGGCAGAAGCCTATACCTTTCTCGGCTGGACCTACAGTTTCATGGGCAAACTGGACGAAGCGATTGAGGAATGCCACAAGGCCATTGCCTGCGATCCGCACTTCGGCAACCCCTATAACGACATCGGCGCCTATTTAATTGAAAAAGGCGACCTGGACGAGGCAATCCCCTGGTTCCAAAAAGCGATGCAGGCCACACGCTATGAAAGTCCGGCCTTCCCGCACCTCAACTTGGGCCGCGTCTATGAACGGCAAGGCAAGTGGAGCGAGGCCATCGACTGCTACAAGCAAGCCCTTGTCCTCAACCCGGAGTATGCCTTGGCTAAGAAATCCTTGGGGCGCCTGATCAGCTCACTCAACTAGGCACGACACACGATGACAAACCCGACGATTCTGGTAGCGGTCACCGACATTTTTTTCTACACGAAGGTGCGCGATGCCTTGCGCCCACACGGTTATACCTTGGAGCGGATACGCAATCAGGATGAGGTAGCCACAAAGGCGGCGTCATCGAACCCGGCCGCGCTGATTTTGAACATGAACGACCTGGGGGTCAATGCCTTCAAGGCCCTGGAAACTCTTCAGACCGATCCAGCCTGGCGTTCTCTGCCGATCCTGGCGTTTGCCAACCACGAAGAGGTAGCTACGTGGCAACGCGCTAAAGAACTGGGCGTCACGAAGATAGTGTCCAGAAATGAGTTCTCTGCGCGTACGAGAGAGCTCGTGGAGGAAGTGGCCGCGAACCGCTCTCGACAATCAGCCGCCGGCTCGGAGCTGAACGCTGACTGCTGAGAGCAGAAAGCACGAATGCAATGAAACAATCACGACTTCAGGCCCATCACCAGCAACTCGGGGCGACCTTCGAAGACAGGTCGGGATGGTCGATGCCTGCACACTACGGCGATACAACGGTTGAATATACCGCGGCGCGGACCGCCGTCGGGCTGTCCGACCTGTCTCACCGCGGCAGGCTGAGAGTGACCGGCGACGACCGCATCAAGTGGCTCCAGAGCATCCTCAGTAACGACATTCTTCCCCTTCAGCCTGGGGAGGGCCGCTACTCCAGCTTCCTGACGCATAAAGGGAAAATGCTCGGCTATTTTCGAGTCTACGTCCAGCGCGACGCCGTATGGATCGAAGACGTGGGCGAAGTCGGTGATGCCACATTTGTGGCCCTGCGAAAATTTCTTCTCTACGGCACGAAAGCCAAGATGGAACACTGCACCGACACCTGGAGCCTGCTGCTGGTGAGCGGCCCGAAATCGGCGGAGACCGTCAAGGCCGCATTCGGCACGGATGTCGGCACGCTGCCCCTATTGCATACCCGACCCGTCACCATCCACGGGCAACAGGCGCTGATCCTGCGCACCGAAGAAACGGGGGAATGCGATCTGGAACTGTTGCTGCCCGCAGAGGCGGTGGTCCCGGCGTGGGAACAACTGATGGCCGCCGGGGCCCCGTTCGGCATACGACCGATCGGCGCACAGACACGGGATTTGTTGAGGATCGAGGCGGGTCTCCCCCAAGCCGGACCCGACCTCAATGAGGAGATTGTCCCGCCGGAGGCGAATTTGGAAGGGAAGGCCTTCAGTCTCTCGAAGGGCTGTTATCCGGGGCAAGAGGTCGTCGCGAGAATGGACACCTATGGCAATGTCCGTCGACACCTGGTCGGCCTCCTGATCGAGGATGGCGCGGTTCCGCCACGAGGCTCAAAACTGTTCAGCGGGGATCGGGAGGTCGGCTGGATCAGCAGCGCGGTGTTTTCACCGGGACGCAAGGCGGTGCTGGCGTTCGGTTTCCCGTTGCGCGACTTTTCGGCGTCAGGCACCGAACTGACCGTAGAAGTGGCAGGGACGCGCCGGCCGGCAACCGTCCATGCCCTTCCATTTCAGAAACCCGCGTAGGGATCGTTATTTCTCGGGATTCCGCACAGCCGTCACGGCAGACGCAAAGCCGAGCACGCTCTTTCGCTCTTCGTCGTCCAAGGCCAGCAAGAGATGTGTCTCTTCGGCGTGCATCAGCCGGAGGCTCAGGAACGGCTCCTCGCGGCGCTTCTCCCGGTTATCCCACATCGCATCGATGATCTGGACCTTATCCAACTGTCCCACCGACACCACGTCGTAACGGAAGTAGGAATCACCGATCACGATATCGAAAATGACATTGCCGGCCGTCAGGAGCACCAGGTTGAACCGTCCCTGATCCTCATAGCCTTCCGGGAGGAACTTATTGATGTGGCAACGCGCCACCTTGCGATCCCCCAGCGCCGCACGAAACTTCAGCTGCAGGGCCTCATAGTCGATCTGAAGCGCCTTCTCATCCGCATTGGTCGCCCCGACCGCCGTATCCTTCGCCTTTCCAAAAATCTCGTCTGCCGACATCAACCCTGCCATAACGCCTTACTCCTTCGTTACAAGACTGTCTCTTGCCGATGCTGTCGTCTATGATTCGAGATGGTGTGCGGCGCGTCTGGCTCGAATCGCCCGCGCCACTCCGACCAGCGCAATTCCGGCCCATGCAAATTCCAACAACACGAACCCCACCCGCCGATCTTCGATCGCCACGATTCCCAGGAGCAACGACCCCACGATATTCAGCGCCAGGTAACCGGCGTCCAATTCACGCCAGGTACCGGCCTGATTCAGCCCGTAAGCCAGAAGCACCATCAGCGCTCCGGCCACCGATATCACCTGCATGACCATGGATAGGCTCGCACGCTCGGGTCCGAAGCAGACTGGAGAACGCGGTACGGTACCTGGCTGTTTGACAGGATTGCAAGTAGAAATTCCCCGGAAGCACTCAGGCGCCGCCCAGATGCGGTTCGCTCCAGAAATGACGCGGAAGCCAAGCCGCCACGTTGCATTTGCGGATCGATCTCCGGCATACTTCGCGACAAGCAAGGGGAGGCACAGATGAGCGGACTACATTGCTTCATTGATGGTTGTCAGGCGAGAGTCTATGCGCCGGCAGGCACCCGTTCTATCTGCAAGGATCACTTTCTCGGATTTCTGACCTGGCGAAGGCGGCGAGGACCGCAGATGTTCCGCAAGTATGCGGGGCTGACGATGGAAGAGCGAGATGTCATCGCGGCCGAATGGATTCAGACCTTGGCGACGAAAGACCTCCCTCACCCGATTCCTGGGCTCTAATCCTGGGTTTCGACTCGCGCTTCCCTGCCCTGTTCTCGTCCACATCTCGCGTCATGGACGCCGAACCTCCCCCCAGTCTGCTCACCGGTCACTGTGATTCACGGGACCGCGCCCTGGCATCCGTCTGAAGTAATTTGCGCTCCAAAGCCGCCTTCAACAACTGCGCGATATTGGACGCCCGGAGCTTTTTCATCATATTGGCACGATGCGAATCGGCGGTCTTCATGCTGATCCTCAAACATGCGGCGATGCTGCGGTTCGTATGCCCTTCCCAGATCAACCGGAGAATCTCCAATTCGCGCGGCGTAAGATCGTCCGGCCTGCGCTTCCCGTCCGTGGGTGCCTGATCGGTCGACAGGGGACGACCGGCATTTGAGCCTCTCGTCCGGAGCCGTTCTCTGTTGCCCACCTCATTCTCGTCCATTTCTGCCAACATACCTCTTCTTCCTCCTCCATGACCGGGTACTGTGCACAGGCACTGTCCCTCAGTTTTCTCGAACCGCAACGGGTTTGGAAGTGTCCCACAAGCGTTGCAGATACCCCAACACCGCCGTAATCGCTTGTGTGCGGGGCTGCCAAGCCCCCTGTGCATTGCCGTTCAGTTCGATCCATCCTCCATCGACCTTCTGACGTACGATCAGCCGTTCGAACATGCCATGCGAGGCCGGCTGAATCGCCAACAAATACTCCTGCTCCTCCTGATCCTTCAGCAAAAACCCCTTCACGATCATGATCACGCCTCCTGGTTGTATCCCGGCACCCTCCATAGCAATGCGGTCGTCTGCATTCGTTCCTGCTGACTCAGCCGCTCCCCTCGACTCCTCAAGGACTTTTCCTTACCAACAGAACCTTGTACATATCAAAGCTCGTGCCGAGGAGAACACTTCAAATAATTTCCATAAGTAACGCGATGTTACACCGTGACGTCGCCCTGGCGTGCCTGTGACTCGCTTGTGCCACATCCACGACGACTGTGCCAAGGGCACGCCATGAGACAGTCTGAGACAGCATGCGAAGCCACAGCTGTCCAGGCCGCGCACTCACCAACGAAACTCTTAGGGAGCCAGCGGAGAAGGAAGGGCATTGCGTCAATGCCGATGAACGGGGGGAAATGCCGGTGGTCGGAAGACGCCTACTCGGCGCAGGTACATCCTTCCAACGAACGAGTGGCGATGTAGGTGAGATTGTTGGTGTAGCGAGTAAACCCTTTCCTCCGACCGTATAGCCGAAGGAGACACTGGTCGCCCTTGAGTTGGACAAAGAAACTGTAGTCGGCACCGGAGGACGAGGAGACACCGAATGGACGAGGGCCAAGCGAGCCGGTCGCCAACACCACCGTCGTGTTCACAGCCAGGCGATTGGCCACTTCCGGCTGTTCTCCTTCTTCCAGGAGAATGGACTCCAGTCGCCCCTGCACCGTGCGATGACAGGATTCATCCGATAAGCTTGTGATCTGCGCGACCGTCATACAGCCGGAGAGCAACACACCACCCAACCCCATCCAGCGCAAAGACCGGTAGCCTCGTGCCGCCCTGGCCCGCACGACGGCGGCTACCCCATCACCGGGCTGCCATGGTGGTGAATCATCAGCCATTCATCGCCGATCCGCTCGAACAGATTCGTGGCGAGGACACGCGTTTCAACCGGCTGATCGTCCTGACGGCTGGTCAAGTGCTCGGTACAGATAACCCAGCCAAGATCCCCGGCCACCTGGACTTGCACATCGGAGAGTTCGAACTTCATGGAGAAGGTGTTGTTGAAGATGAGGACCCAGGAATCCCGCACGGCCGGCCAATCACTGCGGAGGCTCCAGCCGGGATGAATGCAGGTCACATACTCGAGGTGTGCCCACACCTTGTCCATCTGGAGCATGTCCAGACTTTCAAAGGCGGCATAAAAGGCGAGATTGGCGCGCGTGATTTCTTCGATACGTTGTTCGACCACGGCTCGCTCCGGCAAGGGTGCGGCATTGTACTGCAAATACCGCTGCCGGTGCGAGCTTCATTTGCGCGATGAGGGGGCGGACTCGCGGGGACCGCTGCACCGCCGAGAGTGGGACTTCTCTCGAGAGCACAGGCCGCCGCGAATCCCATCAGCCCGCATGGGTGGCGAGCAGCCCCTCTTCGAGCGCCGTCTTCAGCAATTGCGCGATATTGGAGACCCGCAGCTTCTTCATCATGTTGGCTCGGTGGGCCTCCGCCGTCTTGATGCTGATATGTAACTGTTCGGCGATGGTTCGATTCGTCAGCCCGGCCCAGACCAACTGCAGAATTTCCTGCTCACGCGGCGTCAGATCCTCAGGACGGCGTTTGACCATCGTGCTGGTGCCCGCCGCGGCACCCGGCCCAGGCGGAACTTCCCGCAGATGCCCCTCTCGACTGAATCGCAAGACATTTTCGTTCTCATTCCACATCATCTGCTCTCCTTTGTTTCCAAGCCCGGACATTCCGTTTTTCTCAGCTATGACCGGCACAACCTGACGCAGTCGGCGCACGCCCATGCAACTAGGTCGACACCGCCCCGACAGCTCAATCCCGCTCCGACCAGGTCCTACGGGGCAGGCGGCACATATCGATCCAGCCCCATCCATCTGCTCTTTGACGGCCGGGTGATCGAAGGGGTCCAGCGACGTCCATCTGCTTCTTCTTGTGCTGCAACCGCTGTCGATTTCTTGACCCGCCCATCACGCGCCGACAATCACTGCACACACCCATCAAGGATCATGCCATGGCCGCCGGTCAGAGAAGGTTGAGGAAAAACTAGGGGTTTACGCCAAGACCCCCATCAGTCGGCAGTGCCGAGCGTCAAGAAGATGGCACAACGTGCTGTGCCACACCTGTCTCACGTGGCGCAGCGCACACCGGTCGGAGAGAGATTGTTCTACGTCGGCCTGAATCTGAGACCTGGACCGTCCGGTCTACAGGAAAAAGATCTGCGGGAAACGGCAGCTGATCAGTGGATGGAGATCCAGGCCCGTGATGGGATGGACGCTGTTCGAGCCGGCATCGAGCGAGGTCACGGGCGAACATCTTGAGCGCTGTCCTCGGAGGCGGCCACATCATACTCGGCCAAACGCCGATAGAACGTTCGGCGACTCATGCCCAATAATCGAGCGGCCTCGGACCGATTCCCGCCCGTCTGTTGAAGGGCCCCCACCATGCGGGTCCGTTCATCGTCACGCTGAAGGGGGACATAGGCCGACTTCGGCTCAGGATGTCTGATCTCCGGCGGAAGATCCCCCACCTGCACGACCGTCCCTTTGCAGTGAATAAGCGCCGATTCCACCGCACTTTTTAGTTCCCGCACATTACCGGGCCAGGGGTACGCACTCAGGACTTGCAAGGCCTCCGGGCTGATTTGGAGCACCGACTTTTCCATGACGGAGCGAAACTGCCCGAGAAAGGCATGGACCAGCAGAGGAATATCCGTCGGCCGGTCACGCAACGGCGCCAGATGGAGCCGCGCGACCTTGATGCGATACAAGAGATCTCTCCGGAAGGTCCCTTTTTCCACATCCTCCGCCAGGTTATGGTGCGTCGCCACCACCAGACGGACATCGACCTTCCGCGGTTTGGACTCGCCCAGTCGCGTGACTTCCCGCTCCTGCAAGACGCGCAGCAGACTCGTCTGAACGGCAGGGGAAATATCGCCGATTTCGTCCAGGAAGAGCGTGCCCCCCTGCGCCGCCTCAAAGACTCCCACCTGGTTATCGATAGCGCCGGTGAACGCCCCCTTTTTGTGGCCGAACAACTGGCTGCCGAGGATTGAATCCGTGAATCCTGCACAATTGACGGCGAGGAAGGTCTGAGGCGCGCGCCGACTGGCGAGATGGATCGCACGGGCCACCAATTCCTTCCCGGTTCCGGTTTCCCCCTCGATCAGAACAGTCGCGTCCACCCCCGCAATCTTTTGAATGTCCTCGTACAGCACCACCATGGACGGGCTTCGGCCGATCAAGTCATGGAACTTTCCGTGATCCGCCAGCTGCGATTGGAGCGCTTGCGCCTGGTCCTCCGCGGCAAACCGCCGCCGGACGCTCTCGACCCATTGTTCCGCGATCGTCAGCCGTAATTTCAGGAACTCGACACCGACCGGCTTCACGAGATAATCGTTGACGCCCGCCTGCAGTGCCGTTCGCAAAGCATCCGGCGAATCATGCGCCGTGATCATGACAATCACGCAGCGATCGCCGCCGGGGCTGGATCGGATGGCGCGGCACAGCTGCAGTCCGTCCATACCGCCCCCGCGCAACTCCCAGTCGAGCAACACCAGTTCAAAGGTTCGCCGACCGTAGGCCTCCCAGGCCGACTCACCGTCCCCGCAGGCCGTCACCTCATGGCCGCGCGCGTCGATGACCTGTTCAAACAGACTCCGAATATCGATGTGATCTTCCACCAGCAAGACGCGCATGACGGTCCTACCCGTTACTCACACATAGACCAATTGGAGGCGATCCAGATAACTGGTGCACGCACCCAACGCTTCCCGCACCGCCGATCCATCCTGGCGGTGCGCCGCCGCTTCAAAGGCCCGCCCATACGCGCTGATCGCGTCAAGTCCATAGGTGCCCCCCGCGCCCTTGAGGCCATGCCCAATGTCACGAACCAGCGTATAGTCTTCTCGTTCCACCGCTTCCGCGATCTGGCGCAGGTCCTGGCGCCGACGCTCCAAAAACCCCGGCATGAGCGACTCGAACTCTCCGCTGATGCGCAGCACCACTGGAGCCAAGGATGCGTCGGCCCGCGACGGCGCTACGGACGCTGTCTGGTAGTACAACTGAATCATTTCCATCAATCGCGCCTTGCGGATCGGTTTGGTGAGATGGGCCGTACATCCCGCCTCCAGACTGCGCTGCACTTCACCTTGCAGCGCATTGGCCGTGAGGGCCAAAATGGGAACCGGCGGGCGCCCCTGTGCTTGCTCCCACGCACGAATGGCCCTCGTCGCCGCGTAACCGTCCATGACGGGCATCTGAATATCCATCAAGACCAAGTCGTACGATCCCCGCCTGAACATGTCGACCGCCACTTGGCCGTTGGCCGCTGTTTCGACACGATGCGGCGTTGTCTTGAAATAGAATTCCATCATACGGCGATTGTCGAGAAAATCTTCGGCCAGCAGAATCGACAGTCCGGCCGTGCCTTCACCCGGTTCAGAGGTGTCCTGGGGGGAGCCGGGGACGCTCCCATGCCCCTCAGCCAACGCAACTTTTCCGACGACCGCCATCATGCCGTTGAACAAATCCGATCGCCGGAACGGTTTGGTGAGATATCGCACCACACCACAGTCCCGTGCGCGAGCATGGTCACCGGCTCGCCGTTCCGATGTCAGCATGATCAGCGACAATCCGGCCAGCCATGGTGAACGGGCGATGGCCTCCGCGACCTCCCACCCACTGAGTTTCGGCATCCGCACGTCGAGAATCACCAAGCGATACGGGAGGCCGGTCTTCGCCGCGCGACGCAATTCCTCCAAGGCTTCGTCACCGCCGGACGCCTCGGCCGCCGGAATTCCCCAGCCGGTAAGCGTTTCTCGGACAATCAGGCGATTGGTGGCGTTGTCGTCCACGATCAGGGTGCGTAAGCCGGTCAATTGTTCCCACTGTGCCGGGGGAACGTCCGAGGCCGGTTGAAGGTGGGCGGCAAACTTGGCGCTGAAGCTGAAAATGCTGCCCTTGCCCACCTCACTCTCCACCCACATCTTCCCGCCCATTCGCTCCACCAACCGCCGGGAAATCGTCAACCCGAGACCGGTCCCGCTGTACGGTCTGGTCATCGATGAATCGACCTGGGTAAACCGTTCGAAGACGACCGCCAGTTTGTCCGCCGGAATCCCGATCCCGGTATCACGCACGGTGAACAGGAGGTTCCCCGGTCCATCCGCCTGCGGATCGCGTTCCACCCGCAGCACAACCTCGCCCTGATCCGTGAACTTGATGGCATTTCCCAACAGATTGAGGAGTACCTGCCGCAGTCGATTCGGATCCCCGACCAGCGAAGTCGGCACGTCGGGCTGAATCTGATAGGCTAACTCCAGATTCTTCTCGGCGGCGCGTACGGCAACCAACTCGGCCGCCCGCTGCACCAGGTCGTTGAGATCGAAGTCGACGAGATCCAGATCCAGATGCCCGGCTTCAATTTTTGACAGGTCGAGCACATCGTTGATCAGACTCAGCAGGTTGCTTCCGGCATCTCGAAAAATCTGCACATATTCCCGCTGATCCTCGTTCAGCGGCGTTTCCGACAACAAATCCGCCATGCCCACGATGGCATTCATGGGGGTTCTGATCTCATGGCTCATCGTGGCGAGAAAATCGCTTTTCGCCCGATTGGCGAACTCCGCCGCCTCCTTCGCCATCACCAGGGCGGTTTCCGCCTCCCGGCGCTGCTTGGCCTCGTAGGCCAGCGTCACGAGATTCCCGATGGACGTCGCAAACTGTGTCTCTTCACTGGTCCAGGCACGCGGCACGTCGATCCGTTCATGGCACACCACACCCGCCAATCGTCCCCCAAAGAAAATCGGCACATCCAATAGGGAGACTATATTTAACGGCCGGAGATACGCAGGCAAGAGTTCGGATGTGCGAGGATCCTGCGCGACATCGTGGGCATCGACCACCTGCTCTCGAAGCAATTCGGTAAAATATCGGGGATACTGCGCGACATTCAGGTGCTGCCCGCGTGAGTGCTGCGCCGTACGCTGTTCGAACAACTCCGCACATTCCAGCAGGGCCCCCTGTCGATCGAGTAACCAGACGCTGGCGCGATCGACGGCCAGGGCCTGTGCGGATGTCCGCATCAACTCTTCCAGAGCTGTCTGCCAGTCCCCTGACCCAATATGCTGACTCTTGGTCAGACGCATCAGCGCGTCCTGATGGGCCTGCAGCACGGACTGACTGTGGCGGAGGGCCGCTTCCGCTTCCGTGCGTCTGGTAATGTCCAACACCAGCGTCAGCAAGCAGTGCTCCCTGCCGATGCAGACCGGCTCCACGTTGAAGAGCCCTTGCCTCACCTCTCCCGATTTCGTGCGAAACGCCTTCTCCAGGTGACGGATGAATCCGTCCCGACGCAGGGTGTCGGCTAATTGTTGACGGTCTTCGGGATTGACCCAGATGCCGACGTCCAACGAAGACATGCCGATGAGTTCTGCGCGGCTGAATCCCGAAACCCGCACAAAGGCGTCGTTGACGTCGAGCACCCGCCCGTCTTCCAGTCGACTGATCGCCATTCCGGCAGGGCTGCTTTGAAACGCCTTGGAAAAGCGCTCTTCGCTCTCGCGCAACGCCTGCTCAACCCGTTTCCGCTCCGTGATATCGCGCGCCACCACTTGAAAGCCGCTGACAGTGTCCCCCTCCGTCAACAATTGCGCATGTTGCCCCAGCCACACCTCGCGCCCGTTCTTCGTGGCAACCGGCACTTCATAGACGGTTCGGGGCACTTTTCGGACAAACTGCCGACCATAGAATCGCTCGGCCTGCGCCCGCCATGGCGGCAGGACAATTTCCAGATAGTGGCGCCCGAGCAATTCTTCTGGACGATACCCGAGCACGCGCAGCGAGGTAGGATTGCAGTAGATGAAGCGACCGGCTGCATCGGTCCGATAGATGATATCGCCCACCTGCTCGACCAGTTCGCGATACCGTTCCTCGCTCGCGCGTCGAGCCTCCTCGGCCTGCTGTTTCGCCGTGACATCCAGATGGATGCCTCTCATGCGAACCATTCGCCCCTGCTCATCGCACAGGCCCGCTCCCAACGACGAGATCCAGCGATACGACCCATCCTGATGCCGAAGTCGATGCTCCAAGCGGAACTGATTCGCGCCACCCGTTCGAAATGCCCCGACCGCTGCCGACGCGCGCGCGCGATCGTCAGGGTGGAGCCGCGATTCCCAGGCGGCCATCGTCGGCTCGATGTCCGACTCTGCGCAGCCCAATTGCCCCTTCCAGCGCGGAGAGTAGTAGGCGGCCCCGGTGGCCAAATCCCATTCCCATACGCCGACATCGGCCCCTTCCGCAGCAAGCTCAAATCGTTGACGGCTCTCCCACAACGCCGCCTCGATCTGTTGTTGCTCGACCAATTGCTGGGTCAGTCGGCTGTTGGCGGCCGTCACACTCTGCGTCTGCTCCGCAACCCGCAATTCCAGACGGCTGTTCGCCTCGCGCAGGGCGGCTTCGGCAGCGCGACGTTGACTCAGCAGCACGGCTGCTCCCCATACCAATCCCACCCCCAACGTCCGGTTGAACAGCGCCGTACGCACTTCCAGGCCGGATGGTGCCAGAGCGAAACCGACCCCAAGTAGGATTGTGCAAAGCGAGGCATACCGCAGCGGTACAGTCGGCAACTCATGGCGTGCACTGAGCCAGAGGGGAAGCAGGTAGAGCAACCAGATGCCATGGCCGAGCGGAATCGTGACATCCAGCGCGAATACTCCGGCAGTCATCAGACCAACCACAACCAGCATGATCGTACGTCTCCTCGCCCATCAAGGCGAATGACCGATACGCGAGTCGCCTGTCGGACAAACACCGATAAAATACGCGTCTATGAAGGAGACGTAAACCCGGGCAATCGGCCCTACTACGGCCCTACCGAGGGGAGGCGGGATGGGGGCATTGCTCAATCATCCACAGAGGCGAAACGCGATCGGCTACCGTCACCGCGGGTAACTGCCCGAAACTGGAGGGTGTCGTGGTCTCGAGTTGAAGGGCTACAAGCTCAGGCCGGGAATGCGCCTACCGTTCGCAGACGGAGGATGTGGTGAACGTCTCGGGGCCGAGACATTCCGTTACCGATCAGTTCCGATCAGTCCGGTCCGGATGGCCAGTCGAACCAATCCAGGAACATCATGAATTTCCAGCCGTTCCATCAATTGGGCGCGATGCGTCTCCACGGTCTTGACGCTCAGGTCGAGCCGATGAGCAATCTCTTTGGTCGAGCTGCCCTCGGCAATCAACTGCAGAATTTCGCGCTGACGTGCCGTGAGTTTACCCAGTGGACCCGCCGAAGCGGCGCCTTTACGACAATAGGCGTCCAGGGTGAATCTGGCCATGGCCGAGGTCACATACGTTTCTCCTCGGCACACCGTCTTGAGGGCAAACTCCAATTCTGAACGGTCGGCGTCTTTCAGGAGATAGCCGGAGGCGCCGGACCGCAGCGCTTCCTTGAGGTATTCTTCATTCGTGTACATCGTGAGCATGATCACTTTGGCGTTCGGGCTTTCGTGCCGCAGACGACTGGTGGCCTCCAGCCCGTTCATCCCCGACATCGCGATATCCATCAGGACCACATCGGGGGTCACTTCCCCGGCGACGCGCACCGCATCCCGGCCATCGCTCACCTCTCCAACGACCTCAACGTTCTCCAGCTTCTCCAGCAAGGCCCGAAATCCTGCGCGGACCAAGGTGTGATCTTCGGCCAACAACACCCGAATCCTGTTCATCGAAGATCCTCTCGAGTGCATTCTGGTGCCGTGCCGAGGGGAAACGACGCACGAATTTCCGTCCCCCTCGCAGGAGCGGACACGATCGTGACCGTTCCACCGGCGAGTCGAACGCGTTCCTCCATCCCGGACAGCCCGACACTGGTGCCCGCTCTGGCAGACGCTCGAACCGTCTCCAGATCGAACCCGATACCATCGTCACGAATGACGAGCGTTAGCTCCTGAGGAGTGCGCTCCAAGCGCACTTCCACCGCGCTCGCCTGCGAGTGGCGTGCGACATTGGTCAGAGCCTCCTGCGTCAGGCGGAAACAGGCGATCTCAACCTCCGGCGAAGGCCTGCTCGTGAGCGCCTCAACAGAAATCAGGGCATCCCACCCCGCACGCTCCGCCTGCCGCCCCACATACCATCTGAGAGCCGGGCCCAACCCCAGTTCATCCAGGAGCGATGGCCGTAGATCCAGGGCTAAACTGCGGACACGTTGCAGCACCTGCCCAAGAATCTCCAGACTATCGACGACCTGCTTTTCCACCGCCTCACTCCCAGGCAACGTCCGGATTTCTCTCAAGTTGAGTTTGATCGCCGTCAGCGCTTGTCCGATTTCATCATGCAAATCACGGGCTATCGCGCGACGCTCCAACTCTTGAATTTCCATCAGGCGACTGGACAATATGCGTAATCGCTCGTTTGCCTCGCGCAACGCGGCGGTCCGTTCCAGCACCCGCGCCTCCAGCTCCTCATGCGCATGCGTCAACTCGGCCTGCGTCCGCTTCTGTTCGGTAATGTCGGTATTCAATTCGAGACTGCCGCTGGGCGCCCCCGATGAATCGCGGAGCAACGTCCACCGGCTCGACACCGTGATGGTCCGTCCCGCGCGCGTATGATGGATTAATTCTCCCCGCCAAAACCCCTGCTGCAAGAATTCCCGTTTAATTTCCTCCAGCGGACATGGAAAGGTCGTGTCGAGGAACTCGTGGATAACCGCCCCCAAGGCCTCCTCGGGTTCCCACCCGTATAGTCGCACCGCGCCGTCGTTCCAATAGGTAATCGTATCGCTCACCAAGTCTCGAACGAGGATCGCATCGTTGGCCAGATCGAGCAATTTCGCTTGGCGCCGAAGGAGTGCCTCCGCCTGCAACTGTCCGCGCCGGTCCTTGACGACAAAACAATACCCCGCTATGTGTCCACGCTCGTCGGGCAGGGCACTGACAAAGAGTCGCACGGGAATTCGGCAGCCACTACTATCTAGATACGTCCATTCCTCCTCGACCATCTGCCCGCAAGCAGCCGGCCCCACGATCACTCCGAACGGATCCTCGATCATTTTTCCGATTCGAGTCGCCATCATGTGCCTACGACCTTCCAGCTCAAACGGATCATGGAACGCGGCCGGAGTGGTGCTCCCAACGACAGTTTCTGCGCGGACCCCGAGCAACCGCTCGGCCGCGGAGCTGAAACTGGTAATGACCCCGTCCGGCCTGGTTGAGATCACCGCGACTCTGCTTAACCCACCGTCGCCGAGTTCGGCGATATCACTGTTCATCACGACGCCCTCAGTTCAGGTGGCAACCACAACCGCATCGTCACCGGCCCACGGTGAAACAATGCTCACGAAGCACCAGGGCCTGCATACAACAGACGGACAGCGCCACAAGTTCATGCACCAAAGGGAACACGGCGGGCGACGTCGCTCGAAGTCCGTAGAGTCGCCCGTCGTCGCGAGGCAAGGAAGCGCTGGAGATGCCGGCGGCTCGTTTGCGGTGCAGAATGGCCTGCCTCGGACAGACTCCTAGCCCGTACCCTTGAGACGAGCCGATTGCCTTCCGACCAGCCAGACCCCGGCGAGGATGAGGGCAATCCCCACGACTTCCCGAACCCCGATCGATTCACCCAGTATGAGGGCCGACAGAAGAAGGGCCGACACCGGAATAAGATTGACAAATACGCCGGCCCTTGAGGGACCGACGCCCTGCACTCCATAGAGCCAGGCCTGCTGCCCCAGAGCGGTGGCAAACACGATCAGATAACCCAGGGCCAGCCACCCGGAAAGCGGAACGACGCTCAAACCGGTGACGAGCAGTTTTTGATCGGTCCAGAGCAGGGGGACTTGCAGCATGAGGGAGAGGAACAACGTCGTCCAATTGACGGTGAGCGGAGTCAGACGCTCCATCACCTGCCGGCCTCCGATCGAGTACAGCGCCCAGCTCACCAACCCCAACAGCACCAAGATGCCGCCCAACCAGGGATGGTCCCCGCTCGGGGCATCTCCTCCAACTCCGGACACCAGCGCCACCCCCGCGAACGATACTGCACAGCCTCCCGCCACGGTTTTGAAGGGAACATCGCGGACTAGCAACGATGACAGGAGGGCGGTAATGGCCGGACTCGCCCCGATAATCACCCCCGCGGTGGCCGCACCGACATACCGCAGACCAAACAGCGTCAACAGGTGGTTGCCGAGCACGCCGAGGCCCAGCAACGACAGCCACTTCAGATCGCGGGCCGTCAGAGTCGTGCGCCCGCCTTCCGTCCACCACCAGAGAGGAATCAAGATCGCCAACGCGCCGAGGCCACGCAGCAAAGAGGTCTCCACGGCCGAGAATGCGCCGAGCGCGAGTTTCTGTCCCACGATCGAGCCGCCCCAGACCAGGGCGGACGTGGTCAAGGCTGCGTAGGCGGCGGGGGCTGACGGTCTGTCCATTCGTTCACGTTCTCCCTTCACTCCGGTGCGCGACACACCACGCGGCCGCGGCAGCCACCGTCTACCCGCTCGCAGGTTTCGGGGAAATGACCCACACCCCGTCTCGAATGGTGGCCAGCACAGCCGTCACGCGCGCATCCGCCGCCACAACCCGATTGAGCTCCTGAATGGACGCCGTGCGATCGTCCGGCGGCGGATCCAGCAGGACATCGCCGTCCCACAATACATTGTCGATCAGGATCACACCGCGCGGGGACAGCAACTCCATCGCCCGGCGGTAATAATTCACGTAGTTGATCTTGTCTGCATCGATAAAGATCACCTCGAAGGGGCCGGTCAGGCTTGCCATCGTCTCCAGGGCTTGGCCCATCCGGATGTCGATCTTGCCTCCATGCGGCGACTGGGCAAAGAAACGTCGAGCCACGGCGGCGGATTCTTCATCCACCTCGCACGTCACCACCCGGCCATGGTCGGGTAAAGCTTCCGCAAAACACAGGGCGCTGTACCCCGTAAACATCCCGATTTCCAGCACACGCTCGGCCTGGACGAGGCGGGTCATCGTATACAGAAATGCGCCTTCCAGCGGCCCCACCAGCATCCGCGCAAACTCCATGGTCCGCTCGGTTTCCTCTCGCAAGTTCCGGCGGACCGGAGTTTCAAGCAAAGAGCAGGCCGCGGCATAGACTTCGATCTCGGGCAACACCAAATCAGCCATCAGTTTCACTCCCACAGAGACTTGTGCGACAATCCGCACCGGTCGCGAATCATACCATGGACATCCCAGCACAAGAGGCCCGCGCGTGAAGACATTGGCAACATTGGAACCATTGACGAATCGTCTCCTCGAAATCCGGCGTATTCAGAGCGCCGCGTCCGTCCTCTCCTGGGACCAGGAAACCTATATGCCTGCCGGAGGCGGCGCGGCACGGGCCGAACAGATCGCCACGTTGGAAGGCCTCGCACATGAAAAGCTTGTATCCCGCGAAGTCGAGACCTTGCTGAGCGGTTGGGTCGACCCCGCGACGGGCCAGACTGCCGACGGGTGGGACGAGCCATCACGTTCGTTACTCCGCGAAACCTGGCGCGACTTCAGTCGAGCCAAGAAGCTGCCCTCCGCGTTTGTCGTTCGACTGAGCCGCGAATGCTCCTTGTCGCAGCAGGCCTGGGTGACGGCACGGGAGGAAAGTCGTTTCTCTAAATTTTTACCTTCACTCAAAACCATCATCGGCCTCAAGCGCGAAGAAGCCCAGTACCTCGGATATCGGGACTCCCCGTATGACGCCCTGCTGGACACCTATGAGCCGGGCGCCACCATCGGGCACCTTGCGCCGATGTTTCGCGCATTACGCGAACGGCTCGTCCCGCTCCTCAGGCAGGTGCAGGCCAGCGGAGTGACGATCGACGACAGCTGTTTACACCAACGCTTCGATCAAGCCAAGCAAATCGAATTCGGTCGCCTCGTGCTCGTAGCCATGGGGTATGATTTCGAGCGTGGCCGCCTCGACCTGTCGGCCCACCCCTTCACGACCTCCTTTCACCCGACCGATGTCCGCGTGACGACCCGTGTCTTTGAAACGGACTTGCCCTCGTGCCTGTTCAGTTGCATCCACGAAGGCGGCCACGGCCTGTACGATCAGGGACTCGACCCCCGATACTACGGCTCCCCACTGGGCGAATCCCTGTCGCTCGGTTTTCATGAGAGTCAATCGCGCCTGTGGGAGAACTGCGTGGGCCGATCGCGCGCCTTTTGGCGATGCTTTTACCCGATCCTTCAACATACATTTCCTGAACAACTGGCAACGGTCCCCCTGGATCACTTTTATGCGGCGATCAACCGGGCCACCCCCTCCTTGATTCGCGTCGAGGCCGACGAGTTGACCTACAACCTCCACATCATGCTGCGCGTGGAGATTGAGCAGGCCCTGATCGAAGATCGCGCCCAGCCGGAGGAGTTACCGGGGCTCTGGAACGACAGGATGGAGTCGTACCTCGGGGTCGTTCCGGCAGGGGATGCGGAGGGCGTCCTGCAGGATGTGCATTGGTCGATGGGCGCATTCGGCTACTTTCCGACCTATACGTTGGGCAACCTCTATTCGGTCCAATTCTTCGAGCAGGCCACCCTGGAACTGCCCCAATTGGAAGAAGACATCGCGGCCGGGCAACTCATTCCCCTCCGGCGATGGCTGGAACAAAAGATTCACCGCTGGGGGCGCATGTTCACACCTGACCACCTTGCCCGGCGCGTCACCGGCAGCGGGGTGAATCCGGAGCCATTCCTGCGGTATCTGGAGAAGAAGTACGGCGAACTCTATCGTCCGTAGGTCTTAGCCCACGTTCAAGCCTGAGCCTGGCACCGACCGCCCCCCCGTGAGCCTTACCCCGCAATATACCTAGGGCCATAACAGGATACTTCAGATCTAGGGATCCAGCAAAAACTGTGTTACTTTTCAGTCGGATAGACAAATATACCGGATCCTAAGTGCTGACCCGCTCCAGGGAATGAATCGGCTGAGCGCGTGGGCGAAGGAATCGCACGAATGGCCTGGATTTTTTGCAGACTCCGGAAGTCTCCAACGAATTCATGGCTTGACCGTCGATGTCCGAGAGCTGGCTGCCACGACTAGACGACATGAAGGGGCATGACAACGTGGTCGGTCCGTCTTTCGATCAGACATTCGCAGTCCCGCACGGCACGACCCATTCCCTGATCAGACTCGTTCGGCAAAGACCCCCGTGCACACGCACGGCCGAGCCCCGTAATGCACTGTGAGGAATATGCTCTGTGAATGTACATGTATTGGACGAATCGCCGACCGTCAGGACCACGCTCAAGATTTTGCTCGCCGACGACCACGCACTCCTCAGGCGTGGCCTCAAAGAGTTCCTGCAAGACTTCCTGGTAGAAGACGGGCGCACGCCGCAGATCACCGAAACAGGATCTGCCCACCAGGCCATTGAGCAGATCCGCGCGGCTGCGTGGGACCTCGTCATTCTCGACTTGAACTTACCCGACATGCCAGGCCTCGAAGTGCTGCGCATCCTCAAATCCGTCCAACCTGGCCTACCGGTGCTGGTTGTCAGCATCTATTCCGAAGAGCATTACGCCACCCGTGCCGTTCGAGCCGGTGCCCTCGGTTACTTGACGAAGGAAACAGGACCGGAAGAGCTCCGCGCAGCCGTGTCGCGCATTCTACAAGGCGGCAGCTACATCCCGAGCCTCCAGATCGACCAGCCGCATCAGGACGCGCTCTCCACCAGGGCTCCCCTCTGCGCAGACAGGCTGCCGGCCGGACTGTCGGATCGAGAGATAGAAGTCCTCCAGTGGATCGCCCAGGGCCGCCGCTTAACGGAAATCGCCGAACACTTGAACCTGAGCATCAAAACCGTGAGCACATACCGCTCGCGCCTCCTCATCAAGCTCGGTATGAAGACGACCGCTGAATTGATTCGATATGCCCTGGACCAACAATTGGTCTGAGTGCACCTGGGATTCGAAAGGAGGCCCGCCTTCACACCCTCCCGCTCACGCACCGAGGACGGCTGCTGCGATGCCGACGCAGGCCCTGAGAAGCCGGCACCGCTCTCTCCATCATTACTTCGCGTTGGGGGACTATGGCCAATATCCTGATCATTAACGCCGATTCAAATCT
>WIAG01000128.1 GCA_014055495.1 Nitrospira sp. CR1.2
GTGGTGATGCCGCAGATGACAGGGCCGGCCCTGGCCGAGCGCCTCCGCCGACAATGGCCGGATCTGCGAGTCCTGTTCATGTCGGGCTATGCGGAAGGAAGCGTGCTGCCGACATTTCTCGCCGAACCGGGCACCGGCTTTATTCAGAAGCCGTTTCTCCCCACGGAACTCGCCAGAAAATTGCGCGAGCTGCTCGATCCGGCCACATAAGTACTCCTGGCGAGGAACCCGAGCGGGGGGCCGCGGTGAGCGACACTACCGCGGGAGAATCGACTGGAAGGTTTCGATGGAGTGAAATCGCAGAGACGGAACCGCAGACGCCTGCGAACTCGACTTCGAACGATGAAGGATGCGGCCGATGCCGAACTGCGCAGCCGCCGCGAGGCACTGCTCGTCATCATCGATATACAACGCGCGTGACGGCTCAAACCCGACCAGTTCCCGGCAAGTCGGCCAGTATTCAGCTCGCATCTTCAGCCATCCCACCTCAAAGGCGTCAACGATACGATCGACCTGCCGATCCAGCCCGGTCTTGGCGGCTTTGACTTCAACTCCCGCCCGATGCGCATTCGTGAGAATCGTCACGCGTTTTCCCAATCTTCGCAACGACGACAAAAACGCCTCCGCGTCCGGGAGAAACCCGATCATATGGTCGAGTTCGCGATGCATCGCCACGACGTCGATGTCCACCCGCGCCGTCCAGTAATGCAAATCCGTCCAGGCGAGTTCTCCCTCCACGGAACGATACATACTCATTAACCGGTCCCGGGCTTCCTCAAACGGCAACGCATGCTTCACCGCATACCGTCTCGGCAGCTCCTCCTCGAAGAAGAAGTTGTCGAAATGGCGATCCAGCAGCGTGCCGTCCATATCGAGCAAGACATCGTCGATCTGATTCCAATCGACCGCCCGAGGCGGCCGACCGTCCTGGTGATGCTGCATGGACGCAGTATACCGAAGACCTGCCGGGCAAGACGAGCAATTGTGTTCTTTGAAATCTCTGTGTTACCGTCCCTCACCATGCCTCGCGCTAAACCCGTTCGTGGTCCCGTTGCCCCGCTGTTCACCCTGGAAGGCGGTCGTCTGCCCATCATCGCCCTGATCGGGCGGCCGAACGTCGGCAAATCGACATTGTTCAATCGCATTCTCGGCACCAGGGCAGCCATCGTCGATGACGTCCCGGGCGTGACACGAGACCGCAACTACGCCGATACCACCTATCGCAACCGGCACTTCCGGCTGGTCGACACGGGCGGACTCGATCCCACAGCCCAGGAAGGCATGTTGTCGTTGATCCGGCAACAATCCCAACTCGCCATTGCCGAGGCCGACATACTGGTTCTCGTCCTCGACGCCAGAGCCGGGCTCACTCCGCCGGACGAAGAAGTCGTGGCCACCTTGCGCGGAACCGACAAGCCCGTGTTTTATGCGATCAACAAGGTGGATACGCCGAAGGCCGATCCGCTCATCGCCGATTTCTATCGCCTGGGTCAGGACCAGCTCTATCCCTTGTCCGCCGAACATGGCATCGGCGTCGCCGAACTGCTCGACGACCTGTTTCCTCACATGGTGGAACAGTCCGAGGAGGAGACCGCGACGGAGATTCCGCGCATTGCCATCGTGGGTCGCCCGAACGTCGGCAAATCCACCTTGGTCAATTCCGTCCTTGGTGAAACACGCGTGGTCGTCAGCAACGTGCCCGGAACGACACGCGACCCCGTGGATTCGGTCGCGACATTCAAAGACCGGCAATATGTCCTGACCGACACCGCCGGCATCCGTCGGCGAGGCCGCGTGGAGCGCGGTATCGAAGGCTACAGCGTCGCCCGTTCGTTGAGGGCCATCGGCCGGTCAGACGTGGCGGTACTCCTGCTCGACGCTGAAGAAGGCGTCACGGAACAGGACACCAAGATCGCCGGCTTGGTCCTCAAACAGGGGCGCGCCTGCATCCTGGTCGTCAATAAGTGGGACCTCAAAGCCGACGACGTGGGCGCCCGGGAAGCCTACAAGCAGGACCTCGAACGCCGCTATCCCTTCCTCGCCTGGGCTCCGGTGCTGTTCATCTCGGCGCTGGGACAGGATTTTTTGCGCGGTCTGTTTGCGCTGATCGACCAGGTGTACCTCTCCTTCTGCAAGCGCGTCCCCACCGGCAGTTTGAACCAATTTTTCCAGGGGCTGTTGGAAGAACATCCGTTGCCGGTGCGGAAAGGCAAACCAGCCAAGGCGAGCAAATCGGCCTTTATGACGCAAGTTGCGACACGCCCTCCCGCGTTTGCCCTGTTCGTGGGGCACCCTGACAACATGACTCCCGCCTACCTGCGTTTTCTTGAGAACCAAATCCGCAAGGAATACCATTTTTCGGGTACGCCCATTCGGTTGATGGTCCGGAAAAAATGACCGCGCCGCCGCGCGGGTGCTCAGCTCCGTTCGCAGACCTCACGCGGAGACGAGACCAATCCCTCAGCGGCCGCACCGAGAGGCTTTCAACTTGACTCACACCGACCAGCATGTTATTCGCACAGAAGATGTTGTAGGCCACGCGCGATCCGGCAAGAACCGTCACTCCAAGAAGATGACCGGTTTCTCCCCCGCTCAATCGGCGTCACACCATTCCACGCAGAACCAGTCGATGAACATTATGGCGAATTTTGCGCGTTCCTTTCAGCGATCGTGGCGTTTCTCTCTGGCATGGCGCGCCTGTGTGTCCCTGGCGTGCCTGGCAACTCCGACCTGGGCAGACACGGCTCCACCGCTCATTGAACCGCCGCCGCTGGCCGAATCCGGCGAGGCCCCCGTTCCGCCCGTCACCGCCGAAACGGCTGAGCCCGAAGCGCCGGCACCGCAGGCCCCGGTTTCGCCATCCGTGCGAGTGTCCGGCTCGATCTGGCGATCCAAACCCGGAATCATCTTCCTGCAGACCCCGATCGGTCCACTCTCGCTCAGTTCAAAAACCACGCTGCGCGATATTAAGAGCTCGCACAAGATCACACTCCATGTTCACGGCACCACCAGCGTCGTCGATATTCGCGAGAGAGGCGCCGAGAAGCTGGTGCACCGCTACGTCACCGCGATGCCCAACTTCACGACCCCGGACAAGCATGCCGTCACGCTCTGGACTCCGGACGGCGAACGGTCCTTTACCCTCGGTGCATTCGAAAGCAAAATCGCCGGCCGTTCGGACCAGCAGCCGTTGACCGTGGAAGTCGACGGGGCGGGAACCGTTCGCGGCCTCTACGATGTGCAGTTCGACCTCCAGGTGAACCAGGTTCCCCGCACCGCCTCGGCCCTCCAGTTGTTGTTGAATGGAACAGTCTCCAAACTGAAATCGAACTATGTCTTCCTGAAAACTCCGCTCGGCATCGTGACGGTCAGCTCGAAAACCGGGGTCCGGAACGCCAAGGTTGGGCAAGAGATGTCGGTGTGGGTCCAGGACCGCCACGTGGCCATCGACCTGTATCAGGACGGCCTCACCGCCCCGTCTCGCCGATTCCTGTCCGGACCGTTGACGTATGAGGAGGGACAGACCGCGTTGACGATGCAAGGCCCGGAAGGGACACAGTCCATTCCTCTCGCACAACGACCACCCACGCTCGCGACGCTGAAAGAAGGCGTGCCGATCACCGTGGAGCTCGGCCAGCAAGGCGAACTCGTCGAGATCCGTCGCGTCCCGTAACGGTGCCCGCGAGCAAGTCCAGCCAGGCTCCTCTCTCTTGACAGAGTTCGAAGGTGGCCCGTAGACTCGCCACCGCGTATGGCAGCACGGAAGCACAGTCAGCCCGACCCACCAGACGGCCATGACGCGTCTCCCCCCGTTTCCCGCCCATTCGATCAGCTCTATCGCGACAACATCGATGTCATGTACCGCTTCGCCTATCGCCTGTGCGGGGAGGCGGAGGCTGCCAAAGATCTGGTTCAAGAGACGTTCCTCAACGCCTATCGCGCCTACGACCGCTTCCGCGGAGACGCGCAAGTTTCGACTTGGCTCTACGCGATCGCGTCCCATGCCTGCCAGCGCATGCGACGCAAGCGAAAGGGGGAACCGGAACGCGAGTTGTCCCTGACCGAGTTCATCCCGACGTCTGAAGGCGAATTTTCTCTCCAGATTCCAGTGGAGGGCCTGAGCCCGCAAGAAGCGCTGGAAAATAAGGAACTGCGCCAGATTCTCGACCGGGCCATTGCCAAACTGCCGCGCAAATACCGCATGGTCCTGGTCCTGCGCGACATGGAAGGACTGACGGCAAAAGAGGTGGGCGGCATTCTCGGGCTGAACGAACGCGCCATCAAGTCCCGACTGCACCGCGCCCGCCTGTTTGTCCGGAAGGAATTAAGCGGCAAAGGTTTGGCCGTCGATGGACGGGAGGACGTTCCCACCCGGCACCGATAATTTGGTATAGTCAGGAAGAGTACCGCCATGGCAGATCGTGTACGCACATATCCAGGCACTCGCAAGCCTACCCCTCACCAGGGTCACCGGAAGAAGGACTGTGTCAAAGTCCTCGAACGTCTCTCGGCCTACTTGGACGACGAGCTCTCAGGCGACGTCTGTTCCGAAATTCGCATGCACCTTGGCGATTGCCCGAACTGCGAAGTCTTCCTCGATTCCCTGCGTCAAACCGTTCGCCTGTGTCAGCATCGTCCCGCACCGCCGCTCTCGGCCAAAGATCGCGCCGCCCTGCG
>WIAG01000046.1 GCA_014055495.1 Nitrospira sp. CR1.2
GTATCAGGGGGAAGGATTGGGGGGGAAGGCGGTCACCCGTGGCCGGCACGAGCTCGCTCGTCGTTCGATCGCCTACGCCTTGCCGAGGGCCTTGAGCATGGTCGATACTTCACGACAGGTGTCAGAGAGCCCCTCCAGCCGACGCCCCTTTTCGGTCACGAGAGCGGCAATGGCTTTGACCTCCCCCTCAACCTGCTCGACATGGCGCGAGAGATCAGCGGTTTTGGTAAGCACCGCCTTCTGTTGCTCCACCTCTCGCTGCAAATCTCGGCAGAGGACCTGCAGAGATTTTGCCTCCTTCACCGACGCCTCTAGATCCTGGGTAAGACGGCCGACCACCGCTTCCCGGTCGCGGATGTCCGTATCGAGTTGAATTTGCGTCACTTCGCTTTCCCTGCGACGTTCATCCAGCTGCTGAATAATGTGAGTCCAGGTCGAGACGAGCCCTGGTTCGATATTCGGCTGCTCGGGAACCGGCTGGCCACTCTGAATCGCCTGCACCACTCGCTGCATCCACTCCGTAAATTGAGTCAGTTCACCCAGTTTCACATCGTTGGACGGCGCCGCCTTCTGGGCGACGCGCACTGCTTCCTGGCGAGGAACGGTCGGTCTGGCCTTAGGAACGATCCGCGCATTCGACCATCGATGGTACTCCAGGAGCGCGGCCACACCATGGCGACACATGGGCTGCTCAGGCAACGTGCAGGAACACTTGGCCTCCAGCTGACCGTTGGCAAGGCGAATCGTTTGCTCGTATAACCCGGAATTGCCCATGACCGAGGAGGTCAATTCGGTATCCGACGCATCTGTCAGCTGCACACGCCGTTCCGACTGGTACTGCTTCCCGATCTGAAAGGCCTTGGGCTCCACGACCGAACTGATCATGGCCGCCTCCAACAACCCCAGGCGGTCAGCCGAACATGCGATTTTGCCCCTCATCGTGCCACCTGCAACATGATTGGTTCCCCTGAATCTTCCTCGCACGCGGCGAGCGATCGCCCGCGGCCGATGCATTCACCATATCCCAGCTGTCGACAGGTCAAGAGGAGACCTGAGTGTACGACAAGTGCGCTCCGCCACACAGCCCCGCCCACCCCACTGACTCTTCTTATCGGCACCGGCGAGGAGCGCCTTGAGACCCAGGCGGCGTCAACCAGACAAAATCCGCGATTCCCTCTTGCATCGACTGGTACACCTCAGCCGCCCGATCCTGTTCAAAAGTCGCCAGATAGACCGTCATCTGCTTGAGGCCGGCGGGTACTCGCCTGACCACCCGGTTCGGAACGGGCAATCGGTACTGTACATGGCCTCCACCGGTATAACTCACCACGGGGCCTTGTGCGACATCCACTCCCGCTCGAGCCCTACTGAGAGCAGCAGCCACGGTCTTGGCCATCCCCTCATCCCGTACCATGGAGGCCTCATACATCGTCTGATAATCTTCGGGGGCCCCACCGCCGTGACAGGCTTGAAGCTGTGACAAGATGCGCGAGCGGTACGCAACGTCATCGACGATGGCCTCTCCCTCCATCCCCCACTGACGCCACTCCGGCAACAATTTCGCCTGAGCGAGTCCCTGCTTCACAACCTGACGAATCAAGGGCTTCGGTGGATTCATTGCCATCAGCGGGAGTTGGTGATCCCTCGCAAACTGCACCAAGGGCTCATAATCCTCGAACGCACCCCCCCAATTTTGCTTCCACCCCACATCCTCCAGAAAACCAGTGCGAGTCGCAGCGGTCGACGTAAGATAGCGGTCGAGCGCAGATTGACCGTCCCACCCGAACATCTCCATCGCCAACACCGGCTTGCGCCCTCGGTCGGCGATCGACCGAAGCACCGTCAAGGCCGCATCAATGTGGAAGCGGTTGTGGTGCTCCTCTCCCAGATAAATGACGTCGTACCCGGCCAGTTGTTCCAACCATGTGTCCGTCGGCACGACGCGTCCAGTCTTGGCATCCAGCACCTGCCCAGGCGCCCAATCACTCCACGGTTGCCCCGCGGGCATCGCCACAGGCCCCTTCGTGTAGCACCCCCCCAGACTCAACAGCACCATCACCACCAGGGTGAGGAATCCACCGACGCTCTTGAACTTCCTCCTGCAGACCCCCCTATCTGATCTATGCATCGCGTCTCCTTCTCTCCGCATGGCGCAGCGGCGCGAGCAACTCGCTTGACTCCTTTACGACAGGCTCGATACTCTGCGCAACGCCATTTCACAGCATAGCATTTGCGTGTCACACCCGTGCCCATCAACTGCTGATTTTTCATGGTCATTGAGCCAGACAGAGCGGCCGCATTCCGCAAACAGATCGCGGCCGCCCGGTCCGCCGATCCGACGGCGTGGGAAGCCTCACGCCATCTGGTCAACGCAGCTGAATGGCCCGTCACGCGCGAGCGTCTGCTCAAGGCCGTCGCGGCCTTCACCGTGTCCGACGAGATCAAACAGTGCCTCACGGCCGCCTTCGCGATGGACCAATCACCAACCGATCGCCCATCGCAGGCCGATCTGCTCAAGCAACTCACCGGATTGCCGCCAACCAAAGGCTTGCGCGCCCTATGCGTCTTCTTTGGGGTGCGGACGGCATCCCCTGCGAAATGGCCCATCCCCTCGGTTCCACCCGCGACGGTGGACACGTTCCTTCAACACCACCGCAACCCCTTCGACCTGCTGACGGATCAGGTTCCTGCATCCGTGCTGGATCTGGGGGCGGGCGACCTCTCCTTCGCGGAAGACCTGTCCATCCTGTATGGCTCACCCCTGGCGGCCCAACAGAAGCCCCTCATCCTCCACTGCCTCGACCGGCTGGACCCACGTTCGGAGCTCGGCGGGCCGCTGCACGCCCATCCCCTTCGCCTCAGCCGTTTGCGGGCCATGCCGAACCTGGACTTTCGCTTCTATGGCGATCAGGACATGTTTACGCTGGACGCGCTGGAACGAGAGCAGCGTCTCGCCTCCCGCTATCTCATCGTCACCTGCTGGGCCCCGGCCACGCCGACCTTTGCCTATGAGCCGACACGCCTCACGCCGGCCTGTCTCTCCGAAGAATTGCGGCGCACGAAGGGAGCTTCCCGCCAAGTCCGGCATGGGAATGAGTCCGCACTCGAGGTGCTGCATGGCGGACGGAGCCTGCTCTTCCCCCCCTGGAAATTCGATATCCGCGGCCCGCTCGCCTTACTGGAGTTGATGGCCACCAGAGGAGCCTTGTGCCTCCTGGGCGCCGTCGATTCGCAGGTGTTTTGGGAGATACTCTCCCAGTTGGTCGACGACCCCGCTATGAGACCGCCCGATACCATCTTTTCGACGGAGACCCTTCCAGCCGTCTTCGGAGAGATCTATCATCACCTCTCGGGCCTCCCGCCCGGCCAGCCCTGTCCTTTGGCCGACATCACCCAGCTGCGGAAGCGGTTTCCCTCTGTCCTGCACAAACCGGGGCGACACACCGCATCCTATCGATTTCGACAGGTGACCATTCTGCGGGGTGCCTTATTCGAGGGTGTGCCCGCAAGCAGCACCGCCAGGAAGTTCCAAGGCATGGCGGAAGAAACCCCACCCTGGTTTCTCAGCCTTGTGCCGGAACCACTCGACCCCACCTGACCACCGCGCATCGACAGCCCGGCATGCCCAGACCTTCTCCGTTCACCTGCGCGAACCGTTGAAGAAATTGACGGTCTCCAGACCCTTTGTTAGACTTCTGACGTACACGCCATGTGCCGAACATAATCCTCGTCGCCAACATCCCATCGTGAATTCTTCTCAATCTATCAAACTGTTACAGGACAATATCGCGCAGGTGATCAAGGGCAAGTCGCGAGTCATTGAACTCGCGGTCGTCTGCCTGTTGGCCCGCGGACATCTCCTGATCGAAGACGTCCCCGGCGTGGGCAAAACCACCTTGGCGCACAGCTTGGCCCGCTCGCTCGACTGCTCGTTCAAACGCATCCAATTCACCAGTGACCTTCTCCCGTCGGACATCGTCGGCATTTCTGTCTTCAATCGCCAGAAACAATCCTTTGAGTTCATCCCCGGCCCTCTATTTGCCCACATCGTGTTGGCCGATGAAATCAATCGCACCACACCAAAAACGCAGAGCAGCCTGCTGGAAGCGATGAGCGAAGCGCAGATCTCCGTGGACAACCAAACCTACCCGCTCCATCAGCCGTTTATGGTCATTGCCACGCAAAATCCCGCAGAGTATCACGGCACCTTCCCGCTCCCCGAGTCTCAATTGGATCGATTCCTGATGCGCCTTCGCATCGGCTATCCCACGCCGGACGAGGAACGAAAGGTGTTGGAGCGGCCTCAGTCGCTGCATCCGGCCGGCGAGCTGCAGCCCGTCCTTACCGCGCAAGACATCCTGGATCTCCAAGCCCTGGTCGAAAAGGTCAGGATCGAGGACAGTTTGATGGACTACCTGCTCGCAATCATACAGGCGACCAGGCAAGCCGACGTGTTATCGCTCGGAGTCAGTACGCGGGGCGCCCTCGCGCTGACCAAGGCAGCAAAAGCCCTCGCGTTGGTCCGGGATCGGACGTACTGCCTCCCGGAGGACATCAAGGAACTCGCTCCTGCCGTTCTCTCACATCGCGTGATGCCGAGCCGAGCCCAGGGCGCGCGGGCGAGAAGCGTCGAGCATGCCGAGGGCATCATTCACGACCTGCTCGAAAGCGTTCCGGTTCCTGTGTGACCTTGCCAGGACACCGGATGCAGGGCCCGACGAACCAGGGCCAGGACAGACACCTCACGATGCGACCGGCCACCAACAGGGCCCCACGAGTTCTCCGCGCGTTCTTCCATCGACTCTCCCAACATCGTGCGATTCGCGTGACGACAGAGGGGACTCGTTTCCTCCTGTTGACCCTCGCCGTCGGCATCGCCGCCGTCAATACCGGGAACAACCTGTTCTATCTTCTGCTCGCCATGATGCTGAGCCTGATTGTGCTCTCCGGGCTCTTGTCGGAACAGTGTGTCCGCCGGTTGGACTTCCATCGCCATCTCCCGGACTCGCTGTTCGTGAATCAACCGGCCGTGGCGACGCTCTGGATTGCCAATCGCAAAAGACATGTTCCGAGTGTCTCGTTACGGCTCCTCGACGTCATAGCCGGGCAGGATCACGATCGCGGCATCCATCTCACCCACCTTGCACCCGAAGCCTCCACGCTACGCTCATACCAACTGCTCGCTCATCGGCGCGGGCGATACCACATCGAAGGCATTCGCGTCATCACGCCGTTTCCGTTCGGGCTGTTCCAGAAAAAAGCCTTCTACCCCTGCGAGACCACCCTGCTGGTGTGTCCTGCCATCATCCCGCTCCCGCCGCTACGCCTTCAGGAATTGCAGTCGATTGGACACGAACAGGCGCTGGCACGACGCGGCCCTGGGACATCCCTCTATAACCTCAGAGAATTTCGGCCCGGCGACGATTCCCGCGCCATCCACTGGCTCACCACTGCCAGGACGGCCAAGCTGATGATCAAGGAAACCGAAGCCGAAGACCAGCACATGATCACGCTGGCCCTGCTCACAGTCTGCCCGGACGAAGAAGACCGCACGTTTGAGCGCACCCTGTCCATCACCGCCTCGCTGGTTGATCATTATGTCAAGCAGGGGGTGCGGTTGCGCCTGCTACTCGGGGATCAGGCCCAGCTCTTGGCGGACGGGGAAGAACAATCGCGGGAGCTCTTTCACGCCCTGGCCCTCTGCGAACGACGTCCGGTCACCGCCAGCGAGTCCGTGCATCAGGCCATGACCCTCGCGTTAGCCGATTCATCGGAAGGGCCGACCATCTGGCTATCCCCCTGGACGGATGCAGCTTGGTTCGAAGCCCCTCCGGCCGTCGATCTGATTCTCTCGCCTCACACCCACAAGGATCTCTTCGATGCCGCTGGATCAGGCCTTCCGGCTTAGCTCAATCCTCCTCGCGGCAGCCGGCTTTGCAAGCCTGACGCTTGCCATCGCCCTGCCGCCCTGGCTGCTTGTCCTGGCCGGCGGGGCATTTGCCATGGCCCTGCTGCGTATTCGGCACCCCGCCGTGATCTCCGACACCATGCGCCATTTCCGACTCTCCGCTCTCACCTGGAACATCTTCCTCCTCCTGGCCTTCGCCGGATTTTGGATCGATCTGCTACTGATTTCCCGGGAAGTCCTCCCGGCGGGCATTCACTTCCTCGTGCTCCTGCTGGTCAACAAACTATCAAACCTCGATTTGCGGCGCGACTTTCTGCATCTCTACGCCATCAGCCTGATCGCGCTCCTGGCATCAGCCGCCTTGACAAGCCAGATCTGGTACGCTCCCTTCTTCTTCGTCTATCTGGTCATCGGCGTCTGGACACTGCTCCTCTATCACCTCGTGCATGAGCAGGAAGAGCAGGCGGGTCTTCCTGATCACGTTCCTCCGGCAACCACAGCTGTTACACCATTCCCCCGGCTGACGATTCGTTTTTTCTGGACGACCAACGCCATAGCGGCCGGCGCATTCGGCGTTACCCTGCTGTTCTTCTTCTCGATTCCACGAGTCGGGGCAGGGTTCTTTCAACAAGACCAGGGAGACGGTTTGCGTACCACCGGGTTCTCCGAGCAGGTCGATCTCGGAGTCATCGGTCCGGTGAAGCAAGACCCGAGTATCGTCATGCGCGTGGAATTGCCTGACCGAGTCGGCCACGAATTCAAACAGGATCCACTCTACCTGCGAGGCGTGGCCTACAACCGATACGACGGGAAATCATGGAGCAACAGTCTGCCTCAACGACGGATGCTGACGGAAGTTCCCGAAGGCACCTTTTCTCTTCGCGCGCCGGGAACAAAGCCGCAGGCCCTCGCTCGGCAACTTCGACAGGACATTCTCCTTGAGCCACTGGACACGGCGGTGCTCTTCGGTGCCCCGTTACTGACCACCGTCAAAGGCCAGTTCCTCTCCGTCCAAGCGGACCTCACAGGATCGTTCCACTTGCCGTACCCCCTGCACACCCGCATTCAGTACACCGCCTATTCCTTGTCCCCACAGGTGAACGCGACAGAGAGAACAGCCATCGCGCTGCTGTATCCGAATTTTATCCTCCAACATTATCTTCACACGCCGGCCGTCAACCCGCAGATCGTGGATCTCGCGCGACAGCTCACTCAGCCCGCGACCACCGTGATGCAGGCAGTCTCGCTGATCCACACCCATTTGTTGACCAACTATCGCTATAGCCTCGACGTGCCCTCCCTGCAATCGGCCCATCCCCTCGAAGACTTTCTGCTGACTCGCAAAACCGGCTATTGCGAACACTACGCCACGGCCATGGTGGTCTTGCTCCGGACGGTCGGCATTCCGGCACGACTCGTGACCGGATTTCTCGCCACTGAGTGGAATGAATTCGGCGGCTACTACACGGTGCGGCAGCGGGACGCCCACGCATGGGTGGAAGTGTACTTTCCCCAATCAGGGTGGATCACGATGGATCCGACCCCGCCTGCCCCGAGTGCAATGGGCTCCACCTGGTGGCTCTCAGCGACCAGCGCAATGGATTCCATGCGGCTCAAATGGGACCGCCTGTTCGTCCACTACAGCGCGCACGACCAATTCACCGTAGTGCAGGGCATTCGGGAGAGCGGGGAGGCGGTACGGGTAGGACTGTCCGAAACCATGAGCGCCCTATCGGCACAGGCTGTCGCCCTCACAGGCCGCCTAATGACCGCTCTGACTCCAACCGGCATTCCACACCACGCCGCAAGTCTCTTGTTGTTGATCGCTGCGGCCTATCTGAGCATCACGCTCCTGCGGCGGTGCCGGAACAGAAGGGTGCAGCAGAGCAGTTTCTCGGCCCACCAACAGACCGTCATCCTGCTCTACACCGACATGATCCACTACTGTGCCCGGCAGGGCATCACGAAGCCGGCGAGCGCCACACCGCAGGAGTTTCTTCACAAGATTCGTGAGCGATGGAGCGAGGCCTGGCCCATCATCGATTCCGTGACACAACTGTACGCGCGAGTTCGCTTTGGGCAAGCGCCACTCACTGTAGATGAGGTCACGACCGCGGAACACAACGTCCGCCGACTCCGCGCACTCCGACAATCCGCAAGCCCGGCTCCACGACTATCACGTTAGCCCTTTTTACAATCAAATCAGCACTCGTCAACTGACGGCAACGTCGTACGACTGCCGCCCTTGACTAATCAATAATAGTTGATATATCGTGACGCATGCGCACGAAGACGGCTGCACCGATAGCGACCATTGCCAAAGTGTTCCAGGCCCTGTCGGATGAAACTCGATTGCTGATACTGGAACAACTGAAAGAGGGCGAGCAATGTGTGTGCGATCTCACAGGCGCATTCAAGACGGGCCAGTCACGGCTGTCCTTCCACCTGCGCGTGCTGAAGGACGCCGGTTTGGTCCTTGATCGTCCTGAAGGACGCTGGGTCTACTACTCCCTTAACCCAGACGCACTGGAAGACCTGCAAGAAGCAGTCAATGCTTTGAGAGCTTCCCCGCACAAGGCCTCCAAGAAGGGGTGTTGTCTGTAGGTTTTTTTGCCGTCACTCATCAATATTTATTGATATACGGGGCACCATGGACGCCATTGCTGCCATCCACCAGCACAGTATTCCGGCGGAAAAGAAGCTCAATACCTTCGAACGCTACCTTACGCTCTGGGTAGGGCTCTGCATGGTCGCGGGCATCTTCCTGGGAACATCAGCACCTCACCTCATTCAGGCGTTACGGGAAATGGAGTTTGGTCACAACAGTCATGTGAATTTCCCGATGGCCGTCCTCATTTGGCTGATGATCACCCCCATGATGATGAAAGTAGACTTTCGCGCCGTGGCGAAGGTCGGCCAGCGACCTCAAGGACTCCTGGTCACCTTGTTTGTCAATTGGGTCGTGAAACCCTTCTCGATGGCTCTCCTCGCCTGGATCTTTTTTCGATTCCTCTTCGCATTCTGGATGACACCCACCGAAGCGGACCAATACATCGCTGGCTCCATTATTCTCGCCGCCGCCCCCTGTACCGCCATGGTCTTTGTCTGGAGTTACCTCACGGATGGCGATCCGGCCTATACCCTGGTCCAAGTGTCGGTGAATGACTTGATTATGCTGGTCCTGTTTGCTCCGATCGTCGGCGTGCTGGTGAGCGGCGCTTCCGCTCTCACCGTTCCCTTCCCCGTACTCCTCTATTCGGTCGTGGGATTCATTGTGATTCCATTAGTCCTGGGCATCCTCGCCCGCCATTGGCTGATTGCGCAACATGGGAAGGAATGGTTTGAAGACATCCTCCTGCCTCGGTTCGCCCCCATCACGATCGCCGCGCTGCTCATCACATTGATTCTCATTTTTGCCTTTCAGGCCGAGAACATCCTTGGGAAGCCCCTTCACGTGCTGCTCATCGCGATCCCGATTCTTTTCCAAGTCTATTTCAATGCGTCCCTCGCCTATGGGCTGATGAAGTGGCTGAATGTACCCCACGCGGTCGCAGCACCAGGAGCGTTGATCGGCGCGAGCAACTTCTTTGAGCTTGCCGTGGCCACAGCGATTGCCTTGTTCGGCCCTGAATCAGGGGCCGCCCTGGCAACCGTCGTCGGCGTCTTGGTGGAAGTACCTGTCATGCTCTCCGTCTGTCACGTGTGCAATCGAACCCGGCACTGGTTCCCTGCGAGCGAGACCAGGGCATGAGCCGTGGACACGTTACTGGATGTGTTGGGGATATTCGGGCTCTTGGCCTTGACCGTCCTGCTGGTGGCGTATGCCTATGAGAGATGGTTCGGCACGACATGGCCCTGGCTGCACCAGCCCCTTACTCTCCGGCAGCTGGTGTGCGACTGGCTGCTCTACATGCTCCTGTTCGCAGGCTTGGGAACAGTGCTGGAACGAGCGTTGAGGTTCGCATGCTCAATCAGTTGTTAACACACGCGATGACAAACCGACTTGCCAAGGGGGACGCAGCATCATGAAACGCTTTCATCTCCACATGGGGGTAGAGAATCTCGAAGAGTCCATTCGTTTCTATACGGCATTGTTCGGTGCCCCACCGGTGAAAACCAAATCGGATTATGCCAAATGGATGCTGGAGGACCCGCGTATCAATTTCGCAATATCCACCCGCGCCAAGAAAGGCGTCGATCATCTCGGCATTCAAGCCGATGCTGAAGACGAACTGGAGGAGCTCCGCGGTCGGATTCAAGCGGGCCACTTGCCGGTCGTCAATGAAGGGAAAACGGTGTGCTGCTATGCGTTGTCGGACAAATCGTGGATCCAGGATCCGTCCGGTCTCCCATGGGAAACCTACCGAACAATGGAGGATGCGCAACTGTTCTCAGGCTCCAGTGAATCACCGGAAGGCGCCTGTTGCACGCCAGAACCAAGGGGGGTGCCCAATTGCTCTGCACCATCGACAAACACTACGGGGTGTTACGACTGATGGAAGCCGACGTCATGAAGGTGTTAGTCCTGTGCACGGGGAATTCCTGTCGGTCGGTGATAGCAGAAGCGCTGATCAACAACCTGGGCCACGGTCGTTATCGTGCGTGGAGCGCCGGAAGCCATCCGACGGGACAGGTCCATCCTCAGTCCATCGCAACACTCAAACGGCACGGCATTGATCCGGGGCAGCCGCGCAGTAAGTCGTGGAATGAGTTTACCGGTCACCCGTTCGATCTGGTCATTACCGTGTGCGATCAAGCCGCCGGCGAAAGCTGTCCCCTCTTTCACGGAACACCGAAGAAGCTCCATTGGGGCACGCCTGACCCGGCAAAGGCGACCGGAAGCGATGCCGACATTCAGAGGGCGTTTGATAGTGCGTTTCGTCTCCTGAGGCAGCGTGTCGAGGATCTCGTAACAGTGCCCCTCACTCCGAACCAGGGAGTATCGCCATGAGCGTTGCAGGTGTACAAAACGGACGAACGACGGCGCTCTGCCGCGGCGGAGCGACTGATCCTCTGTGCAGATCCAAACGACGGGCCGACACCCGGGCGCACTCGAAACAATGGCCCGCGCGCATCGCCCTGATCACTGTCCTCATCGCTGCTGGCCTAACCGCGTGCAATCCCGAAAATCCCTCAGCCCCCGTCACGATCGACGGATCAAGCACGGTATACCCACTCTCGAAAGCCATGGCAGAGGCCTTCGGTAAAACGAATCCCGGCGTGAAATTCCAGGTTGATTTCTCCGGTACCGGCGGAGGATTCAAGAGATTGTGTGCGGGGCGAGTCGATATTGTCGGCGCATCGCGCCCGATCACTTCGATCGAGGACGCGGAGTGCGCAGCTCAGCATATCGAGTACATCGAGTTGCCGATCGCCTTCGACACCCTCACGCTGGTGGTCAATCCGAAAAACACATTTGCCGATTGCCTCAGCGTGAACGAGCTCCGACGCATGTGGGAACCGGCTGCGGAAGGCACCGTCGCCACTTGGAGGGACATCCGACTGAGTTTCCCGGCCGATCCACTGATGTTGTTCAGCCCCGGCAAAGACTCCGGGACATTCGACTACTTCACGCTGGCCGTAGTCGGTACGGAAGGTAAGAGCAGAAGCGACATCACGATGAGCGAAGACGATACCGTGATCCGGCAAGGCGTCGCGGCCAACCCATCCGCTATCGGCTACCTCGGCTATTCATACTATCAGGGCAGTCGCGAGCAGTTGAAGCTTGTTTCAGTCGACAACGGGCAGGGCTGTGTTGCACCCAGCACACAAACGGTCATCGATGCGACGTACGAACCGCTTTCACGGCCGCTGTTCATCTATATCAATGCCGCCGCGGCCGGCCGCGCGGATATCGCGGCGTTCACACGCTTCTACCTGTCCCCCGAAAGCCAGCCGTACGTCGCAAAATCCGGGTACGTGCCCTTGCCTCCTGCCGCACTCGCCGTCCAAACCACGAGATTCGAGAAGGAGGCCAAGGGTTCGGCCTTCGGCGGCCGCACAGTCCTTGGAATGAACCTGAATTTCTTCAATACCAGCGAGGAGGAGAGAATCAGCGCTGAATTGGTCCAATAGCGCTCATCGAGCAGAGTGAACAGGCAACTACCGGTTGGGACCCCCGTGGAAGCTCTCGGGCAATATTCGGCCTGGCGAGATGGGCTGCAGGTCGACCGGTGAGTTGGCGTGAGACTGTGTTTCGCCAAGAAACCCGTCCATCCAGGCCTGTCTCGAGCCGACGGCCACGATCCGGGTGAAGGCTGCCCGGTCTCAGGCCGTGCGCTTCCACATGGCCATCAACACCACGCCGCAGACCCCGTGGCCACTCAGCCACGGATTCCACGACCAGACCACGGCCGTATCCGAATACCACTCGAGCAAAATCCTAAATCATGACCAGCGTGCCGTGATGAGTCGAAAGGTGACGTGGACCACACACCTGGTATTGTCCGCGTGCACGATACGCTGACTCGCGGAACACCCCGATCGCGCTCCGACCGCCTGTAGCCTATAGAATGGGAGTTGTTGGGAAGTAATCTTGCGGAACTGATTGAAAAATTGGAGCGGGAAACGGGATTTGAACCCGCGACCCTCGCCTTGGCAATTCAGAAAAGAGAAACTTTGCAAGGGCTTGATTGAGCCATGGTTTCCCCGATTTTACCTGATAGTGGCTTAGTTTAGGCGCTGTCTATTGATTCGATAGGTTCTGGCGAGTTTGGTACTTCCTGACAAGTTTTAGCACAAATCTAACACACGCTCATGGGGTGAACCCCTTCCCTGAGACAGATTGGGAATAAGCATGTCTGGATTGTTGTTTCGCACTCCATCCTGATCGCGCAGGTTGGTCTTCTGGTGAGTGATACGCCATGGCCGTTCCTTGCTCGTACGGATCCGAGACGGTCGTGAATTACGCTGCCATTACTGATGCAGACTGGCTCACAGAGATTGAGTGGCATGCCCGAGCAGTTCAAGAAGGACTACTGATCTGTTGTGGGACACAGTCTGTCAACAGTGCCCGATCATTTATTCAACCAATGAACCGATTCGCCTCGCTGCCAAGCCGATCATGTGGCTCAGCTGTCATCTCCACGAGGCGAGTCCCGTACCAATTACACATCGGTCGGACGGGAACCGCGTACGGCACCGGGAGATCAACCGATACTTCATTGTGACGCCGTGACGCCCTCGCGAAGTACGTAGACATTCTATAAAAATCATCTCGCTCCTCCGTCACCCTCGTCATCTGAACTGGCGCAGCGCGTCACAACGGGAGCATCCATGGCCCGTCAAGGCCTACCCAGATTGCCGACGAAACGCACGGCGCCATGGCCTCAGAAGCTTCACCCTCGATTCCCAGTTCTGCGGCGATCTTGTCGATCGTGATACCTGACACGTCGAATCTCGCCACCTCCCACCGTGACTCTGCTGGCAATTATCCGCCAGGAAATCCTGGGATTAGGCGTCACTAGGGCCATATGTCCGTATTGGCAAGACAGTAACATTCTTGTATACGTTCACGGTCTTCATACGTAGTCATTCGAGCGAGCCGGTTCGTGCCGCGCCAATGGGCCGCCACCGGAAGAGGGGTCGATGAGACGCCGCGCGATCGTGACCACGCTTCTCACAGCCCTGCTTGCAATGAGCCTGTCCGGCTTGGGGGTCGGCGTCCTGCAGGCTCAGATGGTCCTCTTCGGGCCGACCACATACACCCGCACCGCCGGGGCGCCTAACCAGTTCGCCGATACCTTCATATTGCCCGCCGGCACGACCGCGCCCTATACGATCCATATCGTGAACGGCCAGGCCGACGGCACCAAACGGATCTCGTCCGCGACCATCAAATTGAACGGCGTGCAGGTCGCTGGCCCGAGCGATTTCGGGCAAAACGTCGCGGTGATCGACCGGGCCGTCACATTGCAAACGAACAATACACTCGAAGTCCGCCTCACCAGCGCACCCGGAAGCGTTCTCACGATCACTGTCTTGGATACCGGCGCCGGATCTCAGCCCACGGCCATGACGCCGAATCCGCTGAACCTTGCAGCCGGTACGACCGGCACGTTGACCGTCACCTTAGCGCCAGCGTCCACTGCCGCCGGATCGTTGATGGTGAGCAGCGCGAATCCTGCGGTGGCCACCGTGCCGGCCTCCGTGTCGTTTACAGCCGGACAAACCACTGTCCCCATCACCGTGACGGCCGTTGCTGCCGGTTCGACAACCGTGACCGCGACGCTCAATGGCGGGAGTGCGGCGAGCCAAGTCACCGTGAGCCCCGCCGTGCCCACCATTACCGGCTTCACCCCGACCAGCGGCCAGCCGGGGACATCCGTGACGGTCACCGGCACGAATTTCATCAATGTCCAGACCGTGACCCTCCACGGCGTCTCGTCCACGTTTACGGTGACCGGCCCGACGACGCTGATAGCGGTCATCCCACCCACGGCCACGACCGGTTCCTTCACGGTACAGACTCTTGCCGGCACGGCCACCAGTGCGGCCAACTTCACCGTGATCCCGGCCCCGACCATCACGAGCCTGCAACCGGCTGCGCTGTCGATGCTTCAGGGTAGCACCGGGACCCTGACGGTCACCCTCGACGCCGTGCAAACGACCGACACAGCGGTGACGCTGGCGTCCAGCACTCCCACAGTGGCCACGGTGCCGGGCAGCATCACGGTTCCGGCTACCCAACTCAGTGCCCCGATTGCCGTCACCGGGGTGGCACTCGGTCAGGCCGATATCACGGCCTCGCTGAATGGTACCAGCGCGACCAGCACGATCACCGTCGCACCCGGTCCACCAAGCCTCACCAGCTTTAGTCCCTCGACTGGTCCGGTCGGAACTGTGGTCACCCTCACCGGAACCAGTTTCAATCCGCTCTTAGCGAGTAATCAGGTGATGATCGGTGGAAGGCCGGTGATTGTGTCGTCGGTCAACAGCGCCGGAACCACCATGGTCGTCACGGTCCCGACCGGCGTGACGAGCGGCCTGGTCACCGTCGCCACGCCACAAGGTACGGCTGCGAGTACACAGAGCTTCACCTTCGTGGCCCCCGATTTCACGGTGTCAGCCCTGCCGAATCCATTGACGATTCCGGCCTTCGGTCAAGGCTCCTTCTCGGTCGGCCTCACCGGTATCAATGGATTCAGCGCGCTCGCCGCACTGGCTGCAGCGAATCTTCCGATGGGAATGACCGCACGGTTTTCGTCGAGTGCGCTGGCGTCCGGCCAGGCAACCTTGCTCACATTGACCACAAACGGTACGACACCGGCGGGGACCTATCCCATCACGATGACCGCCACGAGTGCGGTTGATGGTGTGGCGACGTCGCGGTCCGTGACGATGAATGTGCAAGTGTTGGCAGCTGGATTGACGACCTTGGCCGGTCAGATCCTGAATGAAGATGCCCAACCGGTCAAGGGAGCGCTTATTACAGTGGGCAGTGCGCAGGTACGCACTGACGAGGGTGGAAATTTTCTCATACAGAATCCTCCGGTCGGCGCCGATCAACTCCTGCTGATTGATGGGACGCCGGCGTCCACGCCGGGCAAGAGCCTGCCGGCGATTCCCCTCACCGTGACCATCGTTGCCGGTCAAGCCAATGTACTCAGTTACATCCCCGCGCTGCATTTCCAGAAGACGACGGGATTGGTTGACATTGCCAATAGTGCCGTTGAACGTCTCGTCACTGATCCGGACCTGCCGGGCTTCCAGCTACGCATTCCGGCAGGTGTCACGATTATCGGGTGGGATGGCCAGCCCAACACTCAGATGTCCGTGCGCCGCGTGCCGATGGATCGTCTCCCGGTTCCCCCGCCTCCCGCCGATCGTGTCGCTGGAGTCGCCTATATGGACTACTTCGACAAAGTCGGGGGCGGCACCCCGTCTGAACCGATTCCTGTGACGCTGCCGAACGACCTTGACCTGCCTCCAGGCGCGCAGGCGGAACTGTGGTATTTCGACGAAGCGCCGGACGGTTCGCGGCCCAATCAGTGGGCACAGTATGGCACCGGCACCGTGTCGACCGACGGCAGCCAGATTGTGCCGGACATGGATCCCTCCACCGGGAAACCCTATGGGCAACCACGGTTCTGCTGTGGCATCAACATGGCCGCGATCTTAGAAACGGCACGCCAATTCTATTTTGGCGGAGGTGCCCCGAGCGCAGGTGGGGATACAGCCGGCGATCCGGTGGATTTGGCGACCGGACTTCTGATGGTCACGAAAACCGATCTGGTGCTCCCAGGCCGTCTGCCGATCGCGCTCACCAGGACCTACCAGACCAATGGCACTGCGACGGGCCCGTTTGGACGAGGTACGACGCATGCGGCACAGATAGCCGTCCTGATCCAAGGAAACCAGCGCATCGTACGCCTGGGCGACGGCCGTCGATTTGCGTTCACGCAGCAACCAGACGGAACGTTTCACAATACGACCGATGGACTCATGCAGGGAGCGGTGTTGACAGAGCCCGGTGGAATACCCACGCTGCGCTGGAAAGATGGGGCACGGTGGGCATTCGGCGCCTCGGTGAATCAACTCACCCGTGGGCTGACCCAACAGATCGATCGGAACCAAAACGCGCTCACCAACGTGTGGAGCGGCCAGCGTATCACGGCGATCTCAGGACCGGATGGCCGCCAGCTGACCTTCGCCTACGACGCCTTGGATCGCATCACTCGTGTCACCGATCCTCTTGGGCGAGCCGTCGTGTATGCCTACGATGCAGCAGGCAATCTGGCGACTGTCACAGACCCCGAGGGAGGTACTACCCGCTATACGTACGACAGTGCAAATCGGCTGACGACGATCTCCGATCCCACCGGGGTGGTGTTCCTCCAGAACTTCTATGGTCCTAGCGGCCGTGTGTTGCGGCAACTTCAAGCCGACGGTAGTGACTATCGATTTCGGTATCAGCTGACCGGAGCAAGTTCGAGCGGCAGTAGCTGTACCAATCTGACGGGAAACGTCGTCTCAGTCACCTTGCCGTTTGTACCTTGTCCGACGGTCGATTCCTGGGAAAATTTCCAAGCAGGCTATACCGTCACCGGCGGGACGATCACGGCGACGACCGTCGTGGACCCGCGCGGCCATGTGACGACGACACGCTTCAACGGCCGCGGCTATCGGACCAGCGTCACCGATGCGCTGGGTCAGAGCAGTACGGTACAGCGCAATGCGGCCAATCAAGTCGTCACCTCCACCGATCCCTTGGGTCGGATCACGGCCTTCGACTACGACGCGGCAGGCAACGTGACCAAGGTCGTCGATCCTGCGTTGCACGAAACCCGCTTCATATACGACGCGGTATTCAACCGGGTGACAAAGATCACCGATGCGCTCAATCAGATCACCGAATTCACCTACGATCCGGCCAATGGAAACTTGCTGACGGTGAAAGATCCGCTGAACCAGGTGACGACGATCGGGTACAACAACGTTGGCCAGCCCACGTCAGTCCAAGGTCCCATCGCCACCGAACCACCGACCACCTTTGCCTACGATGTCCATGGCAATCTCCTCACGACGACGGATCCGTTGGGGAATCAGACGCAACGGACCTACGATGTCGTCAGTCGGCTGCTCAGCCTCACCGATCCTCGTGGACTCGTCACGCAGTTCCGGTATGACAGTCTCAACCGCGTGACCGACATCGCCGACGCCCGGCGGGGGCTGACGCGCTTCACCTATGATCCCAATGGCAATCTGCTGACCGTGACCGATGCAAAGCAGCAGACGACGACGTACACCTACGACCACATGGATCGATTGAAGACACGGAAGGATGCGCTGAGTCGCACCGAGACCTATGCTTACGACCCAGCGGGGAACCTCAGTCAGTTCACCGACCGCAAGAATCAACAGACGACGTTCCAATACGATGCGCTGAACCGCCGGACACAGGCGACCTATCCCGACGCGACGACCACGTTCACCTATGACGCGGTGGGGCGGCTGGTGAACGCCCGAGATACCGCCCTCGGCGTCGGGACGATCGCGTTTACCTATGACGTGGTGGATCGGCTGGTACGGGAAATCACGGGGCAGGGCGTCGTCTCGTATCAGTATGACGGGCTCGGCCGACGGACGCAGCTGACGGCAAACGGGCAGCAACCAGTGACCTACGGCTACGACGCGGCGTCACGCCTGACTCAGGTAACGCAAAGCAGCGTGGTCGTCGGGCTGGGCTACGACGCCGCGAACCGGCGTACGAGTCTGACCTATCCCAACGGCACGAGCACCAGCTATGCCTACGATCTCGCGTCGCGGGTAACGGCCATCACCCACAATGGACCCAACGGACTGATCGAGGCGTTGGTCTATACCTACGATGCCGCCGGGAATCGCACCAGTCTGACCCGAGCGAATGGCCCCGCGAGTGTGGTGCCACAAGCCGTGGCCTCGGCGACCTACGATGCGGCTAATGAGCAGACGCAATTTTCCGGAGCCACGTTGACCTACGACCAGAACGGCAATCTGACCAATGATGGCGTGAATACCTACACCTGGGATGCGCGGAATCGGTTGATCGGTCTCAGCGGTGGGGCCACGGCCAGCTTTAATTATGATCCGCTGGGACGGCGGATGAGCAAAACGATCAACGGGTCCGCAACTCAGTTCTTGTACGATGGCAACGATATCGCCGCCGAGATCGGCGGTGGGGCGGTCGGCGCCACTTATCTGCGCAGTCTAAATATCGACGAGCCGTTCATCCGGCAATCGGTCATCGGCAACGAGCATTACCACACCGATGCCCTCGGCAGCAGTTTGGCGCTGAGCACGACGCAGGGCACGTCCTCAACGACCTACACCTATGAGCCGTTTGGAAAAACGATGGTGGCGGGCAGTTCGGGGAACGCGCTGCAATTCACAGGGCGGGAAAATGATGCAGAAGGACTCTTATTTTACCGTACAAGATATTACAGCTCTGCACGGGGCAGATTCCTATCGCGAGATCCAATAGGGTTTGGTGGGGGAATCAACCTTTACGCATATGTTGAGAATAATCCTGTGTATTGGAGTGATGCATACGGTCTAGACAAGTGTGATGGTGGTTCAAGCATGGCGTCGAATGCGGCCATTGACACGGGTATCTTTGTGGGGCAGCAACTGGGTGATGCAGGAATTGTAAGGGCAGAGTACGATACAGTTGTAGGGCCGCTCGATCAAAATGATAGCGCAGGACGTAGTGCTGCAAAAGCCGCTGCTCGATCGAAAACTCCACCACTGGTCCGGTATCCGCTTGAAGCGATGAGGCCTAGTCTCGGGCCAAATCCAGCTTCAACTGGTCATGCCAACATTAGCAATCCGGGCGCCAATGCTTTGGGCCAAGTGTTTAAATATGGAGGGGGAGCCTTGCTCGCGGCATCGGTGGCTGTGGATGCGTATCAGGTATCAACATCTTGTAGGCCATTCAAGGCGCTCATGTCTGCCAGTTTTGGAATATTGGGAAGCATCGCCGGCGGTACCGCCGGCGTCGTGGGCGGAAGCTTTGTCACTCCTGTGGCGGGTACGATTGTCGGCGGTGTAGCCGGAGCGGCAGCCGGCGGTGCCGGAGGGAGGGTTCTAGGGAATTCGTTCTACAATTCTCTCTTTGGGCCGTGATCACATTTACACAAAGGATTAGCTAAACAGTGGCTATATCATTTTGGCAGAGGATGTACCGCTGGTTGTGTGCCAGGAAAGTGCGATCGATAACACGTCTCGTAGTAGACGACTTGGGCGTGTCACTCGTTCATGGCAACGAACCACCGATACGAATTTCCTGGGACGAGATTGTGGAAATTCAGGGTTACAAGCGAGATCTTGTTACGGTCGATCTGGTTTGTTTTGACGTGGAGGTTAAGAAAGGGGCAGAGAAAATGACTTATACCATCCATGAGGAAATGAAAGGCTTTGAGCAAGTGTCACACGTATTTGCCAAGACTCTTCCGGGTTTTGACAAAGAATGGAGAGGCAGGGTCGTCAAACCAGCTTTCGTTGAGAATCGCACTCTGCTTTTTGGGCGGGAGGGGAAAAATAAGAACAGTCAGAATATGTGATGAAAAGCGTGACGGACATAGCTACTACAGTCACCGACGCCCTCAATCAGGTCACCGAGTTCACCTACGATCCGGCTAATGGAAACTTGCTGACGGTGAAAGATCCGCTGAACCAGGTGACGACGATGAGCTATAACAGCTTCGGCCAACCGATCAGCGTCCAAGGCCCGATTGCGACCGAGCCGCCGACGACCTTCGTCTACGATGCCCATGGTAATCTCCTCACAACGACGGATCCGTTGGGGAATCAGACGCAGCGGACGTATGACGTGGTCTCGCGTCTCTTCTCACTCACTGACCCCCGTGGGCTCGTCACGCAATTTCGCTATGATGGCTTGAATCGCATGACGGAAATCGCCGACGCCCGGCAGGGGCTGACGCGCTTCACCTATGATCCCAATGGCAATCTCCTCTCCGTGACGGATGCGAAGCATCAGACAACGACGTATATATACGACCACCTGTATCGGCTTCAGAGGTGCACGGACGCGCTGAACCGATAGGAAAATTATCAGCGCGACGCCGCAGGGAGACGTACGACACCTGAGGTATCTCGATGGGGCCAGTACCTGTTACGCTCAGGATGTCGTATTAGGCCAAAGCTGGTGCCAGAAATGTTCTCTATAGTCTGGCTCACTTTGAACGGGTGTGTTGAGGTCAGTGGAATGAACAGATTCCGTACATTTAGTGCGACGAGATTTGGCCTGATGACTCTACTCTGCGCGAGTCTTTGGATGCCGACGGCCTTACCCGCCGACACTGCCCAATATTTTTACGATGAGCTGGGTCGGCTGGCCGGAGTGATCGATGGTCAAGGACAGGTTGCGGTCTACACCTACGATGAGGTCGGCAACCTCCTCAGCATTCAACGATTCACGACGAGCGGCGTCGGAGTGGGGATGTTTGCCGTCGCACCTGGCAGCGCACGTGTGAACACCGCTGTGACCATTCACGGCTTTGGCTTTACTGCTCCGCCTTCGAGCAATCAGGTGTCGTTCAACGGTGTCGCAGGCACCGTCCTTTCGGCGACGGGGACGAGTCTGGTCGTGAATGTGCCGGTTGGCGCATCCACGGGCCCTGTTACGGTGACGAATACGAATGGGACCGCCATCAGTTCCTTGGCGTTCACCGTGCTGATTCCACCCGTCATTGTGAACGTGATGCCGGATAGGGTCCCGCAAGGGAGTACGGTTCAGCTTGTGGTCGGGGGATTTAATCTGGGGAATACTCCTGCCATCACGTTCGCCCCGTCCAATCTTACGGCTACAGTGGTGCAAGGGAATAACCCGCAGGAAATCATCATGAATGTGACGGTCCCGGCTTCTGCGCCACTGCAAGCCTATACCTTCTCAGTTGACACGCTCGGCGGCACAGCAACCAGTGGACCAATAACGGTGACTGTGACACCTGCGCAGTCCTCGTCAGCGGTTGCGAGAGGCAGCGTGTTTCGCCATGGGCCGTCAACCGGTTCGTCATCGAGTGTGACCATGGGGAGCGTCCTTCTGGATGGGCCTCACATAGGTCCGTCATTCGGTGTGACCAAAGGTAGCGTACTGTTGCCCTGAGAGAAGCCGACAGGGTTGTTGTTCATGCATTGAGGTGATTGACCATAAGGAGTCGATTATGACTGGCTGTCAACGCGGGATCACCCTTATTCTGTCCAGCCTCGTCTGGGGATCGATCGGTTTTTCCCCGGCCCTGGCACAAGTGCCCTTCAACAGCGGCAGCACGGGAGTGTTGGGCGCTCTGACCCCGACCTCCAATACTGCCATCGCCTTGCCGCCGGACGGGGTCTTGAATTACACGACTGTGAACATCCCCGCCGGTGTCACCCTCACCTTTACCCCGAATGCTAGCAACACGCGGGTGACCCTGTTGGCCTCAGGCGATGTCACGATTGCCGGAACCGTGAGTGTGAATGGGTTTGATGGAGTGCCTCAATCCACCAGTGGTCCCACATTAAATCTTGGTGCCCTCGGTGGCCCTGGCGGATTTTCAGGAGGCAATGGAGGGCAGCGAGGTACCAATGACTCGGGAACGACTGGGCAAGGGCCAGGCGGAGGGCCGGGATGTGGCTCCAGCACGTGCAACAATGCTCCACAGGGACATGGCACCTATGGAGCCGATCTGTCCTTTGTATCGCTCGTCCCACTCTTCGGCGGGTCCGGAGGAGGAGGAACCCGTGCAAATTCTACGTCGGGACAGACGATAGCTGGTGGGTCTGGTGGCGGCGGGGGCGGCGCGATTGTGATTGCGTCTTCAACCCAAATCACCATCAGCGGAGCGGTGACGGCAAACGGTGGCAAAGGAGGAATGCTCGGTGCTAATTGCTCGTTTAATACGGTTGCCGGAAGTGGAAGCGGCGGGGCGATCCGATTAGTGGCCCCACAGATTCTCGGTGCGGGAACCCTACAGGCCACTCCTGGCATCCAGCCGTCGTGTTTTTATAATTTGTCGAACAGTGGCCGTATCCGGGTCGAGGCCAACACGTTGTCTTTCACCGGAACGAGTACGCCCGGTCTCTCGCCGGGGGCGCCGACTGGGGTGACGGTTGCCAGTGTGCCCCCGCTTATCAGCGCGCCGAGCTTGCGTATTGCCTCGATTGCCGGTGTGGCCATGCCGCCGGTCCCGATCGGGTCCGCCACGACGCCGGATGTGACACTCCCGGTCGGAACTGGCAACCTGGTTCCAGTCGTGCTCACTGCCAACAATATCCCCGTGCCGACATTATTCACAGTGCAAGTTCATGTACCAACGACCTCTAGCCCCATGGTGACGGTCACGAGCGGCGCCTCAAGTGGGAGTTTTGCCTCTTCGACTGCGACCGCGAATGTGACGCTCGCTCCCAGCCAAGTCTCGGTTTTGATTGTGTACGCTAATTTCAATATCCCTCCGACCATCGCCCGCTTGCTCCCCCTCATTGATGGAGAAGAAGTGGACCACGTCATGATGGCAGCGGAACTTGGCGAAACTTCTTCCGCTTCATTGGTGACCAAACATGGCAAAAAGGTTGATCTGGATCAGCTATCACGGGAAAATCAGCTGAGAGTCGCCACGGCATTCGAGGCTCTCCAGCATGCGGAGAACTGAGCAACGGTCTCACCGCAGACTCCTGTCTCAGGAGCGACTCTCGTGCCCCGGCTCTCTCCCCATGCTGGCGGACCTGCCGGACATTTCCGAGTACCTCACCACCAGCCAGAATATAAATCCAGGACGACCCTGAGAGTCAGCCATCGTGACTATCTCACGCTTGCCCTCCGCTGAAAACTTCTGCCGCTCTCCCATAGCATGCCTCCTGGCCCATCATGGGCCTGCACCCAAATGTTCGTGAAATAGGGGCGCTGCCCGTGTCCCCTATCTGAATGATTACAGCGTATTCGTGCTTTACCTTCTTATTGCATTACAGTATATATTATATTTTACGAATGGAGGCGCCATGAAGCCCGACGACACTAAGACCGAAACGCTGCAGTTCAAGGTCACCGAACAAGAACGAAAATTGATTGAGAAGTGCGCGACAGAGGAAGGAACGACTGTCTCCAAGTATGTGCGCGGGGCAGTCCTCATGAGCATGGTGATGGATGGCAAAGCCGAGGCGATCAAGATCGTAGCGCGAGAAGTAGGCGAAAAGGCCTTTGGGGCAGTACGGCAGAAGCTTGTTCGACCCACCCAGGAAGGACGCTGAGAACAGTGCTACCCGTCACACCACTAGGAGGCAAAGCCGGTCCGCGCCGCATGCCGCAAGGCTGCGGGGCGGAGCGGAATGGCCCCCGTCTTGGTAACACGGGGGCGCTACCCACAGCGCTCCGTACAGGAGTTCGATAGATTCCATGGATTCTGGCTTCACGCTCTCCATTGATTGGCTGGCCTTCACGGTCTTAGCCAGTAACCCTCAAGAGACCATGCGGGTATTGGGCGGAGATTGGAGCAAGGCCAAGGGTGGCTTCCGAGGGTATCCCTTGTCATGGATGCGGGTAGACGGCCAGCGTGGAGTCGGCAAACTGGGTACGAATGCCCCTCGTCGTCCGAATGAAATCCATGTGGATCTGTCGGGCGGCCTCGCGTCCGCCCTGACACTGGATCAGATCCGAACCCTGCTCAAGTGGGTGCATAAGCAGCAAGGCCATGTGACGCGGATTGATTGTGCGCTGGATGACCGAGCGGGAACGGTGTCGGTTGCAACGATTCGGGAGGCCGTTGCTTCCGGTCAGTGCGTGACCCGAGCGGCACAGGTCCGGCATATCGTCTCGAACCTGACGCATTGGACAGGGGCCACAATGGGCGAAACGATGTACTTCGGGAGTCCGCAGAGTCAGACCCTTTTGCGTATTTACGACAAACGGCTCGAACTCCAAAGCAAGGGGCAAGAAAACTGGGAGGACTATGGAGTCCGATGGGAACTAGAGCTCAAGAAGGATCGGGCTGAGCAATGTGCAAGAGCGTTGGCGAGTTTGGAGGAAGCTGACTGGAAGGAGTTAGTGGTTGGTTTACTCCGGTCCTATGTGGATTTCCGACAGATTACCAAAGAGACAGAGGATGAAGAACGCTACCGGGCTCCAGTCTTGGAGTGGTACGCCCTCCTGACGGAGGGATTTCAGAAGGGGCGATTGGCTCAGGATAAGCAGGTGCAGACCCTGCAAAACGTGAAACGATGGGTGAGCAACACCCTGACGCCGATGCTGGCGGTCATTTGTGCCACCCCTGGAGGGGAAGAATGGCTACTGGAAGAAATTGTCAGGGGCATCTCCAGGTGGAAAGACCGACACCGGAACTTGCTCAAACAGCCCACTCGGTTTCACCGGTCTGCCGGCGGTCAGGCGGGCAGCCCATGGTAGGGGGACTGGGGGTGTCGCAAGACTCCCCCGGTGTATCTGCATATGCTCACCATCAAAGAGCTTTCGGCTTGGCTCAACATCAAGCCGTCCACACTCTATCTCTGGGTCTCACAGAAGAAGATTCCCTGCCGTCGCATTCACGGCCTCGTCCGCTTTGAACCTGAGGTCATCCAGGCCTGGCTGAAAAGCTTTGAAACCAGCCCCGGCAAGCCGTTCCCGTTGCCGACTCGCCACGATGCCCGAGGCCTTGACCACCTCATTGAAGCCTCAAAACGCGAGGTCTATACTTCCCGGTACGGGGAAACCATTCAGTCAAGCCTCATCCGTAAGGAGGATTCAGATGGGGCTATTTAGACGCAATAAAGTGTGGTGGATGACGTTCATTCATCAGGGCGAGCAGGTACGACGGTCCACGGGAACAACAGACAGGCGCCTTGCTGAGGCTATTCTCGGCAAAATACGGGTGAAGATTGTCGAGGGCCGATTCTTTGACACGTTGGAAGCCAAGGACCATACGTTCAACGACATGATGGATCGATATTTAAAAGAGCGATCAATCACGAAGGCCCCGGCCAGCCGTCAGCGGGACGAGCAATGCCTCGCGCATCTGCGAGAGGCATTTGGTCCCCTCACGCTCGCGGAGATCACACCGAAGCTCCTCGCAGCCTATAAAGCGAAGAGACGCGAGACGGCAAAACCTGCAACGGTCAACAAAGAGTTAGGCTTGGTACGCCATAGCTTCAATGTCGCCATTCGAGAATGGGAATGGTGCCGGGACAATCCCATGCAGCGAGTTTGCATGGAACCAGTTCGTAATGAGCGAGACCGCTGGATTTCTTCGGAGGAAGAAGGACGGCTCTTGGCGAATTCGGCACCTTGGCTTCAAGACATGATCGTCTTTGCGTTGAACACCGGCATGCGACGGGGCGAGATTCTCAACTTGCAATGGCAGGCTGTGGACCTCATCCGGCAGGTCTTGGTGGTCATGCGAAGCAAGAATGGCGAGAAGCGGACCGTCCCCTTGAATGGCCGCCTCGTCGAATTGCTTCGCAGAAAAGCGACCATGCAGGCGAAGGGATCGTTCGTATTCAGCAGCGCGGCGGCAACATTAGTCGATGCTCGGAATCTCACGCGATCATTCAGACTCGCGGCGAAGAAAGCCCAGTTGATCGACGTGCGCTTTCATGACCTGCGGCATACGTTTGCCACACGTCTCGCGCAAGCAGGAGTCGATCTGTACAAGGTGCAACGATTACTGGGACACAAGAGCGCAGCGATGACGCAGCGCTACGCGCATCACTCACCGGAGAGTTTGAGAGAGGGAGTGTTGATTCTGGAGCGCGTTCACCCTCAGATATCACAAAACTATCACAATGAGAGTGGAACCGTCGGAGAATGTTGTGCAAGTGCTTGAGAAAATTGGAGCGGGAAACGGGATTTGAACCCGCGACCCTCGCCTTGGCAAGGCGATGCTCTACCACTGAGCTATTCCCGCGTCCGCCACGATAGAAGAAGCGGGATTCTACCGGCCACATGCAAAGACTGTCAAGCCGGAGGCCACAAATATCATGGTCGATCTCATACCAAGACATTCCCGAACACCACGCCACGGTCCGACACTGTGCGCACCAACGCCCGCCTCCCAAGGGGAAATTGGCCTTTCGACTCAGGCCTGCCTGCTTCTTCTGTCCACTTGACGGAGTTGAGAGGCTTGAGTACAGTGAGTGGAATGTCGCTTTTTGCTCAATTCATCAGCGA
>WIAG01000047.1 GCA_014055495.1 Nitrospira sp. CR1.2
CAAGTTGGAAGCCCCGGTCCTGGCGGCGCCGCAACCGATTCCGCATGCGGCAAAGTCGCCCTCTTCGGCCCCGCTGACGAATCGAGCCGATGTACTTCGGGACGTCATGAAGGATGTGGAATTGCCGTTAAATGCGCCAAAGTATGGTGACATCGCGCCCATGAAACCGGCCGAGATCAAGAAGTCGGCACAGCCCAAGCTGGGGGCACCGGAGCGGTCCGAAGTTGATGCCATGTTAAAGAAATTGAATGTGCCGGATATGGCGGCTCCGCAGGTGTCCTCTCCGCAGGAACCACCGAAGCCGCTGGTCACGCCGACGAAACGCGCCTCCTTGTCAGAGGAAATGACGAACGATCTGGATCGCGAACTGCAGGATCTCAAAAAACTCCAAGCTCCGCCGCCGGTGAAGACCACTGAGCCGATGCGAGAGGTCAAGCCGATGTTCCGCGAGCCTCAACCGACCGTGACGGCCCCGCCGGTGATGGCCAGCATTCCTCGCACGAAACCCACTCCGATGTTGCGGGTGCCTGGCGTATCCGGATCGAATCCGTACCTGGCCAGAGTACAGGCAAGGATCAGCGGGTTCTGGACCGCGCCGCCGGTCGATATCTCGGGCAAGGCATTGACCGTGACGGTTCGGTTCCGACTGGAGCGGGATGGTCGGGTCGGGGCGGTGGTGATCGAGCAGTCGTCGGGTAATGACTACTATGATCTGGCGGCACAGCGCGCTGTCCAAAGCGCGATTCCGTTGCCGCCGTTCCCGCCGGATCTGACGGACTCCTATTTCGATGCCCACTTCACTTTTGCCGTAGGCGAGGCTGCAGGATGAATCGTGTGATCATCGGGCTGATGTTTGCCCTTTGCGTCTTGGTCGGAGCCGGAGTCCTTGGAATTCTGGACTCCCGCGCGACCGATGTGTTTCTGGAGGCGACCCGGCCGGACTTCCAAAAGATCCCCATTGGGGTGTTTGGATTTCAGAACGGCGGCGGTCCCGAATGGCTCGGAGGCCGTATTGAGGAAGTGCTAAAGGCCGACATTCAGCGGTCGCTGGTGTTTTCGCTAGTCGACTTGCCCGGGATCGGGGTGAAGGCGCGTGAGGTGTCCACGACCGACAAGGCGATTCTCAAGCAGGCGGCAGAAAATGGTGTGTCCGTCCTGGTCTGGGGGAAGTCCGGGCAGAAGAACGGCAGCAAAGACAGCGAATTATTGATGGATGGGTTCGTGTACGACAGCGGCAGCGACGAGGTGGTCGGCGGTAAGCGCTATGTCGGGTCGACCTCAGTCGTGCGGTTGATGGCGCATCGGTTTGCCGACGAGTTGGTGTTTCGTTATACCGGAGAGCCGGGGATCGCCAGAACCAAGATCGTGTATGTTGCGGAGCATGGGAACGCACGCGAATTGTTTGTGATGGACTACGATGGGTATGAGCCGAAACAGATCACGGCGGATGGCTTTCTGAACCTCATGCCTCGCTGGTCGCCGGACCGCCGCTTCATTGTGTTTACCGCGTATCGGAGCCGAAACACGCAGGATATCGACATTCTCGAACTCGCGACCGGGAAGCGCTGGACGCTGGTATCCATGCCGGGACTGAACATTACCCCGGCCTTGTCGCCGGACGGGAATTTCCTGGCATTTGCCAGCAGTCAGGACGGCAATTCGGAGATCTACAAGCTTGATACGCGAACCAAAGCGTCGCAGCGGCTCACCGTGAATCAAGGGGGCGATCTTTCCCCCTCGTGGTCACCTACCGGTCGGGAACTCGCGTTTACCTCCGATCGCGGCGGGGCGCCGCAGATTTTTATCATGAGTGCCGACGGCTCCAACGTGCGCCGCTTGACGTATGAAGGGGATTACAATGCCGCCCCGGCGTGGTCGCCGCGCGGCAACTGGATCGCGTATGTCTGCCGCACCGCGCAACGGCTCTATAAGGTGTGTATCGTCTCTCCTGACGGGCAGAAGCGAGTGCAGGTCACGACAGGGCCGGGTATCGATGATTCCCCATCCTGGTCACCCGATGGTCGGCATCTGACCTTCAGTTCCACCGTCGATGGGAAGAGTCATATTTATATGGTCGACACCGACGGCAAAAATCTTGAACGCATTACGTTCGGGGGGACGCACAATAGCTCGCCGTCCTGGTCCCCGGCTCTTTAGGGACAGTCATGATGCAATGCACAGGGGCTATCAACAGATCAACCATTCACCAGCGATGAGGAGTTACGATATGAGGATACGGGTAGCGACAATGGGCCTGACAATGGTTGTCGGGATGCTGTTGGTCATGCAAACAGGGTGTTCCAAGAAGTCGATTCAGTCCGGGGGCGATGCACAGTCGTCCGAGCGTGGGATGGCCAAGTCCGGCGCTCCGGCGCAATCTCAAGCACAACTTCCGCCGCCCTCCCAGGACCAGTTGTCGTCGCCGTCCGGGTTGGATGCTCCCAGCGCCACCTTCCCGGACCTGTCTCTTTCAAGCAAACCGGAAGATCCTGAGACCGGTGGGCTGCGCGGATTCGATTCCGTCTCCGGCGGAAAGGCTCCATCTGAAGAGCGACTCGGTGGAGGCGGCACCATGTTGGCCAAGGTCGAGCCCTCGGAGAGCACGGCTCGTCAGATCGAGGAAATTCGTCGCGAGCAGGCCAAAGAACAGGCGGCGTCGGCGGAAGCGGGGTTGCGAGATGTGTTTTTCGGTTATGACAGCTGGACGATCACGGAGGAAGGACGACAGTCGTTGACCCAGGATGCCCAGTGGATCAAGGCGAATGCCGGAGCGTTGGTCAAGATCGAAGGGCATTGTGACGAACGCGGCACGCTGGCCTACAACTTGGTGTTGGGCGAAAAGCGCGCCAAAGCCGTCCGGAATTATCTGGTGGAACTGGGTGTCGGCGCCAACCGGTTGTCGGTGGTGTCGTACGGCAAGGAGCGACCGTTCTGCAACGAGCGAAACGAAAGCTGCTATCAGCAGAATCGTCGCGGACATGTGGTGGTCCGGTCGAAATAACTGTTCCAATCATGGATGATGTGACATGATTCTCCGGAACAGACGACGGTCAAGGGAGACCTGTCATGGACAGTGGATGGCCTCAACGGAGTGAGATGGCAGGGAATGCCTCAATTGTGAGCCTCGGGGCGACCGGCCGGCCGGTCATGCCGTCACGATTCGGCTTGCTGGCGCTGGTCGCGACAGGGTTCGCCCTGTTGTCGGGATGTGTGGCGCAGCAGGCTGATCTCAAACAAACCGAACGGGAACTCCAGCGTCGTATCAAGCAACAGACGGAAGAGCAGGCTCAGACCAGGGCCCGTCAAAATCAGGAAATCATCTCGTTGCGCGAGCAAGACATTCCGTCCTTGCGCGGTGATCTCGATAAGGCGATGCACCGTTCGCAGGTGCTCGAGTCGCGGCAGGATGACCTGTTGTCCAAACTGGCTTCCCAGGAGTCGAAGTTCGAGCGACGGATCGGCGACAGCGAGAAGCGTTCCCTCGAGGAGAGCAAACGGCTCGGTTGGGTGGAAAAGCAGTTGGTCGATCAAGACGCACTGCTCAAAGGCGAACGGGAACGCAATCGTGCCGAACTTGCGGCCGTCACGTCCCGTCTGGATCAAGTGAGCAGTCACATCGATGCCATCCAGAAGAATGTGCTGGATGCCATGCAGAAGACCACGACCGTCCTTGCGCAGAAAGTGGACTCACGGTTGGATGACCAGCAGAAACTGCTGCATGGTCTGGAGTCTCGCTCACAAAACATCTCGCAGCTTGATGCCCAGAACAAGGTGCTGGCGGATCAGGTGACGAAGTTCAATCAGGCACTCGTCGATTTCAGGCAAGTGTTGAACAGCTTGGGCGAGCGCGTCGTGCAACAGGACCAGACGGTGAAGCATCTTGCCGCATCGCTCGAGCAGGATACGGCGGCCTTGGGCAAACGAACCGATGCGCTGGCCGGAAAAATCGAGGCCGACAACAAAGTGACAGCCGAGCACTTCAACGAGGTGAATCGGAGCGTGGCCTCGGTGGCGAAGGCCTTGGAGAATGCAGGCGGCAAGTTCGTCTCCCGAGAGGATGACCATGAGCGTCGTCTGGAGGAGACCACGCGTGAATTAACACACGTGCAGGCGCAGATTCAGACGATCGATAAGAATCTCGAAAACCAGCATGCCTTCCTCAAGCAGGTTGAGCAGCATTTGGTGGCGTTGCGTACGAGTGTTGCGCAGCGGGCCGAACAGGCTCCGGTCGTGGCCGAGGCCGCGCCCCTTCCACAGACCGCTCCAATGCCCGTTCCAGCTCCCTCATCCTCCACGGCCCCAGTACCGGCCCAAGACGTGGCTCCACCACCGCAGGCCACTGCCGTGACTCCTCGTGCAGAGAACCGGAGCGCGGCGCTGATGGCGGATCGGGAGTCGTACGAACGGACGTTGACGCGTTTTAAGGATGGCGATTTGGACGGTGCCCGGCAGGGATTCGCCGAGTTTCTTGTTCAACACCCCCACTCGGACCTGGCGCCCAACGCCAGGTTCTGGCTCGGTGAATCCTATTACGGCAAAAAGGATTATTCGCGCGCCATCGATGCCTACGATCAGGTGCAATTGAATCATCCCGCCAGCGAAAAGGTACCGGCGGCCCTGTTGAAAAAAGGTTATGCCTACCTGGCGCTGAAAGATCGAAGACGAGCCGCGTCGGCCCTCAAACAAGTCATCGACCTGTATCCCAGGTCCCCGGAAGCGAATAAGGCGATGGACAAACTGAATCAGCTAAAGGAGTTGCACTGACGATGAAGCTCCGATTGATACGGGCGCTCCAAATGGGTGCCGGACTGGCCTGCGGGCTGGTGGTCGCCGGTTGTGCCAAGCATGCAGATTTTTTGGAGATTCGGGATCAGCTGTCCCTTGTGGCCAGGACTCAGGATCAAGAACAGAAACGATTCGAGGCGATGCAACGCCGGCTGGAATCACTGGAACGGGTACGTGAGCCAGAGGGCGGAAAGCTGCGGCTCGACGAGGCGCTGGCCCGGCTTCAAAAGCTCGAAGGGCGTCTAGGAAAGATTGAAGAGGCACAAATTGCTCAAGCCGCCTCCATTCGTTCGGATCTCGCGCTTGCGGAAGCCAGCCGTCAGGCCCGTGCGTCAAAGCCATCCGGCCCCGTCGACGCTCCCGCCATCGTGCCCGGGGTGCCCTCGATCACCCCGACCTCAGCATTCAATTTGGCCTACAACGACTATCTCAACGGAAAGTTTGATCTCGCGGTGAGCGGCTTTCAGCATTTCATCAAGGACTTTCCCTCCACGTCCCTCACGCCCAACGCCCATTACTGGTTGGGCGAGTCGTATTACGGCCAGAAGGATTACATTCGGGCCATTCAGTCCTTCGAGCACGTGGCGAATGAGTATGCGGGGAACGAGAAGGTGCCCGCGGCCCTCTTTAAGCTCGGTCTGTCGGCCGCTGAAACGGGCGATACCGCCAAGTCCCGGAAGTATCTCAAACGGGTGATCGAGGAATATTCGACGTCGGACGAAGCTAAGCTTGCGAAGACGAAGATGGCCGAAATTCGATGACCTCGGGCCTGCCGTGCGGTCACCTCTCCACTGAGCCATCCTCCACTCAACCTACAGGGGGCCTGTCTTCCCATGGATATCGCGAGTAGTGCGGGGAAGATTCAGGTCCTGCCGGGCGATGTGATCGGCCGCATTGCGGCAGGTGAGGTGGTCGAACGCCCGGCTGCCGTCGTGAAGGAACTTCTCGAAAACAGCCTCGATGCCGGAAGCTCCACAATCACCGTCGAGATCAAAGACGGGGGCCTGGGGCTGATTCGAGTGAGTGACGACGGGGAGGGGATGTCTCGTCGTGACGCGCCTTTGGCCTTCGAGCGACATGCTACCAGTAAACTGCAGTCGGACGCGCAACTCGGCGCCATTCGTACGATGGGGTTCCGCGGGGAAGCGTTGCCGAGTATTGCAGCCGTCTCCAACGTCCGCCTGCGAACGGTGGCCAGGAACGAACCGGTTGGGACGCAACTCTGGCTTGCCGGGGGCACGATCACGCGGGTGGAGGATGCTGCCGCCATTCCCGGAACGTCGATCGAGGTGTCGGATCTGTTCTTCAATACGCCGGCTCGCCGGAAATTTCTGAAATCCACCACGACGGAGTTTTCCCATATCAGCCATGTGGTCCAGCAGGCGGGGCTCGCCTGGCCGCAGGTTCATTTCCGTCTCGTCCATAATGGGTACGAAGTGTTCGTCCTTTCCGAAGTGTCGTCCGCTCGTGATCGAGTGCTGCAGGTGTATCGCGGAGCCTTTGGGGATCGAGCCTTGGCCGTCGATGTGGAGCGTGACGGGCTTGCGCTGAGGGGGTTTATCGTGGATCCGGTTCGCGCCCGTGCCGGCAGGACACCACAAGAGTTATTCGTCAATCGCCGGCCGATCAAGAACAGCACGATCCAACATGCTGTCATCGACGGCTACAGCGCCTTTCTTGCCAAGGGCCATGCGCCGTTGTTCGTCTTGTTCTTGGATGTGGATCCGGAGCGGGTCGACGTGAATGTGCACCCGACCAAAAGAGAAGTCCGATTCGCGAGTACGGAACAGATTCACCAGATGGTGCGCGCCGCGGTTCGTCAGACGCTTGGGCGAGCGCAAGTTCAGGCGTCTTTGACGGGAGATGCCCATGCTCGCCTGAATGAAGATGCGGCCATCATTCCTTCGACGTGGGCGAAACCCGCTGTGCCGCCGGAACGTGTGTCGTTCGAGCCCAGTCTGCAGCCGCACGCCATGTCGGCGCCGCCGGTCTCGTCTCCCAGTCAAACATCGTTTGTGGGGGAAGGGACTGCGGCCTATGCCGTGGATGAGGTTCGTGAGATTGTGCCGCTCGGTCAAATGCACCGGACCTTCCTGATTGCGCAAGTGGGGGATGAGCTTCAAGTAGTCGATCAACACACGGCCCACGAGCGGGTGTTGTTCGAACGCCTCCTGCGTGCCTGGCAAGGTCGTATGCTGCCGTCTCAGCCGCTATTGCTCCCGGAACCGCTGGAACTGCCGATGCAGCAAGCCCTGATTCTCCAGCGTCATCTTGCAGAATTAGAGCGGCTTGGCCTGCTCATTGAGCCGTTTGGGCCCGCCTCGTTTCTCATCCGTAGTCTGCCGGTCATGTTGGGCCATCCCGATGTTGCTGCGCTTGTCCAAGATTTGATCGAGGACTTGGAGCAGTGGGATTCGATTTCCTCTCTTGAACAGAAGGTCAGGCCGATTTTGGCATCGCTGGCTTGCCATGGAGCGGTCCGGGCGGGGCGGGCCATGGCACTGCCCGAGATCAAACAACTGGTGCAGGACTGGGTTGCCGAAGGCCTGATCATGACCTGTCCTCATGGACGCCGCGTCGCGTTCCGTCTGTCGAGCGACGAACTCGCGCGCTTGTTCGATCGCGCGTAGGAGAGGAGTGCAGGCGCATGATCCGGCTGACGGAATCCCTGATGGCGTTGCGTCCGTTGGTCGTGTTGGTCGGGCCGACCGCGGTGGGAAAAAGTGAGATCGGGCTTCGCTTGGCCCGCGATTTGAGCACGGATTTGCTGACGGCCGATTCGCGCCAAGTCTATCGCGGGATGGACATTGCCACCGATAAGCCCGCGATGAAACTGCGGCAAGGTGTGCCGCATCGTCTCATCGATCTGGTCGATCCCGACGAGCCGTTTAACGCCGGGCAGTATCGGTCGCTCGGTCTGCAGGAGATCGAGCGCTTGTATGGCGAACGACGGGTCCCGCTAGTCGTCGGCGGCACGGGGCTCTATGTGCGGACGTTGATTCACGGGTTGTGTGATGCCCCGCCTGCGGATGAGGCATTTCGTGCCTCACTGCTTCGAGAGGCTGAGGCGCGGGGCCGGTATTTCCTCCATGAGGAATTGACGCGGATCGATCCGGAATCGGCTGCGCGCCTGCATCCCCATGATGAGGTGAAAATCGTGCGGGCCCTTGAGGTGTACCATCTCTCCGGACGGCGGTTATCAGAGGTGCAACAGCGACATCGATTCACTGAGCAGCCGTTTTCTGTCTTGATGATCGGGCTCAACCGCGATCGCGCACAGCTCTATCGTCGTATCGATGCGAGGGTGGAGGCGATGTTCGCGCGCGGCGTCGTTGAGGAAACGGCCAGCTTGTTGCGTAAGGGCTATCGGCGGGAGTCAGGCGCGATGAAGGGATTGGGGTATAGGCAGATCTCGGGGTATCTGTCCGGCCAGTATGACCGGGCAGAGGCGCTGCGGTTGCTCCAACGTGATACCAGACATTTTGCGAAACGCCAGCTCACCTGGTTTCGGAAAGAGCCGGGGCTGCGGTGGTGGTCGCTCAGCGAGCAGGACAGTCCGGAAGACGTGGCCGGCCGTTTGTTAGAGACGGTTCAGTCGTTCTTGCGAGACTTAGCATATCGACGGCCGGCGGAGATGTCGACGTCGCTCACTATGGAAACGGAATCGACCTCATGAAGGCATCGAAGAAGACCGTGCAGGCCGCCATCGGCATCATCGGCGGAAGTGGACTGTACAACATCGAAGGGCTGGAGCGAGTCCGCGAGGTGCGTGTGCGTACCCCGTTCGGCGCGCCTTCGGATGCCATTGTTCTCGGAGTGCTGGGAGGAGTGAGAGTCGCATTTCTCTCGCGGCACGGCAGAGGACACCGGATCAATCCCGGAAGCATCAATTACCGCGCCAACATTTTTGCGCTGAAATCCCTGGGAGTGACGCAGGTGATTTCGGTCAGCGCGGTGGGAAGTATGAAAGAGGCCATTCGACCCGGAGACGTCGTCTTGCCGGATCAATTCATCGATCTCACCAAACGCCGGATCTCGACCTTTTTCGATGAGGGCATTGTGGCGCACGTCGGTTTCGCCGAACCGGTGTGCGCATCGGTGGCCGATGCGTTGGAGGAGGCGGGACGAGCGGCCGGGGCACGCCTGCATCGCGGAGGCACCTATGTGTGCATGGAGGGCCCTCAATTCTCGACGAAGGCGGAGTCACGGTTGTATCGCCAGTGGGGAGTGGACGTCATCGGGATGACCAACATGCCGGAAGCCAAACTCGCTCGGGAGGCCGAACTCTGTTACGCCACCGTAGCACTGGCGACGGACTATGACTGTTGGCATGAGACGGAAGAAGCCGTGACAGTAGAGGCGATTCTCGCGACTCTCCACAAGAACGTGGCGCTGGCCAAGCAGGTGCTAAAGACCGTGGTGCCCAAGCTGGATCCCGATCGTGCCTGCGCCTGTCAGCAGGCGCTGGGGAACGCCATAGTGACGGCTCCGGATCACATGTCGGCTTCGGCCAAACGGCGGTTGAATCTCTTGATTGCTCCCTATGTGCGGACGCGGAAAGGAAAACGGTGACGTATGGGGAAATTGCTCGTCGTAGGATCAGTGGCGCTGGACACAGTAAAAACTCCGTTCGGTGAGGTGACCGAGGTACTCGGTGGTTCGGCCACCTACTTTTCGACGGCGGCCAGTTATTTCACGTCGGTCGATCTTATCGCCGTCGTCGGAGAAGATTTTCCCGAACAGCATGTGGCATTTCTCAAGAGCCGCAAGATCGATTTGACGGGATTGGAGCGGAGACCCGGGGCGACCTTCCGGTGGAAGGGAGCGTATTCGCACCAGCTCAACGAAGCCCAGACGCTCGATACCCGCTTGAATGTGTTCGAGACGTTCCGGCCGAAAATTCCCGCTCAGTACAGTTCGCCGGATGTGCTCTTTCTGGGGAACATCGACCCGAACCTCCAGCTCGATGTCTTGCAACAGGTGAAGCGCCCCGCGCTCGTAGCCTGCGACACCATGAATTTCTGGATCAACGGTAAACGAGACGCGCTGTGGAATGTGCTGCAGCATATCGACGTGCTGATCATCAACGACGGCGAGGCGCGCGCCTTGGGTGAAGATTCCAATCTCGTGAAGGTCGCGAAGAGAATTCTGGCGCGCGGCCCGAAGCATCTGATCGTCAAGCGCGGCGAATACGGCGTGTTGATGTTCAACGACAAGCAGGTGTTCGGTGCGCCGGCGTTTCCGTTGGACGACGTGCGTGATCCGACCGGGGCCGGCGACACGTTCGCGGGAGGATTTCTAGGGTATCTGGCAGCCACAGGAAATCGTTCGTCCGAGGCCATGCGGCAGGCGATCATTTTCGGAAGCGTCATGGCCTCATTTACCGTAGAAGCCTTTAGCCTTGACCGATTGAGGATCCTAGATTACAAAGAGATTGAGGCGCGGTTCAAAGAATTCAAGCGCCTCACTCATTTTGAGGACATCGGGGCATGAGAGACATTGACCGGGAGCAAGGATGGCGGATGCATAGGACCAGTGGCTCACCGGGACTGTGCTGGATCCTTGTCTTGCTGGCGAGCGTAACGGCGAGCGGATGTGCCAGCGAAGAGAACATGCGCAAGTCGAAGGGGTTCTACCAGGAAGGGGTGGCCCGCCTGAGCTCAGATCAACAGCAGGCCTACGTATCCTTTCAAAAGGCTGTGAAGTTGAACCCCGACAACAAAGAAGCCCACTACGGCTTGGGACATATCTACGCCGCACAAGGACGGCTCAAACCGGCCGAAGACTCGTTCCGTGAGGCCATTCGCATCGACGGAGATTACTCAGAAGCGAACACGTATCTCGGTCAGGTCCTGGCCAGCCAGGACCGCTGGAAAGACGCCATTGCCGCTTACCGCCAGGCGCTCAGTAACCCGCTCTATCCCACACCGGACTTGGCGCGTTTTCATCTCGGGAAGGCGTTGATGCATGAGGGTGACCTGCAGGGTGCCATGGAGGTGTTGGAAGACGCGGCGACAGTGACGCCGCCAAATGTCCCTCCCGCCATGCTGCAACTGGAATTGGCGCGTGTGTATCACAAGTTGGGGTTCGATGTGCGGGCACGTGAAGCCCTTTCGAAGGTTTCGACCTTGGATAAGGGCGGTGAGCAGGCGGCGGCCGCGCAGGAACTTCTCGGCAAGCTCAAACCATAGGCGGACATCATGGAATCAGTGGGTGAATTTTTTCGGCAGGTACGCGAGACGAAAGGTCTGACGGTGGACGAGGTCGCCTCGAAGACCCGGATCCGTACGGATTTCGTCAAAGCCCTCGAAGAAGGGAATTTCGCCAAATTGCCCGATCAGGTGTTCGCCCGTGGCTTCGTCCGGTCCTACGCGCGATCGTTGGGGTTGGATGAAGAAGATGCCATCCACCGATTTGTGCAGTCCGCCGGCGCCTTTTATGACAAGCAGGGTGAGCGCGAACGGTTGCGGCAACGTCAGGTTGAAGAAGAACGCCGCCGCAAGGCAAATCGCAAAGCGGTGGGGATTGCCATCACCGTGGCGATCGCCACGTTAGTGTTTTTGTTGAGCCGTGAACAGTCGTCCACGTTGATGCGGCGAACCGGTTCTGATGTGCAGCCGCCGACTAAGAAAAGCGCCCCGTTTGCCAAAGATGCGCGCGAATCTGCTGCCCGCCCGACCATGGAACTTCCTCCCCCGGTTGTGTCGGCTACGAAGCCGATGGAGCCGGCGCCGTCTCCCCCGGCCGCAAAGCCCGCGCAGGAGAAGGTGGTCGTGCCGCCAGCTCCTACCCCTGCTCCCGCGGCCAGAGCCTCGGTACAAATGGAGCCAGTGGCTGCTCAACCAGCCGCTTCAATGGGGACGGATGGTCCCCTAGCCGGGTTATCGGTCGATGGTCCCGTAGGCTCTGATGGTCCCTTGGTTCTTGACCTCGATGCGACGGAGCTCAGCTGGGTGGTGGTCCAGGTGGATTCAGGTAGCCCCCAGGAAGCGCTGCTGCGCCCAGGTCAAAAGGCGCAGTGGAAGGCGCAGGATCAGTTCACCGTCACCCTTGGGAACGCGGGCGGAGTTCGCGCGGAGCTGAACGGGAAGCCCCAAAAGCCGTTTGGCCCAAGCGGAAAGGTTGTCCGGGATGTCGTGATCAGGCGGTGAGCACACCGATAGGGCTATGTGCTCTGTCTGCCACCGCCTCGGGCCCGTGAGCATGGTGCTCCCTGCCTCCTCCATGTCTTCTCCTTATAGGCTCTCTCCTCATGCCATATGTCCCTGTGTGACGCACACCTCGCTGCGCTGAGGCGCGTAGGACATTCTGGGGCGCAAAGGTGTCACGGACGGAATCGGCCACGCATCAGTGTCCGTCCGGATGTGTCAGAAGTCCAAGAATTCGCGCATCCTCTGAACGCATGCACACTGGCATGTTGTTTGATTCACCCGGGCACAAGCATGGGCGCCGAACGGGATGGCCGAGGCCGCCCTCAGCTTGACAAGACAGAAAACCCGTTGCTATAGTTCGCCTGCTTTATCGGCCTTGTCATCTGTTTTTGTCCATGCTACTTCGGACCAGAGAGTCGTTGTTCATGCGGTGGGTTCAACACAAAGGAGGAGTTCTGATGGGGTATTTTTCTAAGTTTGTTGGAGTGTGTGCAGCCGTCACCTTGTTGTCTGTGGCGGTGGTGGGTGCTGAAGAAAAGGATCCGCTGAAGCCCCGTGTTGCGCCGGATCAGATGGCGGACGCGAAGGCGATGAAGAACCCGGTTGCTTCGACCCCGGAAAACATTGCCAAGGGTAAGGCACTGTATGAGGGCAAGGGCACCTGCTTCAACTGCCACGGCAAAGAGGGAAAGGGCGATGGCCCTGCCGGCGCGATCCTCAATCCGAGCCCGCGTAACTTCACCAACTGCAAGTTCCACAAGAAGCGGAAAGACGGCGAACTGTTCTGGGTGATCAAGAACGGCAGCCCGGGCACCGGCATGGTCTCCTTGGTCCCTGCGGCGATCACCGAAGAAGAAGCCTGGACGATCATCAACTACGAGCGTAGCTTCTGCAAGGGCAGCGAGGAGTAGTTTCGAGTTTCGGCCGAATGGCTGAATGTTGAGGGGCGGCGAGGATATCCTCGCCGCCCCTTTTCTTTTGTGTGAGAAGCTTCGGGATGTTCCGTAGCTGAGTCGGCCTCTGGGCGCTACGCAAGAGACGCGCTCCAACTATGCGGATGGCTGGGGAAGTCAACGCTCACTCAGATTCCCTGCGAGGGCGCGCTGGATGTTTGATCAATCAGCCGAGGGGATGATGGGTGGTTTCGTGAGGACGAGGTCTAGGTTTTCTCCGGTAGTGCTCGCTGCCGACAAGATTTGTGGCTGTTGCTCCTGCTTGAAAGTGTTCCGAGCTGCAGTCGGCAGCTTATGTGTGATGTAGGTTGTCACTTCGCTGATCGTGACCTCTCCATTCCGGTTGACATCGGCTTCGCCGCGAAGGCCGCGCAAGAAATAATAGGTGAACAAGCCGTGATGCAGGGTGTCTGACTCCAAACTCTTGCCGAACCCGGTGGTCGCAATGATCTGCAGAACTGACCCTGATGCCCCCGCCCATTTCGGTGGCGCCATTTTCGTGCGCCCCGTGGCTCCGTTCTTCAGCACTGTTCCGTCGAAGATGAAGAGAACCTGCTTGGCTTTCAGCCTTCCCAGCGCCGCCTCCAACTCCTTCAGGGGATAGAGTCGAGTAGGTGATCCCAACGAACCGTCATAGGGGATCAGGAACGTGTCTCCTGAGGGGCTCACCACCGCCTGTCCCGCAAAATAGACGACGACCAGCGAGTCTTTGGTCGCTTTTACAGGAAGCCAATCGAGCAACGCTTCTTCGATGTCAGGGCGGAGGGCCCCCCAATCCCGCAGGAGCCGGACGTTGTTCTGCGGAAAACCCCCGAGGGTCTGGAAATAGGCGGCGACCGTTTCGGCATCAAGCGACGCATACTTCCGGCCCACGATCCCCCGTTCCCGATAACTACTGAGTCCGATGGCGACAAGATAGTCGTTGGGGCGCTGCTCTCCCACTGTGGCGGCAGGCATGTGATCCACGTCTTCAGATAGCGCGGCTGTGGTCTGGATGGAGATGGGCAGCGTTTGGGAGGGAGCGGCCGGTTGCCCGGAGCCGGTGACGAGGGCGACTTGCAAATCTGCCTGCTGAACCCCAGGAGATTGGGGAATGGTCGCAATGAATTCCAGCGACTTGGAGCCGCCCGGTGCAAGGGGGCCGGTTGCCAGGGTTGTGGCCGGAAATTGGCCGAGCAGCGGCTGCGGACCTGTCAGTCGAACGGTACTGTCCTGCACCGGCTGTGCCCCGGTGTTGACGACATCGACGCGTACACGCAGGCGTTCGCCGATTTCGAGGATGAGATTTCCGTTTTCATCCAGCAGGGTGGCCTTGAACGAGAGCGAGGAGCGCGGAGCCGAGGTTGCGCCGGCCGGAGGGGACGCCACTGCGGCTTTTGAGAGTGTTTCGGTTGAAGCGCTGGAGTTGCCGGCTGCGGGTGGTTGAGTGCCTGGGGTGAGGAGCACTCGGGATTCCTGCATGAATTGGGAGGCCAGCAGGGTGGACGTGTCCTGTAGGAACGGGTCGATCACATAGTCGCAGCGCTGCTGAGTCAACTCCAGTTGCAACCGTTCTTTCCTGGTGATTTGCAGGGGGCGTTCACCCAAGGGGACGCCAGATGCGTCGAAGAATTCCGCCACCACATCCAAACTCAGTTCAGCAGGGGCGCGATCGTAGAGCGCGTCCGTCTGGATCTTAAAGCGAGGGTCCAGCATCCGCATCCGAATGGTCACATCCGGCCTGGCCTCGGCCCCGGAATTCCCCGGCAGTATGACGCTACGAAATGTTTGATGGGCGGCTTGGATCAACGTGTCTTCCAGGGTCGGACCGACAGCCAGCAGATGAATGCGGCTGCAATTGTCCAGATATTCCGTTCGGGCCTTGGACAACGACGGGTCGACGTCGATTTGTGCGGTGAGTGGGATTGGTGGCCCGAGGTCCGGAAGCGCCTGGCGTGAAAAACGCGATTTGATCGTGTCGCAACCGGAGAAACCCAACAGCTGAATGAGCACCATTCCCAGAGCAGTTGCGCGATGTATGTTCAAGTCAGGGCCTCCAGGACAGATGACGAAGGGGGAACCGTACAGGAATGAGGTGGGCAATGCAACCGAACGGGTCGCCGGCTTGCGACCCTCACGAGGCTCGTTTATCCTAGCGCCGCGGGCGCTGGAGTACGGATAGGAAGGACTGGTGTCCCCCATGGTAGTGCTGGGCCTGTCGAACATGAGAGATGCCGCGGCAGCACTCGTCTGCGACGGCCGAATTGTGGCGGCCGCGGAGGAGGAGCGGTTTGTTCGGCAGAAGCACGTGACGGCGTTGCCCGTCGAAGCGATCCGGTATTGTCTGCAGGAGGGCGGTCTGGCGCTTCGTGACGTCGAGGCGATCGTGGTGCCGTGGAAGTACTGGCAGATCGGGCGGCGCGTCCGGCTTGCCCTGACGGCCATGATGAGTTCCACTCAACTCTTTCGCGTCAAAGGCACGCGATCGCTCGAGCGAGCGAGCCAGGAGTGGCTGGAACTATTCCGGCTCCGCGAGGAGCTGACTCGCCGAGTCGATGCGGGCGCGATTCGACCGGTCTTTCTGGATCATCACCTCTGCCATGCGGCCAGTTCCTTTCTTGTATCTCCGTTCGAACAATCGGCCATTCTCGTCGTCGATGGCGCTGCCGAATCCGATACGACCTTGATGGCAGCGGGCGCCGGTCGTCAGATTACCGTGCTTGATCGCACACCCTTACCCCATTCTCTGGGACAATTTTATGCGGCAATGACAGCCTTTCTCGGTTTTCGCCCGGATCAGGATGAGTACATTGTCATGGGGCTTGCGTCATCGGGCGAACCGGCGTTTGCGCCTACTCTTCGGCGAGAGGTCCTACGCCTGTTTCCGCGGGGCCGGTTCGAGTTGAATACCAGGTTGCTGGATTTTCATCTCGCGCGGGCCGGTATGTTCGTGGCGGAGTTCGTCGGGCTCTTCGGCGCCCCCCGACGTTCCACTGACGAGATCACGCAGCGTCATCGGGATTTGGCGGCCAGTGCACAATTGGTGCTGGAGGAGACGCTGCTGCATCTCGGGCGGCATCTGCGTTCCCTGACCAGAGCTGATTCGCTCTGCCTTGCGGGCGGGGTCGCGTATAACTGCGTGGCGAACGGCCGTCTGCGAGCCGAATTGGGGTTTCGTGACGTATATGTTCCGCCGGCTGCGGGGGATTCCGGTGCGGCGCTCGGTGCGGCCCTGTGGTGGTCGGTCAGGCGCGCCCGATCGGCGACAAAGCCGGTCCTGTCCGATGCCTATCTGGGACCGCAGTTCGACGAGACGGCCTGTCGAGCGGCTTTGGCGAACGCTGGCCTCACGGCCCAGACGCTGACGGAGGGGCGACTGTGCGAGCGGGTCGCCGAAGAACTGGCCCACGGCAGGCTCGTGTTCTGGTATCAGGGGCGGATGGAATGGGGACCACGCGCCTTGGGCAACCGTAGTCTGCTTGCCGATCCGCGACGAGAAGACATGCGGGAGTTGATCAACAGCAAAGTGAAATGTCGGGAAGCCTTTCGTCCGTTTGCGCCATCCGTCCTGGCCGAACGGGCACAGGAGTGGTTCGACCTGCCGGCCCACTCGCCGTTTATGCAGTTTACCGTGCGGGTCAAGGCGTCTGCCAAGGGCCTCCTTCCTGCTGTGACGCACGTCGATGGCACGGCCCGCGTGCAAACGGTGACTCGTGAGGCCAATCCAAAATTCTACGAACTGCTGGCCGCCTTCGGGCGGCGTACCGGAGTGCCGGTTTTGCTGAACACGTCCTTTAATGTGCAGGAGCCGATCGTCTCTAGTCCCGATGAAGCGGTGCGGTGTTTTCTGCGCACTGGGGTGGAGTGGCTCGTACTTGGCAATCTGCTGGTGGGGCGGCCGTCGGAAGATTCACCCCAGACTTATGAATGCTGAGGCGGGTGTGTCCATGGGCCTGTCTTCGTCTCGTGGACTTGTGATTCTGCTCGACCTGCTCTTCGCCGCCTTCATCATCAATCTCGTCCTGCAGCCGTTGCTCGAACCGGATCTGGGCTGGCATCTACGGGCTGGATTGGATGTGGTCGCCCAGGGTTGGCGGTTGCCCGACACCGATCCCTATTCCCATACCATGCCGGATTGGCATTGGGTTGAGCATGCCTGGTTGACCGATGGGGTGTTGGCCACGATGTATCAGGGGATGGGTGCGTTCGGCGGAGTCGGGCTGGTTGTCTTCTTCGGTGGGGTGGCGTCCCTTGCCTGGTGGACGGCATCAGGCCTTGCGCGTGTTCCGGGGACGTACCGACTGGCGGCCATGGTCGCTAGCCTCTGGGTGGCCCTTCCCTTTCTCGGCGCCCGCACGCAACTGCTCAGTCTCCTCGGGGTGGCGCTGTTGCTGCAAGTGTGGGCGCGCATTCAACAAGGTCACCGGCAGTGGGGCTGGATGCTTCCTCCGCTGTTTCTTTGTTGGGCGAATCTACATGGCGGGTTCACGGCCGGTCTGTTCCTGATGACGGTGTTGTTGTCCCTCTCCTTGGTGCTCAAAGTGTGTGTGGAGTGGCGGTTCTGCAGCGCTGCACTGGATGAGCCAGTACTCAGTTGGGGTGATCTTCGTTATTGCGCGATCGCGCTGCTGTTGGCGGCGGCGGCAACCGGGGTGAATCCCTATGGATGGGGGCTCTATGTCGAAATCTACGATTCCCTGACCGATCGGTTCATGATCGAGACGTTGCGGGAATGGCAGCCGGTGTCATTTGAGGGGTGGGCCGGTCGGGCGTATGGCCTCTATCTTGGCGTCCTTCTCTGTCTGGTGGCCGGATGGTACAGACGGGTGGAGCCGGTTCGGTGGGTGATGCTGCTGCTTGTACTCGGGTTATCGTTGCGGCATTGGCGCAATGTGACGCTGTTTCTCGTGGTCAGTCTCCCGCTGGTGGCAGAGCTTCTCGCGGCGGTTGTCGCCTCCTGCCGTCGCTTGGTTCCCTTGCTGAAGGAACACACGACCCCGGTGTTGCTCGTTCTGGCCGGTGCGACCGCAACGGCTTTGTACGGACAGGGACTTGACCATCTTGACCATGTCTGGCAGTCCGGCCGCGCGCCGGAGCGCTATTTTGAGCAGACCGAGTATCCGATCGAAGCGGTGCGGTGGATCCGGAGCCATCGGCACGAGCTCGGTACGAGGTTGTACAACGACTATGGGTTGGGCGGCTTTCTCCTGTGGCACCTTCCCGCGGAGCGCATCTTCATCGACGGCCGAATGCCGGCCTGGCGCATCGATGATCGGCGGATTTTTCAGGATTATGTTGAATTAAACCGTCACGATGCGCCGAACTTGGCCGTGCTGGATCGATATGGTGTGGATTGGGGGCTGATTCAACGAGGGAGCGCACTCGCGAAGGTATTGGAGGGGCATCAGTCATGGCAGACCGTGTACGCCGATGCCAAGGTGGTGATTGTGCGGCGGCGATCATGAGCGGACGATGGTCGCGGGCGACTCGTCGAAGCCCATCGTGGTCAAAAACAAAGATCGCGCGGTGGCCCCATCGTATAGGCTTCTGGTTCGCCTCTAGCAGGATGCGGAAAAAGCCCGCCAGCGGCGTTCTCGCGTCACTCAGCGGCTCACCGTAACGCAAGAGTACGATTCGCCCCTTCGCTCGCTGCGGCCTTGCTGGACGGCCTTTTTGCGCATCCTGCAGTGCGTGCTGACGCGAGAGGGCATGTGGAGCTCACGGCGCGCGATGAGGCAAGAATCGAGTTTTTCCGCAACCTGCTAGGAATGTGTCGGCTCGATCGCCGCCAAGTCCGGCTCCACGCCGGTGGGTGCAGGCCGGCAGCGGGGCTGATAGAGGCCTTGAGCTTCGCGCCGTCGGATCGCCAGAAGCTCTCGGAGCATGAGGCAGCCGTCGCGCCATGGACGGACTTTGGAGCCTGGCTGGTCGATCCAATTGATGGGGACTTCAGTAATGCGGTAGTTCCGCCGGCAGGCAATGTGAAGCAACTCGAGATCGAAGGCGTAGCCATCGACGCAGGAGACCGAGAAGAGGTCTTGGGCGATCGGCTGGCGGAACAGCTTGAAGCCACATTGCGTATCGGCTAATTGGGGTTCACCCAGGCGACGCACCACGCTATTGAAGATGCTGCCAAGGAGGCTTCGATGCCACCGTGCCTGCACGGTGAAGGCCGGGTTCTGAGACGCCAACGCACGTGAGCCGATGGCCAGGTCTGCGCCTGCCGCAATGGCTTCCTCTAATCGAACTAATTCTTGAATGGGAGTCGCCCCATCCGCATCCGCAAACAATTGCAGCGTGCCGCGCGCCGCCTGCATGCCGCGTCGAACCGCTGCGCCTTTCCCCCGATTGGAGGCCAATTGAATCAGCCGTACCTGTGGACAGCGTTGAGCGGTCTGTTCAACCGTCGGCGCAGTACCATCGTCACTGCCGTCGTCGACGACAAGAATTTCATAGGAACGCGATTGCCGGTCCAGATAGGTAATCACCTGCCGCAGGAACAGCGGAAGGCGTCGAGCCTCGTTGTAGGCAGGAATGATGATGGAAAGATCCGGCGCCTGGGTCGAGCACGGTGTCACGGCGAGACAGCCTCGTGTCAGAGTGTGACGCAGCGATCCGCCACGGCGGCGAATCGTGGCCCACGGTAGCTGAGCAATGGCAGAAATGCAAGCCATGCTTGCCGGACTCTTGACATGGAAGAGGAGCGGAGTGGATCGTATCGTCGAGGACCTGGCCGCCTGATATTCAGAGTCGATCAGGCCGGGGGGATCATGAGGCGAAGCCGAAGATGGTCTGTTCTGCTGGTCGCGACTCTCATGTTGGCAGGGTGCGCGGCTGCCTCCCCTCCAAGCCGATTGAGCCGGTATGTCGCGGCGGCTGCGACCAGTGAGGAGGGGGTGCCGAGGTTGCCGGCATCGCGCCCGGTCCCCACGGCGCTGGTGATTCTGAATGACCGGTCGGATCCTGAGTCGGTGCCTGGCTTTCCGGAAGATGCGCAAACACGAGTGGTCGACATGCTGGCTGCGGAGCTGAATCGAGCCTATCCGATCGTCATTGAGCGGGTGGTTACTGTCGGGGACGTTTCTGAAGCGTGGACGGCTCCGGACTGGAGGGAGGTCGCGAGGCAACAGGGGGTGAACCATCTGCTGGTCGCGGTTCTGTCGAGCATCGAGCAGGAGTATCCGGTTTCCCTCTTCCTGGGATGGACGACGCATCGGCAGCCAGGGCTTCGGCGGGATAACTGGTCGCTGGTCGAAGCGGCTTTGGTCGATGGACGCACAGGACAGCTCCTGGTTCATGCCGAGGGGCGCGCCATGGCCACGCTGGACCGACCCACTGCGCCGGGTATTTCGCAATGGTATCCGGTGATTTATCTCAGACCGCAGGAACCAGAACGGCGCATTTGGCCGCCGACCTATGAAGGTGCCCCTCTGACGCTTCGGGTCGTGGCGATGGAACACGCCGTCACGCGATTGGCCGGCAATCTGCAGCGTGCCTGGATCGAACAGCTGGCACGTGAGGCATTGCACGAGGGCGTAGCCTCGCGATAACGGCCGGCTCTGCGTTTTCCTCTTTGAAGGCGATTCTGTGAATAGTGTAGAATGACACGTTCGACGATAGCGCGGAGGATGGTCCCTCAATTTCCGGTGTCCAGAGGAGAACACATGGCGTATCGACATCAGCGCAGCAAGGTGCTGTCCGTTCTCGCGGCGACCACCATGGTCGCTGCCACGTTTTTGTCGGGTGGCGTGCAATTCGGGGCTCAGGCGGAGGCGGCTGGTGTACCTCCGGCATTTGCCCAGGGTTTTTCAGAAATCGTGAAGGCGGTAACGCCGGCAGTTGTGAATATCGCGGTGACCGGCGGAGGCGAAGGCCGTCGCGAAGGCCGCCGCCAACTCCCGCCGGGCGGTCCCTTTGGTGGCCCGCCTCCGGGGCCTGGGGATGAGCCTCCCGCTATGGAACCTCCCGGTGGCCCTGGCGGCCCTCCCGGTGGCGGCCCGCATCGCCCCGAGCAGAGCGCCGGATCCGGCGTTATTCTCGACTCCACAGGCTACATAGTGACCAACAACCATGTCGTGGAAGGCGCGACCCAGATTACGGTGACGCTCTCCGACCGCCGCGAGTTCCCGGCCAAGATCATCGGCACCGACCCGAAGACGGACCTCGCCATTATCAAGATCGAGGCGAAGGACCTTGCTTCGATGAAGTGGGCGGAGTACGACGAATTGCAAGTCGGCGATCTCGTCCTAGCCGTGGGAAGTCCGTTTGGGCTCAGTTCTACGGTCACGTTGGGGATCATCAGTGCCCTAGGCCGCGGCAACGTCGGTATTGCGGACTACGAAGATTTTATTCAAACCGATGCCGCGATCAACCCCGGCAATTCAGGCGGCGCGCTGGTCAACATGCAAGGCAAGCTGATCGGGATCAACACGGCGATCTTTTCCCGCACCGGAGGCTCTGAAGGAATCGGGTTCGCCATTCCCAGCAGTATTGCGACGGATATTGTCGAGAGCCTGACGAAGACCGGCAAGGTGGTGCGTGGATGGATGGGGGTGGCGATTCAGGAAATCACCCCGGCGCTGGCCAAGTCGTTCAAATTGCCGGACCAGCGGAAAGGCGTTCTGATCAGCGACGTGAATGAGAACGGCCCCTCCCACACGGCCGGTATGCGGCGGGGAGATGTAGTGATCTCCTTCAACGGCAAGGAAGTACAGAGTGTCAGCCAGCTGCGCAACCTGGTCGCGCGTATGGCCGTCGGCAAAGAAGCGGATATCAAGATTTTGCGCGAAGGCAAAGAGCAAGTCCTCAAGGTCAGGGTTGCTGAGCGGCCGTCGGATGAAGTGCTCGCGAAGCGTGAGCCTGGTCCTGCTGCACCTCCGACTGAGACCGTGAAGCCGCCCGACAATGTGTTGGCGGCGTTACGTGTCCAGATGCTGGATGCGGCCATGCAGAGCCAGCTGAACATTCCCGCCAAGACGACCGGTGTGGTGGTGAGCTCTGTGGAGGCGGGCAGCCCTGCAGAGGCGGCAGGGTTGCAGCGTGGGGACGTGATTCAAGAGGTCAATCACGAGGTGGTGAAGAGCCTCGAGGATTACCAGAAGGCGTCGGCCAAGGTGAAAAAAGACGAAATGGTTGTGCTCTTGCTGAGTCGGCAGGGGAACAATCTGTTCGTAGCCGTCAACCCGAAGTAGACAGCAACCAGCGGACAGCTTTCAGCTATCAGGCCAATTCCGGCTGATGGCTGAAGGCCTCCGGCTGAAAGCGATTTTGAATGGCTGACGGGTTCAAGTTTCAAGAGTGGCTGCAAGATACGGTCTTCAAGCCGCTTGAAGATAAAAAAATGCCGGTCATGGAGCACTTGGTTGAGCTCCAGGTCCGGTTGACCCGTGCGGTCATCGTCACGGCGATTATTTTTGTCGGCACCTTTTTTTATGCCGATACGCTGGTCAAGTGGATTCGAATCCCGCTGCAGAATATGTTCGTGCCGGGATCGCTCTCCTGGATTCCGACGGACCTTCCCACGGTTCCCTTCGTCTTTCTGGCGCCAGCTGAAGCGCTCTGGCAGAACGTCAAGGTCGCCGGCCTATTTGCGCTGGTGCTGGGCACGCCCTACATTTTGGTGGAGTTTTGGCATTTCGTCGTTCCCGGCTTGCATGCGCAGGAACGGCGATTCGTCGGCCCGTTCGTGATTCTCAGCACGTTGGCTTTTTATCTCGGATTGATGTTTTCCTTCTTCTTCGTGTTGCCGTTTGCGTTGAACTTTTTGATTTCGTACGGCGTCAATGCCGGATTCATTCCGCAACTGTCGATTGCGCAATACGTCGGCTTCGCGCTGTGGTTTCTCCTGGTCTTCGGGCTGATTTTTGAAGTGCCGCTGGTGATCACCCTGCTGGCTAAGCTTGGATGGGTCGATGCCCCGCTCTTGAAGCGGTATCGCAAGTGGGCATTCCTGACGGCGTTTATCTTTGCCGCGATTCTCACGCCGACGCCGGATCCATTCAATCAATGCCTGATGGCCTTGCCCATGTACATCTTTTATGAAGTCGGGATCATCAGCGCCGGAATCTTCAACAAGAAGAAGACGGAAGAACAGGTCCAGGCCCTTGTGCCGGCGGTGGCCGCCGCAGGATCCGGCGTTGGGAAACCGGGCCCGTCGATCCCCGCAGGGGGTGGAGACAGTGAGTATGTCGGTGTGCCGACCGGTGGCCGTCGACACTAGTGCGAGCCGGAAATGAAGAAGGCGACGAAAGCCCGCTTTCGTCTATACAGCATGATGTGCGTTGTACGAGGAGTCTAGGATGCCACGCGAGTTAAATGTCATTTCACAGCCCGGTTCCAGCAGCGGCGGAGATGCCTGTACCTATATGTGGGCCTGTGCCATTTGCGACGAAAATGAAACCTGCCAGAAGGATAAGGAAGGGCACAGCCGGTGGCTCGTCGCCAAACGGATGGAACGGATCGAATACAAAGTGCTCGTCATGAGCAATAAGGGCGGCGTGGGCAAGAGCACCTGCACCACCAATCTCGCCGTCAGTCTGGCGTTGAAGGGGTGGCACGTGGGCATCTGTGACATGGATATCCATGGTCCCAATATCCCGAAGATGGTGGGCGCGGAAGGCCAGAAGCTGAAGATCAGCACCTCGGGCGGGATCATCCCGTTTCAGGCCTACAATATGAAAATCGCCTCGATGTCCTTTCTCCTGCAGAACTCCGACGATCCGATCATCTGGCGGGATGCCTACAAATACGAGTTCATCAATCAGTTGCTGGGTGGAGTGGAGTGGCAGGATCTCAATTTCCTGTTGATCGATCTTCCTCCGGGAACCGGGAACGAATCGGTGACCACCATTGATCTCCTGGGTGGAGTCAGCGGAGCTGTGATCATCACGACGCCTCAAGAGGTGGCGTTGCTCGACTCTCGTAAGTCGGTGACCTTCTGCAAGGATAGCGAAGTGCCGATCATCGGGATCGTCGAAAATATGAGCGGCCTCGAATGTCCGCACTGCCACAAGGAAGTGAATGTCTTCCGCAAAGGCGGCGGTGAAGCCTCTGCTTCCGATATGGGGGTCCCGTTCCTGGGCAGGATTCCATTGGATCCTGACGTGGTGACGCAAAGTGATGCGGGAGAGCCGTTCGCGTTGTTCAATTCCGACTCGGCCACCGCCCAGGCCTATCATGATATTGCCAATCAGGTTGAGGCGTTCTGCAAGAAGAGCGGCTCGCTCATCAAGCTGGCGCCACGCCAGCAACAGTGATCGGATGGTGATGTGGTGAAAGCTCCCGATGCCATGACCGGATTGACCCCGCTCCACGAAGCGCTGCGGATCGTGTTGGATTCCGCTTCTCCGTTAGGCCTTGAGAAAGTATCGATTCTTGACGCGCTGGGCCGTGTGCTCGGCGAGGATGTGATCGCCGAACGACATAATCCACCGTGGGACAATTCCGCGATGGACGGCTTTGCGGTGCGATCGGAGGACATCGCCCAGGACCATGCGATCAGCAAGCCTGTCACCTTAACTGTCATTGAAGATGTGCCGGCTGGAAAGATGCCGACGCAGACTGTCGGGAAGGGGCAGGCGATTCGGATCATGACGGGCGCGCCTATCCCCAAGGGCGCCGACACGGTGGTCAAGGTCGAAGATACTGAGCACACCCCCGCGTCGGTCCGAGTGTTCAAGCCTGAGCCACGAGGGGCCAACATCCGTCCGCAAGGCGAAGACGTCAAGCAGGGCGACTGCATCATCCCCACCGGCACACGGATCCGGTCCGGTGAAGCGGGGATGCTGGCCATCCTGGCGAAATCATTCGTGCTGGTGTACCAGCGTCCGCGGGTGGCGATTTTGTCGACGGGCGATGAGCTGGCCGATTTGGATGAACGATTCAGCGAAGAGAAGATCATCAATTCGAATAGTTACGGGATTGCGGCGGCCGTCCAGGAAGCCGGCGGCGTGCCGATCCTTCTCGGCATTGCGAGGGATACGCCGGCCGCCTTGAAGGAAAAGATTTCGCATGGTTTGAACGCTGATATTCTGGTGCTGTCCGGTGGAGTATCGATGGGGGACTACGATTTTACAAAGGCCGTCTTCCGCGATCTCGGCGCTGAGATGAATTTTTGGAAATTAGCCATCCGCCCGGGGCAGCCGCTCGCGTTCGGCAAAATTCAAGGGAAGCTGGCGTTCGGGTTGCCCGGAAATCCGGTTTCCTCCATGGTGACCTTTGAGCAGTTGGTTCGGCCTGCCATGCTCAAGCTTTCTGGGGCCAGCGGCTTCGGGCGTCCGATGCTGCAGGCCGAGTTTCAGGAGAAGTTTTCGAAAAGAAATGACCGTCGGCATTTCCTGCGCGGGGTCTTGTGGCGTGAAGGCGGTGTGTTTAAGGTTCGGACCACCGGTGATCAGGGATCCGGGATACTCACCTCCCTGGTCAAGGCCAACTGCCTGATCGATATTCCCGTCGACGTGGAACGCATCAATCCCGGTGACCCGGTGACGGTGCAGATGCTCAGTGGTTCGGTCTGGTTGGAACAGGCTGCTCAGGCTCCTACCACGGGCCATCGTCCCTCCTGCTGTTGAGCCTGAAAGGAATACGGAGATGTCGGTACCTATCCTGTCTTTTGTCGGCCGATCGAACAGCGGCAAGACGACGCTCATCGAGCGCGTGATTCCGCTTTTGGTTCGGGCGGGATATAAGGTGGCGACCGTCAAACATGCCGGCCATGGATTTGATCTGGACACGGAAGGCAAAGACAGCTGGCGGCACAAACAGGCCGGCGCGAGCAGTGTCGTGATCATTTCCAAGAGCAGCCTGGCCATGTTTGCCGATGTCTCGGATCATATGAATGTCGAGGACGTGCGGGAACATTACCTGGATGCCTCGTACGATTTGATTTTGGCCGAGGGATGGCGCAGCGAAGGGTATCCCAAGATCGTGGTGGTCCGCGATCAGATCGGAGAAGTCCCTGTTTCGCAGGACGGCCTGTTGGCCATCGTCTCCAATAAGCCGGTTGAGACGTCGGTGCCCTTGCTCGATCCCGATGACGTGGCCGGAGTGGCGGAATTGATCATCCGGCACTTCCCCAAACCTCGACGGGATGATGCGTAAGACTCCCGCCATTGTGTTCGGAGCGATCCTGGCCGGCGCATTGGCTATAGGGGGCGTTGCGGTTCCGCTGACCAACCATCCGAAGTTCTGCGCCAGTTGCCACACCATTCAGCCTGCCTATGAGCGTTGGGTGCAGTCGTCCCATAAAGAGGTAGAGTGTGTGGCCTGCCACGTTCGGCCTGGGGTCGTCGGCTGGTTGCACGATAAAGCGTGGCACGGCACCAGAGATGTCGCCATCTATCTCTTCGGGACTCCGACGGAACC
>WIAG01000129.1 GCA_014055495.1 Nitrospira sp. CR1.2
GCGCATGTGTTGATCAGTCAGCATCGGGACGGTGAGTTGATCAAACGGATCATCGCGCGATTCGGGCTGGATGCCGTTCGCGGCTCCAGTACCAGAGGGGGCGCGGAAGCCCTTCGCCGCATGATTCGCATCGGCCGGTCTGGCGGGAGTCTGGCGCTGACCCCGGACGGTCCGAAGGGCCCTCGCCAGATCGCCAAGATCGGCGTGGTGCAGTTGGCGCGGGCGACGGGGTGTCCGATCATCCCGATGGCGTTCGGCTGCTCAAAAAAAAACTCTTCGCGAGCTGGGACCGGTTCATCATGCCGTATCCGTTCTCTCGGGGAGTCTTCCTCATGGGGCCGCCGATCTGGATTTCGCCGGATGCATCCGCTGACCAGCTGGAGCGCTTGCGCCGGGAGTTGGAAGAGACGCTGAATCGCCTGACGATCGAGGCCGACGCGGCGGCCCTGCGGGCTCGTCCGTAATGTGGTACCTGCTCTATAACAGCCTCCTGCTTCTGGTGTCCCCGATCATTCTGTGCGTCCTGTTGGCGAAACAACGCTGCCGTCGCGGCTTGCCGCAGCGGCTGGGGCTGCGGCCCGCCCCGCGGCTTTCCCAGACGAACGGTGTTACGACCTGTATCTGGATTCATGCGGTGTCCCTGGGCGAAGTCGTCGCGGTGGCTCCGCTCGTGCGGGAACTTCGCCGCCGGTATCCCGACGCCCGATTGGTGGTGTCGACCGTCACCGAAACCGGGCGTGAGGCGGTGGAGCAACGGCTCGAGGGGCTGGCCGAACATCGCTATGCTCCGCTGGATTTTCCCTGGGTCGTCAATCAGGCGATCGAGGAACTCAGACCGATTCTGTATGTGTTTGTCGAAACAGAGCTCTGGCCGAATCTGCTCCGGAGCTTGTGGCGGCGCAAGATCCCCTCAGTGCTGGTCAATGGGCGGCTCTCCACACGGTCGTTCGAGCGGCAACGCCTGCCTGTGATCCGGGGATTCTATCGTAGGATGTTGAATATGATCAGCCGTTGCCTCATGCAGTCGCAGCGTGACGTCCAGCGCATGATCGATCTGGGTGCCGATGCCGCCCGAGTCAGTTGCACCGGCAACATCAAATTCGACCAGCCGGTTCCGCAGGTCGCCGCGGGGGGCACGGTGGTCTCCAAGCAAGCCTTGGGGTTTACCGAACGGGCACAACTCGTCGTCGCAGGCAGCACGCATCCCGGGGAGGAAGAGGCGATCGTCACGGCCTATCAGTCCTTGTGCGAAACATTCCCCGACTTGCGATTGGTGCTTGCGCCTCGGCATATCGAGCGAGCGGTACAGGTCGAGCAGATGGTGGCGGCAAAGGGACTTACGGTGTCCCGCCGGAGTGGGGGGGGCGGCGGCGCGATGGCCGGAGATGGGCCGCGGGTGGTGGTGTTGGACACACGCGGCGAGTTGGCCCTGCTGTATCGTGAGGCTGTGGTGGCGTTTGTGGGCGGAACGCTGGTCCCTGTGGGCGGGCACAATCTGCTGGAGCCGGCAGTCTGGGGCAAGCCGGTGCTGTTCGGTCCCCACACCGATCATTGCGCAGAAGTGGCGGCTCTCCTGCTGAATGCTCAGGGAGGGCGGATTGTGCCGGATGCAGAGGGACTCGCGCAGGGCTTGCGCGAATTGCTCAGCGATCAGGCGACCGTGAACCGGATGGGGCAGGCGGCACGGCAGGTCGTGGCGGACAACCAGGGGGCGCTTCAGCGCAGTGCGGAGATCATTGCGACGTTGTTGGCCGCGCGGCCGACCTCGATGGAGAAAGACGAGGCGAAGCGGTCGGAGCGCGCGCGCGTCCACTCCTCACCATGATGATGTCGGCAGGCATACAGTCCTGGTTTCGATGGGCGGGGTATCCCTATGAGCTCGCCGCCAGGATTCGCATGTCTTGTTACGAACGGGGTTGGTGTCGGACGCAACGGTTGCCTCGTCCTGTCATCAGTGTCGGTAATCTCACGGTGGGCGGGACGGGAAAAACGCCGGTCGTTATGTATCTCGTCGAACGACTGGAGGCCCAGGGCAAACGCGTGGGCATTTTGAGCCGCGGCTATCGCCGCCGGAGTACGACACCGCAGCTGCTCGTTTCCGACGGGCGACGGGTCCTGGTTGGTCCGGACGAAGCGGGAGATGAACCGTATTTGATCGCTCGACGTTGTCCGCAGGCGGTGGTCGCGGTCGGGGCGGACCGGTATGCGCTGGGACAGTGGGTGTTGAGTCGATGGCCGGTCGATTGTTTCGTGTTGGACGACGGCTTCCAGCATGTGCAGCTCCATCGTGATGTGAATCTGTTGTTGGTGGATGCCACGGATCTCAGCGGACTCGGTGCCGGATTGCCGGTTGGGCGCTTGCGCGAACCACTCTCGGCAGCTGCGCGCGCTTCGGTGGTGCTGATCACCCGCGTGCACCAGCCCTCGGATGCGGAACCGGTCTGGCGGCGATTGCAGGCCGCCTGTCCGACATTGCCGCCTCCTGTCTGTGTGGGGTTCCCCGCAGAGGGATTCCGACGGGTCGGGACGGACGAGCCCGGTCCACTCACTGCGTTCCGAGGCCGCTCCGCCCTCCTTTTCAGCGGAATCGGCAATGCGGCATCGTTCCGCTCCCTGGTGACGGGGGTGGGGATGACGGTAATCGACCACCTGGTATTTCCCGATCATGTGCACTATACCCCTGCCATGGTGGAAGCCGTTCGTGCCAGGGCGAGAACCGGAGGGGCCGACGTGCTGGTGACCACGGAAAAGGACGCCGACAAGGTGGCGCCATATCTCACCGGTGCGGATGTTTGCTGGGCCGTCAGACTCGGGACCAAGATCCTGTCGGGACAGGATCGGTTGGAGGTGCTGTTGCGTCTCGATCAGGAGCAGAAGCAAGCGAGCCATGCGTAAGGAAGAGATTCGTCGCATCGTCGTTCGCGGGCCCAATTGGCTGGGCGATGCCGTCATGTGCGAGCCTGCGCTGAGCCAGGTGCGTGTGCTGTTCCCGCACGCCGAGATCACGTTGCTTGTGAAACCGGGGATCGCGGACTTGCTGGCGCACCATCCTGCGGTGAGCCGTATGTTGGTGTACGACGACCGGGGCCGCCATGCGGGGTTGACCGGGAAATGGACCCTGGCCGGCGTGCTGCGCCGGCATCGATTCAATCTCGCGATCCTCTTTCAGAATGCGTTTGAAGCGGCGTTGATCAGTTTCCTCGCCGGTATCCCGCGGCGATTCGGGTATGCGACGGACGGGCGGAGTCTCCTGCTGTCAGACCCGGTTCTCGTGCCGCCGCGTCGCGCGCAGCGACATCAGGTGGAGTACTATTGGGATCTGCTCAAACCGTTGGGCGGTCAGGGCCAGGCGCCCGCGCCGCGTCTGTTTGTCACGCCGGAAGAAACCGCCTTGATTGCCGGAAGGCTCGCCGAGGCCGGCATCGGCGCCTCGGACCGGGTCATCGGGGTGAATCCCGGCTCGACCTACGGGCATGCCAAGCGTTGGCTGCCGGAGCGGTATGCCGAGGTGGTCAATCGAGTGGTGAAGGATGTCCAGGGTCAGACAGGGGGGCGAGTCGGGGTGGCGATTGTGGGAGCCAAGGGCGAGGAACCGTTAGGCAAGGCGATTGCCGATCAGATCAAGACGCGTACGGTGGTGTGTTCTGGGCAGACGACGGTGCGAGAGTTGATGGCACTCGTGAAGCGTTGTCAGTTGTTTCTGACCAACGATACGGGGCCCATGCATGTGGCGGCCGCGTTCAAGGTTCCGTTGGTGGCCGTCTTCGGGCCGACGGATTGGCAGACGACCGCGCCGTTCGGTGTCGACGCTCAATTAGTCAGGCAGCCGGTGTCCTGCGCGCCCTGTCTGTTGAGAGAATGTCCCATCGATCATCGGTGCATGACCGGCGTGACGGTGGAGCAGGTCCACACTGCGGCGTCCAGACATCTGCCGCTTGCCGCACCGATTCCCGCCGAGCTGCAGCCGACTGTAGTTCCGGTTCCTTCGCCCCTGTCGTTGACGGGGGTCACCGTCTTTCTGGATCGTGACGGCACGTTGAACATCGACAGCGGATACCTCAAATCGCCCGACGATCTGACCGTGTTGCCAGGGGTCGGCGCCGCCCTGGCCAGACTCAAACAGGCCGGGGCACGGTTGATCGTGGTGACCAATCAGTCCGGGCTGGGGCGCGGGTACTTCACCTCCAAGGATCTGGAGGCCATTCATCACAAATTGCGACTCGTGCTGGCGGAGGACGGCGTGACGCTGGATGGGGTGTATTTTTGTCCGCATCACCCGGACGATCGATGCAACTGTCGCAAGCCGGCGCGCGGTATGATCGACCGGGCTCTGGCCGAGTTGCAGGTCGATCTGACCCGCGCCTATGTCGTCGGGGACAGTGCGCGCGATGTCGAACTTGCCAGGCAGGTCGGTGCGCAGGGCATTCTGGTGATGACCGGACCGTCCGGGGCCGAGGCCTTGGCCGACCTGACGGCGCGAAACCTGGCCCCGGCTCACGTGGCCGAGAACCTCCCGCGGGCGGTGGACTGGATTGTCG
>WIAG01000048.1 GCA_014055495.1 Nitrospira sp. CR1.2
CAGGCGACAAGGCCGGAGCGGAATCGTCGATCGGACTGAAGGGCGACTATACGGTCGCCTCGTCCAAGCTGACGGCGAAGATGATGGAGTGGAAGAAGACGTCGGCCAAGGCCGCCTAGCCCGCCGTTCGAACTCTGGAGAAATTCCACAGCGAGTCGGGAATTTCTCCAGAGCTCCCTCGCCTGTATCGACGACCGCTCCACGCCCTCGAACCCAGCAATCTGACGTAACCGTTTGGCCGTACAAGCGTTTCTGTTCCAGGGCGCGGCGTCGTTACGTGAGGAACGATCTCTGCAGAACCATGCAAAAGAACCGGCTCAGCACTTCGTACGCAGGAACAGCATGCCCGGATCCATTCTCCTCATCGACGACAGCCCCGGCGAATGCGAACTGTTTCGCCAGGCCCTGACCCAGTCTGGTTTCACCGGCCGACTGGAGACAGCCGAGCACGGCAGCGCGGCTGTCTCCTACTTGCGCGAGCACGCCACCGGCGATGAGCCGAACTTGATTCTGCTCGACCTCAAGCTACGAGGCGAGCGCGGAACACATCTCTTGAAACAACTGAAGCAGGACCTGGGACTGGCCCACATTCCTGTCGTGATCCTCACCAGCTCCGATGATCCCCTCGATGTGCAGGCATGCTACCAGGCCGGGGCCAACGGCTACGTGGTGAAGCCGGGAGAATTCGACGACTTGGTCACGCTCGCCTTGCACCTCTGGAAGTTCTGGCTGATCCACAACTACAGCAAACGGATGGCCGCATGCTGACCCGCGCAGCCCTCAAGAATCCCTACGCGGTGTTTGCGATTTGCATGATTGCGATGATCCTGGGCGCGGTGTCCTATCAGAAGATGCGCGTGGACATCTTTCCTGAGATCAAACTGCCCTCGATCCTCGTGACCACGTTTTACCGCGGCATGAGTCCCGCCGAGATGGAAGGCGCCATCACCCTCAAGATGGAGCAACGGTTTGTCGAGGCCAGTTACGTCGAACATATCGAATCCCAGTCGCTCTCCGGGATGAGTTACATCAAGGTCTTCTTTCAACCTGACTACGGCATCGACGCGGCGCAATCGGAGCTGACCAGCCTGGCCTACAGCATCATTCGCCTCCTGCCGCCCGGCGTCTACCCGCCGTCCGTCTATAAGTTCGGGGTCTCGAGCCTGCCGATCGGGCATTTATCCATCTCCAGCGATACCCTTGGCCCGAAAGAGATTCGCGATCTGGCCTACTTCAACGTGCGCAACCAAATCGCGACCATTCCCGGCATTTCCTTCGGTCCGCCCCTGGGTGGGAAGGTCCGGCAGATCACGGTCTTCCTCGACCAGCAGCGCCTGCTCGCACGCGGGGTCTCTCCGTCCGATGTGGTCAATGCTCTCAACGCGCAGAGCGCCATCATCCCGGCCGGCAACATCAAGATCGGCGACCTGGACTATTACGTCTATTCCAACAGTCTTGTGGACGTGGTCGACAAGATCAACGACATTCCCATCAAGATCGTCAACGGCACGCCGGTGTTGATCCGCGACATCGGCACCGCAGCCGACAGTGCGGCGGTGCAAACATCGATCGTGCGGGTGAACGGGCGCGAGGCGACCTACATTCCCATCACCCGGCAGGAAGGCGCCAACACGCTGGAAGTGACCGACGGCATTCGCGCGAAGCTCTCCAAGCTCACGGAGATTCCCTCCGGGACGGCCATCAAGTTCATCTACGATCAGTCGCTCTACATCCGACAGGCCATCGCGAACTTGCAGAAAGAGGGCCTCCTGGGCGCCGGGCTCGCCGGCCTCATGATTTTCATTTTCCTGGCGAGCATCAAAGCGGCACTCGTCGTCGGCCTGGCCATTCCCCTCTCCTTGACCGCCGCGCTGGTGGCCCTCTATCTGACCGGACAAACGGTAAACCTGATGACGTTGGGCGGACTCGCGCTGGTGATCGGCACCCTGCTGGACAACAACATTGTGGTACAGGAAAACCTGCACCGGCATCTGGAGATGGGCAAGGACGGTCGCTCGGCGGCTGAAGACAGCGCAATGGAATTGACGTTGCCCATTCTCGTCGCCACGATCTGTATTCTGATCGTCTACCTGCCGATCATGTTTTTCACCGGCATCGTGAAGTATCTGTTCGTGCCGCTGGCCATGACGGTCGCCTTTGCCATGCTGGCCGACTATGTCGTCTCCATGTCGGTGACACCGGTCGTCCTGGCCTGGCTCTATCAAGCGGGACATGGGAAATCGGCGGAGCACGACGCATCGGCCGACGAGGGATGGTTCCGTTATGTGTTGGCCATCTACGAGCCGATCCTGAAGGCCGGAGTGCGTTTCAAACCGGTGGTCATCGGCTTAGCCATGCTCGCCCTGGTCAGTACCGTCGTCCTTCTCCTGCCCCGGCTCCACACAGAGTTTTTCCCCAAAGTGGATGCGGGCAATTTCACCATGTCGGTGATGGCGCCGGAAGGTTCGCGAATCGAAAAGACCACGGCGATCGTGGGACACATCGAACAACTCGTACACGACACGATCCCCAAAGACGACCTCGAGGAAGTCATCTCGAACACCGGACTCTACTACGGCGATGCCGCCCGTTTTGCGCCGAACACGGGCAACCATACGGCCTTTGTGCTCGTGAATCTGGTCACCGGCCACAAAGGCCACACCGAAGACTACATTGCAGACTTGCGCAAGCGGTTGAAAGCCTCCTTGCCTGGCGTGGAGATCGCGTTTCAGACCGGGGGCATCATCAGCGACGTATTGAATTTTGGCCTGAAGGCCCCGATCGACATCCAGGTGAAGGGCCCCAAACTCGATGTCATCAGGCCGGTCGCAGAGCAGATTCAACAACGGATCGCACAGGTGCCCAACACGGTCGATGTGCGGATCAAGCAAGGCAAGAATTATCCCGAACTGCACATCGATGTGGATCGCACCAAGGCCGCCTACTACGGCATCAACCAGAACCGCGTCGTGGTGGACGTGGTAACCGGCATCAGCTCCAACATCGCCCTCTCCCCCAACTACTGGCTGGATCCCAAGACCGCCAACGGATATTTCTTGCTGGCGCAATATCCGGAGCAAGCCCTCACCACGACGGAAGACTTGCTGAACATTCCGATCATCGGCGCCCGGACGCCGCTGCTGCCGACGGCCAGCCTCACCGGCGGGGGCATGCCCGGTTCCAGCCTGGCCCTCCAGAACACCCCGTTCGCGGGGCGGCAGATGGAACTGACCAGCGGCTACTACGGCTCGGGCGACGACCGGCGAGGGCCACCCGTCATGCTGCGGGATGTGGCCTCGCTCAAATTCAAAACGGGCCCCGATTCGGTCGATCATTACGATCTCTCTCGGTTGATCAACGTCCTGGTCACTCCGGTCGGCAACGACCTGGGCCGGGTCGCCAAAGACATCGAGCAGGTGCTGGCCGGCATCACGCTACCGAAAGACGTGACGGTGCGGTTGCGCGGCGAGGTGGCCAACATGCGGGCTGCAATTCAAAACTTCGCCTTGGCGCTTCCGCTCGCCGTCGTGCTGATCTATCTGGTGATGGTCGCGCTGTTCCGGTCGTTCATCGATCCCCTCATTATTCTGGTCGCCGTACCGCTGGGCTGGATCGGCACCGTGCTCACCCTGCACGTCACCGATACGTCGGTGAACGTCGAGTCGATGATCGGCACGTTGATGATGATGGGGATCGTGGTCTCGAACAGTATTCTCCTGGTCGATTTTGCGAATCGCATGGTCCGTCACGGCGCCACCGCCGAACATGCCGTGCTCGAAGCGGGCCGCCGACGCATTCGCCCGATCATCATGACGGCCTTGGCGACGATCCTCGGCCTGCTGCCGTTGGCCCTCGGTTTCGGCGAGGGGAATGAGACGATGGTGCCGCTGGCGCGCGCGGTCGTCGGCGGGTTGGCGGTGAGCACAATCATGACGTTGTTGGTTGTCCCCATCATGCACTCACTCGTGCTCAGTCGCCGGGTACGCCGCCTTGAGTCTTCGCCCGCGCCCGCGACGCCGGAGGAAATTCGATGACCGAACAGGTAGTCCCGCCCGCTCTTGTGCGACCGTCGACGCGTATGCCCATCTGGATCGGGACCGGAGCGCTTCTGGTCCTGGCGATCGGCGCCTACCTGTACTGGCAGGGAGATGACTCGACTCCCCCATCGGCTCCGGCGACACCCGCTCCAACGGCACAGTCGGAACCGTCGGCCGGCCAGACTCGTTCGGAAGGGGATTCCACCCCGGTCGATGTGCAGGTCACCACACCGACCCGTCGCGACCTGGTGTATACGATCAAGCTGCCGGCCAACGTCTCGCCCTTGTACCAAACCACGCTGTACGCCAAAGTCTCCGGCTATTTGAAATGGATCGGCCCGGACAAAGGCGATGCGGTAAAAAAGAACGAGGTGGTCGCCGTCATCGATGCGCCTGAAGTAGAAGAGCAGTACCAACAGGCCGTGTCGGACTACAAGATCAAGAAGCTGACCTACGAACGGCTCGACAAGGTATGGAAGGAGTCGCCCGACGTCATCGCCAGGCAGGACGTGGACGTGGCGGAAGCGGCGTATCAGGGGGCCCGGCACTTGATGGAACAGCGCGTCGTGATGCGTGACTACACTAAAGTCCGCGCCCCCTACGACGGCGTCGTCACCGCGCGCTTTGCCGATCCCGGCTCCTTGATCCAGATCGCCACCTCCTCGGCTACCAGCGCGATTCCGTTGTTCACGATCATGGATCTCAATACGGTGCGGGTCTATGCGAACGTCCCGCAAGACGACAGCCCCTGGGTCGTGCCCGGCAAAACCACCGCCACCGTAAAGGTCGCGGAGCTCCCCAACCGGTCGTTCCCCGGCGTGGTGACCCGCTCCACCTTGGCACTCGACCCCGCCACAAGAAGCCTGCTGGTCGAAGTCGATTTGCCGAACAGCGACCATGCCCTCCGGCCCGGCACCTTTGCCGAGGTCTCATTGGGGCTACGAGAGATTCCCCAAGCCCTGGTCGTCCCGCCGCAAGCCGTCAACAGCACGCCCAAAGGCAAGTCGGTCTTCATCGTCGAAAACGGCAAGGTCAAATCCGTCCCGGTGCAGACCGGCATCAGCGACGGTCGGTGGATCGAAATTACCTCCGGTCTCCAGGGACACGAAGAAGTCGTGGCCGTCGGAAAACGACGTCTCCTGGACGGCACACCGGTCCAGGTGTCGCCGTTCAATCTGCCCGATGCCAAACCATCGCAACAGAAGTTCGAGCGGCGCGTTCCGGGCGGCACCCCACCGCCGCCGACTCTTGCCCCGAACGGGACTCCGCAGAAACAGGGAGAACGGTCATGAGCCGCGTAGTGCCCCAGACGATGTTCCTGACAGTGGCGACGATGGTGTTGACTCTGCTGCCCACCGTGGCCGCCAAGGCCCAAGACGCGGAACAGCCCCAGACGCTGCCCCGCGGAGCGGTGCTCGGCGTGCAGCGCGCCGTCGATATTGCCGTAAAAAATCATCCGATGCTGCTCGAAGGTGCGGCGAACCTCAGAGCCTCCGAAGCGCGCACCGAACAGGCCCGTTCGCTCTACTACCCGCAGGTCTATGCGAATGCGAATACCATCGCCGGCGCCGGGGTCAGCAATCCACGTTTCATGGTCGGTGGGGGACTCCTTCGGGAAAACCAAAGCACCTTTACCGGCGGCGTCATCGCCAATCAACGCATCTATGACTTCGGCTATACCAGCAACCTTGTCGAGTCGAACAAACTCGCCGAACGCGCTCAGGGACAGGATGTGAACGCCCGTCGCGCGCTGGTCCTGCTCTACGTGCAACGCGCCTACCTCAACAGCCTCAAGCGGAAGCGGCTGGTCCAGATCGCCGAAGAGACCGTCCGGGAGCGAGGAATCATTGCCGGGCAGATCGAGACGCTCTACCGGCAACAACTGAAATCGAAGCTCGACTTCGATCTCGCACATGTGGAGTTGGTTAACGCGCAATCGCTCCTGGTCCGCAGCCGAAACGATCTCAAAGCCAGCTTTGCCGATCTCAACCGGACCATGGGGATCACAGGGGCGGACGACTATGTCCTCGAAGACATTTCAGTGGATGTGCGCCCGCAAAAGACGCTGGAAACCCTGGTCACGGAAAGTCTCTCGCATCCGGAAGTGAAACGCGCCAAGGAGCAAACCGCTTCGGCCGACGCCAGACTGACGGCGACCAAACGCCAATACCTGCCGACGGTGTCGGCAATCGCCAGCGGAGGCACGTTCGATCCCTTCGATCCCCGGCAGAACCAGCAGACCGGCGGATGGTGGATGGCGGGGGCGATGGTCTCCATGCCGCTCTTCACCGGGTTCCTCATCGAAAATCAGGTCGTCGAGGCCAGCGCCAATCGCCAAGCCGCTTCCGCCGCGACCTCGAACATCGAACAGGCGTTGACGCAGCAGGTGACCAACGCCTACCTCGACACCCTCACCTTCGCGCAGCAGATCACGCTGGCGGAAGAACAGGTCAAGACCGCGCAGGAGGCGTTACAGCTTTCGAAACAGCGTTACAAACTCGGTTTGGGAACGGTGGTAGAGGTCACCCAATCGGAGGTGGCACTCACAGCGGCGCAAACCAGACTGGCGGAAACGCAGTACGACTACAAGATTGCCGAAGTCACCCTCGCCTACACCTCCCAGGGCGACGACACAGGTCGCATCCTGCTGCTGAGCCGCGCCGGCTCCCCTCCACCGGATGCAGTGGGACCGCAACCAGCCAATTAGGTCGCGGTGAAACGCGGCAGAAGCAAGTCTCGTCGTTCGTGAAGCGTCGTCGTCCCAAGAGGGTCGATGGGAAGCAGCATGAGTGGCGACGTTTCGTCCCGCTTCACAATCGACGCGGGTTTCAGCTTAGCCTGGATTTTTCATGAATGCCTGTGCGAGACATGTGAAACCGAAGCCTGCCGGGGCTTTTCGCACGTGAGGCCGACGCAGGCGTACTGGCAGCCCGTCGAGGGCGCACGGCGCGATGGCGAAAGCACGCCACGTCTGTGTGCGTCACCGAGCCGGTGAGGCGGCCGGGCAGACAGGCCCCGCCTGGCGAGAGGATCGGACGACAGAGCGGGCGGTCATGAATAATGCGGGCTAGACCGCTTGACCGGGAAAGACGATTGCCAGGTCGATGACCAATTCGTCTTTGGTGTTGGCGAGCAGCGAATCCCAAATGCTGGTGGTCTGCTGCACCCTGGCGTGATCCAGATCGAAGAAAAGATCAAAGCCTTTGGAGATGATCGGATTCATGGGATAGCGCCGGTCATAGATCATGCCGTAGGCCGGGATGCCGTACAAGGTCTGCCAATTCCCGAGAATGAAGTGGAGTTCGGTTCCCCGGACATACAGTCCGCCCGAGGTGATGATGCGCTTGATCGATGTTTGCGGTTGACTCAGGTAATACGTGATCCGCTCGTTTTCCTTGGCCAGCCGCAAGGCCTCGACCAGTTGCGGCACCAGAATGGTGATCTCTGCGTCACGAAACATGGGCAACCGCCGCGGCTCGCCCCCGAGCCAGCGCTGCAGCGCCGTCCGGTGCTCCTGTACGGTGAGACCCATCAATACGCGCCGGATCTGTTCATGGGAAAACCGAGCCGGATGCGTGAAATGCCCCGGCGGCCATTCCGGCAACACATTCGCATCCAACTCCAGTCTCACGAAATTGACGGGATCTTCGTAGACGGTCCTCGACGGGACTTGAGGAATGGCGCAACCCGCCGCGGCGCACACCGCCGCGGCACAGAACGTGATGCGCGACACGTGACATGCAAAACGTCGCGGGAGTCGCCCTGCTCCCTGTGAACCTCCCCTTTTCACGTGTTCCGTTTCACGCCTGACTCTTCGCGTTTTGCATCTTTTAACTTTTCAGATCTTACGTTTCACGCCCTCACTCGGTGATCGTAACCGTCATTTCGACACGCTCCAACGGATTGTCGCGGCCGTCGCGTTTGGCCGACACGACCTTGTCGACCACCTCAAGTCCGCTCTGCACTTCGCCGAACACCGTGTACTGCCAATCCAGAAAGTTGGCATCGTTCACGCAAATGAAAAATTGCGATCCGGCGCTGTTCGGATCATTGGCACGGGCCATGGAGAGAGTCCCCCGCTTGTGCGGCTTGCTGTTGAACTCGGCGTTCACCTTATGGCCGGGACCTCCCATGCCGTGGGTGGCACGGTCGGGATTCTTGCTGTTGGGATCGCCCCCCTGGATCATGAACCCAGGAATGACGCGATGGAAGGTGGTGCCGTTGTAGAATCCCTGTTTGGCCAGATCGATGAAATTCCTCACATGATTCGGCGCCACGTCCGGGAAAAAGCGCAGAACAATCTGGCCCCACGGCTCGTTCTTCGACGTCACGGTAATGGTGGCTTGTGGTGAACTGGGTTGTGCCGACATCTCGTATCCTTTCCTCCCTCAGTTAAACTTGAAGGGCGCGATGCTTTCCCCTTCCAATCCTTGACTCACGGCCGTCCAGGTAAGGCCGTCATCGTCGCTGCGATAGACCCCGGAACTGGTACCGGCATAGAAGCCGCCGTTTTCTCCCTCAATCAGGACCTGCACCGAGAGATTACTGAGCCCCTTGTTCAGCGGCACCCATTGCCGCCCCTTATCGACGGTTTTGAACACACCCCGGCCCGTCGCGACATAGACTCCGCGCTCGTTGCTGATCAGCCCCCGGATCGAATCGTTCGGCAGGGCCCGACTGATCGGCAACCAGGTCTTGCCGCCGTCACCGCTACGGAACACCCCGCCGTCGAACGTACCCGCGTACACTCCCTGCTCCTTGTCGACGGCCAGCACGCGGATAAAGTTTTCCACGAGGCCCTCATGGTCCTTCAACCCTTGCCGGAGACGCGTCCATCCCGAACTGCGCTCCTTATAACTGTGCACGCCCTTCCCGGACGTGCCGGCGTAGAGCGTCCCGTCGTTCGTCCGCGCCAAGGCATGCACCAGAATTTCGTCCAAGCCGGCGCTCACCGTCTTCCATTGATCCTGCGCGGCGTTCAAGAGATACACCCCGTCCCCGGTTCCGGCGTAGAGTCCCTTTGGGTCCATCATCAGGGCCTTGATTTCGAGACGCTTCAGCCCTTTGTTGATCGCCTGCCAGGTTTTCCCGGCGTCGCGGGAGCGAAAGACGCCGCCGCGGAACGTGCCCGCGTAAATGGCCCCATCTTTTCCGGTCGTGAGGCACAGTACAAACGGATCGGTGAGTCCCTCGTTGGCGGCCGCCCAGGAGGCGCCACGGTCTCCGCTACGAAAAATGCCCATCCCGAACGATCCGGCGTAGATGATCCCACCGGCGCCGGCGGCCAACGCCTGAATGCTCGTATTGCCGATATCGGCGGACCCCGCCGGCTCCTGGCCCGAATGCGCCTGTTCCAACTTCAAAGATCCGCCGCCCTCATTGCCGGCCGAAAAGGAGACGGCCTGCGCAACCCCCTGCAGACTGCCGACTGAAAGCGCCGTCAACACGACGATGTGACGCAGCATAATGAGCCACCCTTTTCAAATTGTGAGCGCCGGCTCAGCGGACGCGATGACCGGCGGTGCCAATGGGTATATCAGGGTCGAGCGGTAAATTCATGTCGGGCGCCGGACCTGCCGCCCGCCCGAAGATCTTTGCGCCGATGATCCCGATTTCATAGAGTACCATGAGCGGGACCGCCATCAGCAACATCGTGAACAACGTGGCGTCCGGCGTCACGACGGCTGAGATGATCAGCGCCGCCATAATGGCATGTTTGCGGTAGTGGGCCAGCGCCGCGGCCGAGACCACGCCGACCCGCGACAGCAGCGTCAAGACCAGCGGCAATTCGAAGGCGCAGCCGAAGATAAGCAGAAATTTGACGTTGAAGTCGATGTAGGTCCCCACGCCCAACGCCGGGGTAATGTCGCGATCCATACCGAAGCTGACGAAGAAATCGATGACGAGCGGGAGGATGACGAGATTGCAGAAGACCAGCCCCAGCGCGAACAGCAAGGCGGCCAGGAAGAACAGGGGAATGGCCCAGCGTTGCTCCTTGGGGAGCAACGCTGGTTCGACAAATTTCCAACACTGGTAAAAAACAACCGGCAGGCTCAGGATGATCCCAGCCAGGAACGAGACCTTGATGGAGGCGAACAGGGCCTCCGTCGGTCCGTAGAACACCAACTGATTCGGGAACGGCCGGTTCAGCCAGGCGACCATGTCCGCGGAGTAGGCGAACGCCGCCGCGAACGCGACACCCAAGGTCACCGCGATGATCAGCAGCCGCTTCTTCAGCGACTGAATATGGGCGGCCAGTGGTGCGAGCATTGCCTATCTGCGTGAACGCCTGGTCGCTTGTCCTCGTTGCACCAGGGTCCGCCTGCGCGGATCGGCACAACAAGTTCGGCACGGGGTCCCCGCCCCGCGTTACCGCGAGGCCCGAATGAGCTCGGCGATCTTGTCTTTGGTAGCCAACTTCTCTTTCTGCAGTTGTTTTTTCAGCAGTTCTTCCGCCGGCGTGAGCACGTGCCGCCGCTGGAGATCGGCCAGCTCCGCATCGAGTCGATGGTGAGATTCTTCAAGCGCCCGGAACTCTGTGTTGGACTGCCGTAACCGCTCAGTGATCGCCGTCTCCGTCTGCATGTCGCACCTCCTGGTTGACTACATACGTTCGTGGATGACCGTCGTGTTACCCGCCGCCCGGAGAAGAGGCCCTCAGGGCTGCCCGCACAAAGCACTCACCTCCAGCGGCGCCATTTCCATCAGCGCCGCGTCTTCTTCAGGTTTCACATAATAACGCGCCCGCGTCGCCGTCTGGCGAAATCCCAGCCGCTCATAGAGGGCCTGAGCCTCCCGGTTGGACGCCCGCACCTCCAACATCGCCCGGTTCGCCCCGCGCACCAGACCCGCTCGAATCGCCGTACAGACGAGTTTGCTCGCCACCCCTCGCCGCCGGAACGGGGGCAGCACCGCCAGATTCATCAACCGCAGTTCCTCGAAGACAATCCAGTAACAGAAATACCCGGAAATCACGAGCGCCCCTGACTGCGAGTCGAGACATTTCGCAATCAGAAAGTGCGCAAACTGGTTGCCGGACAGTTCCGCCGCCAACATTTTGCGCGTCCAGGGGGCCGAGAAGCAAGCCTGTTCGATGGCCAAGACTTCATCCAGCACCTCGGCCGTTGCCGGCTCAATGAGCACCGAATCCGGATCCATAGTCAGTACAGTACCCCCGCGCGCTGTTTATGGCTTGGCTTGAGAATCACGACGTGCGCGGCCTCCCGTTTTCCTCTGGGCGAGTTTCTTCGCCACACGTTCACGCCGCCGCTCAAGCGCCGATTCGCCCTGCAGTTCATCGAACTTGATCTCCGCTTCCGTGCGTTGCACGTACCGGGGAACCAACGCCTCTTCTCCGCCCTGATCCGTCGTCCGGCGCAGTCGCGCCGCCAGGCCGACACTCACTGCGGAAGGGCGCTGACGGTCCGCATCAACGTCTCGAATCGTCACACCGATCGCCTCTATGGACTGGCGGATATCCTGCCCATAGGCCTCCCAGCCATCGCCGAACAACGTGACACCCGCCACGTCCTTACATGCCCGGGCGACAGAAGACGGCGGCCCGACCTGTTCGGCGACATGTGTCTGCAATCCTTGCCCTGACTGCCACTCATAGGCAGCCCAATAGACCTCGTTGTGACGACTCTTGAGCACCGGGATGAGCAACCCCGACAGATCACGCAGATTCCACGCCATCGCTTCCAGCGTCGGCACCGGGATGATGGAGGTCCCCAGCACCGCGCGAAACCCCAGCATGGTCGCCAATCCGACACGGAGGCCGGTGAACGAGCCGGGACCGATCGACACGGCCAATCCCTGGATGTCCGTCAACCGGAGGCCCGCGTCGCCCAACACACGATCAATGGCGCCCATCAGCGAACGCGCGTGAGAGCCGGCCGCGTCCTGTTCGGTCAAGGCCAGAACCTGCTCGCCTCGCAGCAGGGCGACGCTTTGCCAGGCCGTCGCGGTCTCAACCGCCAGCAGATGGTCCGCCGATGGCGCCGTCATACCCGCCCCAGTTCGCCCGGCTTGATCGGCTCATTCGGCACCAACTCGTGAAACGTGACCTGGAGGCTGCCTGAACCTTGACCGTCGGTCATACGAATGGTAAACGGGCGCATGATGCGCTTGTCGCCCGCAGGGGACTGCCCGTTCGATGTCGGCGTCGCCTCCGGCGCGTCCCCGACTGCGCGATAGTCATCGAATTGCATCGTGGCTTCGATCTCTCCGGTCGGCGTCAGCCGTTCTTCCTGCACCACCAGCAGATTGCGGCGATCGAACCAGATGCGCCGGCTGACGACGGGCGCCCCGCCGTTCGTCCCCGCTGCCGTCAACACATCGAGCCGATAGCGGCTGCCGTCCTCCGACAACAACACCTGTTCCTGGGGCCCCACAGCCTGCGTCCCGGTAATGCCGCTCATGGCCCACACGCTCAACTGAAACGGGCGCGTGAGCTTTCCGAGCTGATCGGCCTCGGACGGACGACCGGTCACTTCCCGTCCCATGGTGGGCAGGCGAAGCGTGAACTGATCGTCAATCTGTACGAACTCGAAAATTTCACTACCCACCGCCGAAAACCCCCGCAACCGGATGGCATTCGGGCGCTGATAAAACACCGTGCCCTGGACGCGCTGGCCGATCGGAAGAATCCCGCCCGTGATTTTGGCGCTGAAGAGTCCTTTGATCGTGCGCACCTCTCCGGCCTGCTGGTGCAAGAGTGCGGTGAGTTGTTCGGCCGTCGCCTGTTTGAGCGGAATGGTCTCGGACGGGCCGAAGAGTGCGCAGCCGGAGAGGGCGAGCACTATGAGCATGACGGCACAAATAGGACGGCACGATCGTTTCACGGTTCCCGTTTTACCTTTCACGTCCTTCACGCCAGGACCGCATCCAACGCATCGCCCACTTCCTTGATGCCGACCAATTCAATGCCCTCGACCGGGTCCAACTTCGCCACATTCCGTTCCGGCAGGAGACACCGTCTAAAGCCCATCTTCGCCGCCTCACGAATGCGCAATTCCGCCTGGCTGATGGCCCTCACCTCGCCACCGAGGCCCACTTCCCCCATCACCAGGGTCGTAAAATCGATCGGGCACTCGCGCAAACTCGAGGTCACGGCGGCGACGATCCCTAAATCGATCGCCGGTTCGTCGATATGAATCCCCCCGACCACGTTCACGTACACATCCTGCCCGGAGAGGTGCATGCCCAGCCGCTTTTCCATCACCGCCAGCAGCAGGGAGAGCCGGTTGGCTTCCACACCATTGGCCATGCGCTTCGGCATGGGATAATTCGTGTTCGAGACCAGCGCTTGCAGTTCGACGAGAATCGGCCGCGTTCCCTCCAGGCTGGAGACCACCACGGAACCGGTGCTGTGCTGCGGCCGTTCGGCCAGAAACAGTTCGGATGGATTGCTGACTTCCTCCAGCCCGCCGTCCTTCATTTCGAACACCCCGATCTCGTTCGTAGACCCGAAGCGGTTTTTCACCGCGCGCAAAATGCGAAAGCTATGACTTTTGTCGCCCTCGAAGTACAGCACCGTATCGACAATGTGTTCCAGCAAGCGTGGACCGGCAATCGCGCCTTCCTTCGTGACATGCCCAATGATAAACACCGGCACGTTGTTCCGCTTGGCAAACCACATCAACTGGCCGGCCACTTCCTGCACCTGACTGATACTGCCCGGCGCCGAGGTCAGTTGCTCGGTATAGACCGTCTGAATCGAATCCACGACCACGGCCGCCGGCTTGATCTCTTGAATGGTTTTGAGGATCTGTTCGAGGGAAGTCTCTCCGAGAATCAGGAGCTGCTTGCCGCCGATACCAAGCCGCTCACCCCGCATCTTGATCTGCCGAGGAGACTCTTCGCCGGAGACATACAACACCTGCTCGCCCGCTTCCGCCAGCAGGGGCAACGCTTGTAACAACAACGTGGTTTTTCCGATGCCCGGATCGCCGCCGATCAACATCACGGAACCAGGCACCACCCCGCCGCCCAGAACCCGGTCGAACTCCCCCAGGCCGGTACCACGCCGGGGCTCACCCACGATTTCAATGTCGGAAATGGGAGTCGCGACGGCCACGCCCGCTTTCACCAGGCTTTGCCGCCCTTTGGGAGCCGAAGCGACCCGTTCTTCCTTGAAGCTGTTCCAGCCCCCGCAGTCGGGGCAGCGTCCCAGCCAACGCGGCGCCTGATGGCCGCAGGTTTGACAATGAAACGTGGTCTTTTCTTTCATCCGCCCTGTCGTTCCTCTCTCGAAATCTCAGCCCATCGTAAAGGAAACGGGAGAGAAAAAGGAAGGAGGACACAGGCGTGCGGGCACTGTGATCCATGAGGGTACCACCAGGCGATTTGGAACCAACTAGTCAGGGGAAAGGACCGAGCGCTCAGGAGTGCGAAGCAGCGATGGGCAAGGCCGAAAAGTGGAAGAGGGCTATGGCGGCGGCGGTCGCAGCATTGAGGGACTCGACCTCGGGCCGCAGCGGAATCGTAAAGCGGACTGTCGCAGCCTGGAGCACCGCCTCCGACAGTCCCCGACTCTCACTGCCGATTGCCACGATGGTTCGTGCCGGTAACGTTCGGATCGATCGAATGGGGACCGTTCCCTCACTGGCCTCCACGTCGGCTGCCATGATCGTACATCCGAGCTGAAGCAACTGCTCCACGGAGGTGTGAGAAAAGATCGGAAGCTGAAACAGCGTGCCGGCGGTCCCGCGCACGACTTTCGGATTAAACACATCCACCGAATGGGGCGCCATCCAGAGCGCACTCACATTAAACCCTGCCGCCGTACGAATGATCGTCCCGATGTTCGCCGGATCTTGCAACATATCGCCGTACACACCGAAAATCCTGGGTTGCGCCACAATGGCGGCCTGATCCCACGTGGGTTGATGGACGATCGCCAAGACCCCGTTGGACGTGTCAACTTGCGACAACTGAGCCAGCGTGTCCTCCGGACAGCCATAGAGCGTCACCCGGCTTTCCAGGAAGAGATTTCTCATGTCCTCCGGCTGACGCTCGAGAAAACCCGGCGCCACAATCACACAGACGAACCGGTTAGGAGCCACGCGCAACAACTCCACGATCGGTTTCGTGCCTTCCAGCACAAAAACTCGCTCGCGGTCGCGGGTCCGCTTGGTCTTGATGACGTCCCGGATATGGGAGAGGTAGTTACGGGAAACGATACGAAGTAAGGAGGTCAAAGTTACCCAGGTAGGAGCCGAACCGGCGGGGAGCCCGGCCCATCAGGCCGCACTCCCCGCCATCGCGCTATTTGCGTTTCTTGCCCGACGCGGCTTCCGCAGCACGGATGCGTTGCGCGCGTACCTTTGCCCGCTTGAGAGCCGACAGTTTGCCGCGCGTGCGATCACGTTCGGCCTTCAGCCGCTCCAATTGCGCACGAAGGTGCACACGTTCTTCTTTATAGATACTGGCGCATTCCGCGGGGGACAGGTTCGTCCAGTCGCCCGTTCCACGTGCACGCTTGATCCGCGCTTCCAAGGATTCCCGCAAGAGCTTTTCACGCATCGACATCAAAGACTGCAAGGCTTCCTGCCGCCGCTGGACTTCTTCCTCTTCGGCCATGATGCCGCGAATGTCGGTTCCTAACATCGGCTGATCCTCCTCGCTGAGAATATCAATACCAACGGGGCATTCTACCCGATTTCATGGTGTTTGTTCTACCTAGGAGAATGGGACGTAAGGTATTGATGTTGCGGACAAGTACGGAAACTTTCAAAGAATCAACGGGTTGCATGGCAGAAATAAGATGCAGTAAGATCGCGGCCATGCCACACATTGGAAGCCTCATTCGTGCCTGGCGGCTGTCGCAGAAATGTTCCGAGCAGGCGTTCGCCCAACGAGCCGGCATCGACGCAGGCCTTCTGGAATCGCTGGAGGCGGAACAGGCCGATCCTCCCGCGTCGACGCTTGAAGCGCTAGCCGGCGCCCTGAAGATTCCGCTCCCCTGGCTGTTCATCCACCCTACCGAGCTGGATCTCCTCTGCAAAGACGATGAAGAGGAAGGGCTGTCCCTCGCTACCTTGACCGGGGCCGATCCGGTGTTGGACCGACTGCTGGTGGCCGCGGGCCATGACCGCACCCTCTACGTGCTCCTCACCGCGCTGATTCAAAGCGGAGAGCCAAAACTGCTCCGTGCGGCGGAAGTGAGTCTGCGCAGTCTCGTCAAACAGTCCAAACAGGCCACGGTGCCATGGCAATCCCGCCCGCCTGGACATTTCGAGCCGCCCAGCGACTAGTTCCATTCAACCGTAGGTCGATTCTTGGGATCAGCCCCTCGGCGTAGGATTCTTCCGACTGTTCTCCGTCGATTGCGCAGAACGCAGGAGGACCAACCCAACCAGGGCCAAAGCCAGGAGTCCTGGCCACCCGCCCCATGGCGGGGCTGCAACGAGCTGAAAAGGGTCGCCTGCAAGGGAGGACCATACCGAACTCAGCGCAATCGGCAGGGCTAACAAAATCCCCACCAGCGCTTCCCCGGTAACCAAACCGGCGGCGCACAGCAGGCCTCGATCCTCCGTGGACACCTCTGACCCCGATCGACCCTTTCGAACCCACTCCGCCAGGCAGCCCCCAAGCAAGATGGTGGCCGACAATTTCAGCGGCAGATACATGCCCAGCGCCACCGCGAGCACGGGAAACCGGAGTTCGGCCTGTCGGCGGGCTTGCCGGGCATCGAGGAGAATGATGGCCACCCCCAGTAGCATCCCGAGCACCAGCAGATGCCAGGGCAACGAGCCACCGAACACACCGCCGGCCAACTTCGCCATGAGCGTGGCTTGAGGCGCGGTCAGCGGATGGGGATGCGCGTCCGTCACCTCGCCAATGCCATACTTCGCCTGCAGCAACGACAGGACCGGCACGATGACGACGGCGCCTGTCGCAACCCCGATGACTTGCATCACCTGCTGCTTCCAGGGAGTCGCACCGACCAGGTGGCCGGTCTTCAGATCCTGCATATTGTCGCCGCCCATGGCCGCGGCGCAGCAGACGACCGCCCCGACCAGCAGAGCCGCAGCAGGGCCGGCCGGATTGCCCTGCCCCATGATGCCCAGCAGCAGCAACGAGGCGAGCATGATCGTCGCGATGGTGACACCCGACACCGGATTACTCGAACTGCCGACCAGGCCGGCCATGTACCCGGCCACGGCGGAAAATAAAAATGCCGTGACCACCATCAGCAGGGTCAGGCCGATGCCACCCAGCAGGCTCTGCCCCAATAAGTTCCGGTACAGCAGCAGCATGGGAATCAGCGAAGCGACCGTCAGGCCGATCAACCAGACCACCCCTGCGTCCCGCTCAGTCCGTGGGAGACACCCCTGTGAACGGGATGCATCGGGAGTCCGGTACAGCGACATCAACTGTTGCAGACTCTGCACGATCGGACCACGGATCTGAATGAGGGTCCACACGCCGCCGACCAACATGGCACCGATCCCGATGTACCGAATCTGACCACTCCACGTAGCCTTGGCGGCTGCCACACCGGTCAGTGCCTCCGGTGGCGGCACAATTGCCTGGTATAACGGCAACAGCACCAGCCAACCTATCGCTCCACCGAGAAACACCACGGCGGCCGTATGCAAACCGATGATGTATCCCACCGCCACGAGAGCCGGGGACAGGTTGAGCCCTCCGTAGAAGGTCGCGCGTCCCAGCTGAAGCGCCCCTTCCAACGATTCGCTCCAGAGTTTGAACCCGCCTTCGGCGAACTTGAATCCACCGCCCAACGCCGCCGCTCCCAACAACAACCGCACCGGCCCGCCCGCCTGGGCATGCGCAGTCGCCCCGACTTTCAAGACTTCCGCCGTGGCCACGCCTTCAGGAAATCGCAAGCGCGCGTGGATGATCAACGCACGACGCAAGGGAATGGTGAACAACACCCCCAGCACGCCGCCGACCAGCGACACGGTCACCGTCTGCCAATAGTCGAAGGACTCCCAATAGCCGAGCAGGACCAGCCCAGGAATGGTGAAGATCACCCCGGCCGCCAGCGCCTCGCCGGACGAGGCCGCCGTCTGCACGATGTTGTTCTCCAGAATGTTCGACCGACGAAACAGACGGAGCACCGCCATAGACACCACGGCGGCAGGGATGGAGGCGGAGACGGTCATGCCCGCGAACAACCCCAGGTAGGCATTGGCACCGGCCAGCACGGCAGCCAACACCACCGACAGGACCACGGCCTTCGGCGTGATTTCCGGCAGCGACACAGAAGGCGGAACCAGCGGCACGTCCGCGGGCTCCGTTGTCGCCTCCTGCTCACGCCTCATGGCCTTACAACACCTGGACGATAAAACATTTCAGATACCGTGTCTCCGGCATGCCCGCGAGCACAGGATGGTCCGGCCCCTGCCCTCGCTGTTCCAAGAGACGAATCTGTCGGTTGGCATCCCGCGCGGCCGACTGAAGCATTTTCCAGAAATCCTCATCGCTCACCGGTTGCGAGCAGGAGCAACTCACCAGCACGCCGCCGGCCTGCAAGAGACGAAGCCCTCGCAAATTGACATCTTTGTATCCGGCCAACGCATGGGGCGCGGCTTTCTTGCTCCGGGCAAAAGCGGGCGGATCGAGAATGACCAGGTCATACCGTTGCTGGTTCCGTTCAAGCACCCGCAGTTCATCGAAGGCATCGGCCTGCCGGTAGTCGCAGATGGCGGCCACGTGATTCTGCTCCGCATGCGCCTGGGCCAAGGCGACCGCCGCCGCACTGACATCCAGGCCCTCGACCGACTGCGCCCCAGCCAAAGCGGCCTGCACGCCGAAAGCGCCGGTATGACAAAATGCTTCCAACACGCGCTTCCCCTTGGCATAGACCGCCGCCGCCAGCCGATTCTCGCGTTGATCGCAAAACCACCCGGTTTTTTGGCCTTCCGCAAAATCGACCGTAAACTGCGCCTTGCCCTCATGGATCTGCACCCTCGTCGGCCCCTCGCCGCGAAGAAACCCTTTGGACAAGGGCAACCCCTCCAGCGCCCGGCTCTTCGCATCGTTGCGCAGATAGACGGTCTTCACTCCCGCCTCCTGTATCAAGAGATCACCGAATACGTCCTTGCGCACATCCATGCCATACCCCAGCGCCTGCATCACCGCCACATCGGCAAACCGATCCACCACCAGGCCCGGCAAGAGATCGCTCTCACCGTGCACCAGGCGGCAGGCATTCGCGTGGGGCGTGACCATCCGGCGAAGGGTCGCGGCGGCACGGAGGCGCGCGGCGAAAAACGCTTCGTCGACCAATTCCTCCTGGAACGTGAGCAGGCGAACACGGATTTTCGAATGGGGGTTAAACAGGCCCCGCCCAAGCAATCGCTTCCGGTGGGTGTAGACATCGACCAGATCGCCGGGTGCCGGCGTGCCCAGCACTTCTGCGACGTTGGTATCGAAGACCCAGAGGTGACCGTCGTAGCGCGGCTGATCACGCTCAGCAGTCAGGAGAACTTTTGCAGTAGAACCGGTCACAAGTTGAGTCATGGTCATCCGTACATCCAGTATCAATGAGCATCGCCGCGACGCAGCGAACGGCACACGAGGGTGCCTGAAACGGTGCGGCGAAGCAACCGGTGCGATAAGACTGTGTCCAGCCCCTGTAGGAATGTCCGGTGCACACCGGCGCAATGGAGAGGCTGCGCTTGACCTTCCCCCACACCTATGGTTTGCTGCGAGAAGGACTGACAGCAAGCGGTGAGCCACCAGGGAGCGGCTGACAGCTATGACCACACATACTATCGGCACCGCAGTGCTCGATCGACTCCACCGGTTGGGCGTCCGCCACATGTTCGGCATTCCCGGCGACTATGTCCTGGGACTGTACAAACTCATGGAGTCCTCGCCGATTCAACACGTGGCCACGACACGCGAGGATTGCGCCGGCTTTGCCGCCGACGCCTACGCCCGTATCAACGGCATCGGGGCCCTCTGTGTCACCTATTGTGTCGGAGGACTCAACACGGTCAACGCCATCGCTTGCGCCTATGCCGAGCGATCACCCGTCGTGCTCCTGACCGGGTCGCCAGGGCTGTCGGAGCGGGCCCGCAACCCCTATCTCCATCACATGGTGCGCGAGTTCTCGACCCAGCGCGAGGTGTTCGAAAAAATGACGGTCGCGGCCGTCAGCCTGGAAGACCCGGTCACGGCGGAGCGTGAAATGGATCGCGCCTTTGCGGCGCTGCTGCGTTATCGACGCCCGATCTACCTCGAAATTCCCCGCGACATGGTGCATGTGCCGCTGGCGTACACCTCCCACAAGACCGGCACTGTGGACGAACCGACCGACAAGGCCGCGTTGCGTGAAGCCCTGGCCGAAGTTCGCACCATGTTGGAGTCAGCCAAACGCCCGGTGATTCTAGCAGGCGCCGAAGTAGGCCGATTCGGACTTCATGATGAGCTCACCACCCTCGTCGAACGATTGAATGTGCCGATCGCCTCCACGCTCCTCGGCAAGTCGATCATTCGCGAAGACCATCCACTCTATGTCGGCGTCTATAGCGGCCTGGTGGCCCGCGATGAAGTGAAGGAGTTCGTCAACCAGACTGATTGCCTGCTGATCCTGGGATCGATCCTATCCGACGTCGAAGATTTGGACGCCCGCAGCGCCCTCTTCTCCGACGGCCACACCATCCATGCGACCGCGGATCGGGTGGCGATCAAACATCATCGTTATGATTCGATTTTGTTCGAGGATTTCGTGAAGGGACTGGCCAAGGCATCGCTGCCCTCCTTTCCTTCGCCGCCATTGCCGGCGACCGCCAAACCCGAGGAACCGATGCCCCCCGCCCACGCCGCAGTCAGTTTGCATGGCGTGTTCCGCCACCTGGATACCGTGCTGCAGGAAAAAACGCTGGTCATCGCCGACGTGGGAGAGTCGCTCTTTGCTTCCGTCGATCTGCACGTCCATCGACGGTTTGAGTTTCTGTCGCCTGCCTATTACACCTCGATGGGGTTCGCCGTCCCCGCAGCCATCGGGGCAGGGTTCGCCGATCCGTCCCTCCGGCCCATCGTTCTGGTCGGAGACGGGGCCTTTCAGATGACCGGATCGGAACTGGCCACCGCCGTTCGATACCGGCAGGCACCCGTGGTCATCGTGTTGAATAATCATGGCTATTCCACCGAACGCGAAATCCTGGAGGGCCCGTTTAACGATATCCACGAATGGCGCTACGAACGGATCTGCGACCTCATCGGCGGCGGACAGGGCTCGCGAGTCGCCACCCATGGTGAATTCGTCGAAACCCTGGCCAAGGCATTGGCCGATCCCAGCCAACCCTATGTCATCAATGTCCTGCTCGATCCGTCGGACCGCTCCCCGGCCATGATGCGCCTCGCCAGACGGCTAGCGAAGCGACTCTCTACCGACCGGCCGTAGCCCGGATAATCCGTCGTTCGTGAAACGCCGGTCGTCTCTCGCTACAGTCAGGTGACGGTCCGTGACGAGAGACGCTTCACGAATGTCGCGTCTGTTTCACCCTGATACAGTGCGGGGTTGAGCCCCTTCCCCCCATTGACCCTTCATAGACAAATATGGTCTTCTATGGGCGGACTTGTCGAATTGTTATTCGTCGGGAAATTCGCCACTATGACGTCCAAGATGCCGGATGGAAAGGCCATGCGAGACGGTCAGATTTTTTCCGCGCGCCTCAACAATGTCGTGACCACGGAGCGCGAGTTCGATGAGTTGGTCACGAAATCGCTCCCGGAATTGTTGGATCGCGCCACCAGTCAGACCAAGCGCTTCCTCCGTGAAACGAACCAGTGGGGCGACGACATCACCCACGAAAAGCTGGCACTCCGCTGGGGCTATGAGTTGGTGGAACGGTTTGTGGTGTTCGGCCGCACCGAAGTCCCCTGCCGCCCCTTCTTCCTGCTGGATAGTTTGATCGCGAAGTCGTTCAGTCAACCGGACCCCTTGTGTTACCACAAGGAACTGCTGACCCCGGTGGGACGGTTTCTCGACGGCTTGGCGTCGCGCGCCGTCGTCAGCCGCGATGCGTTGATCGCGCTCTTCTACCACTTCTACGGGTTCAGCCAGGCCCATGTGGTGAAGCTCCTGGGCTTTGGGCAGGCCGAAAGCCAGCGAGTGTATAAGAACTTCGAGCGGTGGCGACAATCGGGATGGCAGCGCACGATGAACGAAACCGGTCTGAGCGGATCGGAAATCGAGGTGCTCGAGCAAGAACTGCGCACCAGACCCGACCACCTGAACAATGAAGTCGACCGGCTGATGCCGGTTCTGCAGTCACATTATCGAAAAAGCGAACCGGAGCATTATCCCTGCTTGTCGGAACAGAAGTGGGGACAACTCTTTCATGATGACTACGGCCACGACTACCGCGTATGGCACTTGGCCTTTTGCCGCGACTGCTTCCTGGAAGTCGCCGATCGCCGGCAAGCCGAGGTGAGCAACGGGTCGAAGCCGCAAGTCAATTTGCATATACATCCGCTGAAAAAGGGAGGCGTCCTGGCTCTCTTTAGCGGCGATCGGGGAGGACGGCAACATGGACACACCAGAGCTCAACGATTATCGCGCACATCTGCTTGATGCCCTGGATGATCAACCGCGACGCGCGGCTGAGGAACGCCCTGGATTTCTTCAGGTGCTGGTCAACCACGAGCGCGTCGGCACGCTCGACTGCTCACAGGCCGAGCCCGCCTTCGCCTGCACGACCAAGGATCGCAGCATTCAGCACCTCGAAATCCGGAGCGAATCCGGTGTGCTGCTCGGTGGATGCGTCGCCCCCGAGGCCGGGCAGAAAAGCCTGAGCCTGCCGGTCGGAAACGGCAGTCTGATCCTCAACGTCCAAAACCACTTCGACGGCGGCTCCCTCCAATTGCGGTACGACGTCGCTCCGGGATGGTGGTCGCATGTCGTCTCCGCCATCGGATTTCCCACCGGCGCCTCCTCCACCGCAGCCCCCAAGGTCCCGGTGTGGAGCATGGCCACCGCATTCGCCCAAGTCGTGCTGGCGGTGGGTGTCGTGGCGTTGCTGGCCGAGCGGGTCCCCAATTGGCTGGGCTCCGAGGATCGCGCCCATCAAGTGGAAGAAGAGTTGGCGGCGCGGCAATCGACGCAGGATCAGATCGACCAGGTACATCGGCAACTGGCTCAACTGGTCGAGGCCCAGTCGGCAGCAATGGCCGTATCCCGCGCGGAACAGGACCGTATCGCGCAGTTAAATACGCTCGTGGACACCGTCGCGCATACGCAGCAGAAACTGAGTTCTCAGGTCGTGGCCGTTCAAGAGGATCTCAAGACCGTCAAAACCGACGTGGCGCAAGAAGTCCAGGGCGGCATGCGCGTGGCAGTGAGTGCGATTGAGGCCGATCGTGACATGGTGCGGCAGGATCTGCAGTCGATCAAATCGGTAAACGAAACCCTGATCAAACAGGTGGCCCTGCTGGAAAGCCGCAATCGTGAACTGCATGCCCGGTTGGCGCTGACGTCGCTGGAAGTCGCGAAGGCCAACGCCGCCGCCCCGAAGCCCACGGTCGTGGCGAAGAATGATCCGCCGAAAGACACGCCGATCGCGACCGCCGTGCCGGTCTCGGACGCCATTCGCGAAGCCGATCGGCAGGCCTTCATGTTCTGGGTGGCCTTCCAGGACGGCACCACCGAAAAAAGCATCGAGGAGCTGGTGCAGGAACTGAACGGCATCAAAAAGGGCCCGATGAAGTCCGGCTGGTACTCCGTTGAAGTGAATCTGCCGCATCCTGAACCGCCGGACCGGTTTCTGGAGTCCGTGAAGCGAGCCAAGATCGTGAAGTCGGTCGTGACCAGCAAAGCGATGCCTCCGGCTCAGTAGCAGCGATCTCCTCTCAGCGCATGTACCCACCCGGTACGGTCGGTGTCCGCCTCCCACGGTGGCATCACTCCCTGCCCGTACCGGGTCTTTGCTGACCAGTATCCGCTCCGAACCCTGCACTGGAGGGACCATGTCCGATTTTCATCAGAACGGTCTTGTGACCGTCTTGCATCGTCTCGGCGCACCCAATCTCGAACAGCTCGAAAAGGAACTGGAGCGGCATGCGGCGACGAACCCGATTGCCTTGGTCCTGCCCTCGCTCTATTCCGAGCTGGAGAACCCCGCGCTCAAACACATCGTCGAAGTCCTCAAAGACATCCGGTACGTCAATGAAATCGTCATTTCGCTGGATCGCGCCTCAGCCCTGGAGTTTCGCCTGGCCAAACAGTTCTTTTCCGTCCTGCCCCAACGGGTGCGCATCGTCTGGAACGACGGGACCGGCATTCAAGACATTCTTAAACTGCTGGCCCATGCCGAACTCGACACCGGCTTGCAGGGCAAAGGCCGCGGCTGCTGGATGGCCTTCGGCTACGTACTGGCCCGCGGAGAAAGCAACGTCATCGCGCTGCACGACTGCGACATCCTCAGCTACAACCGCGAATACCTCGCCCGACTCTGCTATCCGATCGTCAACCCCAACCTGGGTTACGAGTTCTGTAAGGGGTACTACAGCCGGGTCACGAACCGCCTGCACGGCCGCGTCACGCGCCTGTATTTCACCCCGCTGATCCGAAGCCTCCAGCAGGTGGCCGGTGGCCATCCGTTGCTCACGTTTCTCGACAGCTTTCGTTACCCGCTCGCGGGCGAATTCGCCATGGTGCGGGATCTGGCCTGGATCAACCGGGTGCCCGGCGACTGGGGGTTGGAGGTCGGCGTCTTGTCCGAAATTTATCGCAACTGTGCCCTCAGGCGAATTTGCCAAGCCGATATCGCCGACGCCTACGAACACAAACACCAAGGCCTGTCGGCGGACAACGCCGAACAGGGACTACAGAAGATGTGCGTCGATATCACGAAGTCGCTGTTCCGGAACCTGGCGAGCGAAGGCGTGGTGCTGTCGGAAGCCGTGCTCAAGACCTTGCGGGCGACCTACCTCCAGTCTGCGCAGGAAGCCATCACCCGCTATCAGAACGACGCCGCCATCAACAGTTTGCAGTTCGATCGGCACGCGGAACGGATGGCGGTGGAAGTATTCTTGAAGGGCATGAAGATCGCCACGGAGGCGTTTCTCGAAGACCCGCTCGGCGTCCCCATGATCTCAAACTGGAGCCGGGTCACCGGCGCGATCCCGGATATTTTCGAACGCCTCACCGACGCCGTCGAACGAGACCACGAGTGGGACCCGGTCGGGGATCGGGTCTAGGGATTAGGGAAGCCGCTCACAGAATGTTGTTCGACAACGGCAACAGCCGGAAATTCTTTTTCGGCCGTCTCTTTTTCAGCGGAATTTTACAGGGGCTTGATCGGGGCCACTACCCTTTCGCCTTCTGCGCAAATACAGTCGCATCGCAAGCGATGTACTTAATCTGCTTCATCGGCACAATGATGACTTCTTTGGCCGTATCCACTTCAAGCACTTCCATGTCTTCGCTGATGGTGTGACGAATCGCCTCCTTCACCAGCAGTTCCTGATTGTCGG
>WIAG01000049.1 GCA_014055495.1 Nitrospira sp. CR1.2
AACCGGAAATGGTATCGCAACCTGGTGGTGGCGGAGCTGGTGGTTCAGGCGCTCACCGCCATGAAGCTCTCCAGGCCACCGGCTCCCAAAGGAGTGAATTTCGACCGGTTGCACATTGTGTGAGCGGAGCGCGTTGCCGGTCCCGTTCCGTCGGCCGGCCGACGTCGATCCTGTGCCTTGTCCGCACTGCGATCGCAGCTGTGGGTAGACTTGAACCAGGAATGTCCAGTATGCGAAAGGGTTGGCCTCTTGTCGTCGGTGGTCTCGTCCTTGGGCTCACTCCCCTCATGAGTCACGCCGGAGAGTGTGAGGGCGTGTTACACATGAGCGCCGGCCATGCGGCGAGCGGTTCGGCGACGAGCATGGATTGGTATCTCAAGGGTGACAAGGCGCGTGTGGAGAGGAGTGTGCCTTCCGGGGAGGGCGAGCCGCAGCCGGATCTCACGGAGCTGATGAAACAGTTGGGTGAGGCGATGAAACAGCAGCCACAGTCGAAGGGTGGGCAATGATGTTGCGGCGTAGTGTTCTGTCGAGTGTTCTGGGAAGCCTGTTGCTGGCCGGTGTGGCGGCGGCGGGCGAGTTTGAGGGCATCATCGTTCTGAAGGAAACGAGCGGGGGCGAGACGGTGCAGCAGCAGTGGTGGCTCAAAGGTCACGCCCTGCGTTTTGAGGAGGTTGGTCCCGATGTCGGGAAAGGCGCCATGATTTTCGACGCCAAGAAGCAGGCGCTCTATAGCCTTCATCACGACGAAAAAATCTATCTAGAAATCTCCACCGCGACCACGTCACAGCCGCAGCCGTTCGACGATATCGCGATCACCAAAACCGGACAGCATGAGAAGGTGGCCGGATATCTCTGCGAGGTCTATCGCATGAAGGATCGGTCGGACGGCAGCACCGGCGAATTCTGTATGGCGAAGGGGATCGGAAGCGCTGCCCTCTTTGGGATGACGAGCGCGCAGGCGGGTGGCGCATCCCTGTGGCCGGGATGGATGCGCGACCTATTCAAGGACGGAGGTTTCCCGATCAAGGGCGTAGATCGCGACGGCCGGGGTCGGGAGGAGGCGCGCTGGGAAGCCGTCAAGATCGAATCACAACCCCTGGCGGATCGGTTGTTCGTGCCTCCTTCCGACTACCAGAAGCAGGAGATGGCCGTCATCAAGCCGGAGTGACGGACCGGCCTGTTCACCTGTTGACAGAATGTGGCGAGGAGCGTAGATAGGATTTGCGGCCCGACATCACCGTCGAGGTGGGGGATCGGACAGACCGCGCGGCTGTCATCTAGATCTCCCACGAATTCCCGCATCAGAGAGGAGGGTGGATGATGAACGAAACGATTCCACCTGGCCCGAACGGCCTACCGAGCTGAAAGGCAGTTGTCTCGTCGGCCTGTTCGACCGGTTCTTCACCGGCTATGCCACTCGGCATCAACCCTGCGCCACAGCCCCTGATGGCGTCACGCGTTTGCTCGGAAACCGGTTAACCTGCTTGAATCGTCGCCCGCTCGGGGCGCCTCTCTTGTTCCGACGAGACCTTGTTCCTGCAGATGGGCTCGGCCGGTCTTACACGGGCCGCTCCATGATTACTCATACAGTCGGCGTCCCAAGCGCCGCACGCGGGCTCCCGGTCCACCCGGGGGCCCGTGTTGTCTGAGGGCGCGTGTGACGTTCTGCAGATCGGAAAAAGTGCCTAGGGCCGATTTTTCTGTTGACAGGATTTTCTAACGGGCGTAAGAGGACATTGTGAGTTTCAAGAGCTGTGTGTACCGTGACGAGGCGATGAGCAGTGCGCGCCTGTTCGGGAAGCCTCGCCACTCCCAACTGGGGAGGTTCACAGATGGAAGAACTTACGCCACCGGACTAGAACGGCCCGCAGAGTTGAGGGCGGGTTGATCGTCGGTCGTGTGGAACGATCCTTCGCTGGCTGGTGCCTCATGGCACTGTCTGATGACAGAATTCAGCCACCGAATGAAGTGAAGGATCGAATTCTCACGAGGCACACCTGAATCCTGGGAGCATCGCTCCCCTGACGAACATCCTGACATTCCGTCTTCTCGAACGGGTCCCTGATTCAGACAATCTACAATGACATGTGGCGTCCCAAGCGCCATCCACGGGCGACCTCCCACCGCAGTGTAGGGTCGCCCGTGGCATTTTCTGGCCCGACATTCCCGCTCTTGTTCCCCGGCTCCCCTTTGACCTACAGTCGAATCAGCCACTCATCGTAAACCATGTGTTGCCTGACGGAGGTCTCCCATGCGGGTTGTGGATCTGTTTGTCCGTGGAGAGTTCATTGATCCTGCTACGCTCCTCGGCGCGGCGTTTTATGCGTTTCTGTTCATCCTGGCGGCGTGGTTTCTGGCGCGATTGGTCCGGGCGGGCGTGCGGCGCGTTGCTTACCTCCTCAACGATCATGCCGCCTGTACGCTTCTCACCAGGCTCGGGCAGGTCGTTGTGTATAGCTTGGCCGTCATCCTCTATTTCAATGCCATCCCGCAACTCCATTCCGTGGGCACGGCGTTGCTCGCCAGTGCCGGGGTGGCGTCGATCCTGTTCGGACTGGCGGCACAGACGACACTGAGCAATTTGGTGTCAGGCTTTGCCCTCCTGTTTTATCAGCCGTTCGCAGTAGGCGATCGCGTGCAGTTGTCTGCGCCGACCGGCCTCGAGACCGGGGTGATCGATGAGATGACAATGGGGTATATCCTGGTGAAGACATCGGACGACCGGCATATCGTCGTGCCGAACAGCGTCGCGTCGCAACAGATCGTCGTGAAGCTTGGAGCCGCGTGAGAGGTCCCGCGTTCGTCGTTACCGCTCGTTTTGCCGCGTGTCAGATGCGATCGGGATAGTCGGACACGATACCGTCCACGCCCAGCTCCCGCATCCGTTGAATGTCCTGCCGCTCGTTCACGGTGTAGGTGAACACCTGCCGCCCCAGGTCATGATAGGCCTTGAGCAGTGCGGATGTGATGCTCGAATAGTGGAAGCCGACATAGGGCGCATTCAGCGCGAGCACATCCGCGACGGGATCTGGCGGGAGGCGGCGATGATGGAGGACCATGATGCGCGCGTCGGGATCGGCTTGGCGGACACGGTGCAGTTCCGGGATCAAAAACGACGCATAGATCAGCGGGCCGGAAAACCCGGTGCGTGTGACGATCGCACATGCCTCGTTCCCGATTCCCTCCACTTTCAGTTCGAGGATGACCCCGATGGCCTGTCCGGCGACGTCCAGGGCCTCTTCCAAGGTCGGAATGCGCTGCCAATTCCCCGCATCCAGCCGTTGCACCTGCTCCAGTGTCATCTCGGCAAGGGTGCCGGATTTGTTGGTGGTGCGATCGATCGTCTCGTCGTGCAGCAGCACCAAATGGCCGTCGCTGGTTGCGCGCAGGTCGACTTCGATAAAATCGACATGGAAGGATCGGGCTTTCCAGATAGAAGCAAGGGTATTTTCGGGAGCGTGACCGGATGCTCCGCGATGACCAATGCGAAGGACGGAAGGGATAGCGACCTCGCGTGAGAAGGTCTGAAGCGTGCTCCCCGCTGTCGCCCCACTGGGCACGGGGAGGGGGCTTTCTTTTCGAACGGCACTTCCCTACCATATTTCGCGTATCTCTGCAAAGAATGCCGAAGGGACAGGGCCATTGGGGGTACTCGCGATCGGAGCTTGTAGGCTGAACCTCGTGGGGAACCGCTTGGCTGCGTCCCTCCAGCCCATGGTCGGTAGTCGGGTGACTTGTTCATGAGTCACGCTGGTCATAAAGGAGGCTGCCATGCTTGTTCAGGATGTCATGTCTACCGGTGTGGTGACGGCCAGGCGCAACGATTCCGTGCGTTCCGTGGTGACCAAGATGCTCAGCCGCCACTGCGGCGCCATTCCCGTGGTGGAAGACGGTGAGGTCTTGATCGGCATGGTGACGCTGCGCGACGTACTGATTCCGCTCTATCCCAATTACGGCGAGTACATTCATGACAATGTGCACAGCCGTGATTTCGTAGAAATGGAGGAAGGATACGCCGATGTGCTGGCCCAGCGGGTCGAAGAAGTGATGAGTTTGAATCCCCTGACGGTGTCCCCGCGCACTCCTGTCTTGGAGGCGGCGTCCTACATGGGTATCAAGAATTTTCGCCGCATTCCTGTGGTTGAAAAAGGGGCGCTGGTCGGGATGGTCAGCGTGGGCGATATCAATCGAGGACTGTTTTTCGAAAGAGGACATGCCGCCATGAACCTGGACCGGGTTGCGCACCCGTCAGGTCGTTGAAGCGGTTGCGGGCCGGAACGGGCGGCTCGTACAATGGCGCCTGAATGCCGGGCGACGCGCCGGCAGCGCCGGACGTCTGTAAAGGAGAAGCCATGAGTCTTGCAGACCATACATGTGTTCCCTGCCGGGGTGGGGTCCCTCCCCTCCCCGCCGATCGCACGCAAGCTCTGTTGGCGGAATTGGGGCGCGGGTGGGCCTTGAACAAAGAGGGTCATCTTGAGCGGCTCTATACCTTCAAGGATTTTGCGCAGTCCCTCGCGTTTGCGAACAAGGTCGGTGCAGTGGCGGAAGCCGAAGGGCATCATCCGGATCTGTACGTGGCCTGGGGCAAATGCACGGTGGAGATTTGGACGCACAAGATCAACGGCCTCACCGAGAGCGATTTTTATTTGGCAGCGAAGGCCGATCGTGAGTTCGAACCGTTCCGGGCCGTGGCCGGGTAATCGTGGTGATGCGCTCTGGAAAGACTATCGAGGTGACCCGTGAGTGACAGGGCTCAGGTCGCGCTCGTCAACATGCCCTTCAGCTTTTCGAAGTATCCGTCGATTCAGTTGGGCACCCTGTCGGCGTTGTTGAAATCGAAGGGCATCGGCGTCGATTGCCACCATCTCAATGTGCGGTTTGCCCACAAGATCGGCATCCCCCTGTACGAAGCGATCTGTGAAAAGCGGGCGTTATTCGGCGAATGGCTGTTTTCCTACCTGCTCTTTCGCGACAATCCCAAACGCGCCGAGTACCCCCGCCTGTTCAAACCGGTGTTTGAACAGATCGCCCGGGAAAGCGGCCACCCGGAGTCGTTCTTCGAGGAGATGGCTGTGCGCACGGCTCCGCAATTTCTAACCGCCGCGATGACCGGGATCGATTGGGGCCAATACAAACTCGTCGGGTTCACCTCCACCTTCGATCAAAATGTCGCCAGCCTCACGATGGCCAAGCTCATCAAAGATCTGTACCCGGAGATGACGATCGTGTTCGGCGGCGCCAACTACGACGGTGAGATGGGGCTGGAATATTTCCGGGCCTTTCCGTTCATCGACCACGTGGTGGTCGGAGAGGGCGAGGTGACGTTCCCCGCCTTGGTCGACTATGTACTGAGCGGCTCGACCGGCCCTTGCCCGGACGGTGTCACCTATCGAGAGCATGGCGAGGTGCGGTTCACACCGAACACCGCCCTCTTCACCGAGTTTGCCCACACCGGCCCGCCGGACTATGACGACTACTACCATCTCCTGGCCGAGCTCGGCACCGATGCCTCCCGCGGGTTGGACCGCATTCTGCTCTATGAAGGGTCCCGCGGCTGTTGGTGGGGGGAGAAGCACCATTGCACCTTCTGCGGGCTGAATGCACAGAGCATGAAGTTTCGCGCAAAGTCCGCGGAACAGGTCGTACGCGAAATGACGTACCTGTCGAACCGGTACGACACGATTCGTTTTCGGCTCGTGGATAACATCATCGATATGAAGTATGTCGACAACCTGTTCGGACGGTTTGCGGCCGAGCGTTGCGATCTGGATGTGTTTATCGAGACCAAGAGCAATCTGCAGAAGAGCCAGATCCGGACCCTGGCCGTCGGGGGCGTGAAGTGCATGCAACCCGGCTTGGAAAGCCTCAGCCTCTCGCAGCTCAAGGCGATGGATAAGGGTGTGACGCCCATGCAGAACATCATCTGCCTCAAGTGGAGTGGTTATTACCGGGTGGCCATCTCCTGGAATATTCTGCTCGGCTTTCCCGGCGAAACCAACGAGGACTATCGGCGGCAGATCGATCTCCTCCCCTCTCTGTTCCATTTGCAGGCGCCCGAGGCGACCGGGAAATTCTGGCTGCAACGGTTCAGCCCCTACTTTACGAGGCCGCATGAATACGGCGTACGCATCACAGGTCCCGGAACGGCCTACGAATATGTGTACGATGTGGTGCGCGTCGACCTGCGTAAGATCGCCTACGATTTCGAGTATGAACTCGACGACTGGCCGGTGGATCCGCACCTCTATCAGGCATTGGTCGGCTTGGTGGAAGAATGGCAGCGGCTGGCACGTAGCGACGACCGGCCCTTCTTGTATTTTTCGAAGGCCATGGACTACGTGACGATTTACGATGGGCGCGATCCGCAGATGCCGACGAGACGACGGTACGACTGGCCTGCGGCGGGTATCATCGAGGTGTGCAACGAGGCCGCGAAGAGTCGCGACCAGATTCGCGCGGCGTTGAGCGAGATGAAGCGGGACTGCGCCGTTTCGGAAGACGATGTGACCGAGGCGCTCGGTATCCTGACCAGTCGTCGCATCCTGTACGAAGAGCGCGGGAAGTATTTCACGTTGGCCATTCCCGAGCACGCCTATTACTAGCCCGGACTATTCGTGAATACCTGCTCCGGCGTCCGTTTCGAACGCCTCGCGACGGAATTCACGAATCCCCGGCTCGCGGATGATGAAACAGGTTGCCGGCGTTGAGTGTGCTTCGGGGAGGATAGCAACGTACCGATCCCCTTCGCTTCCCTCCCGCGCTTGCTGCGACCACGCTGGACGGGATTGTTGACGATCCCGCTCACCCCGTTGGCTGTAGTTGTGCTGGAGCCGGGTCGCCGCTGAAGGGTCACATCGACAATTTGTCCGCCACGTTTCGCATCTGGACGCCATGCACCAGGGAGGCGCCGCCGCGGATGGCGCAGGCGACGTGAACGGCTTCCGTCATTTCTTCCGTGTTCGATCCCTTTTCCAGGCAGGCCTGTGTATACGCGTCGATGCAGTAGGGGCATTGCACGGCATGGGCCACGCCGAGCGCAATCAACGCCTTCTCCCGCTCCGTCAGCGCGCCCTCGGCAAAGACCGCGCTGTAATAACTCATGAACTTCTCCCACAAGACCGGGTTGCCCTTTCCCATGTCTCCGAATTTTCCAAGATCCTTCGAATGGTAATAGCAGTCCATGGATGACCTCATTGGTTGAGTCGGTGTGATGGTGCTCGCCTGTACGCCCGGCGGCCTGCGTACGAGCGGTACACCTGTCGGCGGGAAGCGGTTACGCGTGTCCAGGCGGTGTCGGTTCGGACTCGTTGAGGGCCTGGGAGAAACGGTGCCCTACGATGGTCGTGACCTTGTTCATCAGCTCGCCGAGTTCTTTCCACTCATCCGCGCTAAGGTCGGCCTTGATCTGCGGATGGAGGGCCCACTCGGCGTTGACGAGTTGTCCTTTGCGTGATACGTGTACATGCAACAGTTCGACATCCCACACGTCTTGATTGTTCGCTGGTGGCGCGCCCGGTTGTTGCGGAGGGACTTGACTGGCCATGCTGCCTGCACTCCTTTGGTCGTTCGAATCAGAGCGGCATGATACCGCATCGACTCTCGCCCTGTACATGGGAGGTGAGGCTGGTGATGCGCCCAAGTGGCGCCGCGATACGGGTCAGCGCTGGTGAATGGCGTCGAGGAGCTGCCGGTGGATGCGGCCGTTGGTGGCCACCAGTTCGTGCCCATACAGCGAGAACCGGTCTTGGCCGAATCCCGATACGACGCCTCCCGCTTCCCGCACCATCACGATGCCGGCAGCCATGTCCCACGGGCTCAGCTTCACTTCCCAATAGCCGTCGAACCGTCCCGAGGCCACATAGCAGAGGTCCAGCGCTGCCGAGCCGGTACGGCGAATGGCTTGGGCCCGGAGAGAAATACGTGAGAAGTGGTCGAGATTGTTGTCGGCCGTTTCACGAATGTTATAGGCGAACCCGGTGACCAGCAACGACCGCCCCAACTCGTCGATCGGCGACACGCACAGGCGTTTGCCATTCAGATAGGCACCCTCCCCCACTATGCCGGTAAAGAGTTCCCGCCGAACTGGATCCAGAACCACGCCGACAATGCATTCCCCCCGATATTCCAGGCCGATCGACACGGCATAAAACGGAAAGCCGTGGGCGAAGTTGGTCGTGCCGTCCAGGGGGTCGATGATCCACTGATACGGTGAGTCGGTCGATCCGTCTTGCCCCCGTTCTTCAGCCAGAATGCGGTGAGAAGGATGGGCCGAAAGAATCGTACGGACAATACAGTCTTCTGCCTGACGATCTGCATCGGTGACGAGGTTGATCGCGGCCTTGTAGTCGATGCGAAACCCGGATCTGGCATAGTCAAGAAGGACGGTTCCGGCCGTTTCAGCGGCGCGGACGGCTGTTGCCAGATAGGTCGAGCACTCATCGGAGGACGGACAGTGTGCAGTTTGCATAGAAGCTGTATCCTAGCATGAGTTTGAGATCCGTGCGCCTGCGCACCGCATATTTTCCACTAGCGCACAGTATGATATTGATAAATAACGATATTACAAAAGCTTGTTCTTGCACGACAAGGCTTGGCTAGGCAGTGAGTGCATTCTGCTTGTATAGGCGAGAAGTGCGATCAAATTGTTATTTTCAGTTACTTGACAGATTTTGAATCACTTGCTATAAAGCAAGTATGCTTTAGTGAGGTCTTGCTTGTGGAAGAATTGACCGACATTCTGGTTGGCCTGGAACAGCGGATCAGCGCCTACCGGAATCGCTATCAGGAACTTGAGAAAAAGCGACGTCGGCTCGACGATGAAATCGCGATGATCAAGAAGTACTTGGAACTCGCCGAAACGCTGTATCGTGTCGAAGCGGACAAGGCCAAATTGGCCAGCCTCTCCAGCCAAATTATCACCGACGAAAAAGGCATTCGCCCGCTTCCCGTCACGGATGTCACGGATCAGTCGCGTGAGATCCTGCTTGGAAAAAGCAAGTATGTCGGGAAAAGCGTTCCGGAAGCGGCCTATCAGATTCTTCGGGAAGCCAGTCGACCGATGCATGCGAAGGAACTGTTGCAACGCCTGTTGGAAGGTGGTTTGCAAATCAAGGGGAAGACGCCGTTGACCTCCGTGGCCACGTCGTTGAAGCGGGATAAGCGTTTCCAGAAAGTCGGACCCAATACCTTTGCGGTCACGACGCAGCAGGAATTGACAGCGGTAGTGTGAGTGGGCCGAGGAAGTTCATATCAACTTTAATGGGTGAAGGGAGGTGAGAGTCTTGGCAACGAAGAAGGCAGCGAAGAAACCAGCGAAGAAGGCAGCGAAGAAGAAGTAAGTCCTGCCAGGATTTGCACGCCGGGGGTAAGGCCACTTACCTCCGGCGTTTTTTTATGCCCGAACAGTATGCGCCGCGAGCCCCGTCTGTTGCCGGTGCTCGCACACGATACGCGAGCAGATCGTAGGTGAAGCTGTTAGATTGCGAGGGAAGGCGCGGGGCGAAGCAGTCCAAGAGAGGATCGCGATTCCGGTGCGGTAACCGCATGTTCGCCGGTAATCAGCGCCCACTTATCGCGCTGGAGAAGGATTTGTTCGACGAGCCTGGTGTGCATCGCATGCCCTGATCGTTCAGCCACAATGTGGCCGATGAACGGGAAGCCGAGTAGTGCGATGTCACCGATCAAATCCAGCACCTTATGCCGGACGAATTCATTCGAGAAGCGCAGGCCGGACTCATTCACGACGCCCTCTTTGGACAGCACGATGGTGTTATCCAACGTCCCGCCCTTTCCGAGTCCCCTCGACCACAGCGCTTCAACTTCATGGAGAAAGCCGAAGGTGCGCGCCTGTGCGATGTCCTGCTCAAACGCCTGGGCGGAGCAGGTGTACGTGTAGGACTGGGTCTGGATCAGAGGGTGATCGTAGTGAATGGAATACGTAATTTTCGGCGTTGACGAGGGTTCGATCCTCACCCGTTTCGATCCGTCCACCACCTCGATGGGCTGCATGATCTTGACGTACGACTGCCGCCGGGTTTGCGGGATGATGCCGGCCGAGCGGATCAAGCGAACAAAGGGGTTGGCGCTCCCGTCCAACACGGGCACTTCTCCTGCATCCACTTCGGCGTAGACATTGTCGACTTCCATGCCCACCAGCGCGGCGAGGAGGTGTTCGATCGTCTTGACTTGGTGGCCGTTGACGCTGATCGCCGTGCAGAGTTCTGTCGGAACCTTATTGGTGATCGAGGCAGGGATCAGCGTTTCTTCTGATCCGTGACGATAGATGAAGGCAATGCCGGTATTTGGCGGAGCAGGACGAAGAGTCAGCGTGACCGGCTGGCCTGAATGGAGCCCGACGCCCGAACATGACACTGGTGAGCCGATCGTTTGCTGAAACCGCACGGTGCCTCCTTCGTATAATTCGGCGCTAGATAAAGCAATGCTTGTGCCAGTACGATAGATTATAGTAAGTTATTGATATATAATGAATATGTGCTGATCTTGCGAATTGTTGCTGTTGCTAAAAAAACACAATTGTATCTTTTGCTGGAAGGGAGAAAGCACGAAAGTAACGGGTTTTCAATAAGTTATTGGGCGAGGTGTAGAAACGGGCATGGCCTCCTCACCACGCGAACCCGCGGGTTCGCGTGGTGAGAGCGAGACAGCGTTCCTGATTGTTTGCCCCTCGGTTACGGTCTCGGCTCCAATTCAATCAGGCCTTTGCGAATCGCCAGAATGGCGGCTTGGGTGCGGTCGTACACCTGCAGTTTATGGAAGATATTGCGGACATGGTTTTTGACGGTTTTCTCGCTCAAATCCAAACTGTTCGCAATTTCCTTATTCGTTTTTCCGTCGGCAACGAGCCGCAAGACGGTGATTTCACGTTCGGTCAGGTCGTGCTCGACCCACGCCGGTTTTTTCCCCTTCTTCTGCGACATGAGTGAGAACTCAGCGAGGATTTTGCTGGCGACCGAGGGGTGAATGAGCGATTCCCCCCGATAGATCGCGCGAATGGCCGCGACGATTTGCGAGGACTCCGAGTCCTTGAGCAAGTAGCCTGTGGCGCCGGCTCGCACGAGATCGAAGATGTACTGTTGCTCCTCGTACATCGTCAGGGCCACGATGCCCATATGGGGGAATTCCCGTTTGATTTGGCGAGTGGCTTCAATGCCGCCCATACGCGGCATGCTGACATCCATCAGAATGACATCCGGCTCAAGGGTCTTGGCCTTCTCGACCGCTTCCACGCCGTCCTGCGCTTCCCCGACCACGTTAATGTCGTCTTTGGTCTTGAGGATGGCCGCCAGGCCTTCGCGGACCACGCGATGATCGTCAGCGATCAGGACTTTAATTTTTTCCATGACGAATCGTCTCCTTGTCGGCTAAGGGGATGCGCAACACGATTCGTGTGCCGCGCCCTTTCTTCGAATCGATCGTCGCCTCACCGCCTACCAGTCGTGCCCGTTCCAAAATGCCGCGAATACCGAAGTGATCCCATTTTTCCGGATCGCGAAGCACGGCGTCCATGTCGAAGCCAATTCCGTTATCGGAGATAGTCACTTGTAGTAAATCGAGGCGAATGTCGAGTTGAACCGACACCCGCTTGGCCTTCGCGTGTTTTTGGACATTCGACAATGCTTCCTGAACGATCCGGAACAAGAAGATCTTTGTGCGCGGAAACAGGATCGTCTCGTCCCCGGTCACGGAAAACGCGGTCTTAATGTGGTACTGCGTTTCGTAGGACCTCAGATAATTCGTCAGTGCCGGGATCAGCTCCATTTTGTCGTAGTGGAGCGGGCGCAAATTGAAGATCACCTGTCTGGCCTCTTGAATGGCCATCTTGAGCTGGGCTTTCGACTCCCGGATTGTGGCGAGGCTGGCTTGGGGATTCTTGCGGAGGAGTTCTTGAGACAATTCCAGTTTGAAGTTCACGCCGGCCAGACTCTGCACCAGCCCATCATGGATTTCGCAGGCGATGCGCGTCCGCTCTTCCGTCACTGCGGCCCCCGTCTCTTTGACATAGAGACGGTAAAGGGACTGGTACTTATTCAACGCCTTTTCGATGTCGGCGGTCGCGCGGATGCGCGCTTCGATCAGTTGCCACATGAACTTTGCGCTGGCTCCGCCGATCACCGAGACCCCTCTACGGCGGATGCCCTGCAGATATTCTCCGACTTCGGGATTGCCCGACACATCAATGACCAGGTCGACGGGACCCATGGTCATGAGCTTGCGGTAATGGCGTGTGACACGAATACGTAAACGACGGGCGAGGCTGAGGCCGGGTGCCAGCGCGCTGATATCCGCAACCCCGACGATTCGCACCAGCGGGTCGTTGGCAAAAATCTCCATGAGGGCCGTACCGCCTCGACCGGCGCCGATGATGGCGACGTGCGTCGCTCCGGGTGTCGGACGACCGGTGGACCGAGGGGCTGCACGTCGCGTTTGGGTGGTTTTGGCGGTTGGCATGTGTTGGTAATGATGGAACGGAGGTCGCTCCGCGGTTGCTGCCTCGTTTCTGTCTGAACGGACACTGAACGAATCACTTCGACGCAGCGAGAAAAGGGGAGGGGTTAACGTTCCCGGCGCTGCTGGGCCAGAGATTTGATCTCGTCCATGAACTGGTCGATATCCTTGAACTCTCGGTACACGGAGGCGAACCGGACGTAGGCCACCTGATCGAGTTGGGACAGTTCTTTCATCACTTCTTCGCCGACGGCGGTGCTCTCGATTTCAGTTTCCCCCATATCCTGAATGCGTTTTTCGATACGGTCGGTGACGGTTTCGATGGTCGCGGTGCTGATCGGCCGTTTCTCGCAGGCCTTTTTCAGTCCGGAAACAATCTTGCTTCGATCGAATGGTTCCCGGCGGCCATCTTTTTTCACGACGGCCGGCATGGTTTCTTCAACCCGTTCGTAGGTGGTGTAGCGGCGTTTGCACGACAGGCATTCGCGCCGCCGACGGATGACCTCACCTTCCTTGGCCATCCGCGAGTCGACGACTTTGTCCTCGACATCGTCGCAGAAAGGACACTTCACTGGCGAACGTCCTGCCTAAGCGGGAGACGAATCGTAGGCATGAAAGATGGGGAAACGGTTGCACAATGTCTTTGCCTGCGCACGGACCTCGTTCTGCACCTGTTGGTCTTGAGGATGCTGCAAGACCCGATCGATCAGCGCCACAATGTCGCGCATCTCTGCCTCGCGCATCCCTCGCGTGGACACGATGGGACTCCCGATCCGGATGCCGCTGGCCACGGCGGGCGGTTTTTCATCGTAGGGGATGGCGTTTTTGTTGACGATGATGCCGGCAGCATCCAAGGCAGCGTCGGCTTCTTTTCCCGTGATGCCCTTGGAGGTCAGATTCACCAACATCAGATGCGTATCGGTTCCGCCCGACACAATCTTGTAGCCGCGTTCGATCAGCCCCTGGGCTAGCGTGCGGGCGTTAGCGACCACCTGCTGCTGGTACCGCTTGAACGCCGGAGACATGGCTTCCTTGAAGGCGACGGCTTTGGCGGCGATGACATGCATGAGCGGGCCGCCTTGCAGGCCCGGGAAAATGATCTTGTCGACGGCCTTCGCGTGTTCGGCCTTGCACATGGTGACGCCGCCGCGGGGGCCGCGGAGGGTCTTGTGCGTGGTGGTCGTCACGAAGTCCGCATAAGGAACGGGATTGGGATGCAGGCCCGCTGCAATCAATCCGGCAATATGGGCGATGTCTACCAATAGATAGGCCCCGACGGACTTCGCAATCTCTTGGAACTTGGCGAAATCGAGGGTGCGGGCATAGGCGCTGGCGCCCACGACCAGCATGCGCGGACGACACTCTTCGGCGATCTTTCGGACCGCCGCATAATCGATGGTTTCCGTCTGCCGGTCGACCCCATAAGAGAACGCCCGGAAAATGATGCCGGAAAAGTTGACCTTGCTGCCGTGGGTGAGGTGTCCCCCTTGCGCGAGGTCGAGGCCGAGGATGGTATCGCCGGGTTTCAGCACGGCCAGGTATGCAGCCATGTTGGCTTGCGACCCTGAGTGCGGTTGCACGTTGACGTGCTCGGCCCCGAAGATCTGCTTGGCGCGCTCGATCGCCAGGCTTTCGACCGTATCGACATGCTGGCATCCGCCGTAGTAGCGCTTCCCGGGGTACCCCTCCGCGTACTTATTCGTCATCAAACTACCCTGCGCGGCGAGCACGGCGGGGCTCGCAAAGTTTTCCGATGCAATCAGCAATAATTTATCCCGTTGCCGCTGTTCTTCGGCCACAATGGCTTCGTACGTTTCGAGGTCGGTCGACTTCAACGCGTCCAATGATCCGATCAGATCCTGCATGCTTCCTCCGAGCGCGGTCCCGGTCCGGCGGCCACGCGTCATCGCACCACGGATTAGGCCGTGGGGGCGGCTTCTTCCGTCTCTTCTTGTTTCTTGACCACGTGAACGGCGATTGTGGCGGTCACTTCGCGCGGAAGCTTCACGGCAATCGCGTGGGTCCCCAGTTCCTTGATGGGTTGCGCCAGCTGAATTTTGCGACGGTCCACGGTAAAGCCCTGCTCGGCCAAACCTTCCGCGATGTCCTTCGCCGTCACCGACCCGAACATCTTGTCGTCTTTGCCGACCTGCGCGGCGATCGTAATGGACACGGTCGACATCTTCTTGCCGTGCGCCTCGATTTCCAGCTTTTCCTTCTTAGCTTTCTCGGCTGCGGCGCGTTTCGCATGTTCGAATTCTTTGATGTTCCGGCTATTGGCTTCCACCGCCTTCTTGCGAGGCAAGAGATAGTTCCGGGCAAACCCGTTGGAGACGTCCAAAAGATCGCCAAGATCGCCCACGCCGTCGAGTGTTTCCTGGAGAATCACCTTCATACTGCAACTCCTTCTGTTGGAAAGGGGAAAAGCATACTGACGGGCTGTGCAAAAGTCAATTGACTCAGAGCCGTCGGACGGGGTTTTCTTCGGCCTTCCGAAAACGGAACGGAGGTGTTTCCGCGGCGGCTGTGCATCCGTGAGCCGGTCGGAGGTGGTGGATTATCCGGCGCATCCAGGGCGTCCTCCGCTGGACAGGGTCTTTTGTAACTCTTTAAGATACGATCCCGGTTTGCGGTGGACGTCGCCGCAGAATCCTGAAGCTTCTTGTGCCGCACCCCGGACTACAGTCAGGAGTACGACGAGATATGACTGCCATGCCCGGCACCTTGCCGGATCTTCTCGACCAATTGGCCATGACGCTTGAACGCGACGCCGTGCGACTCACACAAACAGGGCGCGATCAGCCGGTGACGGTCGAGCGTGGTCGGTTACTTCAGACGGTGGGGAATCTGCATCTGTACGAGTTTCATGTGCCGCCGGATGTGGCGATCGGCGCCGACCTGTCGGTCACGCTGCTGCTGGGTGAGGAGTCGGAACCGACGGAAGGCATTGTGTTGGTTCAGGACGGGCCGCGTCTGGTGCTCCAGGTGTTCGATGGCATCGGGGAGGTGGTGCCAAGCGCCACGCTCGTTCCCGACACGAGCGGATCGGCACTCACGGCCAGTCGCCGCCTGGCAGAAATGAACAAGACCGGCTCGTCGTACACCTTGGGGCCGGCGGAACGGCTCCTGCCGATCCTCGAAGCAGGGCAATCGGGAGACCGTCGCACGCTGGAGGCCCTGACGCCGACGTCGGTGCTCACGCCTCTGTGGCTGGACGATCTGACCGCGCGCCGACAGAAGCTGGCCACGCTGGTGATCGAACTGATTCGCGGAAACAAGCGCATCTTGCTGGTGACACCAGATCATCAGAGCGCCGATGCCGTCACGTTGGTTACCGCACGGGCGATGAAGGCGGCCGGACTCACGTTCAAGAGCTGGCTGAGCCGGTATGAGGTGGCCATCGGCAACGAGAGCGGCGGCATTCCCTTGCCGGAATTGGGGTTCGAATCGCAGATGCATCAGTTTTACGCGAAATCGCGATCCGACAAGGCCGCCCTCCGCAAGAAGTATGATCGCTTCCGGGAACTCACCCCGATCCTTGCGTATAAAGCGCAGAAACAGAAGGATCTCGACGAGGTGCGTCTGTTGGAGTGGCGCCTGGTGACCCAATTGACCGAGTACCAGGCCAAGATCAAGGAAATCGACGCAACCTTGGCCCAGTATGAGCAGCTCCCCATCTGGAAGCGTCTGTCCATGCAGGCGGTGGGCAAGAACGTGGAGACCTTGCGAGAATACAAGGTCATCTACGAACGGTATAGCGCCGGGCTCCGGAAGGAGGTCGACATCGCCAAGCAGCGCATCGACGAACTCATTCCCGAAGCGACGGTTCCAAAGGAGATGAAGCCGGAGTTTGCCGAACTCAAGGAAGATGTGATCCGATTGGGCGGGACGAAAAAAATCCGCGAGTTGCTCGCGGCGCAGGAAGATACGAATCGGCAGGCATTTGTGCAGAACCGGCGGGTGATCGTCACGACGGCCGCGCGCGTGGCTGCCGATCCGTTGTTTCGCAAGGTGCGGTTCGATGTGCTGATTGCCGACGAGGCCCTTCGTATTCGAAGCCCCTTCTTGCTGGCCGCCGCAGGACTGGTGCGAGAACGGATTGTGCTCAGCGGCGATCTGCGCGAGGTTGTTCCGCACGGTGCCTGGGATCCGGCCGTTGAGCTGTTCTCAGCCGGATGACAGGCGGTATCGTCGTCCATCTGGAGAATTTCCCCGGGCTCACCTTGACGGGTTGGAATCGATCAGCGATAATCCCCCTTCCTTCCCCGAGCCGAAGTGGCGGAACTGGCAGACGCACTGGTTTCAGGTACCAGCGCCCGTAAGGGTATCCGGGTTCAACTCCCGGCTTCGGCACCACCCTTTCTATACTGTAGCGATTTCGAGAGCTTGCGAGGAGCCGGATCGGCGGAGTGTCGGTTCTCCGTTCAAACAGATCATGGCCCGATCGGATTTCTGGGCTGCAATGGGTTGTTCCCGCACAAGCATTTCTCCGGACACGTACATCTCACGCTTCCGAATCGCATCATGATCCGCTCCGGCATCTCCCTCCTTCGAGGTACCAAGACCAGGGAATGTGTCTGAGCCAGCCCTTGGCTAGTCTTGAGTATCAGCGAAGTGTATGGCCCACACCATGAGGAGGACGGATGAAGAAGCGGTACAGCACACGAGCATCGGTACAGAGCACTTGTGTTTTGTCATGCGACGGGCGGGTCGGACAGGCGGAGGTCGTGAATCTGTCCGTCCCTGGCTGCCTGCTCACGACGCGTATGAAACTCCAGGTGGGCCAGTATGTGGATGTGAGACTCTCGTTCCGGGGAACCCCCGCACCCTTACAGATCAATCTCGCGGCCGTGCGTTGGGTCGACCGAGCGCACGTGGGCCTCGAGTTTATCCGGATGTCCGAGGGGGATCAACATCGATTGCGCTGGCTTGCCGGGTATATTGGGCAGCGGCCCCATCAAGTCAACTGGAGCGAGCCGGTAGTCTGTTTGAGTCCTGCTCATGCCTGAATCTTCTTGGAAGGAAAGAGGGGGCGCTGCGCCTGTCGCTATGCCCCCGTAGCCGGAGCAGGCGAACTTCCGCTGAGCGGTACGATCAACCGGTAATCGTTCGCGGTTGGGACGGTGCGCCGGGCTGCGTAGGGCGAAAGAGAACACTGCCGGGGACACCACTCACTCGGATACTCTCCTTCCGTAGACGTCCGGCACCAGCTCCATACTTGTTGAATTATTCCAACGCGAGATCCTCTAGGTAAACAATGATCGAGAGAGCGCACCCCTGCGCTTGCGGCAGAATGTCTCCCCTTCTTTGTGCGAGCCGGTGCATTAATCTGGCCGGCTGTGCAAGTTGCGCAGCCTGTCCCACCCGTTGCGGTCATTCAGGAGTGATCGATCAAGACCCGACCGGGGTCATCAACCAGTTGGTAATGTAGACATTCCGAACCTCGCCTTTGGGCAACAATCTGTTGACCGTCCGCTTGAGATCCTCGCGCAACGTGGCGGATTGACCGGGCGCGCGCAAGTCTTGAATGGTATAGGTGTGCAGCATCTCCATGATGTAGCGATCGATCTGATCATGTCGCTCTCTGATGAGTGGACCTGTCGCGGCGCGGTCGATCTCCACGGCGAGGTTCGCCTGGACATAGTAGAACCGTGCTCCGTCATCCACCGGGGCCACAATGGCCGGGAGGTTGATGGTGAGGCCCGACGAGGTTGGTGATGGTTCGGAGGAGGGCTTGCTGCTCAGGGAGAACATGCGCGGGATCAGGTCGGGAGAGGAGAACCCACCCAGGTAACCGACCACCAGGAGGATGCAACTGATGCTGAGCAGTAGCGCGAGGGAGATGCGCAAGGTTATATTCATAGTGTCAATGGCTGGGTGTGTCTATTGTTCGTCGGCGGTGTCGTTCGGAGGCTGGAATCGCCATCCGGACAAGCGTACCACCTGCTGCCTAAATGTCAGTACGTAGTCCCAACGGGTTGCGTGCTGGGTAAATGCCCAGGCGACTGCGGGCGTTGTCGGAATACTCTCTCCTAATAAATTCAAAGACGTCTGGAGCCATGTCGGACGTGTCCGACGGCGGATCGACCAGGCCGCGTTGTGGACGGTGCGGCAACGGACAAGAATGTTCGCCTCACCGTCAATGCACACATGGGGGATTCTCCTATCTGCACCATGCATCACGGTTTTCGTCTTTGTTATACTCCCGCCTTCTGTCGGTTCGTAGGAGGTGCGACCCTGATTGCTGAACGAGGCGCATGGGAGCAAGGCGTTAAGGAAGGAAGGACGTGAATTCGTTACGCGTGATTCAGATCTTTACGGATGGAAGTTGTCTCGGGAATCCTGGCCCCGGCGGATGGGCGTACATTATTCAGGACGGCGAGGAGCGCAGAGAGGGATTCGGTCACTGCGTGGAGACCACGAACAATCGCATGGAAATGATGGCTGCGATCGAAGCGCTCAAAGTTCTCGATTCCTCGCAGTCGATCATCCTGCATTCAGACTCGCAACTGCTGATCAAGACCATGACGCTGGGGTGGAAGCGAAAGAAGAACCAGGATCTCTGGGCAGAGCTGGATCGGCTGGCGGGTATGCACCAGATCAGTTGGACGTGGGTGCGTGGCCACAACGGGCACCCGGAAAACGAAGCCTGCGACACCCTAGCGCAACGGGCCGCCTCCATGGCCGTCTCCTCGCGTGCCGTGCAGACTCGGAAATGAGGGAGAGCGGGTATCGCGTTCACTGCTGCGGCGTCGGGGCTGTGTGACAGCGTTCCGAACTGCAACCGTTGCGGCCCGTCAGCCACAGCCGGTTCTGCGCGAACCACGCATAGGCTCGAATCAGTAGCGGATCGATCACCGGGAGCCGGCTCAGGCGAACGAGTATACCCAAGCCGACGGCCTGCCAAATGGCACGGAAGGCCTCCACGCCGGTCATGATCGTTCCGTCTTCCCATTGCGCGTGAAGCACCGCACCAAGACGTGCCGGATCGAGGCCGGTTGATTCAGCCTCGTAGCCGAGAGCGGAGAAACCGCAGAGATTCAGTCGGTGGTTTCTGTCGAGGCGCTTCATCAACGCCATTTCGCGGGCGCACAGAGGACAGGCGCCGTCATAGAACACGGTGAGTGGGTATGGAACCATTTCCACCGCCCTTCGTCAGCCTGGGATCGGAAAGCGCCGAGTCAATTGCTCCAACTTCTCGTCGAGTTCGCCGAAGGTTTCCAACACGTCGATGTGGGATCCGGTGAAATGACGCCGCATGGCCAGCGATCCCTGGCCGCCGGCCAGGACACTGGATAACGGTAACACCTCCTGGGTCAACGCCTGAATGAGCTCGGTGGCCAGCGAATCCGGCAACGCGATCGTGCAGGAGAGGATGGTCAGGTCCGGCGTGATTTCGCGGCAGAGGTTGCTGAGCGACAGGATCGGAACGTTGGCGCCGAGATAATAGACACGACAGCCGCGGACGCGACAGCGATAGGCGACAGCCAGGGCCGCCAGGTCGTGTTCCTCGCCTGGCGGGCAGGCCACAACCACGGTGGCGCCGAATTCGGCGACCGGCAGCTGATTCATGGCCGCATAGAGTTTCTGCTTGATCTGGCTGGTCACATAATGTTCCACGGCCACGCTGATGCGGCCGGTATGCCAGAGCTGACCCACCCGTTCCTGAAGTGGCAGCAGGATGCCGTGTAGGGCCTCTTCAAAGGGCACGACCGCCACGGCGCCGTTCAATCGCTTCTCAAACGTCACCCGATCGAGTGGTTCCAGCGCGATAAGGAGCTCCCGCAATAACCGATCGAATGTGTTGTCGACGATCGCCGTGCGCGGCGCCGCGGCGCGCATGCGGCCGATCAGTTCTTCGCGTCCCACCTTGGCGAGATCGCCGATGGATGCCCCGGCATCCAGCTGTTGCTTGAGATACCGCAGCAGCGCCACGTCCTCATCCGAATAATTGCGATATCGGTTTGCTCCTCTGGTCGGTTTGAGCAGGTCAAACCGGCGCTCCCATACCCGAATCACGTCACGGCTTAGGCCGGTAAGTTTTGCAACCCTATGAATTCTGTGGATATTCATTTACTTGAGCTCAGTATAGTTTGGTGTCCAATGTTTGTCAAATATTTTTAAATAAAACACTTGACACATTGGACATATAGGGTGTAAACATTGGACATAGTCGTTGCAAACATTAGACACAAACAGTCAGGAGTCACCATGGCAACCCAACACACACATCAGAACAGCGAAGAAGGAAGAGCGTCCAACGTCGAGCGTTTGAACTTCCGGCATGAATCGAGCTGCATGCGGTGCGGAGGGCTCATGGTACCTGATTTCTGTACGGACCTTCTCAACGGCTCCGGCTCGCTCGACTGTTGCACTCGGCGCTGTGTGCAGTGCGGCGACATTGTCGATCCGGTTATTCGGTTGAATCGTCATCTCCAACAATCGGCTGGTGTTGCTCGAGAGCTGAAGGTCGTCGGTCCGTTTTCTCACGCTCAGGTGTCTGCGTAGCGGTCGGTATGAAGAACGTCACGGGCGATCACATCAAGGAGGGTTCTATGCGGAGGCAACAAACAATTCAGCTTGGTATGGCGGCGGTATTGTTCGTGGGCGCGGCAACGGCAGCTGGCGCGGCTGAGTCGACGGGCGATAAGGACATGGTGCTGATCCCCAAAGGTGAATTCACCATGGGCAGCAACGAACATGCGGACGAGACTCGACATCAAGTCGTGCTGGACGCGTACCTCATCGACAAGTTCGAAGCCTCGAATGCGCGGTACAAGGAGTTCATGCGGGCGACCGGCCATCCGGCCCCGGCCTACTGGGACGATCCGCGCCTCAGCAAGGCGGAGCAGCCGGTGGTCGGAGTGAGCTGGACTGATGCCAACGCCTTCTGCAAGTGGGATGGCAAGCGATTGCCGACGGAGGCGGAATGGGAAAAGGCGGCCAAGGGACCGGAAGGCGACAATCACTATCCCTGGGGCCATCATCTCGATGCGAAGAAAGCGAACTACGGACAAAACGTGGGTCGCACCATGCCGGTCGACTCCTATCCTGAGGGCGTCAGTGGATATGGTGTCTACAACATGGCCGGGAACGTCTTCGAGTGGGTGGACGATTGGTACGATCCCAAATACTACCGGAGCAGCAACGCGCTGAATCCACGCGGCGCCGACAAGGGATATAACTTTGCCAATCAAGGTCCGGTCAAGGTCCTGCGCGGCGGATCCTGGCTTGCTCCTGAAACATCGCTGCACACCAGCCACCGGTTTTGGAACCAACCGGAAAACAATTCCTACGGCGTCGGCTTGGGATTCCGTTGCGCAAAGTCGGCCAACGCGGTGTCGGAAGACGTGGCGCAGGCCGGGCGCGATGCCTTCATCCAGGCGCTCGTCGGCATGGGCGCGGAAAAGAATGCAGACGCCATGGCGTCGATAGAGAAGGCTCTCGCGGCGGATCCGGACAACAAAGAGTATCAAGCGACCCGAGATCTCATTAGAAAGAGCATGAAGAAGTAATACGTGACTGCAGAGGGGCGGGGAAGCCCGCCTCCCTGCCGCACCGACATGCGAGGAGGTACGGCATGAACATGATGAGACACGTACTCGGAGTAGGATTGGCCGTAGGTGCGATCTTCGTGCTCCCGGCAGCCCATGCAGATGAATCAGCCATACCGAAGGATATGGTCTATATCGGCCAGGGGCCTTCCATCATGGGACTGGATAAGAGCGAGTCCGCACAATCAACTCGGAAATTGTCCCTCTATGACAAGCGGATGAAAACCCCCTGGTCCGCGGAGGCCTTTCATGACGAAGGCCCGGCCCACATGGTCTTTCTGGATTCCTACCTCATTGACAAGTACGAGGTGTCGAACAAGGACTATGGCGATTTCATTCGTGCCACGGGCCACCCCGCGCCGGCGTATTGGGACGACCCCCGTTTGAACAAGACTCATCAGCCCGTCGTCGGGGTGAACTGGATCGATGCCAAGAGCTACTGTGAGTTCCGCGGCAAGCGTCTGCCGACCGAGGCGGAGTGGGAGAAGGCGGCTCGCGGGCCGAACGGGAACCTCTACCCATGGGGCAACGATTTCGATTCCAACAAGGCCAACTATGATCGGCACCATGAGGCGACGCTACCGGTGGATTCTCATCCGGAGGGGGCGAGTTACTACGGTGTCTACCACATGGCAGGCAATGTCTTCGAATGGGTCTCGGACTGGTACGATCCGAAATACTACGGCCGTCTGGAGACGATGGTGAATCCAACCGGTCCGGAAAAGCCCCTGTGGCTCGGCGGCACCGGCACCTATGTCGATCGACTGACGGTCGGGGAAAAGCGCGTCATTCGCGGCGGTTCCTGGATCGCGCCGGAAGGAGCCATTCGTTCCACACATCGGTTCTGGAATCATCAGCTTAACAACAGCTACGGAGTCGGCTTGGGATTCCGTTGCGCTAAGGCCGCGCCGCCGGACTGGGAACAACGGATTCGGGACACGTACATCGCGGCGTTGGTGGAAATGGGACGGGAACGATTTGCCGAGGCCCTGCAAGCAGTGAATCGGGGCCTGGCACTGGATTCGGTCAACGTAGAGCTTCTCGAGCTGCGGCCCTTGATCGAGCAGTCGATGACTCGACGGTAACGGCGATGAGCGGACGGAGTCGCTCACTGGGTGTCCACGATGGAGGCAGAGTCATGACGAACAGGATGATGATCACGCTGGTCGGCGGGTTCGCGGTGTCACTGTGGTCGATGGCGGCACAGGCCGGTCCGATCGATACGAGCCGCCACACCCATCCAGAAAACGTGCAGCTTGTGCATGAGGCGGAACATAGCGTGGACCATGCCTGGGAGGTCTATCACCGTGCGGCCCTCGGCGGGACCGTGGCGTCGCCCGATCTGCAGGCACAAATCGAACAACACTTGCATGAAGCAAGAACCCTCGTGACCCAGGCGCAGGAGGCCGCCGACCGTGGCGATGCAGGTGCTGTGAAGCGCCTGGTCGGGCAGATCAGCCTGCACACGGAACAGGCGATCGCGGGGAGCAAGGAGCAGAAGCGATGACACAAGGTGTGAGCAAGAGAGGGACCAGGTGGAGTGCGGTGGGTCTCTTCGCAACGGCCGCCTTAACGCTCGCCCTGAGCCCCTCGTTGGCGGCGCCGCCCGTCAAGGAGCTGGATCTCGTGCCGATGATCACGATTCCCGCAGGACCATTCCTCATGGGCACGCAGAGTCCGAAGGGGCGAGCTGACGAGTGGCCGCAACGCAAGGTTCATGTCGATGCGTTTGCGATCGATCAGGTGGAGGTGACCAATGAACGGTACCTGGCCTTTGTGGCCACGACCGGCCACCGGAATCCGCCGAACCCCTATGGCACCGGTGCGCTGGTGTCGGCGAAGGGAATCGAACAACTCCCGGTGGTGCAGGTGACCTGGTACGACGCCAAGGCCTACTGCGCATGGGCGAAGAAGCGTTTGCCGACTGAGGCGGAATGGGAAAAGGCGGCACGTGGGACTGACGGCCGGACATTCCCATGGGGCAATGACGAAGCATCGACGACCCGGGCGAACTTCGACCGGGAGTGGGTCAACGAAAAGACGCTCTATGCCGTCGGGTCGCTACCGGGAGGTGACTCTCCCTATGGCATCAAGGATATGTCCGGTAATGCTCGCGAGTGGGTGCAGGACTGGTACGACCCCGACTATTACGCGAATGCTCCGACGGCAAATCCACAAGGGCCGGAGAAGGGCATCGTGCGGGTGATCCGAGGAGGATCCTGGCACAGTCCTCTGGCCGACATCACGGCGACGGCGCGCGGGAGAGGTGGATTCGCGTTGCAGACCCATGGCACCGGCTTCCGTTGTGTGCGCAGCCTGGATGGGCATCGTCGGGATGGCCAGGCTCACGAGCCGGCGAAGTGATGAAGAAGCGTGACTGGGTCGGATTGACAGGTTGAGGTGATGACGATTTTGGAGGTACCGCGACTCCGCACGCGGCCTCCCGTTGAGGCGGATGGGTTCTTCTTTCAGAGGAACCCGTCCCCTCAGCGAACCAACGGACGAAGTGATGCGAGGACCGGGTTCAAGGGGCTCGCGCGAAGGAGGTGAGTATGGGGCAACTGATCGTTGTAGGCATCGCCCTCATCGGGGTGAGCGTGGCAGCCGCCGCATTCATGGGCCGGAGGAAACCGGCCTACGCCGTCGTATCGAGGCAGGGGAAGAATCGGACTCGCGCGAGCTAGCATGTGCGAGGGGGCGAGGAAGGCTGCATGTCAGTGACAGAGATGAGATCTTGCGGAAGGCCGTTCAATTTTCTGGAAGTCGGGGGTTCCAATGGATACACATGGGACGCCGGAATCATACACTCCGCCCCAACGAGACGACCATCGCTGTCCTCGTTGCGGCGGGTTACTCTTGACGCAACAGTACATTGATCTGCTGGATGACACTGGTCAAATTGACATTACCGCATGGCACTGCACCATCTGCGGGGAGGTGCTCGATCCGGTGATCCTGAAAAATCGCTATAGCCCACCGCCAAACCTGTTGTATGGCACGAAGGAGCGAAAGTACAGTCAACGTGTGACAGGCTTACCAGGGCAATCAGGGGCGAAGCAGGTTCCCGATCAGGGAGATGAGGAGAACGGCAGACCGTCTTCCCGGAACGGCTCACAGATCGAGCCGTAGTCGACAAGTGCTGTAGAGGGGGAGCGCACCATGC
>WIAG01000130.1 GCA_014055495.1 Nitrospira sp. CR1.2
TGCGGCTCGATAACCGATTATATTCGGGGTTGCTCTCGCTGCTTCGTCCCCTCATCGGCAACGTGGTCAACCGGCAAGTTATGAAGGCGTTCGATGCGGTCCGTCGTTTGGCCGGTGCCATGCGCGATCAGCCCGACCAGGTGTTGTTCGAGGCGACGGACCCGCCGGGCTTGCCGGATGAACAGGTTGCCTTCTTGAAAGCCGCTCTCGCATCCTTGCACAATCCGGCGCAGAGACCGGGCCCTGCTTCACCATGAGACCGTGATGACCACCTCCCGCAGTTTCTTTTACCTCTGCACCCTCGGCGTGTTCTGTTTCATCAGTTACAACCTGGTACGTATGCCGGTGTTATCGCTCTTCGCCGAATCACTCGGCGCGGGGCCGGAGCGGATCGGCTTGATCGTCTCCGTGTCCACGATCACCGGCGTGTTGCTGAAATTGCCGTCGGGCGCGCTGTCCGATATTTATGGAAGGAAGATGCTACTGCGCATCGGCGTGGTGGCCTTCGGATTGCCGCCGTTCATCTATCCGTTCATTTCGGACCTCGATGCGTTGACGGCCTTACGATTCGTGCATGGCCTGGCGACGGCTATCTTTGCCCCCAGCGCCCTGGCGACCGTGGCCGATCTCTATAAGGAGAGGCGGGGCGCCGCGTTGGGCACCTATACGGCTTGCACCCAGTCCGGGTCGCTCCTGGGCCCGTTTCTCGGAGGGTGGCTCGCCCATGCAGCCGGCTTTTCCACCGCCTTTGTCACGGCCGGAATCTTCGGGTGCATCGCGATTCTGATTTTCTTCAGTCTCCATCTGGACGAGCCGCCGCCGCGTGTGCGTGAGAAGGGGCTGGCTCCGGTGATCACGGAAATGGGGAAGGGCTTTCTCGCGGTGGCCCGAAACCGGAAAGTGCTGATCACCAGTTCGACCGACGCGGCCAAGATGATCGCCAATGGCGCCCTCATGGCGTTCCTGCCGCTCTACGGCCTGTCCATCGGCCTGAATGCCGGTGAGGTGGGCCTGCTCTTCACGGTGCAGGCCGTCACATCGTTTTTCTCGAAGCCCGTGATGGGGCGCGTCTCGGATCGGATGGGACGGCAGCCGCTGATCGTGCTTGGGCTGGTCATTTGCGCCACGACCTTCATCACGATGCCCCACGTCGAATCGTTCGCGGTGATGCTGCTGCTGTCCTCGGGGTTCGGCTTCGGGGAAGCGGTGGTCTCTTCCTCATCGGCCGCGCTGGTGGCCGACAGTTCGGAATTCAAACGGTTGGGGGCGGGCATGGGCATGCAGGGGACGGTCATGGATATCGGCCATGCCAGCGGCCCGCTCCTGGCTGGGTTTTTGATTGCCCATGCCGGCTATCAGGGAGCGTTTGGGGTGATTGCCGCGATCCAGATCCTCGCGGCCGTCGCGTTCTGGGCGACGATGAGAACTCTCTCTCGGTAGTGGTATAATGCCGCCGCTTTTCGCCCGGTGACGGCCACATTTTTCAAAAGGAAGCGGAGAAGGATGGATACGGACTTTATCGAAACGTTGCAGCGCGGGATCGCGGTGGTCGGGGGCATCGGGTTGGTGGGGTTCTGTCTGTATCTCATCAAGACTCACAGGGGAGTCTAGGCTATGTTCAGCGGCATTGTGGAAGAGATGGGCGCGGTGTCGGTGCTGAATCGGAGTTTGTCCGGCACGCGTCTGACCATCATGGCCTCGACCGTGATGGGCGATCTCACGATCGGCGCCAGCGTCAGCGTGAACGGGGTCTGCCTGACGGCGGTGGCGCGCACCGATCATGACTTCTCCGTCGACGTGTCGCCGGAAACGCTCAACATCACCACGCTCGGCAATCTCACGTCCGGTTCACCGGTCAATCTCGAGCGTGCTATGAAACTGAACGAGCGCATCGGCGGCCACATGGTCTCCGGCCATGTCGACGGGATCGGCGCCATTCGGAGCCGGCATCAGGACGGCAATGCGGTGATTCTGGAGATCGAGGCCCCTAAGGAGATTCTGCGCCTCTGTGTTCAGAAGGGATCAATCACGGTGGACGGCATCAGCCTGACGATCAACGAGGTGACCGACCGCTCGTTTCTGGTGGCCATTATCCCCCACACCGCGAAGGTGACGACACTCGGACTGAAACAGGTGGGGGACCAGGTCAATCTGGAATCGGACCTGATCGGCAAGTACGTCGAGCGGCTCTTGCAGGAGCGCGGTCTGCTCCCGCCAAAACCAACCCCGGTGATCGATAAGGACTATCTGCAGCGTCGTGGATTGTTGTAGGTGTTCCCGGGCGCGCCCTTGCCCGGTTTTGCGCACTGGACCTTGGGCGCTTCGCCGAAACAGGTCGGAGCCTGGGCCGCCCTGTCCTGAATCTGTATCCGCTCAATCTTCGATGGTGGAGATGTCTCCCACGTCCTGCCCCAGTTCCTTCGCTTTTAATACCCGCCGCATGATCTTTCCGGAGCGTGTCTTGGGGAGCGACGGCACGATATCGATTTCCTGCGGCACCGCGATTTTCCCAAGTTCCTTCAATACATGGTCTTTGAGCGACTGAATCAACTCTTTTGAATCCTGGTAGCCCTGCTTCAAGATGACAAAGGCTTTGATGGCTTCTCCGGCGGTGCGATGCGGCTTGCCGATGACGGCGGCTTCGGCCACCGCCTCGTGACTGACCAGTGCGCTTTCGACTTCCGCGGTGCCGATGCGGTTGCCCGCCACCTTGATCACGTCGTCGGCCCGGCCCATGAACCACATGTAACCGTCCTGGTCCTTGCGGCAGACATCGCCTGCTGTATAACAGTTGGGGATCGTATTCCAGTAGACCTTGTAGCGATCGGGATCTTTGTAGATCGTGCGCATCATGGCCGGCCAGGGTTTCTTAATGACGGCGAATCCGCCCGCATTGCTGGGCAGGCTGTGCCCTTCTTTGTCCACCACGTCGGCTTCAATTCCCAGGAACGGCCTCGTGGCGGAGCCGGGTTTGAGCGGTACGGACGGGAGCGGTGTCACGAGAATGGCCCCGGTTTCTGTTTGCCACCAGGTGTCCATGATCGGTTTGTCGCTGCCGGTCACGCGATAGAACCATTCCCAGGCTTCCGGGTTGATCGGCTCGCCGACGCTGCCCAGCACGCGCAAGGTGGAGAGGTCGTATTTCCGGGGCCAGTCCTCTCCGTATTTCATCAGCAAGCGCACGGCGGTCGGCGTGGTGTAGAAAATGGAGACGCCGTACCGGGCGATGAGATCCCACCAGCGACCGGGATTCGGATAGTCGGGCTTACCTTCGGCCATCAGGATCGTGGCGCCGTTCAAGAGGGGACCGTAGACGATGTAGCTGTGTCCCGTGACCCAACCCGGGTCGGCCACGCAAAAATAGACATCCTCCTCCTTCAGGTCGAACACATACTTCGTGGTGATATAGGTGCCGACCATGTAGCCCCCGTGCACATGCACAACCCCTTTGGGCTTGCCGGTGGTGCCGGAGGTATACAGAATATACAAGGGAGTTTCGGCGTCCAACGGTTCCGCTGCGCAGACGGCGCTCTGCTCCTTCAACCAATCGGTCCAATCGATTTCTTTCGGCGCGGTGAGGGCGACGCCGAGGGCATCCCGGCGCACCACCACGACCTTTTCCACGGAGGGACAGGATTGCACCGCCGCGTCGACCACGGGCTTGAGGGGAATCGTTTTCCCGCGGTCGTAGCCGACGTCCGCGGTGATGACCAGCCGTGCTTCGGCATCCTGGATGCGGCTGGCCAGGGCCGGAGCGCTGAACCCGGAATACACCACACTGTGAATCACGCCGATGCGCGCGCAGGCCAGCATGGCCACGACTTGTTCGGGAATCTTGGGGAGGTAAATGGTCACGCGGTCGCCCTGTTTCAAGCCGAGTGCTTTGAGCGCGTTGGCGCAACGGTTGACCTGGCGCAAGAGTTCACCGTACGTAAAGATGCGTTCATCCCCGTTCTCGCCCACCCAGATGATGGCGACCTTGTTCCGTCGCCAGCTGTTCGCGTGGCGATCGAGACAGTTGTAGGCGATGTTGCAGGTCGCGCCGACGAACCATTTGGCCCAGGGGTAGTTCCACTCCAGCACCCGAGTCCAGGGGGTAAACCACTCCAACTCCTTGGCCACGCCGCCCCAGAACGCTTCCGGGTCGGCGATAGAGGCCTTGTACGCCTGGTCATAATCCGGGATATGCGCTGCCGCTTTGGTCCTGGCGGACGGCTGGATGACACGTCCCTCTTTCAACAGGGTATCGATTTTGTCGCTCATGGGTCCCATCACCTCCACAAATCGCGGGCCGATTCGGCGCGCGGCTGTTCTTTGTCCGGCATTATGCGGATGGGAGGAGGGAACTGCAACCCTGGACGCAGCCGCACAACTCCGTCACCATGCGTGGAGTGGCGCGCGTGAGCCGCCTCGATGGGCGAGGCCTTCC
>WIAG01000131.1 GCA_014055495.1 Nitrospira sp. CR1.2
TGAGCAGCCGGTTTCGACCATCGTAGGCAAAGGTGGTCACCTGGTTCTTCGCGTCGGTGACGGTCAGCAAATTGCCGGTGCCGTCGTAGGCATAGGCCGTGACACCCGTATTGGGATCGGTGACCTGCGTGAGCCGGTTCTTCACGTCATAGGCGAACGTGGTGACGCGGTTGAGGGCGTCGGTGCTGGTCGCGACATTCCCCGCCGCACCGTAGGTCAGCGTGGTCGTCCGGTTCAGCGGATCGGTCGTGGTGAGCAGTCGGCCCAGCGCGTCATAGGTAAAGGTGGTGGTCTGATTCAGCGCGTCCTGGGTCGTGAGCAAGAGGCCCTGCGGGTTGTAGGTGAACGTGGTCACCTGGTTCAGGGCGTCGGTGATCGTCAGCGGATTGCCCTTGGCATCATACGCAATCTGCGTGAAGTTGCCTTTGGGGTCGCGGATGCTGGTCACCTGGTTGAAGGTCGGCTCGTATGTAAACGTGGTCGTCGCGGCAATGGCCTGCTCCGTACTCGTGAGTAGATTGCCTTTCGCGTCGTAGGTCATGGTGGTGACCGCGCCATTGGGACGGACGATCTGCGTGGGATTGCCCCGGGCATCCCGCGTGATGGTGGTCACGCGGTTCAACGCATCGGTCTGCTTCGTGATACGGCTCAGCGCGTCCAGTTCAAAGGTCGTGGTGTGATTGGTGGCATCCGTAAACGTCGCCCGGTTGACGCTCGTAGCAATCAAGGGCGCCGGGTTGCCGGCCGTCCCCTGCCCCGCAGCGAAATTGGGCACCGCAATGGTGTGACTGGGGGTGACCGCGCGGGTCGCCCCGTCCGGCGAGGTCGCCTGGGCAAATCGACCGCTGGCATCATAGGTGTACTGCGTGATCTGATTCCGGGCGTCTGTCCGACGAATCAGCCGATGCTGTGCATCATAGGCGAACGTCACCGCCGTCCCATCAGCGCCGCGAAGCCGCTGCAAGTTGCCCGCCGCATCATACTCCAATTGCGTCACGCGGCCCGCCGGGTCCGTGATGCTCTGCACCTTGGTACCACTATAGGCCAGGGTGGTCACCTGCCCGGTCGGGTCCGTGATGGTTAACAGTCGCCCGCTGCCGTCATAGGCATAGGTGGTCTGGTTCCCGTTCCGATCGCGCAGGCTCGTGCACAGGCCCTGCGGGCTGAATTGGGATACCGTGCCGTCTTTGGCGGTTCGGGTATAGGTGCCATCCACCTGTCGCACCAAGACCGCATATTCATCCGGGGGACCTTGCAGCGTGATGGCGGTCGGGCCCGCCGGGAGTACCGGTCGATAGCCGGGAGCGCCAGCCAGGTAGCCGATCGCGTTCAAAAAGAAGGTGCGATTCGACCCTTCCGTATAGCGGTTCGACCCCGCACCACCCGTATAGCCGGAGGCCACGATCTCTTCATCCCCGATCAAGACCGCCCGGCCCGCGCCGGAGAAGACCGTCCCGGGCGGCAGCAGGAGGACATTCGGGCCGAGATCATTCCGGGCCAGGACGGTCGCCAACCCGGCGGTCGCATAGCCCGCGTTCCCACCGGTCAGCAGCGGACTGATGATCGTCCCGAACGGCCCATTGCCCAGCGGCGACGTGAGGCCCTCCGGCGTCACGTCCGCCGTGAGGTCGCCGATGAACGGCGCGGGCAAGGTCCCGAGGAGCAACGGCCGGGTCACGGCCGTATTCCGAATTTCCAGGACGGTCCCCCCTTCGCGCACAAATTGCTCCAGCACTTGCACTTCCGTCGCCGTCAATTCCGTCGTCAGCAGATTCACCACAAACACATCCACCCCCGCCAATGCCGGGAGGGTGACGACGTTGAGGCCACTCCGGAAGGTGACCGGTCTGCGAACGGTCCCGAGCGCACCGAAGTTGGCAGTATTCAAGAGGTCGGCGCGTGCCGCCGCATGCATCGCCCCCGCGACAAAACTGGCGTTGACCCCGCTGACCGTGAGGCTGCGGGCCTGATCGAAACTCTCTACCACGAGGGGCCGTCCCGCTGCGCCATACAACAGCGTACTGCCGGTGCCCTTGGCCAACACCACCGATCCGTCCGCTTGCGGGTAGAGACGATCCAATGCCGTCAGGGTCCAGCCGGCGCCGAACGGGCTCGCCTGTTCGTTCCGCAGCAAGACCTGACTGCGCGTCACCCCGCCGATGCTCGACTGCGGATAGTTGGAGAACAGGAGGAGTTCAGACGGATAGACGCCGGTCGGGAAGGCGCTGCCGTCGAATTGCACGCCGAGACGGGAGACGGAATCCGCATTCTCCGGTAAGGCGCGACTATCCCAATACCGGTCCTGTCCGAGCTGGACTCCGCCGATCGAGAGGCGCGCCGAGAAGGTCGTCGGCACGGCCGCCTGCACTCGGAGCGTCGCGTTCACCGGGACAATGCGCTGCACATCCGCATTGGTCGACCGATAGTGGAGGGCCAAATCCCGCGTCACCCCCAGCGTGCGAATCCCTGGGATGATTTCGTCCAGGGCCAGGGCGCCGGCGGTGAGGTCCGCTTCCGAGCCCGTCCGACAGGCCACACAGTCCCCGTCCTTGCTCGGCACCTCCGGAAGGTCTGCCTTGGATTCCGGAGGCATGGCAAAATGCCAGGCCGTCTTGCGCACCCCGCCGGTGCCGGGAATCATCTCCACGGTCGCTCCATCGGCACTGACCCGCATCCGTCCCACCACCAAAAACGTGCCGGTGTCCGGATACAACGACCAGAGGTCAAACTCGTTGCCCGGCGGCATGTTGTCGACATTCGGAAAGGTGATGGGGACGGGCGGATCGAGGATGACGCCCGCCGGTTGAATCGTCACCGAGAGACCCGGTCGCAATTCCACGGGACGCGATTCTGGGCGCCCGTATTCCGGGACGGGGCTGATCGTCAGCTGCCCCGTAAAGGGCGTGCCATCGGCATTCTTCGCCCGGCCGGGTGGAATCACGACCGTCACATGGGCCGTCGCACTGGTGAGCATGGTCGTGGCCGCAGGGTTCACGGTGACGGCGGTCGCGAGATCCAACGGCGGCGTGGTGACGGGAGTCGGCAGCACATTCGCCGTATTGGCGATCAGATCGACCGGCGCTACTAAGTTCGCATACCCGGCCGGTAGCCCCGTGACGACGAGAAGTTGGCGCCCCGCCGGATGGCCGGCAAAGGCGAGGGTGAACTCGCCCGCCGTGTTCGTCGTGGTCGTCGTCGGCACATCGCGCAAGGACACGGCCACGCCGACAACGGGATTACCGGAGCTATCATCCACACGTCCTGACAAGCTGGTCGGCGCACCGGGGACGGCCCCCGTCACGGTAAGGGCAATGGTTTCTGTTGAGGAAACCGATCCGTCAGAGGCCACAAAGACGAGGTTGAACGTGCCGACCTGCGTCGCATCGGGCGTGAAGCTGAACACACCCGTCAGGCCATTGAACGTCATATGGGCCGGCAACGTCGGCGATGCCGGGGCGGCCTGCTGCGCACTATACGTCACGGGTTGTCCGTTCGGATCGACCCCGGACACTGTAAAGGACAGCGTGCTGCCTAACGACAACGTCTTGTTTCCGATGGGCGAGAGGACGGGCGCACTATTGAGGAGGGTGAATGGCACTGGACTGGTCGCGGTGCCGAGGGGGGTCGTGACTGTCACCGGTCCCGTGAGGGCCCCGGCAGGCACGGCGGTGGTGAGCGAGCTCCCGGTCGTGCTGACGGAGAGGACCGTCGCAAGGACACCACCGAATCGGACCTGATTGTTGGCCGCCACGGGATTGAAACTTGACCCGCTCAGGGTCACCACCGATCCGACCACACCACTGGCAGGGCTCACGGTGGTAATCACCGGGAGGCCTGCGGTGATCGTGAGCGTGCTGCTGGCCGGTTGCCGCACCGGCGCGGTGGCGGTGAGGAGCACCGAGCCGATCCCCGTCGCAGTGACTTGCACCGGCGTGGGCGAGGTGGTTTGTCCGGCAGAGATCACGACCGAGACGGGGCTCAACAGCGCCGTGCCGCTGCCGGACATGGCCAACGTGATCGTGAGGGCCGAGGTGGGAGCCACGACGGTCCCGACCGTGAACAGCGCACTCTGGCCGACCGTCAACGACGTCGTGAGTGGCGTCACCACCAATGCCGGCGCGGGCTGCACCGTGAGGGTCGTCTCCCCGGTCACCGGGCCGACCGAGGTAGTGATGGTGGCCCTGATCGTGGTGGTGCCGACGGTCAGTGCCGTGGCCAGGCCGCTGCTGCCGATGGAGGCGACTGACTGATTGGTCGACGTCCAGGCGATGTCATTCGCCAGCGGCTGGCTGCTGCCGTCAGTGAACAAGCCCGTGGCCGTGAAGGCAACTGATTCCCCTGCAAAAGCCGTCGGGGCGGCAGGCGCAACGGTGAGCGACTCCACCTCCGGCGCCGTGACGACGACCTGGGCGGTGGCGCTGGTGCTAT
>WIAG01000132.1 GCA_014055495.1 Nitrospira sp. CR1.2
AAGCGGGATCTCGGAGTCACGCAGGACACGCATCTCGATGCCAAGGCGCTCAAGGAACTGGTCGTCAGTTTCAAAGAGCTCGTGAAGGAAGAAACCAAGCGGGATTTCCCGGACGATCCGCTCGAACAGCTGCGGATGGCGATCAATGCGGTGTTCTCCTCCTGGTACGGCGCGCGGGCCGTGACGTACCGCCGTTTGTACAACATTCCCGAAACCTGGGGCACGGCGGTCAACGTCGTGGCCATGGTGTTCGGCAATATGGGCGAGACGAGCGGCACGGGCGTGGCCTTCACGCGTGACCCCGCGACCGGACAGCGCCAGTTCTTCGGCGAATGTTTGACGAACGCGCAAGGCGAAGACGTGGTGGCCGGCATCCGGACTCCGTTGCCCGTGAATCAGCTCGAAAAGTTCATGCCGCAGGCCTACAAGGATTTAGAGACGACCTATAAACGATTGGAGCGTCACTATCGGGACATGCTCGACCTGGAGTTCACCATCCAGGAGGGTAAGCTCTACATGTTGCAGACCCGCGTCGGCAAACGTACCGGAGTCGCGGCGGTTCGGATTGCGGTCGACATGGTGAAGGAAGGGCTCATCACCAAAAAAGAGGCGCTCCAGCGGATCGGGCCGGATCAGTTGGCGCAGTACCTCTATCCGATTTTCGATGCGAAGGAAGAATCGCAGTGCATCCCGCTCGGCAAGGGGTTGCCGGCCGGTCCCGGCGCGGCGGCCGGGAAAGTCGCCTTGACGGCCGACCGTGCGGTCGAGATGAAAGCCGCCGGCAATCGCGTCGTGCTGGTGCGGCAGGAGACCAGCCCGGACGATATTCACGGCATGAACGCCGCCCTGGGCTTTCTGACCGCGCGCGGCGGCATGACGTCTCACGCGGCGGTCGTCGCTCGGCAGATGGGCAAGGTCTGCGTCGCCGGTTGCGAAGCCATCGAGGTGGTGGATAGTCAGACCGTGCGCATCGGCAACCAGATGTTCCGCGAAGGGGACTACCTGTCCGTCAACGGGTCGACCGGCAACGTCTATGGCGGCGACATTCCCGTTGTGGAGTCCGAGGTCATCCAGGTGCTGCAAGGGAAAATGGAAGCAACAGCCTCGGAGAAATATCAGCTCTTCGAGTCGGTCCTGAAGTGGGCCGACGGGGTGCGCAAACTGAAGGTCCGGGCCAATGCGGATGTCCCGGATCAAGCCCGTATCGCGAGGAGCTTCGGCGCCGAAGGGATCGGCCTGTGCCGGACCGAACACATGTTCTTTGCCGAGGATCGCATCCAGATCATGCAGAAGATGATCCTCGCGCGGAAGCGCGAAGAGCGGGAGATGTACCTGGAGCAGCTGCTGCCGTTGCAGAAACAGGACTTCATCGGGCTCTACCGTGAGATGAAGGGGTTCCCGGTCACGATCCGGTTGCTCGATCCGCCGCTGCATGAGTTCCTCCCGAAGCGTGAAGAATTGATGGTCGAAATTGCGCAACTCGAACTGACCAGCGGTGGGCCGACCGTGCTCGAAGAGAAGAAGCGCTTGCTGGCTCGGGTGGAAGAACTGCATGAGTTCAATCCCATGCTGGGTCTGCGCGGCTGTCGACTTGGGATCACGATGCCGGAAATCACGAGGATGCAAGCGCGCGCCATCATCGAAGCGGCCTGTGAACTGGCGAAGGAAGGCACGAAGATCGTTCCGGAGATCATGATTCCTCTGGTCGGCATGGTCTCGGAAATGAAGGCGCAGAAGGATCTCGTGCGCGAGGTGGCCACGGACACGATGAAGCGGTACGGCGTGAAGTTGTCCTATCTCGTCGGCACCATGATCGAGTTGCCGCGCGCCGCCGTCACGGCCGATCGAATTGCGGAGGAGGCGGAGTTCTTCTCCTTCGGCACGAACGATTTGACCCAAACCACCTTCGGCTTCTCCCGCGATGACGCGGCCAAGTTTATTGATTTCTACAAGACCGCCAATATTCTCGGAAGCGATCCCTTTGCCGAGCTGGACCGTGAAGGGGTCGGGTCCCTCATGCGCACCGCGATCACCGGCGGGCGCAAGACCAGGCCCACGATCAAGCTGGGTATTTGCGGCGAACATGGGGGGGACCCCAGCTCCGTCGAGTTCTGTCACCTCTTGGGATTGGATTACGTGAGTTGTTCGCCCTATCGGGTCGGCATTGCCCGATTGGCGGCGGCACAGGCGGCGCTGACGCAGGAAGAGGCCGAAAAAGCCAAAGTGAAGAAAGCTCGACCGAGCGCGAAGGGCGCGGGCAAGGCCAAGGCGGTCAAAAAGGCTGCAACGCCTGTGGCGGTCAAGAAGCGGTCTGCCGCGAAACGCGCAGTGCGGAGCCGTAAGCGTACGAAACGGTGAGCTTGTCCTCCCGCGATCGTGACATGATGGCCCTGGCGCTTCACCTTGCCGCGAAGGGTCGGGGCCACACCAGCCCCAACCCCATGGTCGGCGCCGTGGTGGTCAACCGCGGGACCATCGTCGGACAGGGATCCCATCGCAAAGTCGGCGGTCCGCACGCCGAAGTGATCGCCCTCAGCCAGGCCGCCTCTCGCGCCAAAGGCGGCACCCTCTACGTCACCCTCGAACCCTGCAGTCATCTCAAAAAACGCACCCCGCCCTGTGTGCCGCTCGTCATCGCATCCGGTGTCCGCCGCGTCGTCGTGGGCATGGTCGATCCGAATCCACAGGTCAAGGGCCGTGGCGTGGCCCGACTCAAGCGGGCCGGGATTCGGGTGGAGGTCGGTTGCTGCGAACGCGACGCGAGGCAGCTCAATGAGGCCTATCTCCATTGGGTGCAGACCGGGCGACCCTTTACCATCCTGAAAGCCGGAATGACCTTGGATGGTCGGATCGCCACCGCCGGCGGCGAATCGCAATGGATTACCGACGAGGCGGCACGGAAGCAGGCCCATGGGTTGCGAGCTGACGTCGACGCCGTGCTCGTCGGGATCGGTACGGTCTTACGAGACAATCCCCGGTTGACCGCGAGGCCAAGCGGGGAGGTGGCTGTGCGGCAGCCGCTTCGAATCGTCGTGGACAGCCGCTTACGGATTCCGCTCAAGGCCGCGGTGCTCGAAGCGCAGCAGATTGCGCACACCTTGCTTGTCACGACGAATGCGGCTCAATCACGTAAGATCGCCACCTTGAAAGGCCGTGGCGTCGACGTGCTGGTTCTTCCGAAGACGAAGAATCACGTCGATCTGCGTGCGTTGTGGACGCGGCTCGGCCAACTCGGTATCACGAGTCTGCTTGTCGAAGGGGGCAGCGAGCTTAATGCAGCCGTGGTGCGGGCCGGCCTTGCCCAGCGACTCATGTGCTTCGTGGCGCCGCTTCTGCTGGGTGGGCAAGATGCCAAGGGGGTCCTGGGCGGCTTGTCTCCGCGCCGCCTGCGAGAAGCCGTGCCCCTCAAGAATCTGCGCATCGAGCCGGTCGGGCGTGATATGCTCGTCCAGGCCGATTTTTCTAGTGACTAGGAGCACGGTTCAATTGTTCGTCCGTTCCATGCCTCATGCTCACCTCCGCAGATCCGTTGTGCTGTTGTTTTTCCTCTGCTGCCTAGTGACGATCGGCCTGATGGCGGCGACGGTCGATGCCGAGGAGCCGCTTTCCGTCACAGACCTTGCCGCTCAGGTGTGGCAATATCTCACGACCGAAGACGGCGAGCGGGCACGCGTGGTGCTGACGGCGATTTTGCAACGCCCTGATGCAACCGTGCCGGTGGTGCAAGAGATTGTCCGCACAGGACAGCCCCATGGTCTCCAGCCGGTCGGCTCCCTGCCGGACGAACAGATCGTGGTGCGTGATCGCCCCTATCGGCTGAGCTTGTCGATCCCTCAGAGTTATGAGCCGACCAAAGACTATGCGCTGGTGGTCTGTCTACATGGGGCCGGGTTCACCGGTGAAGTCTATTTGGATCGATGGAAGTCCCGGTTGGGGGAACAGTACATCCTGGCCTGTCCGACCTATCCGGCCGGCGCCTGGTTTACGAGACGGGCCGAGGATCTGGTCTTGGCGACGGTCCGCACCGTGCAACAGCGGTATCGCATCGATCCAAACCGCATCTTCTTGAGCGGGATGTCCAACGGTGGAATCGGCGCCTGGTTGATCGGCATGCACCATGCCCCCCTGTTTGCCGGCCTTGCGCCGATGGCCAGCGGGATCGACGATGTGTTGTTTCCGTTCCTGGAGAATCTCCGTACGACGCCGATTTATATCATCCATGGATCGCAGGATCAGGTCATGCCGGTGGAATTGAGCCGGAAACTGGCCGCTGAGCTGAAGCACCTCGGCTATCCGTTTATCTACCGTGAGCATGACCGCACCCACGCGATGGCCGGCGGCCATTTTTTCCCTCG
>WIAG01000133.1 GCA_014055495.1 Nitrospira sp. CR1.2
GGCGGCTTCAAATCGATCAACGGGGCGCCGGACGGCCAATCCCGCACCTGGAATATCGGTCTGGTGTGGGAGCCGGATACGCATTTCAGAGTGGTGGCGGAGTGGATGTCCAAGGACGGTTTGAACAGCACGCTGGTTGCGAACCGTGCCCAAAACGACTTCGATGCCTCGCAGATGCGATTCATGACGCAATGGTTCTGGAACTGACGACAGTCTAGTCTGTGGCGGGCGTCCGGAATGAATCTCCAGGACGCCCGCCTTCCTGCTCGCCCGGCCCGCCAGCAGGATACGGAAAAAGCCCGCCGGCGGCGTTCTCGACATCCGTGAATCGTGAAGCGTATCTCGTGAGGATCCTCACCCGTGCTGTCACGCGAGATGAACGACGTTTCACGGACGACGGGTGATGAGGGGAGCCGACTAGCCTGCGACCGTTGTCTTCACATCAAGTTCGTCCCCGTTCTTCACGAACATATCCCCTACAGACACCGGCAGGCCGGCTGACGAGCTCGGCTCGCGTGGTCTCACCAGCCGCCTGGTGCAGGCCTCGGCCTCTCGGAGGACCGCCGGCCCGTGACGAGAGGCGATGCCATTCGTCACAGGATGTGGGCCGCCGACCGAGAAGACAGTACGTCTTGTCGGCTGGCGGCACGATCCTAAGATAGGAAAGGAATTACGGCGCCGGATGGACGGCCGAGGATCTAGGCTCGGCGGACAGCCGCCGAAGGTCGATGGCGAGAATGCGGCCTTCGTCGATATAGGGCCAAGCGGGTCGTTTGTCGGGTGCGGCCAGCGCCGAAGGCTGCGCGAATTCAAGTCGAAAACTCGTGCGCGCAATCGGAACGAGCGGACTGTCGATCGGATCAAAATCCGTTACCATGTTTTGGTTCATGCCATCGGTCGGGAGCGTCCGATCGTTGGCGAGGATCACCGTCAGATACCCGTCCTGGACGAACATCCCGCCGGACGTGACGGCCAGTCCGGTGTTGTTGTCGGAGAAACGACGGTAAAACGTCACCAGTTCGTCGGGTTTGGCTTCAGTCAGCGCCCGGCTGAGTCTCGGAGCCAAGGCCTGGATTTCAGTGGATGCAAAGGCGGGCTTGGGGCTAGCCTGTCCCGAGATCAAGGACCCGATGAAGCCGGATCGCGGAAAGACACGCAGGCCGCCCAGCACCTTCGCCATCTGTTCCGGGGAGATGTCGGCGGGGTGCTGATGGCTGGATTGCGCATGGTCATCCACGTACAGCCGGATCGCGGTGATGGGATCTTGGTACGAGGTGCGTGGCGGCGGCGGGGTGCTGCAGCCGAAGTGCGCCGCGGCGGCAAGGAGCAAGGGGAGGATGACTGTTCGACGCAACATGGGATCCATTCCTGTTCTCCAGTCTCTGGTTCGTGGGAACGCATGATCGGTGGTCATGAACATCGGGGGCCGAATCGCGCGCATCATACCAAAAAAAACAGAAAAGGGAGCGCCTTTTGCACCAGGCGCTCCCTGTCCGTTCCCTCGTCGCAGATGCGATGGAAAAGGAGGTTACCGTGTTCGTTGTTCGGCGATCCGCAGGTCCTGAGGCGGGAGGGTGACCATCGCCCCTTTGTCCAGCCCCAGCTCCTGGCGATTCTTCGCCACCTGCGTTGAGGTCAGCGGATAGAAGTTCGCCCGCGCCACGGTTTCCTGTCCCTGGCGGCTGTTCACAAAGGCCAGAAACTCTTCCACGACCGGATCCAGTTTGTCCTTCGGGCCCTTCTTCACGTACAGGTACAACGAACGGCCCAACGGATAGGCCCCTGAGGTGACGGTCTCGATCGACGGCAACAGGGCCGGTCCTTCGGGCTGGGCGGCAATGGGCACCTGGCGTACGGCTGAAATGTCGAAACCGGCGCCGGCATAACCCAGACCAAGCGGGTCTTGGGCGATCGCAATGATCTCCGAGGCCGAGCCCGGTTGCTCGACCACGTCGTCCACGAGCTCCCCGTCCTTCAGGGCGACATGTTTGAAAAACTCCCTGGTGCCGGAGCGCTTGTCTCTCCCGTACAGGTGAACAGGCTGCTTGGCCAGCGCGGAGTTGCCCATTCCGATTTGACTCCAATTGGTGATGGGGCCAAGGCCGCGTTTATGATCTTTTCCGAAAATAGCATCCACTTCCGCCAAGGTCAGGCGCTGAAGAGGGTTGTCCTTGTTCACATAGATGGCGACTGCATCCATGGCGATAGGCACTTCCAAGGGGCGATAGCCATAATTGGATTCAAAGCCCTTGGATTCCTCATCCGTCAACTGCCGGGAAGAGGCGAGCAATTCGACCGTGCTCGATCCACCCGTTCCCCGGCCCTGTACCTTGTCCCCACGTCGTTGATAGGAGAGACCCAGCAGGAACTCGCGGATGGCGGCGCTCGACCCGGTTCCTTCGACCGCAATCTGTGCGGCTGGATGAAGGCTGGAGAACTGCGCGGCGAGCTTTGCAATCAGCGGCCGCATCGTATCCGAGCCGGCGATGCTCAGTTTCCCCTGGAGACCGTTGTGGTTCACATAGGGCTCGATTGCGGGGTCGACGTTGGGGCCGCCGCCGCTCAGTCCCGCGTGTTCGGCTGCAGCATGGCCAGCCGAAAAAGCCACTAACGTGCCGATGGTCACTGCCGCCAGCCTCGAAAGGCGCTTCCCCCTGATCCCCAGACCTGTTGTCACGTCACTCATGTCGTTCCTCCGTGTGAATAAATCTGATTCCCTCAATGTCGGCGCGAGTCGTGGTGCACAAAGTTCGTCGGTCGTACCATGCGCGGAAGATAAAATAACGCAATTGCTGTGTTATTAGCTGTTCGTTAACTCCGTGTTAACTCTTGCCGTTCCGGTCCTTCCCAGAGAAGTAACGGTGCCGTAACCGGCTCATAAGCCGGCTGGAACAGTGGTTTTCTAGACTCTGAAGCGAAGGTCGGCGCGAGAATTCAACGAGAATCCATCAAGGAGGTGTTCCATGCTGTCAGAGTGGTTGATGACGCCGGTGTCCACCAACGGCTCATTTTTTCTCTCGATGCTTCTGCTGGTCGCGCTGATCGCCGCGGTGTGGTCCGCGATGATCAGGAACGGGTGGTGAAGTCCAACGGGAAGCCTATGTCGATACACACGAAAGGATTATGAACGGATGACGTTTTCAGAACTGCAACCACGCATCAATCGGATCAACGGGTTCATCGATCGCGTCTTGGATACCGATCTGACCGACGTCTGGATGAAAGGGATCAAGGCCGTCCTCAGTCTGCTGATCCTGACGATCCTGACCGCCCTGACCGGCGGGGTGATCAAGACGTTTCTGGATATCGGCATGTTGCTGCACGCTCCGGTGGAGATCGGGCTCAGACAGATCATCGTCGATACGCTGATTCTGCTCGCAGTGGTGGAAGTGTTCAAAACCACCGTGACCTACTTTTCTGAAGGCCGCGTGAAGGTCACCTTCATCGTCGATACCATCCTGGTGGTGATGTTGACGGAGATCATTTCGCTCTGGTTCAAGGACGCCGATCACGCCAAACTGGTCTCGCTCGGCGCGATTCTCCTGGCGCTCGGCGCGATTCGAGTGGTGGCGGTCCGTTGTTCCCCTGCCCATGGAGAGAGCGCCGGCAAGTGATCTTCGAGTTGGGTGTCGTAAATGCCACGACAGCCGCTGCGGGAAAATTTACCCGACATTAACGTCCCCATGATTCGCCGGTGATTCGATCGCCCTACTCTATATCCTATACGCTGAGTGGCTTCCGTCAGGGCCGCTCGATCCTGTACCCGCCAACCACAAACCAGGAGGACCGCCATGGCGCCTTCACCCCTGTCTTTCGAGAGTGCCGCCTTGATCTGTGATCTCTTGAGCGTTCGCCGGTCGTTGACCTTGGAACAGCTCGTGGCCCTGTTGCCTGAGCTGACCTGGAATCAGGTCTTCACCACCGTCGATGACCTCAGCCGTCGCGGCGAGATCATCCTCTTCCGCCGGGGCTTCACCTATGAAGTCGAATGGTCGGCCGTGAGACCCAAGGCGCTCTCATGCGTCGGGTAAGCACGTCTCACAGCCCTCTCATCGGCGTGATATCCTGACCGCATGGAGCAGAAGGTTTCCCACACGGAACAAGACCTCGATGCGGTGCTCCGGGATCTCCTCGACCTTCAGGAGGACGTACTCGCCGCGCCCGCCCATTCACAGGGACGGTTGGCGAAGCTTCACGCGAACTATCGGTGGAGCGCCAGAAATCTTCTGCAGTACCTGGCCCTTCGGCGCCGCGACCTGCGTCCGTTACAGCATCGGTTAGCCTGCCTCGGACTCTCTTCGCTCGGCCGGTGCGAGTCGCACGTG
>WIAG01000134.1 GCA_014055495.1 Nitrospira sp. CR1.2
CGGTGGCTGAACTTCAATCGCCCCGGACCCAGGAACAACCGGTGGCGACCTATGTCTATGACGCGCTCTCGCGCCGGATCGCCACGACCCTGTCGAATGGTACCCAGACCACCTACAGCTACGATCCGGCGAGTCAGGTCACGCAGATTGTGCATCAGTTACAAGTGACAAGTGTACAAGTGAACAAGGCGGAGTATGCCTACAACCCGGTGGGGAACAGAACCAGCCTGACGGATCGGCGCGGGGCGCAGGCGTTTGGGTATGACAATCTGGATCGGCTCACGTCAGCCAGCCACCCGCTCCTGTTGAACCCGCAGACGTTCGCCTATGATCCCGTTGGCAACCGCACGACGAATGGATCGGTCGTAAATGCGGCCAACCAGCTCACCGCCGATGCGAACTATAACTATCAATACGATGACAACGGGAACCTCACCAGAAAGACGCTCCTCGCGACAGGGAACTTCACCCAATACACGTATGACGCGGAGAATCGGCTCACGAAGGTCGAAGACTTCGTCGCGGGCACTCCGACCGCAGCGTTTACGAGCACCTACCGCTATGATGGGCTCGGTCGCCGCATCGAGAAGGTCGCGAATGGGCAGACGAAGCGCTACATCTACGATGGCGAAGACATCCTGTTGGAATACGACGGCGCCAATGTGTTGCAGGCGCGTTACACCCACGGCCCCGGCATCGATGAGCCGCTCGCGGTGACGAAGGGCGGCGCCACGTTCTTCTACCACCAAGACGGATTGGGTTCGGTCACCGATCTCACGGATTCAACCGGCGCCACGGCGAAGAGCTATAGCTACGATGCGTACGGGAACATGCTCGAATCACCGGGGGCCCTGGAGCAGCCGTACACCTACACGGGGAGAGATCTCGATTCTGAGAGCGGGCTGTATTACTACCGAGCGAGAGCTTACGATTCGAGCACAGGAAGGTTTTTACAGAAAGATCCAACGCTCTCGCCAACTAATCTGCTCATGGATGAAGAGGGAGTGTTCTTCGGACGAACCATCTGGTTGCTGCCAGCATACCTCGACGAAACCAGAATTCTGAATCCGTACGGTGCGGTCTTTAGTAGCCCGGTCAACTTCATTGATCCCGAAGGGCTTATTCCGTTGGTTCCGTGCTCAATCGAAGAGCAGCTCACCAAGTTCTGCAAGAAGGTTCAGAAGTTGGGGAAAAAGGCTCAGCTAGTTATAGTGTTGTGCAGGATCCTGGGCAGAAATCCTGACGCACCGGACGTACCCAACTATCCACAACCAAAGCCAGGACCCACACGAAAACAGGAGAAAGGTTCAGAAGCTGGTGGTCCACCAGATCCAAAGAGAAATCCACCCGGGCCACCACAGTGATGCTTTGAAAGAGTCGAAGATGGAAGAAAGTCGCGAGCATCTTCTAGCCAAAGCAGAAAAACTATTCGACGCAGAGCGATACGGCGAAGCTCTAGCCCAGTATCGCAATCTAGCCGAAGCTGGTCACCCGCGAGCACAACTCATGATTGGCTGGATATATCATCACGGGTTAGGGCTACAAGAGAACCTTGAAGAAGCGCATACGTGGTATTCGCTTGCTGCAGGCCAAGGTTCTATGGAGGCGCAGTTCAACTTGGGAGTCTTGTGCATGAAGCAGGGTGATTTTGCAGCAGGGCGTGACTGGTATCAGAAGGCGGTGTCACAGGGATATCTGCCGGCCCGGTATCGGTTGGCTTGGTCGCATGAATCAGGTAGCGGGACGACTATCGACAGAGAGAAAGCGTTCAATCTGTTTGAGCAGACAATGAAGGAGGGACACTTGCCATCTCAAATGGTGATTGCGAAAAGATTGCTGGCAGGTTATCGCGGGCCGATTCAGAGACTAGTAGGGCTCGGCTTGATGCTCAAGACATACATGCAGACAGTTTGGATAGCAGCTCGAGATCCTCAAAGCGATCGAATTCGACTGTAACTTCGTTGTCCTTCATGTGTATTGTCACAAAGGCGAATGGTTTTTAGGATGTCGCATTAAAGCGGTGTCCCAGCCGCCTGAACTTACGATGGAGTTATCCTATGATCCCGGAGGCGAGAAAAGGGGTCGGGAGTCTGTGTGCTACGAACGCAACCATCTATGTAAGGATGGAGGCGATGCTTCACCCACGATGAGGGGAGGTCCCTCGAAGTCGGCGTACAGGCGCAGACTTCAAACCGCGGCAAGCGGCGTCGATCAAGAGTCGTCGTCGTGAGCGTTGCCGGAAAAGGCGGAACGTATTCCGTCAGGTACGAATCAAGAAGACGAACGCAAGTGAACCGCTGATGACGTGTCGCAGGATGAGAAAAGGGGGATGAGAAAAGGGGTCGGGAGTCTTTTGGAATCAGTGCTGGCGATAGTGATGAGGCCAGCGCATGCGGATGGAAGAGAGAAAAGACTCCCGACCCCTTTTCCTTTTTTCAATCGGCAGGACTGTTGAACAGATCTTATGTGAGGTTTGGGTGGAGCGGCCCAAAAGGCGAGATGGATGTGTTGAGCCTTCGGGTCGGAAAAAAGCATTTCGACTTGGATGATTTAGGAGGACTTCGATCTGGTGCTGACCCTGCGCGTGATGGTGGCTTAGCAGGATTGATAGGAGCAAGTGTTAATTCAGGTGATGGAGGTCCCTGTGGCTGCATACGATGAGCCCGAAGATGCAAGCCCGGAACAATTGCGAGCGGTTTTGTCTGAGTGGTTTAGCAGAAGACGAACAACAGGCATACGATTCATTGAAAACACTCAACCGAAAAGTGACCCATATGAAGACTATACCGTTCTTTACGCGGTCTCTTTTGAGCCGGACAGTTTAGAAAAAGCCATGGCCGAAGTTTGGCTTACCACTGAAGGTAAAATTGCGATTGGGTTAGAGAAACGTAGCCGTATTGCTCAGCGATTGCATGTAAAGAATCGGCGAGAGGGATTTGCTGCCGGGCACGAGCCGAGTTTCGTATCGCAAGATGGCCTCCTGGCACTCCTCACAATAATTGCCGACGGAAAAATTTCGATTTCGGCGAGTTGTCTGCCCATTTGGGGCCTTGCAAAAACCAGAGCCGTTATATCCTCAGAAGTTAGTGAGGCACTTGCCTCTCAAGATTATGATGCTCAGTGGTGGCTAGAAGTCGCCCATGCGTTTCACCCGTCAGACCTTCGGTTCAAACCTTGGTAATCAGCAACTTGTCTCAATCTGCTATAGGTTTACGATCCGTCTTATCAGGTCGCAAAAGCTGAACCAAATCACGACACCCTCGGCGCAAATTAACAAGCGTTGCCTACGATGGACGAAACCGGCTGCTCAGCACCACCGATCCCCTCGGCAAGATCGAGCGCTACACCTACGACGGGAACGACAACCTGCTCACGAGAATCACGCCCAAGAACGAGACCATCAGCTTCGCCTACGATGCCGTGAACCAATTGCTCAGCAAGACCCTGCCGGGCAGCCAGGTGACGAGCTACCTCTATGACCAAGTCGGCAACTTGACGGGCGTGACTGATCCGGATAGCGTCCTGACCATGACCTACGACCAGGCCAGCCGATTGCTCAACGTCACGACCGCCGGTTCGCCGAATCAACCGACGGTCTCCCTCGGCTATGCCTACGACCAGACCGGCAATCGCCTCACCCTGGCCGACGGGATCAAGACGACCAGCTATCACTATGATCCGTTGAATCGCTTGACCGGATTGGGCGATGGCGTGACCCTGCCGCCGCCGACGGCGAACTTGGTCGCCTGGTGGAAGGGTGACGGCACAGCCGCCGATGCCCAAGGCACCAACTCCGGGACCTTGCAGAACGGTGTGAGTTTCGCCGCAGGCTTGGCGGGACAGGCCTTTCAGTTCGACGGGGTGGATGACGCGATCGGCTTCACCAGCACGGTGGGTCGGTTCGGATTTCAGGCCACGGTGGATCTGTGGATCAAGACCACTACCTCGACGCGCCGCGAGACCATCATGAGCGACCGGCTGACCTGCACCGTCACGTCTCCGGCCAACGCGGCCTCCTGGGAGCTGCAGCTGCAACCGAACGGCACGGCGAGCTTTGCCGTGGCCGGACCGGACGCGGGGGCGGGGACGACGTTCGTGAGCGGTGGCGTGGCAACGACGCAGCGGGTGAACGATGGGCAGTGGCATCGGCTCGGCGTGGTCCGCAATGGCACCGAAATGCGGCTCTACCGCGACGGCCAGCTGGAAGGCTTTTGGAACTTTATCAACGGGCCGCCGGTCTTGACGAGCCTGCCGGCGG